>CANLYR010000055.1 GCA_947495425.1 uncultured Aquimarina sp.
ATTTGATCAAATCGATTGTAGCTCACAAAAAATATAAACAAATTATTTATGACAACTTATTGTAGATTTGGTATAATGACATCAACGTGGATTTACCAGAACCACTCTCTCCTATGATTGCAGTAATTTTTCCTTTAGGTATGGTAAGGTTAAAATCCTTAAATACGGCTACTCTGGACCCATATCTAAATCCTACATTAGAGAATTTGATGTCACCTATGGCCTCTTTTCTAAGTTTTATTTTTTGAAATTCCTCTTCTCGTTCCAGATCCATAATTTCAAACAAACGATCTGCTGCAATTAATGCATTCTGTATTTCTTTATTTGCATGAATTAAACTAGCAACAGGACTGGTAAAATACCCTATAATTGCATAAAATGCCATAAGTTCTCCGGCAGTAATCTCTTTTTGAATTACAAAAAAAGAACCACTCCATAGCAGGATAATAGTACATAATTGCGCTATTATCTCTGTGCCAGAAGTTGAAAACACACCATTCAAAGCTGATTTATATCCTGTTTTTAATAGGTTAATAAAATGGGTTTCAGTTTTGACATTGGCAAAATCTTCAAGACCAAATCTTTTAATGGTTCCCACCGCATTTAGAGATTCTACTAACTGACTCTCGAGATCTGCTGATTTCTCCATAATACCCCGTTCGGTACGTTTGTTTAAAATGTTTGCAATAATGTACATTCCTGAATATAAAGGAATCACAAATAGCATAATCAATGCTAATTTCCAATAGTATGTAAACATCAATCCAAAAGAAAATACAAGAATCAATACATTGACTGTAAGGTTTAACGAAACACCATTAATAAATGTTCTAATTTTTACAGCATCATTAATTCTAGAGATAATTTCGCCTACCCGCATGGTATCAAAAAAATGTTGCGGTAGTTTTAATAAATGTTTGTAGTATCCCAAGATGAGACGAGCATCGATTTGCTGCCCGGTCTTGACCAAAAAAACATCTTTATATACACCAATAATCAGTTTTAATACTAGCAAAACGATCATAACTACACCTAGCAAGTTCAATAGTTTTGTACTACTACCCATGAATACATGATCGGTAAGTTTTTGAATGTAAATAGAGGTAGAAAAGCCTAAAAGTGTATATATAATAGCCCCGACCAAGGCCTGTATTAATACTCCTTTATGAGGTTTGAGCAAAAACCAAAAACGTTTAAAAACTGATATCTTTTCATTACCCGATTTAAAATTTTCTTTAGGGAGGAGCAACACTAAAACCCCGGTCCATTCTTTGGCAAATTCTTCATGTGTTTTTTTATGAATCCTGCCATCCCCTGGATCCATAATTTTGATGTAGGATGAAGTAACTTGATAGATCACTACATAATGTTGTAGTTTTTCGTTGATAATTACGTGAGCAATTGCAGGTTTAGGAATTTTCTGTAAACTCTGGATATCCCCCCGTACTCCTTTGGCTTCGAATCCAAGTGAATCTGCAGCCTCAATTAACCCCAATACATTGGTTCCCTTCTTATCTGTATTTGCTAATTGCCGAATTCTGGCTATAGGCAAATGTAACTTATAGTGTCCGGCTACAGATGCAAGGCAAGCAGCTCCACAATCGGTTATATCGTGTTGTTTAATTCTTATATTGGACATGTATTTGCTTTTTAATTCTGTATTTCTGCTATTGTTGGACTCGCAGGGTTTAACCAATCATCAACTTTATCATATAGGAGTTCGGATAAAGTACGTTGGGCGAGTTCAAATCTCGCGCTTAGTGTCATCCCCTTATTAAAATTACCTTTAAAACCATTTTTGAGTTCTAAATATTTTTGATCAATGCTGCAACGTACTTTAAATACAGGTTGATTATTAACCAAATCTATATCCTTACTGATCTCCATGATTTTTCCGGTAGCTAGCCCCCATTGATTATAATTAAAGGCATCGATTTGAAAATTGACACGCTTTCTATGGCTTACCATACCAATATCAGAAGGAGAGAGATAGCATTCTATAATTAACTCTGTATCAGGAGATATTTCTCCTATATTAATTCCTCCTGAAATCAGGCTACCTGTTTCTAGTCCTGTTACATTTTTAAGAACTCCGCCTGTTGGTGCTGTAATCACTACTTCCTTTTGGCGCTCCTCTAACTGTAATACATCGTTTTGTAATTCTCTAACCGAATTTTCATAATCCGTTAAAACCGCTTGCCATGTATTGTGTTGTTGCTTTTGATATTGTTTTAGGTTACCAGACGCTAATTGGTACTCAAAAGCAGTGTTTTCGTGCTCTACTTTGGCTATGACCCCTTTGTTATACAACTTTTGACTACGCTGATGATCAATTTTAGTCTTTTTAACTCTTGATTTTAGTTCTCGAAGTTTTTGAGAAAAATATAAGTATTCTTTCTGATAGCGAGCGGATTGAAGTTTCTTAAATTTTGGATAAGCCGTATTTATTAAATAATTACAATCAGCAATAAACAGGTTGGTCTCTTTTATCTGTACTGTAGAAATTTGTATTTTTTCTACTATTGATGAAGCACTAGTCATCAAGAGCGTATCGCCTTTTCTAACTTTTTGATTATCTATCATATTTACAAAAACTACTTTACCCGATTGCAATGGAGTGATTTTTACTCTTTCTTTGCTTGGTTTTAGCACGCCTCTGGCTGTAGTGTAAATATCAGTCTTAATAAAAGGCAAGAGTGCTACTGTAACTATAACGGCAATCAATATAATCGTATAGATTTTCTTACTGGTGCTGTTATGCCTAAATTGATGAGCCTCTACAGTATGCTCTATAATTTCTTTTGGAAATATTTGTTTTTGCATTTTTTATAATTTTGTCTTCATAAGGTAACCTTCATCTTGAACCGTTAGCACTTAGCTTTGAGCATTTTGTGTTCTTTTTAGGTTTCTGGTGTTAGGCATTGGGTTATAGTACTAACCAGTTACTGTTCAATATTATTAATTCAATGAAACTTCGTGTTACCCCTCCGTCGCCACGAAGCGACACCTCCCCACCCGTGGTAGGGAGGAAGCTTTTTATGATTTATCACTTTTACATCTATTATTTTTAGGTTTTACTTTTGATATTTAGCAATTGGTTTTTCACTTCTTTTTGTATTAGCTGATAACTAGCCAATAGTATAATAACTACGCATCCGCTCAAAAAACACGCCTATAATTCTCTCAACGGGATATTGATACTCACTCTACTTAGGACCTCAGCACAAGGTGAAGAGGGTCAGGAGGATGTTCTAGTAAGCGGGTTTATGGAGCAAACCCCTCCGTCGCCACGAGGCGACACCTCCCCACCCGTGGTAGGGAGGAAGCTTTTTATGATTTTTTGTATTTCACTTCATACTCACTTCCTCCAAAACTCACCTCCTTCATAAACTCATCCACTCACAAACTCACAGATTCTGTATACTCCCCTTGTTGAAGCGTTATAAAACCAAATTGAAATCCAACCGCTTTTTCATAGACAAAACTTTGGATTCCAAAATCATAGGTGATTGGAGCCTCTAACGATTTCATAATGTTGATCATACGATATAACTTCGTTTTTGAAATCCCCAATTTGTCCGCAAACTCCTCAGGTCCTCCAGTGGCCCGCATGCGAATCATATTATCTATTCTTTTTATCATTGTTAGGTGTTTCATCATAATATTCATAGGAATAGGTATTAGTTGTTAGTTGTTAGTTGTTAGTTGTTAGTTGTTAGTTGTTAGTTGTTAGAAATTTATGTGTTGTAGTCACTTTTCATAATTTTATTATTAGAAGTTGTGTTTCATTTGTAACCGTTTGTGCTCAGCTTTTAGCACGTTGTGTTCTTTTTTTAGGTTTCGGGTTTTAGACTGCAAACCGCTTACTGCTTACTCATCCACTAACAGGCGAACCACAAACTCCCGTCATTTAGCTATCAAGGCTAAAAATTCAACCCTGTAGACCTTCCGTTTAACGCCAAAGACCATGTCATGGGCCTTTTTGGCCTTCTCGAGGGCCTTTTTGACGAAGGGTTTAGCTCGAGACGGCAAGATTTTTAACCTATCGCTTTGAAATTTCAACCTTGTACCTTAAAAATTTAACTTCAGCGGTTAAAATTTTAGCTAACCGAGTTAAACGCTTCGTCTTTTTAGCCTTCAGGAACGTTACAATGGCCCACAGGGTGATTTATTTTGCTTATTCTTCTGTTTCGTCAGTTTGAGCAGTACTTTTAGTACGTGCAAAAAACTGTTTTAGCTCGGCTACTTTTTCGGTGAATCCGGATTTACCGGCACCTTTGCTGTATTGCGAATATGAATAATCATTAAGCGCATCCTGATAATTATCATAGTCATGTAAGATCTTGGTGCTCTCTAGTTGATATGCAATACTTTCTACTCGACCCAGTAAATTCTCGGTAAATACGCGGGCCCCATAATCTTTTTCAAACTCCTGCCAATCGACATCGGGAGAACTAAGGCCGTTACTATGCTTGCGATACTCCCAGATCTTATTGACAAAGAGTTTGTTTTTCTCATTGATCGCTTTGTAGTCTTGGCGTTGTTTTTCGGTGAGGGCTGTTAGTTTACCGGTAAACATAGCTTCTAGCTGTGTGACCAGTTGTTCTGCAGTGTCTTTGTCTTCTTTGGTTAATTGATCCTGGATGATGTTTCTCATGATTTATTATTTATAAAGTATTATGATTAGAATATTGCTTCGTTTTTGTTCTAAATAGGTTATGTTTTAACACTTGTTTTATGGTATGGTAACTATCCTTACCCAACCCTCTTCTGCTTTGATACGCGTGTACAAAGCGCTATGACTTTGATACGAGCAGAAGAGGAAGTACTCACTACTTAGGGCAAGGGGTACTTACACATCTCAACTTGTTTCTTCTTAACTCCTGATCCCTGATATCTGTCTGCTGTTGCTCTCAACAAATACATGTTTCTGGCTTTATAGATCTGTTGGATCGCTTGATCGGTTGGGATTTGTTTTTGGTAGCATTTAGTGATCCAGCAATATAGGATGATTTCATATGGACTATGATGTACCAGATTGTACATAAAGGTGTCCATACCAAGATATATGGCTTGTAAAATTTCTGTGATGTACTGGTGTTTGTACTGTTGCGTGTTGGTCTCCATTGGTTAGGTTTTGATGGAGCCAAATGTAGGGATGTGAATGGTTGGTTTGCAAGGGGTGTTGGTAAGGATTCATGAATTTGCATTTCAAATTCATGAATTTGAAATGCAAATTCATACAGCAAGATTATGCTCTTTTTATGTTAATTTGTAGATAAATTACCTTTCTAAAATAATTTATAGTAGTTTAGATATTTGTTAAACACAATTGTTTTTAAACACTTATGGCGAAGTTTTTAAAATTAGTCTTTATCCATATTTTAACACTATCTACATGTTGTTTTTCTCAGATAGATCTAGAAAATTTTCCAAATCCTGAGGTATTAAATAAATTTGATATACCTGATTCTTTACAAAGTAAATCTTATAAGAACTTAAAAAAACTGTTTCATAAACATACAGAACTTCCCTATAAGGCTAGCATTTATGCAAAAAGTTATATAAAGAAAGGTTTAATTACTAATGATAGCATTAGAATAGCAAGAGGGTGTTTTCTTTTAAGTATCGTGGCGCATGATTCTCTAAAAATACCATATTTGAATTACGCGATTCATATGTCAAGAAATTACACTAGCAAACACTATCCTGCTATATTCTATTACTACAGAGGCGATTTCTATACTGATCATGCAAATTATAAGGAAGCATTAGATAATTATTTCAAAGCTTACGAAATTGCTACCGAAAATAGTAATAATATTTTAGCTTATGATGCTAAGTTTAATATTGGAGCTTTAAAAAATAGAATAGGTAAGTATGAAGAAGGGTTAGAAATTTTTAAAGAATTTAATACTTATATATTGTCAAATGAATCTGAGTATCCAAAAGATTATTACAGTAAGCTGATAGGATTATTTGCATTATCAGATTCTTATACAAAATTAAAGAAGCTTGATACAGCAACCTCAATTAATAAGCAAGGGATTAAGATATCTTTATCTAACAATGATAATGATATGTATCTTTATTTTGTTATGAATGAAGGAGCAAACTTATATTTTAAAAAGGAATATAAAAGTTCAGTTGATAGCCTAAACAAAGCCCTCCCCAATATTATTAGACTAAATGATAAATCTAATATCATGTTTTCTAGGTTTTATTTAGGAAAAGCATACTTTGAACAGGGAAAAATTAATGAAGCGACTCTTCAATTTAGAACAGTTGATAGTTTATTCAAGGATTTTAAAGATTTATTTCCGGGAATTCGTCAAGGATATAAAATTTTGATTAATCACTACAAAGAAAAGAAAGATAAAGAGACCCAATTATTATACCTGAATAGACTAATTAAGGTCGACAGCATATTAAATTCTAACTATCAATATATCAATAGCAAAATAATTAAAGATTTTGATACCTCAAATTTGATTTTGGATAAAGAGAAGTTGATTAGTGATCTTAGTCAATCAAACTCATATAAAACGAAAAGCATTACTTCATTATTAATAGTCTCGATTATTTTATTATTATTTCTTACTCTAAATTATATTAAAAGAAAAAAGGACAAAATTAAATTTGAGCGTTTAATTAGTAAGAACATAAAAGAGGAAAAAAATTATAACACAACAAAAAACAAACAGAATGCAGCCCATCTAGCTGAAGATGTTATTAACGCTATTAAATTGGGACTAAACCAATTTGAAGCCAAAGAAGAGTATTTGAATCATAATATTACCATAAATATTGTTGCAAAAAAGATTAATTCTAACTCCAAATATTTGTCTGTCTTTATAAATCATTACGAGGGGAAAAAATTTACAGACTATATTAATGATCTAAGAATAGAATATACTATCGAAAAACTCAAAGATGATAAAAAATTTAGAAAATATACAATTAAAGCTATAGCTGAGGCTGTAGGGTTTAGTAATCCTGTTTCATTTTCGCAGGCATTTTATAAAAAAGTTGGTATCAAGCCTTCATATTTTATCAAGCAATTAAATAAAAAATAGATATATAAATTTATGTATCTATTCAAAAATTATAGATTGTTAAAAAACTTAATTTCTATATCTTTACGACCTCCCCACCCGTGGTAGGGAGGAAGCTTTTTATGATTTTTTGTATTTCACCTCCTCCATAAATTCATCCACTCACAAACTCACAGACTCTATATACTCCCCTTGTTGAAGCGTTACAAAACCAAATTGAAATCCAACCGCTTTTTCATAGACAAAACTTTGGATTCCAAAATCATAGGTGATTGGAGCCTCTAACGATTTCATAATGTTGATCATACGATATAACTTCGTTTTTGAAATCCCCAATTTATCCGCAAACTCCTCAGGTCCTCCAGTAGCCCGCATGCGAATCATATTATCTATTCTTTTTATCATTGTTAAGTGTTTCATCATAATATTCATAGGAATAGTTGTTAGTTGTTAGTTGTTAGTTGTTAGTTGTTAGTTGTTAGTTGTTAGTTGTTAGAAATTTGTGTGTTTTAGTTTACTTTACATAATTTTATTATCAGAAGTTGTGTTTCATATGTAACCGTCTGTACTTAGCTTTTAGCACCTTGTGCTCTTTTTTTAGGTTTCGGGTTTTATTACTAACTCAAAACTGCAAACCGCTTACTGCTTACTCATCCACTAACAGGCGAACCACAAACTACCGTCATTTAACTACCAAGGTCAAAAATTTAACCCTGTAGACCTTCTGTTTCGTCAATTTGAGCAGTACTTTTAGTACGTGCAAAAAACTGTTTTAGCTCGGCTACTTTTTCGGTGAATCCGGATTTACCGGCACCTTTGCTGTATTGCGAATAGGCGTAATCATTAAGCGCATCCTGATAATTATCATAGTCATGTAAGATCTTGGTGCTCTCTAGTTGATATGCAATACTTTCTACTCGACCCAGTAAATTCTCGGTAAATACGCGGGCCCCATAATCTTTTTCAAACTCCTGCCAATCGACATCGGGAGAACTAAGGCCGTTACTATGCTTGCGATACTCCCAGATCTTATTGACAAAGAGTTTGTTTTTCTCATTGATCGCTTTGTAGTCTTGGCGTTGTTTTTCGGTGAGGGCTGTTAGTTTACCAGTAAACATAGCTTCTAGCTGTGTGACCAGTTGTTCTGCAGTGTCTTTGTCTTCTTGGGTTAATTGATCCTGGATGATGTTTCTCATGATTTATTATTTATAAAGTATTATGATTAGAATATTGCTTAGTTTTTGTTCTTAATAGGTTATGTTTTAACACTTGTTTTATGGTATGGTAACTATCCTTACCCAACCCTCTTCTGCTTTGATACGCGTGTACAAAGCGCTTTGACTTTGATACGAGCAGAAGAGGAAGTACTCACTACTTAGGGCAAGGGGTACTCACACAACTCAACTTATTTCTTCTAACTCCTGATCCCTGGTATCCGTCTGCTGTTGCTCCCAACAAATACATGTTTCTGGCTTTATAGATCTGTTGGATCGCTTGATCGGTTGGGATTTGTTTTTGGTAGCATTTAGTAATCCAACAATACAGGATAATTTCATATGGACTATGATGTACCAGATTGTACATAAAGGTGTCCATACCAAGATGTATGGCTTGTAAAATTTCTGCGATGTATTTGTGTTTATACTGTTGCGTGTTGGTCTCCATTGGTTAGGTTTTGATGGAGCCAAATGTAAGGGGAGGTGTGGGGGATTTGCAAGGGGTGGTGATCGTGATTTATAAATTACGCCCCTGAAATTTATAAATTGCGACCACTCTATATTCAATCTAGAATATTGATTATCAATAACTATCACAATATTATCTAGAAAATATAAAAAATAGATATTCAACTTTATTAGAACAAAAAGAAGTAAATTTTATAGAATTCTTATATTCGTTTCTTAGATATATAACCAAAATCGGTTTTTAATAAGTAATGCAAAATGTATGGATAGATCATTAATAAAATTATTTTTATTCTTTGTTCTATTATTTGTAGTGACTGCATCTTCTCAGGAAAGAAGTCAAAAATTTCTAATTCCTGATTCTTTAAAGGATAATACATTCGATGAACTTGTTGATAAGTATTATTCAGTAAAACCAAATATTACTTTACAAGATTTATATGCCAAAACCTTTTTGAGCAAGGCAAAAATGGCCTATGACACTGTTAAAATAGCCAGAGGATATCATTTTCTTGCTTATTTACACAACGATTCAAATATCACCTTGGCTTATACAGATAGTATTATCGATATTTCTCAAAGATTGAATCATGATAAATACCCTTCTGTAGGTTATATATTGAAGGGAAGTTATTACTATCAAATTAGAGATTTCAAAAAAGCGCTAGATTACAATTTAATAGGATTAAAATATATTGAAAAAACTGATAATTTAAATCGGAAAATTGGATTACATTATAATATTGGTCTTATAAGAATGAAAATCGGTTTTTTTGAAGATGCGCTTTCATCAATGAAAATCGGATTGAATTATGCCAATATAAATGATTATAAAAATACTAAACCCGATACGTACTATACATATCTATTTGCTGTTTCTACCGTCTATAGCAAACTCAAAAAATTAGACTCTGCCACATATTATAATAAGCAAGGTATTAGAGAATCTCTATCAAGAGGTGATTCTACAGTGTATTATAAATTTGTTGTCAATCAGGGTATTGTTGAATACAAAAAAAACAAATTAGCATCCTCAAAAGATAGTATCATAAAGTCCATATATAAGCTGAAAGATCTGGATAGAGTATTTGCTCATTTTTACTTAGGTAAGATTTATCAAAAAAATGACAATATAGAATTATGTATAGAAAATTTAAAAAAAGTTGACACAATCTTTCTAAAATATTCTCATTTGGACCCTGAACTAAGAGAAACTTATGATATGCTCATTAGTTACTATAAATCTAAAAAGGATGAACATTCTGAACTTATTTATGTAAAGAGACTATTGTCTTTAGATAGTATTCTAGACGAAAACTATAAGTATTTGAGTAATAAGATTTATAAAGAATATGATACACCAAGATTAATTCAAAAGAAAAATACTATAATTTCTTCCTTGAAAAAAAAGGAGGATACCTCTACTAAATACATTATTATCCTTTTGCTAATATTATGTGTTGTATTAGTTGTATTAGCCTTTAATCTGAAGAAAAGATTATTGTATAAAAAGCGTTTTGAAGCATTAATTGGCAAAAATCAAAAAAATGAGGAAATACATCATGCTAGTATTAAAAAAATTGAAACTATAAGTATCGCAGATGATGTAATAAATAAAATTTTAGAAGACCTTAAAGACTTCGAAAGGAATAAGGTTTTTTTACGACGAGATATAACATCTTCAATGCTAGCAAAAAAACTTAATACCAACACTACATATTTATCAAAGACAATTAATGCATCTAAACAAAAATCATTTGTTCAATATCTAAATGATCTTAGGATTGAATATTCAATTAAGAAAATAGAGCACGATTTAAAATTTAGAAAATATACCATCAAAGCCATATCAAGAGAGGTTGGGTTTAATTCTTCTGAAGCTTTTTCAAATGCTTTTAAGAAAAAAACTGGGATTTACCCGTCCTATTTTATTAAAAACTTAGATAAATTAGAAAACAGATAAACCATTGATTAATAAAAATTTGCGAGTCTGAATTAATAAATTAAGACTATAAATTACTTGTTTGATTCCAGTAAATCATATGAAAAAATGTATTTTTGAATTCAATAAAACAAAATTTTTAACAATGAAAAAAGTACATCAAACAAAATTATCTATTGATAAACTTACAATTTCAAAATTAAATAATCTTCAAGTCATTAAAGCTGGAAGTTATACTAACATTTCGCATGTTAGAACAATTGATCCTAAAGAAGATTACTAAAGTGTTCAAAAAAGCGTCTTAATCGACGCTTTTTTCTTATGCAAAGTATCAAAAGTATATGTAAGTCTCCCCTAAATTAGCTACAGTCTCCTGTTTTCCGCATTCGGGTCACCCATTTTGAATTTCAAAGTTTTTTAACAGTTCTTTCTGCTCTTTATTATGTAAGAACTTAGATGTAAAACTAATATCTTATTTATTAGCATTTTAAGTCTCCTCCTTCGATATGGCTCAGCACAAGCGTGGGGAGGAAGCTTAATTTTTGTAGCACATAGATTATTTCGCTCAATATGTTTTATTCAGTAATTACTATTCAGTTTTACATTTTACGTTAAACATTCTAAATTCAGTTTTTAGTATTTGTTTTCACTTACCATATAATAAAGATGCTGATAGGTTTGCTGTAACCATAATCTCTCCGATGGCGACACCTCCCCACCTATGGTGAGGAGGAAGCTTTATGTTTGGGGTTGTTTTTACTTTTCTGTCTCTTTTTATATATATTTCTCCCTCTCTATAGAATATTATTGCCTATTCTTTCGTTACAAACAAAAATTCTATTTTGTAGTATGCAACGAATGAAAATCACCGCGGGTCATCAACAAGCCATGCCTTATCTAGTCGTTAAAGAAGCAGAAGATTTTATTGATTTCATTCGCAAAATCTTTAATGCACAAGAAATGATCCGCAGTCTGGATGCTGATAAAAGAATACAACATTCAGAAATTAAGATCGGGGATAGTACCATGCTACTTGCAGAAGCATCACAGCATTATCCCGAACACCCCGGATCGATGTATGTATATGTACAAGATACCGATCAAACCTATTATAATGCCCTTGATGCCGGTGCCACCTCATTAATGCAACCTATGGATGAGGATAGCGGTGCCAGAGGAGCCGGTTTTAAAGATCCGTATGGCAATGTCTGGTGGATTGCAACTTTGAACTAGAGATTAATTGCACCCAAGGTCAACTTGAGATTGTTTGTCGTTATTAGGAAAACACAATCCAGAGTTTAGCTTAGCAGGAACATAGCGCAACAAATTAGAATCCTGTAAACTATATTCTATAAAAGCGGTAATATCATCAATCTCTTGATCGGTTAGATGAATCGTACCAAACTGTGATGCCAGATTTTTGGTTGGTACGTCTTTGGATTGCGCAACTCCTTTGTTTTTATAAGCTACCACCTCTCTTACCGATGTAAATGTACCACCATGGCCATAAAACCCATTATCAACAAGATTGTACAGGGTTGGTGTTTTAAATTTATAATCGTCTTCTGGATTTTTGGTAAATCCTCCTCTTCCCTTTTTTACATTTTCAAAATCCTCTTTTTCCAAAACTATGGCTTGGTCAGAATTATCAAAATCTCCCATCCCAAAGGCATGAAAACGTTTGTCGTTTAGTGCAGGGCCAGTATGACATTCATAACATTTTGCAGTACTAAAAAAAGCGATTGCTCCTCTTTTTTCGGTAACTCGCATGGCGTTGGTATCCCCTTTTAGCCATTGTTGCCACGGGGATTGATTAGCGAGTAATGTTCTTTCGTATGCAGCAATGGCCAATGCAGCATTCCTGGTAGAATATCTTTTACTTTTTTCGACCTCAGAAAACGCAGCATCAAATAATGCTGCATATCCATGGCTAGTTACAAACTCATCATCTACCAATAGTCTGTGTACGCCTTGTCCTTTAATGGCCTGCACCTCTACCCCTTCAAAACCAAGAAAATTTTCTTGTATAGTAGTCCAGTTGGCTTGAGTACCTTCGTTGGTTCCTGTTCCTCCAAACTGACCGTTCCAAAGCATTACATCTTGATAGGCTACATGTAATAGCGTTGGTGAACGAAGCGGTTGAATATCTACAGAATCTACCGGAACACCTGTATTAATAATTCTGCCCTTACCTTTAGATCCAAATCCTTCTCCGCATTCTCCTATCCCTTGTCGAAGCCCGGAACTAAAACCTGCTGCAGCCTGATGACATGAAGCACATGAATAGGTAGCTTTCATTGTAACCATTTTTGGGTTGTTACCCAAAGCGGTTTCATGCAATAGTAATTTTCCCAATTCAACTTTCTCTTTGGTAATAGGATTTAGTGGGTCTTGAGGTATGTTGGTATACTCATCACTTTCTGGTAATATAAAATATGAAAGTCCTTGTTCTTGAGAAGTATCGAGTAATAGATTTTTTAACTCCAGATCCAGATCAGATGCAATAGGCACGTAGGTATCATCCTGAGTACAGGACAATAATAATACAGATAATAAAAGTGTTAGCGTAGTTGTTTTTCTCATAAACATCTCTTTTGGTTTGTAATACCGGTTAGTTGTAGTTGTATTTTTTGCGAATGTAATACAAACGATCAAGAGATGAAAGGGGAAATTGCCCCGAATTTCAATACTTATTAAACGCTTTGAGAATCACTGTTTTTTGGTTGTAAACTCAAACTATTCATAATGATTAGCGCAATAAATGCTGGTAACAACCATGCCAAACTATGCTGCCCAAGTGGAAGTGTTTCTAAGACCGGATTTATAAGCTCTCTAAACCCTATCGATCCAAAAAAATCAGGGATACTAAATATGATAGTGGTGATTACCACTACTTTAAAAACTAATGGAGAAGTATAGCGATCTGGCAAAACATTAAGCAGTATCAGGATGATCGTAATTGGATAAATCAGCATCAAAGCAGGTACTGCAATATTGATAATATAGTGTACATCGAACTGTCCCATAAGTACCCCAAGAATACAACCAACTATTGCTGTAGTTAGGTATACTTTTTGAGAATCTCCAAATATACCTTTCATAAAGTCTGCCGTACCGGTCACTATACCTACCGCTGTGGTAAAACATGCTAATCCAACCAGGATGCTCAATAATATTTTTCCAATCTGACCAAGGGTTTTCAGGCTCATTTCTGATAATAAGGCTGTGCGCGTAATTTCTTGATCAAATACGGTATTCAATAACGCTCCGTTATAAATCATTCCGGAATAAATAATAAGTAACCCAAATCCTGCAACTACACCTGATTTTATGATTAATCTTCTATTTTGTTTGAAATCGTGCTTTCCTTTAAGACGCAAAGAAATTATAATCACACCGCCTACGACAACTGCGCCTATCGCATCAAAAGTTTGGTAGCCTTCTAGCAATCCATGAATAACGGGTGTTTGCATGACCGAAGGATCTATTGGAGTTTGCGCAGAAAAAATTCCTACACAGATTATGCTAAAGACCACAACAAATATGATAGGAGATAAAAATTTGCCCAAAAGACCGAGAATTTTAGATCGATTAATCACAAAAAGTAATACCATGGCAAAATAAATACTACTTGTCATCAAAGCACTTGTACCAAAAAAAGGTTGAATCGCCATCTCATGAGTCACCGATGCAGTTCTGGGAGAAGGCAGCGCTATCGAGATCATGTAGACCAATACACAATATACAAGACTAAATGAAGGAGACACTTTTTTTGCAAAATCCAGCATCGTCCCCTGAAGCCTGGCATGCGCAATAATACCAAGTAGTGGTATAAGTACCGCAGAAATAACAAAACCCAGTGTGACCAAAAACCATGCATCGCCAGCCTTGAGACCAAGAAGCGGTGGTAGCATGAGGTTACCCGCTCCAAAAAACATAGAAAAGAGTGCAAATCCTGCAACAAAAGTTTCTTTATTAAATTTCACACGTTTAGATTTTGTAATTGTTTGACAATTATTTACTTATAAAATTGAAGAACGTTCGAAAAGCTCGTTACAATCGTTCTCATATCATTACATTCTAGCATTACTTCGCAAAAGATATGCTAAAATCTATTGATGTTCGTTTCATTTCGTTAGGTTTATGAGCCTAAAAATAGAATTTCAAAATGATATTAGCATACAAAGGGATTAAAATAAAGTACAACACTTCTGGAAAAGGTGCTGCTGTGGTTTTTCTACATGGATTTTTAGAGAACTCAACGATGTGGGATGCTACGATCACACATTTCTCTGATACGTATCAATGTATTGTTATTGATTTGCTGGGTCATGGTGATACCCAATGTTTGGGTTATATCCATACAGTAGAGGATATGGCTCATGCGGTAAAAGCAGTTTTAGATCATCTAGAAGTTGAGCACTCAACGTTTATTGGGCATTCTATGGGTGGGTATGTTGCTTTGGCGTATGTTGATCTTTTTCCTGATTTGATCTCGGGATTAGCACTCCTCAATACTACATCATTTCCTGATAGTGAAGAACGAAAAATTAACCGCACACGAGCCATTAATATTGTGAAGAAAAATCCTGATGCCTATACCAGCATGGCCATTGCTAATTTGTTTGCAAAAAAAAGCCGGTCTGCGTTTGTAGAAGAAATAGAACATATTAAAAATCAGGCCTCAAAAACCTCATTGCAAGGTATTATTTCTGCCTTAGAAGGAATGAAAATTAGAAGAGATCGAAGCACTATACTAAGTCAGTTTCAAAAACCCAAAATCATCTTTGCCGGAAAATTAGACCCAGTATTGAATTATGATCAAAGCGTATTGGAAGCAAAACAAACAGAAACCCGCTTAGTCTCTTTTGACGGAGGACATATGTCTCATATCGAAAATAAAGAAGCATTGATTACAGTACTACAGGAGTTTTTAAAACAAATTTAACAGAAAATACTTACGGTAATTTAGGATGAAATACATTTTTAACAGCTTAAAACCGCTAAAAAGGGTTGATTTTAGTTAAAAATTAATGTATCTCGACATTTTTTTCTTACAAAACTATTGTTAATTACCGAAAAAAGACTATTATTGTATTGATAATGAACCCCTAACCCCTATTTATGAATTTATAGCACCTGAAAATTATGAAAAACGCTACCCCCAACTCCACTTTTTCCTTCTCCAAAATCTACTGCGCTCTATTTGGACACGATTATGTTCTTTCAAAAAATGTTACACATCATATAAAAGAATATACCTGTTCACATTGTAGTGAGCAAGCGACTACAAATAGTCGTGGCCGCTTAGAAGTAATGACTCCTAAACTAAAAGAAATTAATGAAGCCTTAGCTACAGTACATGCTAAGAAAGCAGAAAGAAATAGAGCAAAAACTCAATTTCAGGCAGCTTCGTAGTTATTCTTTGATTGGATTCCAGCCTTGTGCTTGTAATGCTATCTTTTCATTGGCTCTGGTTACCAATCCTATCCCGCTATCTGCATCAGTCATGTGTCCAATTACCGTTAGATTAGGATTTGCTTTAATCTTCGGGTAGTCTTCTTGTTTGATGGTAAATAACAACTCATAATCTTCACCTCCATTGAGCGCAACTGTTGTGCTATTTAATTTGAATTCTTCGCAAACTGAAATCACTGCCGGATCCAAAGGTATTTTTTCTTCGTATAGATTTACACCCACCTTGGATTGCGAACATAAATGTATGACTTCAGAAGACAAACCGTCACTAATATCGATCATGCTCGTAGGTTTTACCTCTAATGCTTTGAGTAATTCAGAAATATCCTTTCTGGCTTCAGGTTTAAGTTGTCTTTCTATAAGATATGTGTATTGGTCTAAATCTGGTTGCGCATTGGGGTTTACGTCAAATACTTGTTTTTCTCTTTCCAAAATCTGAAGTCCCATATACGCTGCTCCCAAATCTCCTGTAACTACCAGAAGATCGCTTTCTTTAGCTGTGCTTCGGTATACAAGGTCTTCTTTTTTGGCATAACCAACTGCAGTAACGCTTATTATCAACCCTGTGGTAGATGAGGTCGTATCGCCTCCTACGACATCCACGTTATAAATCTTTGCTGCAGTTTCGATCCCTGCATATAATTCTTCTAATGCTTCAAGCGGAAACCGATTAGAAACCGCAATAGAAATCGTTACCTGAGATGCTATAGCATTCATAGCATAGACATCAGAGAGATTCACCATAAGGGCCTTATAGCCCAAATGCTTTAGTGGCACATACGATAAATCAAAATGCACCCCTTCGATTAATAAATCTGTGGTTAGCACACATTTTTTTTCCTTAAAATCCAAAACAGCTGCATCATCTCCAATCCCCAAATCGGTAGTTTCTTGTTTGATTTTAAAATTTTTGGTCAAATGATGAATAAGTCCAAATTCTCCCAATTCAGACAGTTGTGTTCTTGATGTATTTTTGTCTTCAATCATGTTGCAAAGGTAATTGATCACAATCAATTGACCTTATTTCATGGTGCTATTATGTGTTTCTATAAGTTTTATCTATTTTTACAAATGTTAGATAAATGTTAGGTTTTGTGAATAAAATCTACTTATGTACTATATTTGCAACTCATTTAGAATTAATCTATTTATATAAAAGTATGATTAAGGTATCAGACATAGCTAAAAGTAAAGTCATTCAATTGATGAGTGAAGACGGATATAATGCGACTACCGACTATGTTAGAGTAGGAGTTAAAAGTGGTGGCTGCTCTGGTTTATCCTATGATTTAAAATTTGACAAAGCACAAGAAGAAGGAGATAAAGTATTTGAAGACAATGGTGTAAAAATTATTGTTGACAAAAAAAGTTTCCTCTATTTGATTGGAACAACTCTAGAATATTCTGGTGGTTTAAACGGTACTGGTTTTGTGTTTAATAACCCAAATGCAAGCAGAACGTGTGGTTGTGGAGAGAGTTTTTCACTGTAATTGATAAAAAAGGAGCCTAAATTAACGTTAGGATAGAGAAGATGGCATATACTGAAGACGATTTAAAGAAGGAATTAGAAACCAAGGAATATGAGTATGGATTTTATACAGATATAGAGTCTGATACTTTTCCTGTGGGTCTTAATGAAGATATAGTTCGTGCAATTTCTAAGAAAAAAGAAGAGCCCGAATGGATGACAACATGGAGATTAGAAGCTTTTCGTGCTTGGGAACAGATGCAAGAACCCGAATGGGCTAATGTACGGTATGAAAAACCTAATTTTCAGGATATATCTTACTATTCTGCTCCCAATAAAAAGCCAAAATACAACAGTATTGATGAGGTCGACCCCGAGTTGTTAGAGACCTTTAAAAAACTCGGTATTTCTCTGGACGAACAAAAAAAATTAGCTGGTGTGGCTGTTGATATTGTAATGGATTCGGTTTCGGTCGCAACAACGTTTAAAGATACATTAGCAAAAAAAGGAATTATATTTTGTTCTATTTCTGAAGCCATTAAAGAACATCCTGAATTGGTGAAAAAATATATCGGCTCAGTGGTACCCCGGAAAGATAACTTCTATGCCGCATTAAATTCTGCTGTTTTTAGTGATGGTTCTTTTTGTTATATCCCAAAAGGAGTGCGTTGCCCGATGGAGCTGTCTACGTATTTTAGAATTAATCAGGCAGGTACGGGTCAATTCGAACGTACTTTGGTAATTGCAGATCAGGGGAGCTATGTAAGTTACCTAGAAGGATGCACGGCCCCATCTCGAGATGAAAATCAATTGCATGCTGCAGTAGTTGAATTGATCGCACTAGACGATGCCGAGATTAAATATTCTACCGTACAAAATTGGTATCCCGGTAATGCTGAAGGAAAAGGTGGTGTCTATAATTTTGTGACCAAAAGAGGTATTTGTGAAACGAATGCCAAAATATCATGGACACAGGTTGAAACCGGATCAGCCGTAACCTGGAAATATCCATCTTGTGTGCTCAAAGGGGATCACTCGGTAGGAGAATTCTATTCGATAGCCGTTACCAATAATTTTCAGCAGGCCGATACAGGAACAAAAATGATACACTTGGGTAAGAATACCAAAAGCACAATCATTTCTAAAGGTATCTCTGCCGGTAAATCTCAAAATAGTTACCGAGGATTAGTTCAAATTAATAGTAGGGCAACCAATGCACGTAATTTTTCACAATGTGATTCATTATTGATGGGCAATGAATGTGGGGCGCATACGTTTCCTTATATAGAAGCAAAAAACAAAACCGCTCAAATAGAACATGAAGCGACTACAAGTAAAATAGGTGAGGATCAAATTTTTTACTGCAACCAGCGAGGTATTGATACCGAAAAAGCTATCGCCTTGATCGTCAATGGATTCAGTAAAGAAGTATTGAATAAATTGCCTATGGAATTTGCTGTAGAAGCTCAAAAACTTTTAGAAATTTCTCTAGAAGGTTCTGTTGGATAGCATAGTATAAACCAAATCTGCATTAATGAAAAAAACATGTATTCTCATTGCCCTTAGTCTGATACTTTTCTCTTGTAAAAATGAAAAAACAGATACTAAAAACACCGACCCAAACCTAATACGTGGAGAATTTATTCTCATTGATGATGCAGCAGTTATAAAAGGCAAAGATTTTATTTATGGAGTGGTTATCGACGATATTACTCTCGATTTGGCAAAAAAAGTAGCCCCACTTCAAAGAGAAGAATACGATATGGTTCCTGTAGTAGTAAAAGGAATTATAAAACCGAATCCCGAACAAGGTTGGGAAGAAATTATAGAAATTAAAGAAATCATTGGAGTAAGTGCCCCAACATCGGAGTTGCCCACCAAAATCAAAGCTCCTGATACTGAGGAAAGCTCTAGTGAAGATCAAAATAAAGGAAAAGAACAATAACGTATACAATTAGCTCTCATAGAAGACAAAAGAATTGAACAGCATGTTAGAAATAAAAGATTTACACGCTAGTGTTGAAGGAAAAGAAATTTTAAAAGGCTTAAACCTAAATGTTAAAGCCGGAGAAATTCATGCTATAATGGGTCCTAATGGCGCAGGAAAAAGCACATTGGCCAATATAGTTGCGGGAAAAGAAGAGTATGAAGTAACACAAGGTGAAATCCTTTTAGATGGGGAAGATATCGAAGAGTTAGCTACAGAAGAACGCGCTCATAAAGGTGTTTTCTTATCTTTTCAATACCCTGTTGAAATTCCCGGAGTAACAGTTACTAATTTTATGAAAACTGCCATCAACGAAACCCGAAAAGCACAAGGTCTTGAAGAAATGCCTGCTAAGGACATGTTGAAGAAAATTCGTGAAAAATCTGAATTACTAGAAATCGATCGCAAATTCTTATCCCGTTCCCTTAACGAAGGGTTCTCTGGAGGTGAAAAAAAGAGAAATGAAATTTTTCAGATGGCCATGATGGAACCTAAGCTAGCCATTCTGGATGAAACCGATTCTGGTCTTGATATTGATGCGTTGAGAATTGTTGCCAATGGAGTGAACAAGTTAAAAAGTGCTGAAAACGCGGTTGTTGTTATTACACATTACCAAAGACTACTAGACCATATCGTTCCGGATTATGTGCATGTATTGTATGATGGTAAAATCGTAAAATCAGGGACTAAAGAATTAGCGCTTGAACTAGAAGAAAAAGGATACGATTGGATTAAAGAAGAGATAAACGCATAATCAGTTTCTGGTGTATTGTTTCAAATTTCAAGTTGATTAAGCTTATGGCAACTATCAAAAAATTTGAAGATTTAGAGATTTGGCAAGAAGCTAGAAGATTAAGCAATGAGATCATTATTTTGCCCAAAAATACTGGATTGTAAAAAGATTACAAATTAAAAGATCAAGTTAAAGGCGCTTCAGGTTCTGTAATGGATAACATTGCCGAAGGATTTTAAAGAGATGGCAATTTAGAATTTAGACAATTTCTCTCTATAGCAAAAGGATCTGCTGGAGAAACAAGATCTCAATTATACAGAATTTTTGATTCAAAATATATTGACGAAAACACATTAAAAATATTGATTAGTGATTATGAAACCTTAAGCAGAAGAATTTCTGGTTTCATAACCTACTTAAATAAAAAAGAATTCAAGGGTATAAAATATAAAAAATTTGAACCCTGAAACTTGAAACTGTTTCACTAGAAATAAAACAAGCAACGAGAAAATGGAATTGAAAGAAAAATTAGTATCTTCTTTTTTGGCTTTTGAAAATACAGTAGATGTCGATGCTCCTGTTCACGATATAAGAAGTCAGGCCATAAAAGATTTTGAAGAAAAAGGGTTTCCGACCAAAAAGGAGGAAGCATGGAAATATACTTCTTTGAATACAATACTAAAACATGATTATATTGTTTTTCCGGATCATGAAAACACAATAGAATTTAGAGACGTCAAAAAGTACTTTCTTCACGACCTGGATACGTATAAGATTGTATTTATCGATGGCCAATATTCTTCTCACTTATCAGAAACCACACATGATAAGATTGATGTATGTCTAATGTCTTCTGCATTAACTCACGACAAGTATAAAGTTGTTATTGATAATTATTTTAATAAGATAGCAAAACACGACGGACTAACTTCTTTAAACACCGCATTTTCTAAAGAAGGCGCTTACATTTATATTCCAAAAAATAAGCTGGCTGATAAACCCATACAGATTATACACTTTTCTACAGGTAAAGAAACAGCACAGATGTTGCAACCTCGTAATCTGATTGTCGTTGAAGAAAATTCTCATGTTCAGATTATCGAACGCCATCAAAGTTTAACAGATAATCCCGTATTGACGAATTCGGTTACCGAAATTTTTGTAGACAAAAGAGCTATTGTAGATTATTATAAAATCCAAAATGATAATGAGCATGCTTCTCTCATAGATAATACGTTTATAGAACAGCAAGCTCAGAGTATAGCTTCTGTTCATACATTTGCGTTTGGAGGAAATATCACCAGAAACAATCTCAATTTTTATCAAAAAGGAGAAGGTATCGATTCTATTCTTAATGGCATAACGATTATTGAAGGTAAGCAACACGTTGACCACAATACATTAGTGCATCATATCGAGCCTAATTGTGAAAGTCATCAGGATTATAAGGGTATTTTTGATGAAAGAGCGACTGGTGTTTTTAATGGTAAGATCATTGTAAATAAAGAAGCTCAGAAAACGAATGCTTTTCAGTCTAACAATAATATCCTATTAAGTGATAGGGCAACGATCAACTCTAAGCCACAGCTAGAGATTTTTGCAGATGATGTGAAATGTTCTCACGGTTGTACTATTGGTCAATTAGATGATAATGCTTTATTTTATATGAAATCTCGTGGTATTGGTGAAAAAGAAGCCAGAGCACTCTTAATGTATGCCTTTGCCAATAATGTATTGGAAAGCGTAAAAATACCTCAGCTAAAAAGCAGAATCAACAAACTTATCGCCAATAAATTAGGGGTAAATCTTGGGTTTGATTTATAATGTAAAGATTTACAAAAAAACTACATCATTGAAGCCAGATCTTATTAGATCTGGCTTTATTATTCTACCGCACTAACCATTTCAGACAAAAACGTATTAAAATCCATCTTGCTACTATCCCATGCCAGCCCAAAACGTACAATTACCAAATCTTTTGAGGGGATAATGAACACACGCTGTCCTTGAAATCCATTGGCAGAAAACATATCCCTGGGTGCATCAGGATAAAACCCTCCTGCGTTTAGCCAAAAATGTCCTCCGTAATCCCCTTCAGAGGTTGGACTTGGCTTGGTCACATAATCAACCCACGAGGGATCAAAAATTTGTTCTCCATTCCAGTTTCCTTTGTGGAGATATAACAATCCAAACTTACCCCAATCTCTCATAGTGCCCCAAGCATACGAAGAGCCTACATAATTGCCAGACATATCAGTTTCTATGAGCATAGAATGCATGCCAATCTTATCTATAAACTCGCGATAAGGATAATCCAGATATTCTTGATAATTATCAAACTTTTTTCTTAAAATACCCGATAGTAGATTAGAAGTACCAGAAGAATAATACCAATGTTCATTTGGCTTATAAATTGCTTTTTTATGCACCTGAGCTGAAGTCATATCGGTATCCATGTAGAGCATTTTTGTAACATCAGAAATCGAAGCATAATCCTCATCCCACACCAAACCACTATTCATTTGTAATAAGTTATGAATGGTTATCTCTTTTCGTTCATCATTTTGCCATGCTGCTACCGGAGCCTTATCATATATATTAATTAGACCTTGTTTCTGAAGCACTCCATACACGGTAGACAGAATACTTTTGGTCATAGACCAACCTAGTAATTTAGAGTTTTTATCATATCCATCAGCATATTTTTCTGCAATGATTTGATCTTTATAAAGTACAAGAACCGCTCTTGTTCTTTTTATACGTTCTGCATCAGCATCAAAAATCGTAGCAATAGTCTTATGCACCTTATCATAATCTATGGCACTAAAAACAGTATCTTTTTGAGCTAGCTCCCCGTAAGGATATGGTAATCCGGTTGGCGTTTTAGTTCTGTTAGGCACTAGCGTTGGCTTTGTTATATCAAAATCATCGTCAATCAAGACACTTCCTAGTCCTTCTCTATACACTGCTTTTCTCTTCATAAGCCCAAAAACAGAAGATATGGCTATTTTTTTATTCATATCTACCTCATCATCTGCCAGATGTACCGGAGCAAAATTATTATCATTTGCATCGGTAAACTCCTTACTTCTATTGCCAATAAAAACTGATGAACTCATATTCTTTGCAGAATATCCTGATAGTATAGTCAACTTTGGATAATTTAGATAAGCAGCTACGCAAACACTTATAAGTATGAGTAAAAGTGTAATTCCTAAAACCTTTTTAAATCTCTTCATTTCTAATACAGTTAAATCATTCTAAAAATAAACAATCCCAATTAGAAATACTTAGTACTTTTGCAGAAAGAAATTGCTATGCTTGATGTACATAAAATCAGAGAAGATTTTCCTATTCTAAAAAGAGAAGTAAACGGGAAACCTCTGGTCTATTTTGATAATGCAGCGACTTCCCAAACACCACAAGTGGTTATTGATACCATTGTGGAGTATTACAGTGGATATAATGCTAACATTCATCGTGGTGTGCACACCTTATCACAAGAAGCTACAGATGCTTATGAGATCGCCAGAAAAAAAGTACAACAGCACTTTAATGCCAAACATTCACACGAAATAATTTTAACTTCAGGAACCACACATAGTATTAATATTGTTGCTACTGGTTTCACAAACCTTCTTTCCAAAGGTGATGAAATCATCGTATCAGCACTAGAACATCATTCTAACATCGTACCCTGGCAAATGTTATGCGAACGCACTGGAGCCATTCTGAGAGTAATCCCTATGAATGAAGAAGGGGAGTTGGTGATGAACGTATATGATGATTTACTTAGTCATAAAACCAAACTTGTTTTTGTAAATCATATCTCTAATGCTTTGGGAACCATAAATCCTATCGAAGAAATCATTGAGAAAGCTCATCATGTCGGTGCTGCAGTACTTATAGATGGTGCGCAATCTTGTCCTCATATCAAGCCCGATGTTCTGGCATTGGATGTCGATTTTTATGTAGTCTCTGCTCATAAGCTTTGTGGACCTACAGGCGTGGGTATGCTCTACGGAAAAGAGGAATGGCTAACTAAGCTGCCTCCCTACCAGGGTGGCGGCGAGATGATCGATCAGGTCACATTTGAAAAAACCACCTACGCAGGGCTTCCTCATAAATTTGAAGCCGGAACGCCTAATATCTGTGGAGGAATTGCTTTTGGTGCTGCTTTGGATTATATGAATAGCATTGGTTTTGATGCTATTGCCGAATACGAAAACGAACTCCTCAACTACGGTACTCAAAAGTTGTTAGAAATCGAAGGGTTGAAAATCTATGGTACTTCTAAAAATAAGACGTCTGTAATTTCTTTCAACCTAAAAAATATACATCCCTATGATATAGGAACCATTGTAGATAAGTTAGGAATTGCTGTACGTACCGGGCATCATTGTGCACAACCTATTATGGATTTTTATAAAATACCTGGTACCATAAGAGCTTCTTTCTCATTCTACAACACCAAAGAAGAAATAGATGCGCTGGTTGAAGCTGTTAAAAAAGCGAAAATAATGTTGAGCTAACTTTAACACTTTGGTAGTCTGATTGTTAAATAAGCCTCCTTTGTGTTAAAGCATAAAACAAACCGCCTTTCTTTTTCGTTTTATAATTATATTAATTACACCCGTTGTGCATTTAGAAAAAGTTGTGCAAACTGCTAAAAGGCAGTAAATTGTAGTTACCACACAACAATTTAATA
>CANLYR010000056.1 GCA_947495425.1 uncultured Aquimarina sp.
CCCGACCAATTTGAACCTCAATTCATGGATGATTTAGTATATCAATATGACAAAGGAAATCAATTAGCCTCTGTGTACGAACTTGGTAACACTGATCAAGGATTTATCACCAAGGATCTATTACTAGGACAGCATTATGAGTATGATGCTAATGGGAATATGATCTCAGATCGAAACAAAGGCATTACAGAGATTACTTATAATCATTTAAATCTACCCACCACAGTTTCGATATCAAATAGTAAAGGAACAGGAACTATTTCTTATATTTACGATGCCACAGGAGCAAAACTAAAAAAATTGCGCCTAGCGGAAGTTCTTTAATAGAAACGGAATATGCGGGGAATTATGTGTATAAGAATGGCATTCTTGAATTCTTTAACCATGCAGAAGGGTATGTAGAGAAAGACACAGATGGATATAAGTATATCTATCAATATAAAGATCACTTAGGAAACATCAGACTGTCCTATAAAGATGCTAATAAAGACGGCACAATCACTACTTCTGAGATCGTAGAAGAGAAAAACTACTATCCTTTTGGGCTGCAACATAAAGGATACAATTTTGCTATAAATGGTAGAAAGCACAACTATGGGTATAATGGTCAAGAATTTGATGAGAGTTTAGGGTTAAATGTGTCTGAAATGACATTTAGACAATATGATCCTGCTATTGGAAGATTTAATGTTATTGATGCAGCAGCAGAACTGGCACAAAACTGGACACCTTATCGTTTTGGATTTAATAATCCTGTATTGTTTAGTGATCCATCTGGGCTATGGGAAGTAAAAGATGGGAATTGGTACACAAACGATGCTAAAGATATCTCTCGCTTTATGGATATGTTAGGGTTTGAAGAAGCAAATAATGGAGAAGGTGCATCTGTTGCACAAATTGATCAATTCATAGGAGAAGAAGCCAGAGGTTCTGGAGGAAGATTAAGTGATGGCAGTCAGTTACTAGATAGCGAAACCATAGTCGCTGATAGTAATGGCAATTCAGCAGGGTTTAGTGATAGGCAAGCTGTCCACATATCCGACCAACACGATCGTTATAGTAACGATTGGAGAAATGAAGCGTCAATCAACTATCATAGTGATTCTTGGATTCCACAGATTTATTCATATAATTACTTTAGAGAAAGAGATTGGTCAGATAACGGAGGGAGTTTTCCAGGAGTTAAATTAGGAGCCTACGCAGCAGGTAAAGCAAGTAATGCCATATACAATGCTAGTAGTTGGTATAGTTTTGTACAAGGAAAGAGCTACGGACATAATTTCCATGGGAATCAATTTACAGAAAAAAGGGTAACTATAGGTAATTTATCTAAATGGTTAAACGTAGGAGGAAAAATGTTAGGAGCATACGGTCTGTATAGCAATTATAGTGAATGGAATAGCGGTAAGCTTACAGGAGCAGGAGCAGCTTATATTGGAGGCGGTAACGCAGCTGCGTTAGGATCAAAAAACCCAACTGTTGGAGCTTGGGCTCTAGGTACAGGAATTGGTAAATCTATTGTTGAAAGCAGTTGGTATTATCAATCTGTGCATAGTAATAATGACTATTAATTAATATTTTTATGTACTACTATTTTTTTTACTTTTTATATTCTTACTATGATAGTACAAAGAAATGGCAGGAAGCAAAAGTGCCTTATCTATCGAGTATATTAGTTATCTCGGTACTACAAATGTTCAATTATATTTTTATACGAGATCTAATTATGTTCCACATAAGAGGAGTTAAGTATGAGAGCTTTGCTTATGAAAACTTGATAGTACCTTCTATATTTATAGTATTAAACTATCTCTATTTTAACTATAATAGCCGTAGTAAAAAAATACTAAAACAGTTTGGAAAGAGAACTAAAGAAGATAAACGCCCTTATTGGATATTTAGTTGGATCTATATAATCGTGACAGTAATTTTAGTGATTGCTATGGGATATTCTGTCCGTAATAATATACGATGGTTTTAACATTAGACTGAATTTTAATTATAGTAAGCCATAGAAGTTTTCTTCTGTGGCTTATATTTTTACTCAAGATCAATTATAAAGAATTTATTAAAGAGTTTATTTATAATCATATGCTTCTCTATTGTTAGTTGTTCCTTTTTTGACAATAGTTTAAAAACAGAATATTATGAAAACGGAACTATTAAAGCTGTCGGCTATAATAAAAAGGGTAAAAAAGATGGTATGTGGGCGATTCATTCTGAGGACGGTAAGTTTATAGATTCTATCTATTATAAAAAAGGAACCAAGAATGGTTTAGTAAAAAAGTATTGGAAAAATAGTCATCTATCAACAAAAGGATATTACAAAAATGATAAGAAAGATAGTATATGGGAATCATATCACAGAGATGGAGCTGTTCACTCCAGAGAGAAATATAAGAATGATATACTAACAGGTACACTAGATTATTACTATCCTGATGGAACTCCCAAAATGATAACTCCAATCCAAAATGGGAAATTACACGGAGAACATAAAGAATATTATCCTAGCGGTAAAATATCTGTAAAAGGTTATTATCACTACGGTGGACGAGATGGTGAATGGAAGGAATATGATGAAAGTGGTTTGTTAAAGGAAGTATATCATTGTCAATCTGATCTATGGCATGGTAATTATGAAAAATATTACCCTAACGGTAACATTACAGAAAAAGGACTATACGAGTTAGATAAGAAAGTAGGTACTTGGGAGTATTTTGATGAAAATGGTATTGTTATTTCTACAAGAAAGTACTAGGTTAGCCTGCTCCGCAAAGTCTCCTGACTTAGTGGGACATACAAAGACGGATTTATAAGAGTTCAGAACTAGTGATATTAATTTGTAGCTGGTTTTTTATGTTCCAAAATAAAATAATTAAAAAATATTGTTAATACTCCATCAAACTTATGTAGTTAATCTAGTAATTGAGGTAAGTGATCGAAAAGTCAACGTTAAAGGGTATTTTTCCCCTGCTGTGGGTCTTGACATGGGTTGTTATTAGTAGTAGGTTTGGTCTTGAATTACAAAAAAAGGCTAGCCAAATGAATTTCACTAAACAAATCAACCTAATCAAAAGAGTAGACCAGCTCGTTAGACTACAAGCCACAGGTACCCCAGAAGAATTAGCTTGCAAATTAGAAGTCTCTAAATCAAAATTGTATCGTATCATCAATATGATGAAAGACTTTAATGCACCTATCGAGTATAATCCAACATTAGAGACCTTTACATATAAAAAAGAAGTACGGTTTAGCATTGGGTTTTATGCCTCGCAGCATCAAAATGTAAAAGCTGGCATTGCTTAAGATATAAGAATACAAATACGTAACGAAAATATAGGAGCCACTCTTTTAAGGGTGGTTTTTGCTTTATGAAGAGTATACTTTTTTACCTTTATGATATCCGATAACCATATCCAGCAGGTCGTATATTTTAATTTTTTCTTCTTCTGTAAAGCTCTCGATATCCTTTATTTTTTGGAGTAGTTCTTTATCAATAATCGTATCATCACCTCCCCCCAGCTAGCGCCCGTTTGTAACAGGTGCCGTCAAAGGTTGGCAGACAAGAGTAAATAATAAATGCTAAGAACCAGATACAAAAAATTGTATTTAGTTTTTATTGTGCTAGTTTTTGAGTAATACGACATCACCTATAATCATTTAAATTTACCCACTACTGCCGCTAGAGTGATCGCTACCGCAAATTTGCAACTTGTGGACGTAAACCTATTTTAGGGCATGACAATCGAGTATTCAAGTTCGAAAAGGGTAGATAACACCAAAGATGATAAAATATTAAATCACCTTCTCAATCTTATGGTATTCAATACGTCATTTTAGCAATGCTTGTGAAACTCTATATATCCTGCATACAGCAAGATACCTTCCCCTGGCAGCAGAAGGAACTTTTATGGTTTGTATTTTGAATACAATTACATACTAAAGTAAAGCATAGCTTTTTACAATAAGACTTCTTTCTCTGGAAAGGGAAAGGTGGGCTCGAGTATTCGAGCTCGGAAAGGGTAGATCACACCAAAGATGATAGCATACTAAATCACTTTTTTAATCTTGTAGTAGTTGATCAATCATTCTAGTAGAGCTTGGGCAACCCCTACTCCATCAAAAACAACCCATAACTAAATTGCTTAGGCGAATTGATTTTGATCCTGCTTGGGTCATTATTATCTTGTAGTATAGATATTGTATCTCCCAAAATACAGTTGGGTATCGCAGATTTTTTTAGTTTAGGAATGTGTAGTGTAACGCTATCGTTTTGGGTATGCTCTCTGTAGAGTAAAACGTAAGTTGGCTCGTGAGATTGACACGCTGCAAACCCTGTCCATGAAAAACCAGACGGCTCTTGCCCAATAGGTAGCACTACAGATGAATGTAGTTTTTCTGAAACCTTTTTATATCTTGTAAATTGATCTTTAAGCTCCTCTGTTTTAGCAAGATTACTCAGCTCCATCCAAGCCAGCGGTTGCGCCACAAGGGTGATGGCACTTGTGTAGCTCAAAGGAATTTTTTCCGGTGCCAGCACATCATCTTCTCGGTATTTATGTGGATTACGAGTATTGTTTAAAAACTCAATTTGCAATCGTTCTGCAGGTACGTATCTTGCCAGTTGCCACAAATTTCTAAGGGTTCTATGCGGATAATAATTCGCCCAATCGGTGTATCGATTTTCAAGAAAAACATTTCCAAATTCATTAAAATAGTGATATCCTACGCGATGCCCGGCAGTGACGTCCATATTAAAGGTTACGTTACCCTGAGTTTCTATCATTACTTTGGTAAATAGTTTGCGTAAGTTAATTTCGGATTGCTTATCGGCAAATGACATCCCGTCGATTTTAAATACCTTAATCCTATACTTTTTATAATAGGATATCAAAATATCAGCGTCACGTTCCCATAATGCATAACTGTTTGCCTTACTGGGATTAAACCAAAGACAAATTTCTACATTTTTCTTATTAGCAGCAGCCAATATCGGTTTGAAACCCTCTGGAAATCGTTCTGGGTGCGGCTGCCAATCTGCTGCACTCCAATCATCCCATTTTTGACCGGCTTTTGAAGCTGAATTTCGAGATAGCCCTGTTTGCCACCCGTCATCTAATTGTACATGAGTAATCCCAATAGCTGCTGCCTGCTCAATTTCTTTTAAAATAAAGGCTGCATTCATTCTACTATCTTTACTACGATCTCCCCACGTATTAGATAAGATCATCCCATCACGCTCAGGGATATGTTTGCGTAATTGTTTTTGATATTGCAGCGCTGCATAGTGTAAGGCTGTGAGATCTGATGTTGCTAATCCCATGGCGTACCCATACCCCTGCACCCATTCTTCATGTATATCTTGTGGAGAAATACCGATACCATGTATAGTGATGCCTGCTTGATCTATCTGAAAATCATACCCCGGATAATGCTGTTGACTATAATCGATCGGTGCTTCTTTGATCAAAAAAAAGCCAATATCTTTTTGTTGTTGCGTCGCCATCAGCACATTACCCTGCATACTTACTTTTTTGCGATAGGGTAAGATTTCTTTCTCAAAAACCAGGTTGTCGTTATAATCTGTTGCTTCTTTGAAGGATACAATATTGGTTTTCCAGTGGGGACCGTCAAAAGGGATCATTGCTATACGTTCAGAACTACTGATTTCTGCTTCTTCATTTTTTTCAATCATGCCTAATCCTGCTTCTTGATCAACAACCCATTGTTTATTTTTTGCTTTTCCTTTACAAAAATACGTGTGTGATAGAGCTGATGCCTCAGGATATATTTTGATAATATGCTTAATCTCTAAGGTACCTAATGTAAAATGGATTGCTACCTCTTTGTGTAGATGTTCATTCGGAAACCTGCGCTGATCTGTAATCTTTATCGTTGCATTTGTACTTTCTTGTTCTTCTCCCGGAAGATACATATCAGGCATTTTATGATTTGTAAAATCTAGTTTTTGCAGTGTCCTATTATCTTTTGCTTCCTTTAAGATCAGGTTTCCATGATTCCATAAATATGTAAACGCTACGAGTTTATTTTGAAGGTACAAGGTGTCATTTTGTAATACAGCACTCACCTCTGATGCTAATTTTTGTTGCCCTATGACCGTCGAGGATATAGTCAAACCAAAATAAAATAGACAACATAGGATGTTTTTCTTAGGACTCATAACTACTACTTATTCTTTTAAAGGTAATTCTTTTAGCAGATTTGCTTTATTTTCTTTTTTAATCAGCTCAAAATGATCAAATAAGACATCATCCAGCGTGTAGGCTTTAAAATTGAGTGTGTTCTTATCCACAGTAATCACTTGATACAATTGAATGTTCTCCCCTTTTTTATCCATCCATGAATGATCGCTAAGCGAATACATTTTTCTTCCGCTTACCGAAACTACATAGGTCGTGCCCAAGTTTTCATTCCATTCTCCTAAACCAGAGTTCACCTTATTTCCGCGGCCATATACATGATCATGTCCTTGTAATACAAGATCTACCTTGTATTTATCAAATAAAGGTTTCCAATGCGTTACAACTGCTGTATTCACTCTACCTTTTGCCGCCGAAATCACAGGATGATGAAAAAAAACAACCACCCATTGTTGTTGGTGCTCTTTGAGCACTTTTTCTAACCATTGGGATTGTTCTTCGATACCTTTATTAGAATCCAGGCAAATAAATCTACTATTAAGATAATCCACGTAATAGGTTCGATCTTTAAATCCTTTGGGACCATTATCCGGAAAATTAAATTGTGGATCCCAAAGATTACTAATCCCTACTTTATGCCCTGTACTGTCTTTTACATATTCGTGGTTGCCTAAGGTAATTAGGGAAGGAATCATTTTTGGAATAAAACTACTCGCTTCAAACCATTCTCCCCATTCATAATTATTTTGAGAATGATTGATTAGATCTCCCGCATGGATGGCAAAACGTGCATTGGGTGCTTTTTTGAAAGCCCCTCGTATGGCTCTGGACCATAAGGAAAAAATATCATTTTGTGCATCGCCCAGATATAAAAACTGAAACGGTTTTTGAAATTTTTTCTCTGAAGTTTTAAATTGAATCCACTCGCTCCAATACGTACCATCGCCAACGGAATAGGCGTAGAAAGTATCAGGCTCAAGGTTTTGAAATTTTACATGATGATAACAAACGTTTTCGTTTTCTATTGAAGTTACTTCGTCTATTATTGAAGGTTTTTGTATTGCTTTTTTATAAAAATCATAGTGTTGTGTTACACGGGCAATTTTTGCTACTCCTTTGTTCACAGAACCATCTGTTCTCCAGGTGATCATAATCTCGCTAGACGGATTCTCGGTAAGTGTGAGGAGTATTCTATCAGGTCGTGGTGATGCTTTATAGTCGATATGCTGAATGGCTGGCGCCAGATTTTTTTCTAAAGCCTGCGTATAGGAATTACTTATTATAAATACTAAAAAAAAGAATAGTGTTGCACGAACCAATAAAGATTTCATAAGGAGTATAAAAAAAGGAAAGGAACGTCTAAAAAGTTATAATACGCAATAATTATCTACTAAATAATTATTATCAAAGCTAAAACAGCGTATTACTTTTCCCTCTTTTTAGACATTCCTTTCCTGGGTATAAAAATTGAAAACAAATTTATATGTTACGTACTATCGTATCGTACCGTCTGGATTTTTAACCCATCCTACGGTCCAATCGTTCTCTGCATTTTCTACAGCACCCACAAAGGTAACTGATGTAAAAAATGCATCTACAGTACTTGGATCATGGTTTTCTTTGGCAGTTACCGTTGCATCTGGGATGAAATCGTTAGTTCCAATGCCAGCTATTTTGTCATAAATCGGCACAAATTCTGTGCCTCCCATGCCATCATCTACTTCTTCATAACTGGTTACGTTATTGAAAAATGGATTTAATATGGTACCACTTACTTCTCTCGAACCTCCAAAAGGATTATCTCTAAAGTGTTGAGAATTTAAATCAAAGACGTACCCATACGCAAATACTTTCGGTCCTGCCAAAGTACCCCCTGCAGGATCATCACTTACACGAACACCTCTTCTAAAAAAGCTAGCTGCAATAGAATTATAAACTCTACCATTGCCCGTACCTCTTAATCGATATGCATATACATCTTCATCCTCAGTATCTTGCCCAGGACCCACAGCTGTAAAATTGGCAAGTTTAGCCGAAGATTGATCTCTGATTACCACTTCGTATGAATCATCTTCCAGATCTATTCTTTCTGACATTATCGCTAGACCAAATTGTACATTACCTGAGTAAGAATCTCCGAATCTAAAACCTTCTGCTTTACTATTGGTAGCAACTATATATTTAGCATTTACATTACCATTTGTAAAATAAATTCCTTCTCCTCCTGATTTATAGGATTGTATGTATTCAAACGTATTGGTATCATCCATATTATCTGCACGGAGTCCATCTGTAGCATACTCACTTCTAAAATATTGTATAATAACTCCTGTAAGGCTTCCAGAGCTCCCATCTAGAAATAGTCTATTCCAATCTCCTGGCTCAGCAGTTCCAGCTATAGAAGAGGAAGGTGTGATAACTACTGGATTAGTAGCTGTCCCAATTATGGATAGACCTGCTCCGCTAACCATAGAAATACTAAGAGTTGGATCTGTTACTTCCACAGGAGTTTTCACATATATTGTTGCTCCTTCCCTAATAGTCAATGAGCTTCCGTTAGTAAATGATAAAGATTCTGACAGGTAATAATCGCGATCAGCAGAAAGTATGATGTTTTTACCATCTGGGACAATCCCATTTTCGGGAATATCAATATTAAATAAAGATTGCCCATCAATATCGACAGGGTCATATACCGCCACATTAGCAGTAAAAGCTGCACGTGTAGACACCTGATTTGCATCATCTTCCAGAGCAAATTCATACTCGAATATTGTTCCTTCTTCGGCACCTTCGGGTATCGTTTGATTTGTATACGTAAAAGTCGTAATGTCGTTATCTAACGCTACTTCTTCTAGAATGCCATCATTAGCATATACTAATAATTGCTGATTTCCTCCTGGTGCATTCAAAGTAACGGTTACGCTAACGGTCTCTCCCGGTTTAATAAAAACGGTACTATCACCTGTAATACTAAGCGTTGGTGCATTAGGGTTTTCACCTCCCCCATTATCTCCACCACCATCATCATCACTACTACAGGAAATCATTATACCAGCTATTGCCAGACTTAGAAAAAACTTTCTGTAGGTTACTTTTTTAGTTATTGTTTTCATATTGTATCAATTATTTTGATTAATTATTATAAGTTATCTAATCGTACCATCCAGGTTTTTAAACCAACTCCCTTCTGATGTCCAATCATTTGCTGCACTTTCAACAGCACCTATATAAGGAGCACTGGTAAAAAAACTACCTAAGGATACTGGATTAAACGTTGAAATTTCAGAACCTACAAAATTGTTTATAGAAATCCCAGCAACAGGATCGCTACTTACATTATAGGCAGGATCATTATCAAAAAACTCAGCATCATTTTTAAAATTACTAAGGAAATTATTGAATGACCTTACATTATCAAATATCATAGCATTACCCAACTCTTCAGGAGCGAGATCTTCTACTCTAGAGCCATCATTTGGAAATTCTGTTATAATAGCATTTTGAAAAATCCCAACCGCTCCTTGTCTAAATCGTACACCTCTTCTTGTCCCGAAGTCTACGGTAGATCCATTACCGTTTCCTATACAGGTAACATTACTTATTGTAAAAGTGGTTCTTGGTTCTAATAAGAAATTACCACCATCATTACGCATTTCAATAGATCGTGCAATGTTCCAAAAATTAGGGTTTTGTGTAGATTGTACATCCGTTTGAAACACCCAAAATTGTCCATTACCTTGCCATCCATCGCCAGCCCATAGCCCATATCCTCCATGTCCAATAGCAGACATATATTTCAAGTTTACACGACCTCCTTTAACTCTAAAGCCTACATTACGATTTTTGTATACCTGTATATGATCAATTTGCGTACCCGAACCTACACCAAAAAATTTGAAGGCATGCGCATCATTAAGATTATCATTATTGTTTTTACCTGCATACTCACTACGTATGTATCGTAAAGCTCCAGAATTATCATCTGGTTCATTACCTCCATACAAAAACTCTCCTTCGGGTACAATACCTTGATTAGTTGGTGCTTTTCCTAGTAAAACAACCCCTCCCCAATCAGTTATGCTTGGCTCTTCATTTAATAACAATTTATCACTCGTGAATAAGATAGGTGTTTCTGCCGTACCTATCGCAATTAGTTGGGATCCTTGTGTAATAATTAATCGTGCTACTTTAGCTTCTTTATTTGGATCATCATCATAAGTTTTAAAGTACACTTCGGTACCAGCTTCTATAGTAAGTACACTATTAGAGCTTACCGATAAAATACTATCGACTAAATACTTGTTTGAAGCTTCTAAGGTATAATCCTTATTCAATTGTCCTTTGATTTGAATAACATCAGTACCGTTAACTACTGCAGGAAGAACTATAAAAGTTAAATCTACAAGAAGTCTTAATCGTTCACTTACTTGTCTTCCTTCTTTATCTGTAAGAACAAAGTCAAATTCAAATATAGTTCCGTTATCAACATTTACTGGTACGGTAAAACTAAAAATATAACTTGCCGTAATAACATCATCATAATTTTCAAACTCCAGAAGCTTGCCATCTTGAAAAATTTCAAATTTTTGTAAGCCACTACTAGAGCCTAGTTCATAAATTTTATCTATACTTGATCCTGCTTGTCTTGTTATAAGTTCTGAAAAATCAGCATTACCCGTTAATGTTGGAGGGGCAAACTCCAAATCTTTTTCTGTGCTTTCACAAGATAGTATCAAAAGTGTCAAGCACATATATATATATTTCAAATATTTCATCATAATATATTTTTATGTTTTCTTATTATTATAGGGTGTAACTTACTCCTGCTCGTGTTGACCAACCAAAATAGGCTCTACGCGTTAGTCGACTTAAATCCCCTTGATATCGTATTGTCGGCTCATTAGAAAGGTTAACTCCTTCTATATAAAATCGTAAATGTTTACCTAATTTGTACGAAGCATTTGCATCAATTTGCAGACGATCATCTTGAAAAGTGTCTTCTTCTTCATTACCTCCCAACCCTGTACCAAAACTACCATTATAATTTGCAGAAATACGAGCAGAAAATCCTTTGTAATCAAATGCTAAAGCAGTATTAAACGTATGTTCTGCTTGACCGGGCAAGCTCACATTATCTCTATCAAATGTAGAAGCATCAGAATAGGTGTATGTATAATTACCCTCAATATTAAAATTCTTGAAAAATCCGGGTAAAAACCCTAGTGTACGAAAAAAGTTAAACTCTAGCCCTGCAACAGTTGCATTTTCTCCATTTTGTTGTTGTCTAAATTCGTATCCTTGAGTACCTGGAAATCCTTCAAAATCAGTAGATGTCGAATTTCTAAGTATTAATCTTTCAAATTGAAAGTTATCGATGCTTTTGTAAAATGCTCCTAAAGAAATTACACCCACATCTTGAAAATAATGTTCAAACATTGCATCCACATTAATAGCTTCAGCAGGTTTTAGATCAGGGTTACCTAAAAATAAAAACCGCTCATCGTCATCTTGATTTGCAAAAGGCACTACATCAGTAAAGTTTGCTCTTGCAAAATTCATGACTCCAGAAAGACGAATCGATGTATAATCACTTAGACTATATTTCAATTGTAAATTAGGTAAGAAAAAATCAAAATCATTACCTCCATCAACAGGAGCTATTTGTGGATCTTGACCGCTTTCTTTTCTTACCTCAAAGGCATTATAATTAACTTCATTATTTTCATATCTAACCCCGGCAAGTATCATTAATTTCTCAAACTGCAGCTTACCCATTACATAGCCCGCATATATATTCTCCTCGGCTTCATAAGTACCATTCACGGATGCAATTAATGCTTCACGAGAAACTTCATCTCCTTCTACTAAAAAATTTCTAAAGTTATTAAGCACTCCTAAAAACTCATTCTCTCCGATTAATGGACCAAAACGGTAATCACCATATAAATAATCTAGAGGTTCTCGACCACTTATAGAACGAATAAAAAATTCTTCTTCTCTTATTACATTATTTGGATCGTTAACAATGAAAGATTTATCAAATCGAGTTCTATCATTAGATTGTGTTCGGTACTTTCCGCCAAACTTTATAGTTAAAGGAGTATTACTAAACACTCTTAAATGTTTTGTTATATCTAATCTTCCAACCAAATTACTTGCTTCGGTATTAACAAAATCTCTTTCAAACCGCCTAGGATCTGTAAAGATTAAAGGATCATTCGGATCAACCCCATCAATTAAACCTAGATTAGGTTCTTCTCCATAAATCCCTTGATTATTATTAGCTACTACTGTTACATCTTCTCTGGCGAAGTCTCCAAAATCTCTATCAAAATTACGTTCTGAAAATGCATAAAAACCTTTCCAATCTATATCCCAACTCCCTAAAGTATGTGAACCTTCTAAATTGAAAGTACTATTCTCCTTAAGCTCTTTAGAGATTAAAATGTCTCTTCTCACTCTACCATTTGTAACCGTATCTAAAGTGGCAGTAAATCTACCTGATTGATTTAGCCTAGTACCATATCGGATCCTATTACGTATATCATCATCTGTACGACGATTATACATATAATTAAAAACAATTCGATGATTGCCATTAAACTTGTAATCTATTGTATTTGTTACACCATAACGAGATCGTTCATTATCTATAATTTGATATTCGTATTCATCTAAAACATAAAACTCTTGCTCATCTAAGGCTTCAATTGCCGAAAATATCCATTCTCCTCCTGCTCTATGCTCTGAATTATTTGAATTAAACATACTTCCTCCCAGAATTATACCAAGTTTTCCTTCAGGCACGACATCTGATTTAAAGAAACGTTTATCAATTCGTAATCTATTTAATGCATTTAACCCATCAGATATATCATTGTATCCAAAACCAGATTCGGCTTTGAGACCAAATTTAAATCTTCGAGCAACGGCAGTTTGCAAATTAATAGTACCACCTATAGCATCTCCATCCATGTCTGGAGTCGGCACTTTGGTAACCTCCATAAAAGCAAGTTGATCTGCAGGAATAAGGTCCAAAGATTCTGAACGAGAAGCAGACTGACCAGCTACTTGTACACTTGGTATTTGTTCTCCGTTTACTTGTATTGTAGTATAATTAAGAGGTGTCCCTCGTATGCTTACAGTAGATCCCTCACCTTTATCTCGTGATATATTTACCCCTGAAACTCTCTGAAGTGCTTCTGCCACATTCAAATCTGGAAAACGTCCTATTAGGTCTGATGAGACTACTGTTTTTATATTATCAGCATTACGTTGCAGGTTTAAGGCTTTTGACTTTCCTTCTACATTGCCGATAATAACCACCTGATCCAATTCTGCCGCATCAGCATTCATTACAATATTACCAACATTGGTTTGTTCACCTTCGATTTCTACACCAAATGTTCTAGTTGCGAAACCAATATAGCTTGCTTGTAATGTTACCTTACCGCTTGCTTTGGTTCTGATCGTAAATTCTCCGAATTCATCGGTTACAACACCAGTAATAGAATTACCAGAACTATCTAATAATACGACTGTGGCACCAAATAATGGAAAGTTAGCATCAGGATCAATTATTGTTCCTGTAATCACTTTTGACTCTTGCGCATGTGTAGTTATACATGCCAATAACAAAAGAAAAAATGTAATAGTAGATTTTAATTTCATTTTTTTAATTTAGGTTAATTCTTTATAATCTAGGTTATTGTTGCTACACCCTCTATGAATATACTCACCAGGTTAGTGTAGCCGTTATAAGGTTTTAAATACTCTAAATGCTTCCCCACAATTAGAAGTAAACTCATTGGTAAAGTTGTTATAAAAAGGTTAAAAGGACATGGTGTATTTGTTTCATTAACACGGTGTATATGTAACATTTGCGCACGTATTGTTAATTTAAACTTCACATAATACTAAAATATTGATTTTTTAACATCAAAATAATCAAGTCTACAAACTCCTAACTCTTACCCCACTTATACGTGTTTTTCCTTTGATTTGTTTTAATTGAACACGAATACCTTCATTATTCTTTACCTGTATCTGCACTTTTTTATGAATAGGATAGTTGTATCCATAATTCTTTAGAATATCCAGATTTTTATATACTTGTACCCCATTAATATTAACATCAAAAACACGATTTCCTCCTTTGTGTTTTGGAGATTCTACTCCATCTACAAATCGTCTTGACTTAGGATAATGTTCTACTAACAATAGTTCTACCTCATACCAACCATCACTTACATCAAACTGATATCCAGAAGTATGCTCACGCATCGTTTGGTATACTCCTATGAAATCATTAATCGTTAATATATCTTCTTTGGTACCAATTTTTTTGGAAACATATAGCGATTCACCATCGATATATCCCCAACTTCCTTTTTCATACTTCTTATCAGACAACCAGGTGTTTCTTCCTTTGACATCATAAAAACTATGATTACTCCCGGCATTAATACTGATGTCGACATATTTTTCTTTTGAAAGTACTTTGGGAATTCCTCTATAGTTAATTTGTAAGATATCATTTACTTTTTCTTCTTTCTGAGCTCCTTTTGCTTCAAAATGATTCTCACCTTCTTGAAAATCAACATCCCATGTGGCAGCATGATCTGTAACTTTTTTATTTCCAAGTGATTTTCCATTCTGAAATAAGGTAACTTCACTAAGATTACTATATACTTGTACCGGAAGCTTTTCTGTGGTTACTCCTGTACGATCTATCCAATTTGTTTCTGCTATTTTGAGATACGGTTTTTTGGATAACGCTGCCTGAAAAAGAAAATATACATCTTTGGGCGTACGATCTAAAGTCACTAAACCCTTATTGTTGACGTGAGGGTTTGGGTCGATACGCCTTTCTGAACTAAAATCAATTAAATTCCACACCGTTGCTCCCGATATGAATGGGCGTTCTGTAATTTGTTTCAGATAGCTTTCCATCATACGTTTGTGTCCTTCGATTGTAAAATCAAATCGTTCTGGTGTAAGGCTATGAAATCGTGGGTCACTACCTGCACCAAATTCACTCACGATATGAATACGGTTGGGATACTTTTGGTGTTGTGTATCCAAAAATTTCCCAAAATCCTGATATGTATCATAATACCAACCATGATAGAGATTCCAACCCACGATTTGTGGTATCTTATCCATCCCTGATTCTTCGTATAGAGGGTATCTATGTAATGCCATAGCGGTATATCGGGTTGGGTCTTCTGTTCTGGCTATGTTTTCTAATCGTTTTGCGAGTGCTACCGTAGCTTCGGTATGTTTATCCACTATATTTTTGTCGATAAACCGATGTGCCCAGTAAATTTCATTCATATACCCCCAAATGATTACAGAAGGATGGTTGTAATGCTGTCGAATCATTTCTTTAAGCATTTCCTCACTGATATCATCATGATCTTTTGATAGCGTAACTTCGTTGACCAATGGAGTTTCTTCCCAAACTAATAATCCTATTCGATCTGCCGCTTCTAAAACGGCCGGATCCTGAGGATAATGTGCTAATCGTATAAAGTTAGCCCCCATATCTTTAAGCAGTTTAAGATCACTACGATGTTGATCATCACTAAGCGCATTACCCATCGCAGGATAATCCTGATGCCTATTTGCCCCTATAAGCTTAAGTGGTTTTCCATTCAAGTAAAAACCGGTATTAGCATCAAAAGAGAATGTTCTAATCCCAAAGTTTATATATTCGTAGTCTACCGTACTATTTTCTTGATTAATTGCTATTTCCATACGGTATAGTGAAGGCGTTTCTGGCGACCATAAAAAAGGATTTGAGACATTGATATTACTGATTTCAAAAGAAGCCAGTGTATCATTTTTTTTGAAGTTTAGTATGGAAGTATTTTCTGCTACTTGTTCTCCTTTAGGGTCAAAAACCGCGTACTGCACTTTGTACTTTCCTTTGGCTTTTAAGGTATTTCTTACACTTCCGTTTACAGTAATAGTCGCATTTTCTGAAGTAACTTTTGGCGTTTTGATGAAGATTCCTTTAGACCCATAATCTAGTAGGTTAAAATGTACTTTGGCGGTTTCTACCAGAAAAACATCGCGATATATCCCTCCAAAAAAAGTAAAATCTGCAGAAAGCGGAGGAATATTTTTGTCATGTGCGTTATCTAGCATAACCAACAACTCATTCTGTTGATCAGTTCTCAAATATGGAGTAATATCAATGGTAAATGCACTGTAACCTCCTTTATGTTCTCCTGCGTGTTGCCCGTTTACAAAAACTTTTGCGTGCTGATTAGCCCCTTCAAAATGCAAAAAATAGTTTTTGGTTTGTGGATCAAAACGCTCATAAAGTTTTTTAAAATACCATCCCTTACCGCGATAGTACCCTCGCTTACCATCGTCTAGTACGTCGAGATTATTCCAGGTGTGAGGTAGATTTATCGTTTCCCATTCTGAAACGTCAGGATGTGTTTTAGACAAAACAGTCTCCTGTTTTTTAAATTGCCACAACGAATTAATAGAAGTTTTTACCCGTTCCTGTCCTGCTAGTGGGTATAAGAAAAAGGTGAAAAAGAAAAATAATAAATATTTTGATGAAATAATGTTCATAAAACCATTTTTGAAAATTCTACATATGAGAACTTCAAAATGGTGGGGAAGACAAAAAGTACTTAAAAACCTTTCAAATATAGGGAGTTAGATGATTTAAAAAAAATAAAACATTGATAATATTTGGGTTTAAAACAAAAAACAGTAAGTTGAACTAAAATTTACACCCTTGAATTTTTATAAAACTATTTATATAGCGGTCTTTTTTATAGGCTTCGGTTGTTTTATGCTTCAGGCTCAGAAAAAACAAATTTCTGAAACCAACTACTATTTTGATCATATTACAGTAAAAGAGGGGCTCTCTCAAAGTTCTGTACTAAGTATTTATCAGGATCGCTTAGGATTTATGTGGTTTGGCACCAGAGATGGTCTTAATCGGTATGACGGGTATACGTTTACAATATTCAGAAATCAGGCAGAGGATAGTTCTTCCATAGCTGGTAACATTATTAAAGATATTAAGGAAGATACGCTAGGTCACATCTGGATCGGAACCGATAAGGGGCTTAGTCGGTATGACGCCAATAAAAATCAGTTTTTTAATTATCCTTTGCATACAAAGACTACTAAAAACCCTGTGATCGATGAGATTCTTATCACAAAAAGTAATAAAATATGGGTAGGAGGAAATTTTGGATTAGTTCTTTTTGACCTTGAAAAAGAAAGCTATAGTATTGATTTTTTGAGTAAATATGATAATCATCCTTCAAAAAAATACTCAGTAAACTCTATACAACAAAAGAAAGATGGTAATTTATTGATTGGAACCAGTAAAAAAGGAATTCTTGTTTTAGATCTTCAGGATAAGAAAGTATATCCTTTTAATAGTATTCAAAAAAATGACCAACAAATACGACGCATTCAATCGATTATTACGAAAGATGATGAGGTTTGGGCAGGCACGTATGGTAATGGTTTATACAAATTTGATCAAAATGGTGATGTTTTAGCACATTACTATACTGAAGCCGCTACTCCCGAATATCAAATCTCTGACAATCGCATTCGTGACCTGCAACTGCATGATCAAGAGCTTTGGATTGGTACTTTTAAAGGATTAAATATTCTGAAACCACAAAATAAGATCACGATTGTTAAGCATAAAGAAGGAAATCCCAAAGGTTTACCACATAATAGCATTCGCTCACTTTTTAAAGATCGAAAAGGCAGTATTTGGATTGGAACATATTTTGGAGGAGTGTCTATATATGACATCCACAATCAAAGATTTAAACATTTCTATAATATTAGTGGTGATCACAACTCGTTAAGTTATGATGTCGTTGGTGCCTTTGAGGCAAATGCTTCTGGAACAATTTTTATAGGTACCGAAAGAGGAGGTCTTAATATTTATGATCCTAACACCAATACTCACAACAAGTTAAAAAATTCCCTTTTATCTAAAAGTATTATTAAATCCCTTCATAGCGATATAGAAAATACCTTATGGGTTGGTGTTTTTAAGCAAGGTCTCCATTATTTTGATAGTACACAACAAACCGTAGTGCCTGTGTATACTATACAGCCACCAATGTTTAATCATCTCAGAAATGCTATTATCAATTGTATCGTTTCTGATCCCAAGGGAAACTTATGGATTGGCACAGATGAAAACGGACTACAAAAGTTTGATTATAAAACAAAGCAATTTCAAGAATATCCGAATCAAGAAAAGTTAAATTTTCAGATACAAGGAGATCCAATTAAAGCAATTACTATTAAAGATAATCACTTGTATCTTGCTACCAAAGGTTCTGGGATTATACATTTTGATCCAAAACAAGGTACTATAGAGCAAATAACCCAGTTTGATGAAGATAATGATACTTTTGAAATCAAAGAATTCAATAACATTTCGATGGATGATATGGGAATTTTTTGGCTTGCTACAAACGGAAAAGGTGTTTTGGCATATGATCCTACAACAAAAAAAAGCCAAAGGTGGCATACAGGATCTGGTTTGAGAAGTAATATTGTCTTAGGTACACTTCATGATAATATTTCTAAAAGTACCTGGGTAATTACTACCGATATGATTGCTGAAGTTAATTTTAATCAAAAGAATATTGTAAAAAGCTACTCCTATACTTCCGGTTTTCCTCTAGAAGAAATTAATGAAGGGGCATTTTTTAAGGATAATTCGGGGATGTTTTTGATCGGAGGAAGTAACGGGTATGTGAAGTTTTATCCTGATGATCTTACCTCAAACACATTTAGCCCACAACCTATACTAACTGCTCTAAATTTATTTAACAAACAAGTAAAACCAAACGATAACAATAAGATTCTTACCAAAGAAATAAGTAAAACTTCAGCGATAACTTTGGATTATTTTCAGTCGGTATTTAGTGTAGAATTTGCATCTCTCAATTATTTGCGCCCAGAAAATAATCAATATGCATATATGCTAGAAGGTTTTGATGAAAATTGGATTTATGGTAACACTCAAAAAGAGGTAACTTATACTAATTTGCAGGATGGGACATACACCTTACTCATAAAATCAGCAAATAACGATGCGATATGGAATGAAACTCCCACATCATTAAAAATAACGATACTACCCCCGCCATGGCGTACTTGGTGGGCCTACATCATCTATACCCTGCTGATCGCTTTGGCGTTTTATCTAATACGCTATAACGCTATAAAAAGTACACAACTCAAAAATGATTTGCGAATAGAACAACTGGAAAAAGAAAAATGGAAGGAAATACATGATTTAAAGTTAAAATATTTCATTGATGTTTCACACGAATTCCGAACACCTCTTACGCTTATATTAGGACCACTAGAAGAGATGATAGATTCAAAAAATCAAGATGATTGGTTACGATCTCGCATCAAAATCATGTATTTTAATGCGAAAAGATTATCATTATTAATCAATCAAATCCTCGAGATTCGTGAAATTGAAACCGGGCATTCCAAATTAAAGAAACAGCCTATATATATTGATTCAATGCTTCGGGATATCGTGGATTCATTTAGAGGTATTGCAGATAAAAATCAAATCGCATTATCATTTCTGCAACATCATGTTGCAGAAAAACCAGTAATGGTCGATAAAGACAAATTAGAAAAAATCTTTTTTAATTTATTATCTAATGCATTCAAATTTACGCCTAAAGGCGGAAAAATCAAAGTTGAAATTACTGCTAATCAGAATCAGAATCAAATTCAATATGCCTTTAAAATTTCGGATACCGGAATAGGAATCCCACCAGATAAATTGACCAGTATATTCGATAGATTTTATAAGGGGAATAAGTCACAGTTAGGTGCTGGTATTGGATTATCGCTTACTAAGTCTTTAATCGATCTTATGGATGGATCTATCGATGTTACCAGTACCGAAGGAAAAAGCACATCGTTTATGTTGAACATTCCTTTTAAAATTGCTAATGTTACAATTGAGAAAGAAGAAAACAAATTCGTTAAGCCTATACCGCTGGAGTTTCAAAACACGATTTTGGTTAAACAAAAAAACACGAATATTTCATCAACAAAAGAAACTATTTTATTGGTAGAAGATAATGAAGAGCTTAGGAATTATTTGAAAGAACAACTTGAAGATAAGTATACTATTTTTACTGCAAAAAATGGTCTCCAAGGATTAAAGAAAGTGAAAAAAAAAGCGCCTGATATTGTAATAAGTGATGTAATGATGCCAGAGATGGATGGTTTAGAATTGTGCCAGCATATTAAGAAAACCAAAGAACTTTGTCATATCCCGGTTTTATTACTTACTGCCAAAGATGCTCAAATCCATAAGATAGAAGGTCTTGAGCATGGGGCAGATGATTATATCTCTAAGCCTTTTAATTTTACAGAACTTAAAACGAGAATCAAAAATATTATTAAGAATCGTAGTCTGATTCAACAAAAATTTAGAGAACATACAAATTTCCCAAGACTACAAGAAGTAACGATTAATAGTTATGATGAAAAATTAATGAAAAACGTAGTTAATATAGTCAAAGAGCAGTTTGACAAACCCAATTTTACTGTAGATTATTTGAGTAGTGAGGTGGGATTAAGTAGGGTTCATCTCACCAGAAAAATAAAAGCATTAACAGGAATAGCTCCGGCAGAATTCATTAAAGATTATAGAATGAGACAGGCTATAGAAATGCTTAAAAACGGCTCTTTTAAAGTTGCAGAAATAGCATATGCTGTTGGATACCAGGATGTTCAATATTTTAGTAAAACTTTTAAGGCTAAATATGGTAAAAGTCCTGCAAAATATGTTGCAGAAGAAAAGATATAACTACTTTTTTATTGTTACTACTGATGTATGACACTTAGCAATTGAAAATACATTCATAAGTAAACATTTCCTAAAAAATCTATATTTCAAAATTGAACCTTAATTGCTGAAATTCCTTGTATTTTGCGTGATTAAATTGATACAGAAACGCCCCTTTTTTTGAACTTGTTTTATCTTTTTCATTCAACTTGATAATGATATCGAGAAAGAGAATTTTTTTTCTGAAATTTCGAGGATCTAACTTTCTTCTATAAATGGCTTCATACAATTTCTGAAGTTGTGGAATCGTAAATTTATTTGGCAAAAGTTCAAAACCGATAGGTTCATACCTGGCGATTTGTTGTATTCGCTTTAGCGCATCCATGACCATTTCATTATGATCCAAAATTAATGCTGGAATATTTTCTATTTTGTACCACTCTGCTTCCTTTTCTTCAATAAGCATGTTAATGGTATCATCTATACGAATCAAGGCATAATGCGCTACAGAAAGGCATCTATAACCAGGGTCTCTATCTACAGAGCTGTATGATTTTAACTCTTTTGTATACACATCTTCTAATCCTGTGAATTCTTTTAAAACTCTTTTTGAAGCTTCAGAAACACTCTCCCCTATTCTAACAAAACTTCCGATTAAAGACAATGAACCTTTAAAAGGGTCAATTTTACGATTGAAAACAAGCAATTTCATTTCCCCATCATCAAACCCAAAAATAATACAATCTACTGCTACATAGAATTTATCTTTATTATATATGTCCATGTACTAATTAACGAATTTTATAAAGCATTACCCCAAAACAAGCTCAAAAAAATAATTTATAATAAAATATATCACATAAAAATCAAATATAATAAATGTAAAAAATACATTTATTATATTTGTGCTTTAAATAACTTATAAGCATCTATTGAACATCTTAGATCATAGTATTACAAAACTTGAAAGGATGAGTAAAAAGTATAAAGAATTTTTAGAAAATTTCACAGAAGAACTTGTGATCCTATCCCCAGGAAGAATTAATTTGATAGGCGAACATACTGATTATAATAATGGTTTTGTATTACCAACTGCTATTGATAAAAGAATTATTTTTTCGTTTGAAAAAAACGGAACTGACTCTCAATGTTCGCTATATAGTGTTACTTATGATACGATGTTACATCTGGATCTGAAAAAAATTAAACCTAGTAATATCGAATGGGAAAATTACATTCTTGGTGTATTACATGAATTACTTGAGATAACTGATACCGTAAAAGGTTTTAATTGTATTATAAAAAGCGAATTACCTATTGGAGCAGGTATTAGCTCTTCTGCCGCCTTAGAATGTGGCTTAGCGTATGGGCTTAATAAGCTTTTTGATCTCAAATTACAAAAAATTACTCTGATCGAATTGTCACAAAGAGCCGAGCACAATTATGTAGGTACAAAATGTGGCATCATGGATCAATTTGCTTCTGTAATGAGTGAGCGTCATAAAGTTATTCTTTTAGACTGCATGAATACGACATATAAACTAATTGATGCTGATTTTGATCCCTATACCATTTTGTTATTAAACACTAATGTTTCTCACAATCTAGCCTCGAGTGATTACAATACACGAAGAGAAGAATGTGAGGCAGTAGTTAACATTATATCTTCTAAATATAAAAACATCAAATCTCTACGAGACGTTACCAAAAGTATACTCACAGAATTTAAACAAGAATTATCATCAAAGCTTTATCAACGTGCATCATACGTTATCGAGGAGAATGAAAGAGTACTACTCGCTTCTGAAGTATTAGAAAGAGGGGATCTACAAAAGTTTGGAGAACTCATGTATCAATCCCACAGAGGGCTTCAACATCAATATCAGGTAAGTTGTAAAGAATTAGATTTTTTAGTTGATTTTTCTGAAAATTATAATCAAATAATAGGATCAAGAATGATGGGGGGAGGTTTTGGAGGCTGTACAATCAACCTAATTCACAAGGATACTATCGATGACTATTTAATTAAAATCAAAAAAGCGTATAAAGATCGTTTTACTATAGAATTAACTTCATTAATCGCAGTACCAAGTCAAGGAACTTCAATACAAGAATAATTATGCAAGATTTTAACGATAACCCTCATAAAAGATACAATGTACTAACTGGTGAATGGGTATTAGTATCACCACACAGAACTAAGAGACCCTGGCAAGGAAAAAATGAAGAGCCTGCAAAGTTATCCCAGATTGCTTATGATGCCACCTGTTATTTATGCCCTGGCAATACTCGTGCTAGTGGAGATACAAATCCTAATTATTCTGCCCCATTTTCCTTTGTTAACGATTTTTCTGCCTTACTAAAAGATGTACCTGAAAAGAAAGTAAATAATGGGTTGCTTATAGCTGAGTCCGAAAGTGGTATATGCAAAGTAGTTTGCTTTTCACCCAATCATGCACTTACCTTACCTATCATGACTGTCGAAGAAATTGCATTAGTGATACAATTATGGCAAAAGGAATTTACTGCTTTAAAAAATATGACCGACATTAATTATGTTCAAATTTTTGAAAATAAAGGTGCGACAATGGGATGTAGCAATCCACATCCGCATGGTCAGATATGGGCACAACGTTCTATCCCCGAAGAAATACTGAAAAAGACGAAACATCAAAAACAATACTGGGCGGATCATAAAAAATCACTTCTAACATCTTATCTCGAACAAGAATTAAAAGCAAAAGAACGGATTTTGTTAGAAAACGAGCATTTTGTTGCCTTAGTGCCCTATTGGGCTATTTGGCCATATGAAACTATGATCATTCCCAGAAGAAAAGTGCAGCATATTGATCAACTTACTTCTGAAGAAATAGCTGGCTTTGCGGCAATTATTAAAACACTTACAATCAAGTACGATAACATATTTAAAACTTCATTCCCCTACTCTGCGGGTATACATCAAGCCCCAACTGATTGCTCTGATCATGAAGCTTGGCAAATGCATATGTCTTTTTATCCACCATTGCTTAAATCATCAACTGTCAAGAAATTTATGGTAGGTTATGAAATGTTTGCCAATCCGCAACGTGATATTACAGCAGAGCAAGCTGCAGAAACGATACGAATGCAAAGCGATACACATTATACACAATGATAGTAATTCGCTGAACAATTTAGTAATCATCTGTTGTAAAATAGGTTTAGTGTACCAATTTCTACTTTTAAATTTAACCTTTTTTACGTAACAGCAAATCTAAAGGAGTTTCTGTGTTAAAATCACTTAATTTTTAACCATAAAAACTCAGTATATAAGCCTTACTAATTCTGGTCGTTAATGGAGGTGATAACAGCAGGTTTGGTTTATATAAATTATACCAAATCCACAATAAGTTGTCATAAATAATTTGTTTATATTTTTTGTGAGCTACAATCGATTTGATCAAATCCGTGTCCATATCG
>CANLYR010000057.1 GCA_947495425.1 uncultured Aquimarina sp.
AAATTGTTGTGTGGTAACTACAATTTACTGCCTTTTAGCAGTTTGCACAACTTTTTCTAAATGCACAACGGGTTATAAATATATTATTTTAGTTGAGAATTCTAGCTGTAAGTTTTGTAAATAATAATCGTCATATCTTGTATAGAAATTATGACTATGGAACAGATACTACAAAATATGACACTACCTCAATTGATTGAACAAGGGATTTCAAATTCTTATACCTACCACGAATATAGAAAATTAGTAAATGACTTATTAGTAGAAAACAAATCAACCGGACATGAGCAATCTGAAGCATTAACAAAGTATAGTATGCTAAATGATCGTAGAATGAAAAGATTGGATAAAACCCTGAAAATAGACGAGTCGATCAAAGAAGCTTTTGCTAGTAAAGACACCAATGTAACCTGGGTAGTTTTGACAGAAGGATGGTGCGGTGATGCAGCGCACTCTTTACCAGTATTAAATAAGCTTGCAGAACTCAATAATAATATTGATTTGAAAATTGTTTCTAGAGATGATCATCATGAATTGATGAATAATTTCCTCACTAATGGAGGAAGGGCAATACCTAAATTGATTGTGTATAATACTAAAACTAAGGCAGTATTAAATACCTGGGGGCCCAGACCTTCTGTTGCTACACAAATGGTAAATGAGTATAAAGAGAAACATGGCGCACTAGATCCTAAATTCAAAGAAGACCTACAAATATGGTACAACAAAGATAAAGGTGTTAATATAGCCGTAGATTTATTACAGGTTTTATAGCAATATCCTAATTACTATAATTAAAGTAATAGGTTATCGAACCCTCTTGTTCTTCAATAGTAGAGCGAGAAAATAAGGCTTGTCGGGCATAATCCATAGCATTATCAAAAAGGCACTCATTTCGCGTAGTAGATTTCTTTTTGTCAACTTTAGTGCCAATAACATATCCATTTTTATTGACTTCAATTTTTACGACCACTTTGCCACTACCATTACAAGTATAAACGGGATTGGGCAAGTCAATAGATTTTCTATCTTTCAAGCTATAGGTGAGTGAACTATTTCTATTGTTGGTCTCTTCAGGTTCGAGTTTCTGTTTCTCTTCTTTAACTTCTTCTATAGCAACTTCCTCCTCCTCAGGAGTTTCTTCATTTTGATCAAGTTCTGCTTCAGTTAAAGACTTTATGCGTTCTTCGATCTCATTATGATCTTCAAAATCCTCATTAAACGCATCATGTGTTCTTCTTGCATTATCAAGTTGCCGAGTTTCTTCAGCAATCAGTTCTTCTTCTGGCTGCTCTTCTTCTTTCATTAGAAATTCCTCTGGGATCTCCATTAAAATTTCGGATTGCTCTTGTTTTTTATTCATCATATTGATGTTGTACAAGCTTAGGATAAAAATTCCCATCAACATTGATGTAATAATCAGGGCTTTATGTTTTTCTATAAATTCCATAGGGTAGTATAACTTCTTTTATTCTACATTATTTTATACAGTTTCTATTTTTGTTTGTAACTGATTTTCAAAAGATTGAATAGTAATAGCATCGTCAACTATAAACGTTCCTATTTTTGTTCTTCTTAACGCAGTTAAGTGCCCCCCACTTTTTAAATTTTTGCCAAAATCATGTGCTAATGATCGTATATATGTTCCTTTACTACATACAACTCTAAAATCTACTTCAGGAAGTTCTATCCGAGTAATTTCAAATTCATTAATTGTTATCTTGCGTGCTTTGATTTCTACTTCTTCACCCTCGCGAGCATATTCGTATAATCGTTTTCCATCTTTTTTTAAAGCAGAAAAAACTGGAGGATACTGATCTATTTCTCCAATAAAATTTGAAGTAGCGTTCTTAATATCGTCTTCTGAAATATGATTGAAGGAAAATGTTTGGTTAATCTCGGTCTCTAGATCATATGATGGCGTAGTAGCACCTAGTGTTATTGTACCTGTATATTCTTTGATTTGCCCTTGAAATTCTTGAATACGTTTTGTGAATTTCCCTGTACAGATTATAAGTAAACCAGAGGCAAGAGGATCTAATGTTCCTGCATGACCCACTTTTATTTTTTTAATTCCGAAGTTTTTCCGAATACGCCAACGCAGTTTATTGACAACCTGGAAAGATGTCCATTGTAGTGGTTTATCGATCAAAAGAATTTGACCGTCTTTATAGTCTTGTTCGGTTAGCATAATAAGGGGCATTATTTAATAAAACCAAAGCCGATGGCTAATAAGCCAACAAGAATACAATATACGGCAAAATAAGTTAATTTTCTCTTTTTTACCAAAGAAATCATCCATGTACAGGCAAAAAGCCCTGAAATAAACGCGGCAACAAAGCCAAGCGCTAGAGGAAGACTATTTTCTGATGAAAAAGAAAGCTCACCACTCAACAAATCTTTGGCTATTTTGCCAAAAATCAATGGAATAACCATTAAAAATGAGAAACGAGCAGCTTTGGTTTTGTCATTTCCTAATAATACCGAAGTTGATATGGTGGCACCACTTCTAGATATACCAGGGAGCATTGCTATTGCCTGAGCAATACCAATAAGTAACGCATTAGCATTACTTACTGATTTTAAGGTGTTTTTGGCTTTGTCTGCAAGCCATAGTAATATGGCAGTAATAATTAGCATAAAGCCAACAAACATAATATTGCCTCCGAAAAGTTGTTCTAGTTGTTCTTCAAAAAACAGGCCAACGCATACAGCTGGAAGCATAGAAATTATAATTTTGAGAGAGAACAGCGTTTCTTCGTTTTTTTTGAATTTGAATAACCCCTGTATAATTCTAAAAATATCTTTTCTAAAAACGACAATGGTGCTCAATGCTGTGGCAAAATGTAAGACTACTGTGAAGAGTAAAGACTCTTCGGCTACACTTTCATCTCCTAGAAGTGCCTTGCCTAGCTCTAGATGACCACTTGAAGAAACGGGTAAGAATTCCGTAAGTCCCTGTACGATACCTAAAATTATTGCATCAGAAATTTCCATGCAGTATATAAAATTTTTATGAAAATTGATACAAATATATAATTACCCTGAGATAAATCGTTGAATTACTACTTTTTCTTCTTATTAGGATTAAGTAAGATCGCATACACTTCAATACCAAATCCTATCAAAACGATAGTTGGGGCAAGGCGGATTCGTCTAAAGCTATAGATGTCAGGATTAAAAACATTAGGGTCGTCACTTCCTCCACCAACCATAAGAATAAAGCCCAAGGCAATTATGGCAAAACCAATAGCCATGACGATATAGTTCTTCTTTCCAAAAACAAAATCAGGAGTATGGGTTGTGTTTTTATTGGATTGTTTTTTCATGCTTATCGTTATTTATTTCATTAAAAATTACATTGTCATTAATCATAAGCTTAGAGACATGCCCCATGTTTCTATCGCGGGTAAAGATAATCCATCTTTTGATAGCATACAAAGTAACTCTTTTATTCAAAATAGTAGTGCGCAAATTTTCTAAAGTTAAGTCGTATTGTAGTCCTCTGTTAATATAATAGTAGTGCTCATCATTTTCTAGTGTAAGTGCGATATCAAAACCCGGAGCTTCTTGAATATTAATTACAGTACCACTAATCTTTATGACATCATCAGGCTGTACATTTCGTACTGGCCGAAATGTTTGTATTATTACCCACATAAATATGGCAAATAACACAAAAACAACCGAAAACCATATTTTAGCAACTTTACCCATCTTATAAAACGGTTGTTTTCCTTTTACTAATCACCATTAGAATAATTCCTACAAGAACAAAAGGAATACTGAGCCATTGCCCCATATTTAATGTCATAGTATCTTCAAAAGCAACTTGATTTTCTTTAAATACTTCCAGAACTAGTCTTGCCAGAAAAAGAGTTGCTAATAATACTCCAAAAATGAAACCTTGATTATTTTTTAGAGTAGTCATCTTATAAAGATACCACAACAGACCAAAAATTAATAGATAGGATAGTGCTTCATATAATTGGGTAGGATGTCTTGCAATTAAATCATCTTGCATAAAAATTACCCCATAATCACCATTGGTGGGTTTGCCATAAATTTCAGAATTCATAAAGTTCCCAAGCCGTATACATGCTCCGGTTACTGGTGCACCTATGGCTACACGATCCAATACCCAAAGCAGTGCTGTTTTAGTTTTTAGGCAATACAATATGATAGACAATATAGCCCCGATGCTACCCCCATGACTTGCTAATCCAGAAAACCCTGTAAATTGCCAATCACCAGCTACAATTCTAAATGGTAAAAACATTTCTAAAGGATGTTGAGAAAAATAGGCAAAATCATAAAAAAGACAATGCCCTAGACGAGCACCCACTAATATGCCTACAAAAAGATAGATCGACAATTTTTCGAGATGTTCAACCGGAATATTTTCTAATTTGTAAATACGCTTCACGATTTCATAACCAAGCAATAGACCGATCGTAAATAAAATCCCATAATATTTTATTGGAAGCGTGTCAAAAAGTGTTACAATCTCGGGGTCTACGTTCCAGTGTATTGGTCCCATAATAGTTATTAATAATATAATTCGTCTGTCCTGAGATTTAAGAAGCGTTGTGTTGCAAAAAAAGTACTAATCCAGGTGATTAATACTCCAATTCCAAAAATGCTCAAAAATAAAAAAGCAAGCAGCATTTTGTCATCCAACAAAGCAAGCTCAGGAAATGTTTCATTAAGATAATACAATACTACACCAACACCTATCAAGGCAACAATAGCCCCTATCATGCCCAGGCGTACACTTTTCCATACAAAAGGTTTGCGAATGAACTTCTTCGTAGCGCCAACCATCTGCATGGTTTTAATGATAAACCGTTTGGAATATACAGATAAGCGAATCGAACTGTTAATTAAAAGTACTGCTATAAAAGTAAAGATTCCACTAATGAGCAATACCCAAAAACTAATGCGTTTAATATTATCATTCAATAATGAAATCAAAGGTTTGTCATAAATAACTTCATCTACAAAATTCTTTTTAACAATAGCTGTATTAATTTCTTCAATTTTGGCAGGATCTACAAAATCAGCTTTCAAATACACATCAATGGAGTTTTGCAAAGGATTATATCCCAGAAAATCCATAAAATTTTCACCTATATCCTTGCTGTGTGCTTCAGCGGCTACATCTTTAGAGATAAAAGTTGTAGATTTAGTATATTCTGCAAGTGCTAATGTTTTTTCTAGTTGTTTAATCTCTACCTCTTTGGCAGTATCCTTCAAATATATGGTAAGGGCAATTTTTTCTTTAAAATGATCCGCTACTTTCTTGGTATTCACCACTAATAATCCTAATAAGCCCAATAAAAATAAAACCAACGAAATACTAATAACTACAGAAAAATAAGAAGAGATTAGTCGTCGTTTTTGATATTTTTCGAAAGATGAACTCATGGATACTCTAATTTTGAAGTAAAAATAATAAAGTTAATGAAACTTCGCGCTCAAAAATGCAAAGCATTTGGGATTACGCTAGTCGAATTAGTACTGTGAGATAGAGGTATGCCCTCATTTCGTATTTTCATTACCTTTGATATATAAGAATAACGTATTCTTGGATTTAATATTTTTGTAGTGGCAGAATCCCGACATGTAGAGATCGGGGTATGCGTTACATCTAAAAACGAAGCTGCGTAAAGGTTAAATAATTTAAATACATATGCATACAGTTATCATCGGAGTTGGAGGCGTAGGAGGATATTTTGGAGGAAAAATTTCTAATTCTAGTCAAAAAGTTACTCTGGTTGCCAGAGGAAATCATCTACAAGCAATCCAAAAACAGGGATTGCATATCAAAAGTATAGATGGGGATTTTGTTGCGCATCCCTATATGGCCACAGATGATATCAAAAAAGTAGAAAAAGCAGATTTGATTTTAGTATGTACTAAATCTTGGCAGGTAATAGAGGCAGCTAAGTTAATCAAGCCTATTGTACACGAAAACACGATTGTGATTCCGTTGCAAAATGGTGCGGATAATGCCGACAAATTACGCTCGGTATTAGACCAAAAACACGTTTTGGGTGGATTATGCAAAATCTACAGTAAGATTGAAGCTCCGGGAGTCATCTCTCATTTTGGGCACACGCCCGAAGTGGTTTTCGGAGAACTTGATAAAAGTAAAACCAAAAGACTTCAAAAAATAAGAAAAGTGTTTGACAAGGCGGGTTTTGAGAGTACAATTTCTGAAGATATCAATGTTGAGATCTGGAGTAAATTTATGTTTATCGCAACCGTAAGTGGTTTAGGCGCATTAACAAGAGCTACAATAGGCGAAATGTATAAAGATCCTGAGGTGAAAGAGATTTTAGAACAAACCGCTACCGAAATTTATGAGGTTGGCAAAGCAAAAGGAGTGGCACTCCCCAAGGACATTGTTGATCGTATTCTGCTTTTTATAAGCAAACAACCGTATGATGCTACAGCATCTACACAGAGAGACATCCTTGAGGGTAGACCCTCAGAACTTGATAATTTTAATGGCTTTATTGTAAACGAAGGAAGAAAACTAGGGATTTCAACTCCGGCAAATACATTTATTTACAGTTGTTTACGGCCCATGGAGAATAAAGCCAGAGCACTTTAGTTTCGCAAAAAGAAACAGGACTCTTGAATAGCAAATAAGCTTTATAATTTATAAAAGAATGGTCTAAGTTGACCAAAAAACGTCTCCTGATTTCGGTGGATGCTTCAGTGGAAGTTACTGTCCTCCCAGATTTTCTGGCAGCACTTCAGGAGCTCCGGAAAACGTCTCCGATTTTCTGGCACGATTTCCGAACTGTTAGAATAATTCTAAATAACAAAGTTAATTCGTCACTATACACGCCTTTTTTGTTTCAGAAAATCGTTTTATTTATAACTGTTTAAAGTCTATGGAAGCTTAAGCAAGAAAATATATAAACGCTCTCCTTGGATTGAGTATTGTAGGTCGGAAGGTGTTATGTAAAAGCAAAAAGATATTTACTAGTTTAATAAACTTGATTACTATTGAGGTGTAACATAAAATCGTAAATTTGCGGTCTTAATTTCAGATTGATGAGTTACGATTTTAATACTATTGAAGCCAAGTGGCAAAAATATTGGGCTGAGAACCAAACATTTAAGGCCGAGAATAATAGCCCTAAATCCAAATATTATGTTCTGGATATGTTTCCTTATCCCTCGGGTGCAGGATTACATGTAGGGCATCCACTAGGATATATAGCTAGTGATATCTATGCGCGATACAAGCGCCACAAGGGATTTAATGTATTACATCCACAAGGCTATGATTCTTTTGGATTACCTGCAGAGCAGTATGCTATACAAACAGGACAACATCCTGCGATCACAACCAAAGAAAATATAGCACGATATCGTGAGCAATTAGACACCATAGGATTCTCTTTTGATTGGAGTCGCGAGGTTAAGACGAGTGATCCAAAGTTCTACAAATGGACACAATGGATTTTTATAGAACTCTTCAATTCTTGGTATGATACTCATGAAAATAAAGCAAGAAAAGTAGAGGAGTTAGCAGCTATTTTTTCTTCCGAAGGAAACACAAAAGTAAATGCGATTTGTGATGATGATGTAACCGAATTTTCAGCAGAAGATTGGAACCGTTTTTCGTCTAAAGAAAAGCAAGAGGTTCTTTTAAAATATAGATTGACCTATTTGGCAGAGACAGAGGTAAACTGGTGTAAGCAACTGGGAACAGTCCTGGCCAATGATGAGATCGTAAACGGAGTGTCAGAACGAGGAGGATATCCTGTTATTCGTAAAAAAATGACCCAATGGAGTATGCGCATCTCTGCTTATGCGCAACGTTTGTTAGACGGACTTAATACGATTGATTGGCCACAGCCTCTAAAAGATTCACAAACCAATTGGATAGGGCGTTCACAGGGAGCTAGTGTAGAATTCAGAATTCAGAATTCAGAATTCAGAATTCCAGTATTTACAACCAGACCCGATACTATTTTTGGAGTAACTTTTATGACCCTTGCTCCAGAGCATGAGTTGGTAGAAAAAATAGTGACTCCAGAACAAAAATCTGAAGTAGATGCATACATAGAAGCAACAGCAAAACGTAGTGAGCGTGAGCGTATGGCCGATGTAAAAACCATAAGTGGCGTATTTACCGGTGCGTATGCAGAACACCCATTTACAAAAAAACCTGTACCCATCTGGATTGGGGATTATGTGTTAGCAGGATATGGTACAGGAGCTGTAATGGCAGTACCCTGCGGAGATCAGCGGGATTATGATTTTGCGAAACACTTTGATATCCCCATTACTAATATTTTTGAAGGCGTTGATATTTCTGAGGAAGCTTTTGCTGATAAGGAAAATACGGTAATCGCTAATTCTGATTTCCTAAACGGTTTAAACTATAAAAAAGCAACCAAAACAGCTATTTATGAACTAGAAAAGCTAGGTCAGGGCGAAGGTAAGATCAATTATAGACTGCGCGATGCAGTATTTAGTCGTCAGCGATATTGGGGAGAACCTTTCCCTGTATATTACGTAGATGGGATGCCGCAGATGATTGATGTAAAACATTTACCGATCGAATTGCCCGAAGTTGAAAAATATCTTCCTACTGAAACCGGAGAGCCGCCCTTAGGTCGTGCTGAGGTTTGGGCTTGGGATACCAAGAAGAATAAGGTGGTTTCTAACGATAAGATTGATCATATAGATATTCACCCTTTAGAATTAAATACGATGCCAGGTTGGGCAGGAAGCTCCTGGTATTTGTTTCGGTATATGGATGCTCATAATGAGGATAAATTCGCTTCCGCGGAAGCATTGCAATATTGGCAAAACGTAGATTTATATATTGGTGGTAGCGAGCATGCTACAGGACACTTGTTGTATTCTCGTTTTTGGGTAAAATTCTTGCATGATCGAGGATTTCTTCCTGTTGATGAACCCTTTAAAAAGCTGATTAATCAAGGAATGATTTTGGGGACAAGTGCTTTCGCTTATAGTTTTGGACCAGGCTTATCTTTTGAAAATCCAACTGATTTAACTGAATCTTCGAAAAAAGGTATTAAACCAATTAGAAAATATATTATTACAAAGGAATCATATGAAAAAGGTGTGAATGGCGAATTAGATAATGTTACTAAGAAAATAGTTGAAAAGATTCTTGATGAATATAAACAAAATGGATTTAGTGTCAAATATGCAGGTGAGGAATTTAGTGGGACATTTACACCAGTTCATGTTGATGTAGAGTTGGTTAATCCAGTGACAAATGAATTAGATGTGAAAGCTTTCAAAAATAGTAATAGATACTCTTACTTGAAAATTGACGAAATGTTTCTTGATAAAGATGGAAAATATTTTGTTGATCGAGAGGTGGAAAAAATGTCCAAATCAAAGTTCAATGTTGTTAATCCGGATAATATTTGCCAAAACTATGGAGCCGATAGTTTACGACTATACGAAATGTTTCTGGGGCCATTAGAACAAGCAAAACCCTGGAATACAGCAGGTATTACGGGTGTGCATTCATTCCTTAAAAAGTTATGGAAGCTTTATCATAACGGAGATCATTTTGAAGTAAACGATGCCGAACCTACAAAAGATAACTTGAAGACCTTACATAAAACCATCAAAAAGGTAGAAGAGGATATTGAGAATTTTTCTTTTAATACTTCGGTAAGTACGTTTATGATTGCGGTAAATGAATTGATGGCGCAAAAGTGTAATTCAAGAGTGATTTTAGAGCCTTTGTTGGTGCTAATTTCTCCCTATGCCCCGCATATTGCCGAAGAGCTTTGGCAAAAATTAGGACATACCGAATCGATTTCGACAGCTGCTTTTCCTGTTTTTGATGCAAAACATTTAGTAGAAAGCACGAAGCAATACCCGATTTCTTTTAATGGTAAAATGCGTTTTACGTTAGAATTGTCGTTAGATTTGAGTAAAGATGAGATCGAAGCTGCGGTAATGGCACATGAAAAAACACAACAACAACTCGATGGGCGTACACCAAAAAAGGTAATTGTGGTACCGGGTAAAATTGTGAATGTGGTGGGATAAATGCTATAAATGGGCTTCGAGAGCCTCAGTTCACTATTGCTTTTGAGATCTTCGAAATGCTCACGCAAACCCGTACACTGAGCCTGTCGAAGTACTCTCGAAGTGTACTCATTATGAAATAAAAAATGATCAACCCAACAGAATTTTTAGGATTGGTAGCGGCTGTTCTAACTACGACTGCATTTTTGCCTCAAGTGTATAAAACCTGGAGAACAAAATCAACAGATAGTTTGTCGTTGTCGATGCTATTGATTTTTGAAACTGGAGTGCTTTGTTGGTTGGTTTACGGCATTTTGATTAATAGTATTCCTATTATTTTGGCAAATTTTGTAACTGCAATTTCAGGATTCGTATTGTTGTATTTTAAATATCGATACAAAAACTAGGTATAATTATTTAAGTTTATCATTTTTTAACAATTATTACTAAAATTCAATAAAATTATTGATACAGTATTTTTTGAATTCTATTTATTGGTTTATTTCATAAAAACAGCTATTTTCGACAAAAAATCAAGGATATGATAATTGGTGTTCCTAAGGAAATCAAAAATAACGAGAATCGAGTAGGTGTAACTCCTGCTGGTACTATGGAGCTCGTTAAAAATGGTCACACGGTTTATGTTCAGCAGGATGCTGGTCTTCAAAGTGGATTTAGTGATATTGAGTATGTAAATGCAGGAGGTAAAATCTTACCAACTATAGAGGATGTATATCATGCTGCTGAGATGATTATCAAGGTGAAAGAACCTATTGAGCCAGAATATAAATTGATTAAAAAAGATCAACTGGTATTTACATATTTTCATTTTGCTTCTAGTGAGGTGTTAACCAAGGCCATGATTGATAGTGGATCTGTTTGTGTTTCTTATGAAACTGTAGAAGACCCTGATCGTAGTTTGCCATTGTTAACTCCTATGAGTGAAGTAGCAGGTAGAATGTCTATCCAACAAGGCGCAAAATATTTAGAAAAACCGTTGAAAGGTAGAGGAATTCTTCTGGGCGGTGTACCTGGTGTTGCTCCTGCAAAGGTTTTAGTACTTGGAGGCGGTGTTGTAGGTACTCAATCAGCAAAAATGGCTGCAGGTATGGGAGCCGATGTTACTATTCTTGATATTAGTGCAAAGCGTATGCGTTATCTTGATGATGTTATGCCAGCTAATGTAAATACTGAGTATTCTAATGAATATACAATTCGCAAACATATCAAAACAGCCGATCTTATTATTGGAGGGGTATTGATCCCCGGTGCCAAAGCGCCAAAGCTAATCACTCGCGATATGCTAAAAGAGATGCGCGCCGGTACAGTATTGGTTGATGTAGCTGTGGATCAAGGCGGGTGTTTTGAAACCACAAAGGCAACCACACATCAAGATCCTGTATATATCATTGATGATGTAGTACATTATTCTGTAGCCAATATGCCAGGCGCAGTGCCATATACGTCAACTTTGGCATTAACTAATGTCACTTTGCCATACGCTCTACAATTAGCAAATAAAGGTTGGAAAAGGGCTTGTGCAGAAAATGAACCGCTTAAAAAAGGATTGAACGTTATTAATGGTGATATTGTATATCCCGCGATATCAGAGGCTTTTGACCTGCCATTAAAGGACGTAGATACCTATTTAAAGTAAACTCGATTTATTGGCTAACTCAAGTTTATTTAACCAAAGACCTCGCTATTATGGCGAGGTTTTTGCATTTTATATTGTAAATTTAACCCGTTTTATGCATTAGAACTTCGTTATGAAGGTTGGAAACGCAATAAAACCTGACATTTTACGAATTTTAGCATAGCACCGTTATGGTGAAATTTGAAAATGTAGTGTAGCGATAGGTTTTGCGGCGATTACAAGCTGTAATAGATTTTCTAATGCATAGAACGGGTTTAACAAGCATAAAAAGTATAACGTTATGATGGGATATTATATAATTGCCGGAATCATATTCTTGGTGAGTTCGTTTGTGAGTAATAAATTGAAAAGTAAATTTAAAAAATATTCTAATATTCATCTTCAGAATGGGATGAGTGGAGCAGAAATTGCTACCAAAATGCTGCAAGACAACGGGATTCATGATGTCGATGTGATTTCTGTATCAGGAATGCTTACAGATCACTATAACCCTCTGAAAAAGACAGTCAATCTTAGCGAAGGAGTTTATAGCCAGCGTAATGCAGCGGCCGCGGCAGTTGCGGCTCACGAGGTAGGCCATGCGGTACAGCACGCTACAGGATATAGTTGGTTAACGATGCGATCAAAAATCGTTCCTGCGGTAGGAGTAGCAAGTAAACTTTCTAATTTTGTAATCATGGGTGGATTAGTATTGTCAGCATCGGGGATGGTGTTCGGAAATACAATTTTTTTAGTAGGAATTTTATTATTTGCAGTAACTACATTCTTTAGTATGATTACCTTGCCAGTTGAGTATGACGCAAGTAACAGAGCATTGGCGTGGTTAGAAAATAACAATATGTTAACCAGTCAGGAACATGCTGGGGCAAAAGATGCTTTAAAATGGGCAGCACGTACATATTTGGTAGCAGCTTTAGGTTCATTAGCAACTCTGCTTTACTTTATTTCTATTTTCTTAGGAAGAAGAGATTAAAAGTAAAATCAATACATCAAAGTCCTGTCAGATTTTTGAAAATCTGACAGGACTATTTATAGTACTAAATGTTAATTTGCCTGTCGATCTGTTGATTCAGAGATATAAAAGTTTCTGTGCGAGAAACACCTTCAATAGCCTGTATGTTTTTATTTAGAACATTCATTAGGTGTTCATTGTCTTTGCATAAAATTTTGATGAAAATAGACCAATTTCCAGTTGTATAGTGACATTCAATAACTTCTGGGATGTCTTTGAGTTGTTTTACAGCTTTTGGATTGCTTACTGCTTTATCCAGAAACACACCTACAAAAGCCATGGTTTTATAGCCTAATACTTTAGGATCAATAATAAATTTAGATCCTACAATTAGGCCTGAAGCGTCAAGTTTACGTAATCGTTGATGAATTGCGGCACCGGATATACCAACCTTTCTGGCAATTTCTAAAATAGGTCTTCTGGCATCTTCCATAAGATTGCGTAAAATCTCTTTATCAATACCATCAATTTTTAGAGTACTGTTTTGACTTTTCAAAATAAGATACGTTTCAGTTTTAAATCAAAATTACAACAAATGGTTTTAAAATGATATATAAATATGATATAGTTATAAAAACTGAAATTTTAGCCAAGAGAATACATTAGAAGCATCTCAATGGATGCTGCTGCACTTTAATATGGGTTTGGTATTATAGTATTAGGCTTAATAACTATGCGTTAGAAGATCCAATGTATATAATAATCTGATTTTGATCTAAGACGAATTAAATATTTGAGTTACCTTATGAAAATCAATATGTTTAGTTTCCTCCTCCACGACGGGCTACCGTGTATACACAATTCTATTGCAAATAATGAAAACAAAAACCAGTCAAAGTTTCTTCCCCGCCTTGGCGGGGAAGGTGGATTGACTATGTCAATCCGGAAGGGGTGCATGCACGCATTATTATCATTTGCGGTCTTTTAAAACTATAGAATCAAAAGGTAATATGTATAGCGTCTACCGCTTTGCATTTTGAAGTATCAACCCCTACCGTCCCGCTATGGGCGGGACACCTTCCCCTTACCAGGGGAAGGAATATAAAAAACTTAAATTATTTGTATACATAACTTTATTGCAAATAATGGAAACAAAAACCAGTCAAAGTTCCTCCCCACGGCGGAGAAGGAACTACTTTGGATTATATAAGACTGATTATCCAAAAGTTTTATATTATAGAAATTATACTTCTTAAATCTACATTCGGAAATCGTTCTATCCTCGTACTCCATCAGGATTGTAACCTAGATAATCACATTCTATTTCTTTAAATATGATGCCATACGTTTCTAGTTCTTTAAGGATAGGTTCATATACTTCCTTATGGATAGGGATTTGAACACCAGTTGAGGTAATTTGTTTGTTCAGGATACGTAATGTTGCCATTGCAACAGGTAATCCTACTGTTCTTGCCATCGCTGTATACGTTTGATTTTCTCCCATGGTAACCATAGTAGCATCGATTTGTTTCCGTTTTCCGTTAAGTTCATAACCAAACTTGTGATACATTACGATCATATCTTTATCACCATCATCGAGAGTCCAGTCATCCATTAAAATTTTCTGAAGGATTTGAGCTGGAGTCGCGTTCGGGATCTCAACTTTTTTGTCAGGGTTAAACAAATCCAGTTCTAATAGCTTATCCCACATAATATCATCCTGATCGATCTTAAGATAATGCCGAAGTTTTAACTCTACCGAATCTGTAGGCGAATATGCCAAAAAAGAATTGGTAAAATCACGATAGCTCATTTGTTTAGAATTTGCTAACGTATAGTCATCTGCAGTCATTCCTAATTGAACAAAAGTGTTCCAGGCTCTAGAGAATCCCACGCGACGGATCGTACCGCGATATAGTGTTAAAACATCATCTAACCCATAAATACTTTGATATTTCAAAGAATTTCGATTGGCATATGCTTCAAACCGACCATACCCTTCAACCTCCAGAAATTCTGTTCTTCTAAATAATTTATGATATGGGATATATTTATACGTGCCTTCCTGAATGAACTCTGCTGCTCCACCTTGTCCTGCAACTACCACATTGCGGGGGTTCCAGGTAAATTTATAGTTCCAAAGGTTCGTGTCACTTTCTGGAGCTACTAAACCACCAGTAAAAGATTCAAATAAGATCATTTTACCACCTTGGTTTCTAATACGATCTATTACCTGCATGGCGCTCATATGATCTATACCAGGATCTACTCCGATTTCATTCATAAAAATCAGCCCTTTCTTGCGAACTTTTTTATCAAGTTCTTTCATTTCTGGGCCTATGTACGAAGCAGTAACCATAGATTTACTATATTTCAAACAATCTTTGGCGACTTCGATATGAAATCGTGCCGGTAGCATAGATACTACAATATCGGCTTCCTGTATTGCTTTTTCTCGAGAATCTTTATCAAAAACATCCAATACAACTGCCTTAGTATTTGGATGATCATCTGCTAATTTTTGAGCATTTTTGATAGATATATCCCCTATAGTGATATGTAAATTCTCAGAGATAGATTTATCCTGAAAGTATTTAATTAATACGGCAGTAGATTTACCTGCACCAATAACTAGTATATTTCGCATACCTGCTGATATTTTAATAACTTTGATACGAATGTAGTAAATACAGTAAAAAGGGAATGAATAATTAGTAGGTATTAATTGCATTTGCATGAATAAAATGTCTAATGTTTAAAATTATGCAATTAGTATAATCAAATATGAATACAATAAGAATGAATAAAACAATTTTGGTTAGTGGCGCAGTACTTGCTTTATTAGCAGTATTATTAGGTGCTTTTGGAGCGCATGGTTTAGAAAAATTTGTAGATGCTAAGCGTATAGATTCTTTTAATACAGGCGTTCGATATCAAATGTATCACGCTATCGTTTTTCTGGTTCTTGGGAACATGTCGGTACTCACTCTTTCTTCTAAGAAGTGGATTTTTTATTTTTTTATAGGGGGAGTATCCCTTTTTTCGGGGTCTATTTACCTTTTGGTAATTGACGAGATTTTTGGAAAAGATTTCTCGAGTATTGGTTTTATTACTCCTTTGGGAGGTTTGTTATTGATTATTGGGTGGATTGTATTCCTTTTTTCATTAGCGAAGATTAAGTGACATTTTAATTGTTGGTGAAATAATTATTCCTAATTTTGCACGTACATAACAAAACACAACATATTTTATGGAACCACTGTATCCAACTACGAAAACGTTTTCGTTAAAGCATTACGGTATTGAAAATGCTACAATGCGCTACCAGTTATCTCCTGAAGATCTTGAGAACGAAGTAGTGCAAAAAGGTCAAGGGAAAATCACCGAATCAGGTACATTAGCAATCAATACGGGTGAGTTTACAGGTCGCTCTCCTATGGATCGATTCATTGTTAAAGATCACATCACATCAGACAAAGTATGGTGGGGGGATATTAATATTCCATTTGATCCTGAAGCATTCGATGCATTGTACAAGAGAGTAACAGAATATCTATCAGGAAAAGAGCTTTTTGTGCGAGATAGCTACGCTTGTGCAGACCCCGAATATAGATTAAATATTAGGGTTATCAACGAGTATCCGTGGTCGAATATGTTTGCATACAATATGTTTTTGCGACCTACAGAAGAGGAATTAAAGAATTTTGATCCAGAGTGGACAGTCGTTAATGCTCCAGGTTTCATGGCAGATCCAAAGATTGATGGTACTCGACAACATAATTTTGCAATTTTAAACTTTGATAAGAAAATTGCACTTATAGGAGGAACCGGGTATACAGGAGAAATCAAAAAAGGCATTTTTTCTGCACTCAACTTTATTCTTCCGGTAGAGCGCAATTGCTTACCAATGCATTGTTCTGCTAATATAGGAGAAGATGGAGATACTGCTATATTTTTTGGACTTTCAGGGACAGGAAAAACTACATTGTCTACAGATCCTAACCGAAAATTAATCGGAGATGATGAACATGGGTGGACCAAAGAAAATACGATATTTAATTTTGAAGGCGGTTGCTATGCTAAAGTGATTGATTTATCATCAGAAAAAGAACCTGAAATATACAATGCCATCAAAAAAGGAGCTATCCTTGAAAATGTAGTGATCGATAATGATGGTGTAGTGGATTATTCGGATACAACAATAACTCAAAATACAAGAGTTAGTTACCCAATTTTTCATATCGAGAACATTCAGAAGCCATCTATTGGTAAAAATCCAAAGAATATATTCTTTTTAACTGCCGACGCTTTTGGAGTACTTCCTCCGATTTCTAAGTTAACACCAAGTCAGGCGGCTTATCATTTTATTTCTGGATATACTGCAAAAGTAGCTGGTACAGAAGCTGGAGTTGTAGAGCCTACACCTTCTTTTTCGGCATGTTTTGGAGCGCCGTTTATGCCATTACACCCTGCTAAGTATGCAGAGATGCTGATCAAAAAAATGAATGATACAGGAGTGAATGTATGGTTGGTAAATACAGGCTGGACCGGTGGACCTTATGGCGTAGGTACTAGAATTAAGCTCAAATATACAAGAGCAATGATACAGGCAGTGCTTAATGGAGATTTAGGATCATATACGTATGATGACTACCATATTCATTCGGTATTTGGGGTAGCCCAGCCAAGAGAATGTCCTGGTGTTCCTACCGATGTTCTTAGTCCAAGAACTACATGGAATGATGATGAAGCTTATTATACTACTGCATTTAAATTGACAAATGCATTTAGAGAAAATTTCAAAAAATTTGAGTCTTATGCGAACGAAGAAATTCGTCGTGGAGGACCACAACGATATTCTTTCTAAAAGAGATATAAATATATTACATAAAAAAGGTCTGATTATTGAATTCAGACCTTTTTTACTCGATAATTCTGCTTCAGGCAGACACAATGAGATTTAAATGCTCCCAAGGTCTACCTCGAAGTTTTCTATTCTGTTGTAGGTTCTCTAATTTTTAGAAAAACACTATTTTTTATTTGCTTCTTTAATATACTTCTGAAGCGCCATGGTCATAGAAGGAGTTTCTGGAGTTGGAGCTTGAATGTCAACAACTAAGTTGTGTTCTTCTGCTGCTTTTACCGTAGAATTACCAAAAACAGCAATTCGAGTATCATTTTGCTTGAAGTCTGGAAAATTTTCAAATAATGATTTTATCCCAGAAGGACTAAAAAATACTAATATGTCGTAAAATACATCTCTTAAATTAGAAAGATCACTTACTACCGTTCTGTAAAAAATCCCTTGCTTCCATTCAACCTTCAGACTATCTAAAGTATTAGGGATTTCAGGTTTAAGTTGATCTGAAGAGGGTAGTAAAAATTTCTCAGATTTATACTTTTTGATCATCGGAGATAACTCTAAAAATGTACGTTTGCCAACATATATTTTTCGTTTTCGATACACCACATATTTTTGCAAATAATATGCAACGGCCTCACTTTGACAAAAGTATTTTAGAGAATCAGGTACTTTAAAACGCATTTCTTCAGCAATTCTAAAGAAATGATCGACAGAATTGCGACTAGTAAGTATGATAGCGGTATATTGTGATAAATCCACTTTTTGTAATCTTACCTCCTTAGCATCTACTCCCTCCACATGAATAAAAGGAATAAAGTCAATTTTCACTTTTTCCTTTTCCTCTAGATCAAAATAAGGTGAATTTTCTACTTTAGGCTCCGGTTGTGAGACCAAAATTGTTTTCACTTTCATATATATTCTTTTCTTACGTTCCTATTTTTGTATTCAGATGAGTTTGTATAATATAAAATAAGGCGCGATTTCAAGTGCGCAAAGATACAAAATAAAATAAAACATATGGTTCAAAATGATACTTTCATTTTTCTTGTAGTAAGATGTAAGTACAATAACGTTTAAAATAGCCAATATGATGAGTAATATCATAAAAACAATTTTCGAAGGTTGTACAGTATATATAAACACAATATTTATAGGCAATAGTAGTACGCCCATGTAATTGCGATACGAAATTTTGTAAAAAAGATATTCATCTACTACTGAGTCGATTGAAAAGACTGTTGCAATTATCTTTTCAATAAGTAACTTACATATAATAATCACAGCATAAATTATGCAAATTTTGAAATATAAAGTGATTTGAGATGGCATTACCTGCCATTCAAAAACATCAAAACATAAATATAAAAACAACGAAACCGAAGCGATTTGTGCAAGAAGTAAGGTTATATTAAATATAGAAGAAAGCTTATTCGGTTTTTGGTAATAAATAATGTATTTATTGTTACTAATTAGCGAAATAAAATCAGAGAATCGATGTGTGTTTATAGCTCTGGCAATAGCTAGTAAGCTTAGGGATACAACAATAAGGATGGTGAGCCAATTGGTTGATATTATTTCTCGTGTACTAAGTTCCATATCTGATTTGTGAGTAAAATTACAATCAATTAACGAATAAAAACAAAAAAATACATAGTTTACCCATTGTAAATTGAAATACATCTTAATTTATAGATTTATTTTCTTTATTATTTCTATTTGTATCTTTCTCTTAGCTAATCATGTCTAAGCGTATGATAGTATTATAAAATGAAAAATTTACTTTACCAATTTCGGCGTATTTCAATGTGCAATAGGTATGATTATTTAGTTATATTTGCTTGAAAAATAGCCTAGATGGTAGACGCCTTAGTTATCATTCCTACCTATAATGAAATTGAAAATGTGGAACGTATCATTAAGAACGTGTTTTCGTTGCAGCGTAACTTTCACATTCTTATTGTCGATGATAGTTCCCCTGATGAAACTGCTGTAAGGGTTAAGGAATTACAATTAGAATATGCCGATTGCCTTTTTTTGCTTGAAAGAGAAGGAAAATCAGGTCTTGGTACAGCGTATATTGCTGGTTTTAGATGGGCTTTAGAACGCTCTTATACCTTTATTTTTGAAATGGACGCAGATTTTTCTCACAATCCAAATGATCTCATACGATTGTATAATGCTTGCGCTAAAGGATCTTCTGATGTAGCCATAGGATCTAGATATGTTACTGGTGTAAATGTGGTAAATTGGCCAATGAGCAGAGTATTACTGTCTTGGCTGGCATCAAAATATGTTCGTTTTATTACCGGAATGGATATTCATGACACAACTGCTGGATTTATATGTTATAAAAGAGAAGTACTACAAAAAATAAACTTGAATAAGATTCGGTTTGTGGGGTATGCGTTTCAGATCGAAATGAAGTTTAAGGCGTACTTATTGAAATTTAAAATAAAAGAAGTACCGGTAATCTTTACAGATAGAACCAGAGGAACCTCAAAAATGAGCAAAGGGATTATTTCTGAAGCTGTTTTTGGAGTAGTAAAAATGAAAATTAAAAGTTTATTTAATCGTTACGAGATATGACTATGAATACTGTACTCATTAAAAATGCTAATATTGTTAATGAAGGAAAAATTTTTAATGGCGATGTGTATATAGAAGATGGAGTTTTTAAAGAAATTGCACCGCAAATAAGTGCAAAATCTCCTGATGTACGCATCTTTGATGCAGAAGGCAAGTATTTATTGCCCGGAGTGATTGACGATCAGGTACATTTTAGAGAACCTGGGCTAACACATAAGGCTACCATAGAAACCGAATCCAGAGCCGCTGTAGCAGGTGGGATCACTTCATTTATTGAAATGCCTAATACAGTACCACAGGCTACCACTGTAGAGAAGCTTGAAGAGAAATTTGATATAGCTGCAAGTACCAGTTATGCTAATTATTCTTTTATGTTTGGAGGGACTAATGATAATCTAGAAGAAATCTTAAAAGTAGATTTACAAAAAGTGGCTGCACTCAAATTGTTCTTAGGATCTTCTACAGGAAATATGCTAGTAGATGATCCGGTTGTATTAGAAAAAATATTCTCTTCCACAAATTTACTAATTGCAGTGCATTGTGAAGATGAGCAAACCATTAGGAATAATACTGCAAAATACAAAGCGCAGTACGGGGATGATATTCCAATAGCACTTCACCCAGTCATTAGAGACGAAGAAGCTTGTTATTTATCCTCATCAAAAGCTGTAGCACTAGCCAAAAAAACAGGGGCAAGATTGCATGTTTTTCACCTTTCAACAGCAAAAGAATTAGCATTGTTTACTAATGAAATCCCACTTGAAGAAAAGAAAATAACCGCAGAGGTGTGCATTCATCATTTATGGTTTTCTGATGAAGATTATAAAGAAAAAGGCACATTGATTAAGTGGAATCCTGCAGTAAAAACATCGGCAGATAGAGCTGCTTTATTTCAAGCTTTATTAGACGATAAATTAGATGTGATAGCAACAGATCATGCTCCTCACACTATCGAAGAAAAAGACAACGTATATACCAAAGCTCCATCTGGCGGTCCGTTGGTGCAACATGCACTCCCTGCTATGTTAGAGTTTTATCATAAGGGTAAAATCAGTTTAGAAAAAATTGTTGAAAAAATGTGCCACAACCCAGCCATTCTGTTTCAGGTAGAAAAAAGAGGGTATATAAAAGAGGGATATTTTGCAGATGCGGTTTTGGTAGATTTAAATGCGCCATGGACCGTTACCAAAGATAATATAGCATACAAGTGTGGTTGGTCACCGTTTGAAGAAACTACTTTTACCTCTAGAATTACGCATACCTTTGTGAATGGAAATTTGGTATACAAAAACTTCACATTTTATGATGATGTTAAACATGGTCAAAGATTAACTTTCGATAGATGATTAAATATATAAAATACAATATACTGGTTTTTGCCTTTTTAGGATGTCAAAATCTTGATCAGCCTACTGAACCAAAAACGTTGATCGAAGAAGATCATATGGTTGAGATTCTTACAGATATTGCTTTTATCAAAGCAGCAAAGTCATCTAACAGGAAGGTTTTTGAGACAGAAGAGATTAATCCTGAAGCTTATATTCTCAAAAAGCATGGTGTCGATAGTACCGTTTTTGCAGAAAATAATATCTGGTATTCTGGTCAATTAGAAAAATACGGAGCGATATTTAATCGTGTAAAAGCTAATGTAGAGAAGTCTAGAGATACCTATGAAAAATTAAAGAAAGAAGAGGATTCTATCAAGAAAATAGAAGATTCTATTAAAAAAAATAAAGATACGCTACAAAATAAAGACAAGCTTGTCACCCCAGAATTGATGGTTGATGATGAAGAAAAAGCAAAACAGAAGCGACTTACATCGAGCCTAAGAAAAGAGTAGCCGTATCTTTGATCGCTTTTTGAATAGGAGTAAAACTATAATTCAGTTCATCTTTAATTTTATCGTTTATATAGTACGAATGAGAAAAAGCACTTTCTATTGAAGATTTAAATATGGATTGCTTGGTTCTGAAAAGAAAGTGACTTATGGATTGAAAACAATAGGCAAATTTTAGCAAAAGTGGAGAAGCTTTTGTCGTAGGGGCAGGTTTGCCTAGCGCTTCAGCAATCAAAGAAAAGGCACTTTTATAATCCAAATGATCTCCTACAAGAATATAGCGCTCATTGCTGTGATGGGTAATCATAAGTTGGTGCATTATATTGACTACATCATGTATAGCAACATATCCTGTTGTGCCGGTCGTGTAAAATTTCATTCCTTCATGAATTTTTTTAAATAAATAGCCACTCCCTCCATCAAAAAAACCAGGTCCAATGATAATACCGGGATTAACAATAACAGCATCAAGCCCTTCTTGAATACCTCTCCAGACTTCCATTTCGGCACCATATTTTGTAATCGCATATACCGAGTTAAGTGCTTCGGGATTCCATGTTGCTGTTTCGTCGATATGATTGTTAGAAGTACCTTTTCCTAATGTTGCAATCGAACTCACGTGGCATAATTTTTTTATTTTATTGAGGATACATAAGTTTACGATATTTGCAGTACCTTCAATATTGATTTTTCGTAATTCCTTATAATGTGATGGATTAAAACTGATTTTGGCAGCACAATGATACACATGAGTAACCCCAATAAAAACATCTGATAAAGTCGGGACATCGTTAATTGTGGTTTTAATCCAATCGATGGTATCGAATAGATTTTCATCGTTTTCAACATAATAAGAAAACACTTTTTTGGCATGCTCTTTCTTGGCTTCTGATCTGTAAAGTGCACGTATTGGCTGGTTTTCTCGCACCAGTCTAACTAATAAGTGCGTACCCACCAAACCTGTTGCTCCTGTTACTAATATCATAATGCGAATTCTGTAGTACTAAAGTAAACATATTTAGGATTTCTCCTTTATTGATAGCTCCATATTATCCATATTTTTATCTTTGTCGCTCGTAAAGGAAACACAAAGAAATGACTAAGAATTTCATAGAAGAGTTGCGTTGGAGAGGCATGTTGCACGATGCAATGCCGGGAACAGAAGCATATTTACTAGAAAAGATGAGAGCTGCCTATGTTGGATTTGATCCTACAGCAGATTCGTTACATATTGGTAATCTGGTGCCTATCATGTTGTTGGCGCATTACCAAAGGGCTGGTCATAAACCTTTTGCTCTGGTTGGTGGTGCTACGGGTATGATCGGCGATCCATCTGGCAAATCTGCAGAGCGTAATTTTCTTGACGAAAAAACACTTCGTCACAATCAAGAAGCTATAAAATCCCAGTTAGCACGGTTTTTGGATTTTGAAAGCAATACTGCTAATGCTGCAGTTTTGGTTAATAATTATGACTGGATGAAAGATTTTTCATTCCTGGATTTTATAAGAGATGTAGGTAAGCATATTACGGTAAATTATATGATGGCCAAAGATTCTGTAAAGAGTCGAATTTCTTCAGAATCATCAGAAGGCATGTCTTTTACAGAGTTTACCTACCAATTGGTTCAGGGATACGATTTCTTACACCTGTATAGAGAGTATAAATGTACGCTACAAATGGGAGGAAGCGATCAATGGGGGAATATCACTACAGGAACTGAATTGATCAGAAGAGTTGGTGGCGGAAAAGGATATGCACTCACTTGCCCATTAATTACAAAATCTGATGGGTCTAAATTTGGTAAGTCTGAAGGCGGTAATGTGTGGTTGGATGCGAATCGAACATCACCGTATAAATTCTACCAATATTGGTTAAATACAAGCGATGAAGATGCAGAAAAGTATATAAAGATTTTTACTTTTTTAACCGAAGAGGAAATAAAAAATTTGGTTACTGCGCATAAAGAAGTTCCACATCAACGAATTTTGCAAAAGAAGCTGGCTGATGAAGTAACTGTTATTGTACATTCACAGGAAGACTTGGATAATGCGATCAAAGCATCTAATATTCTTTTTGGAAAATCTACATCAGCAGATTTAAAAGATTTAGACGAGGCTACATTTTTAGATGTTTTTGATGGTGTGCCTCAAGCTGAAATTTCTAAAAGTCGTATTGATGCCGGATTAGATATGATTGGAGCATTGGCAGAGCATACTAATTTTCTAAAATCTAACGGAGAAGCCAGAAGAGCTTTAAAAGAAAATTCTATTTCTGTAAATAAAGAAAAAGTAACCGATAGTTTTTTGATATCAGAAAAGGATCTGATTAATGATCAATTCGTTTTATTACAAAGAGGGAAAAAGAACTATTTTGTTATAAGAGTGATTTAGTCTTCGACTTCGCTCAGATTACTGATGTCATTTTTGATATTGCTATACATAGGCACTTTCAGAAAATAGCTACGCTAATTTCAATTTGTTTATTTTTTGAATGATTTTCGATAGTTGTAAGAAG
>CANLYR010000058.1 GCA_947495425.1 uncultured Aquimarina sp.
AAATTGTTGTGTGGTAACTACAATTTACTGCCTTTTAGCAGTTTGCACAACTTTTTCTAAATGCACAACGGGTTAATTTAAAGTTTTTCAGGTAACAATTATTCTAGGAATAACATTTATTTGTATAGTAAAGTTTTTTTGAAGATAGTCTTGCAGTTTATTAGATAGAAAAATAAGTTATAGAAATTTTGTTAAAATATTAACTTATATTTTGTATTTTCGAAATAGGAATTAGGAGTTAAATTATGACCTATAAGGGTATTATTAATCATATAGCTATTACGATTTTCACAATTATTCTGTTTTTTTCAGGAAAAATATTTGGTCAAAAATTGAATTTAGATTCTTTGTCAAAGATAACATATAAGGAGTTATGGTTTGATCATAGGAACACTCAGCTTGAAACAAATGATGCTATGGCTTATGCAAAAGCCTACTTGCTTAAGGCAAAAAGAAATTGTGATAGTTTAAGAATTGTTAAAGGCTATTATCTTATTTCTAACCTTGCAGAAAATGAACAAGCAATCAAATACTCAGATAGTGTTTTGCATGCAAGTATAGGTAAGATTAATAATCATGAATATCCTGCAAGGGGATATGTTCAAAAAGGTCGTATGCTATATCGATTGGGTAAGTATAAAGAATCTTTGGCTTGTTATTTTAAAGGTTTTGAATTGGCTGAGAAAAATAATCTACTGTTAGCTAATGGTATTAAATTTAATATAGGATTGATCAAGAATTCTATAGGAGAAAGAAAGGAATCTTTAATATATTTTAAAGACTATTTAAAATTTTTAGATACTATTGATTTAGATAATAAAAATTATTTCTATAATCGAGTTACTTTTGCTATTTCTGATTCATATCTTTTCTCTGGTCAAATAGATTCTTCTGGTTTATATATAGATAGAGGGCTAGTGAGTTCCTTCAAAAGTGCAGACACAACGATGTATGCAAAGTTTTTGATGAATTCTGGAATAAATAGTTTTTTTAGAGATGATTACAATCATTCTATGGATAGCCTACTGAAAGCCACAACTAAACTTAATGACCATTTGGATTTTACTGATAGAATATCTTCAAATCTTTATATAGGAAAATCTTTGTTTAAACTTGATCAAAGAAGTGAAGGGGTCTTTTATTTAACAGTAGCAGATTCACTAATTAGAAAATCAAATGAAATTCTCCCAGAGCATATGGATATTTATGTTATGCTAAAAGATTATTATAAAAGTATAGGAGAAAGTAAGCATGAAATGGTTTCAATTAATAATATATTTAAATACGACAGTATTTTAGATTCAAATTATAAAAACTTATCAGAAAACATTGTTAAAAATTATGAAATTCCTTTATTGATAAAGGAGAAAGATCTGTTGATAACTAAATTGGAAAAAGATAGATTCAGATCGAGATACACCATAATTATTATTTTGAGTTTAGCTTTTGCAATATTGGGATTAATCTTATTTTACTTTTATAATAAAAACAGAAAACTTAAAGTTAAATTTGAACGCCTAATGGTTGAAAGAAAAACTATAGAATTACCTTCTAAAGCCACTAATAGTAATAATGATTTAAAAATTTCTAGGGAAGTATTTGATGAAGTTTTAATTAGATTGGATGACTTCGAAAAATCGAATAAGTTTATAAATAAACATTACACATTAAACTCTCTTGCGAAAGAATTAAATACGAATAGTGCCTATTTATCTAAAATTGTAAATACCACAAAAAATGTAAATTTTTCAAACTATCTTAATGGTTTAAGGATAGATTTTGCGATTAAAAAGTTGAAAAAAGAGAAACACTTTAGATTATATACCATTAAAGCTATTGCAGAGGATTGTGGTTTCAAGAATGTTCAATCTTTTTCTTTAGCTTTTGTGAAAAAAACAGAGATACAGCCATCATATTTTATAAGACAAATTAATAAGCTTAATGATTAAATGGATAGACTAATTTTTTAATTGATAATCTGGATGACCAGTTTGCCATAATGAGAAGCTTATAATATCTATTAATTCCATATTTTTTTTGTCTGAACCTGCATCTATACCATGTCCACCTTCAAAATCAACAGATAATAAAACAGGTTTCTCTGATTCATTTAGCTCTCTCATTCTAGCAACAAATTTTCCAGATTCCCACTCATTTACTCTTGCATCTTTCATCCCCGCAGTAAGAAACAATGCTGGATATTTTACCCCTTTTTTAATATGGTGATAAGAATCCATCTCCAAAAGAGCTTTAAATTCGGTAGAATCTTTTACGGTTCCAAATTCTTTAGTGTTATTTAATCCATTTGGACCTGTCTCTGTTCTTAAGGTATTGAGTACTCCTACTCTTATAACTGCTGACGAATATAAGTCTGGTCGTTCAGTTATTGCTCTACCAATTAAAATTCCACCGGCACTACCACTAAATACTGAAATGTAAGGGGGTGATGTGTATTTTTTATTGATCAAATATTTTGTGCAAGCTATAAAATCTTTCCATGTGTTAGGTTTAGTTGTTTTCTTACCTCCTATATACCACTTGTAGCCTTTTTCTCCACCACCTCTTACGTGTGCGATAGCATAAATTCCACCTTCTTCAAGCCAATAAGGAAGATATGGTTCCAATTTTGGACTATCCGAAACCCCATAAGCACCATATCCACTTAAAAAAAGTCGGTTTTCCCCATCTAGTTTGATTCCCTTCTTATGAATAATAGATAGTGGTACCATCTCGCCATCATGTGATTCTATTTCAATTTCCTTGATAATAACATCCTTTAAACTGGCATAATTATAGTTAGGATATATATTTTCTTCAACGAAATGATCTTCATCATAATTATACTTAAATCTATTTCTTTTATATGTCCAACCTTCTATTTCTATCCAAAGATCACTGTAATTGATACCTTTTGTACTTAATCTTATATTCCCAGCGTTCATAGGGATAGCTACTTTGTGTTCTTCATTATCTATTAATCGGTATAATTTAGCGTCAACACCATTTTTGTTTTTAACGTAGAACAATCCATTTTGTGTTATTGTAAAATCTGTAATTACCGCTTTAGAATCTTCTTTTACCAAGGTAATTGGATTGTCAAAATCAGGATTAGAAAGGGAAGTTTTACAAATTTTAAAATTGGTAGCATTCTTTGAGGTTAGAAAGATTATATCACTTCCGTTTAGTTTGAAATCCTTTATCTTATCTTTTTGGCTGAATAATTTTATCCAATTAATTTTCTTATTGATATGGTTTAGATTTTCGATATCAGAATAAAAATAATCAGCATAAGGCTCTGGCCCCCATATTCCCGCAAACATAAAATCATCATTTTGATTTTGAACATCAACCTCAGGAAAATCTTCAGCTTTAAACGGTATTTCTGGATTGTTTTTTTTAGAGAATAGTACATTCAAATTTTTTGGGTCATTCCCTATAGAATACAAAACTGTTGAAGTATTCAAGATATAATCTTTAGATCTTTTATCAATAACAGGAATATGTTCATATGTAAAACTTTTATTATCAGGAAGCCAATGAACACCACCAAGACCAGATGGCCAGCAATGATCAATCATTATATTAAGGAGCTCTAAATTTTTAACATCAAAGATTATAACTTCCGAAATTTCTTCATCATTTTTGGTGAGAGATATAAGGATATAAGAACCATCCCAATTAGGTTTTATGTAATTTATTGAGTATTTAGATTTGTTTTCAGGTTTAAAGCCTGTTGGGTCAAATAAAAGTATTTCCGAACCCTTAACTCCAACACGATAGTGTAGTTTGCCAACGTTCTTTCCAGGCGTATTTTTTAAATAAAAGTAGAGGTTATTTGAGGTGACTCTTAATTTTGTTATTGTTTCTAATTTGACATTGCTGTATTTGTCAATTTTTTCCTTTAAAGTATTCCTACCTTTAATTTGACTTAAGACTTGGATTGCATTATTTTTCTCTTGCAAATACCATTTATTAACAATAGAATCCTCTGAGTTTTCCATATAACGATATGGATCTATTATATTTTGACCAAAATATTCATCCATAATAGGTTTCTTTGGTAAAATGATAGATTCTTCTTTTTTATTGTGACAATTACTTATTAAAAAAGAAATAATTATTAGAAATATGCAATAGGTTTTCTTCATAAATTAATTACAACCTACACTTAAGTAAGTGCAGGTTGGTTTACTTATTTTAATAAAGACTAATTATAAAAATTATAATGGTGTATTAAAAAGATTTTTACTAACATCAGAAGTTCTTGGACCACCTTCATCGCCTCCTTTGATTGCGATCAAATTATTGATCTTTGATATTTGAATTTTTTCTAGTTTTAATTTTCCTTGAGTTCTTTTGTGTGATTTCATTTGATTATTATTTTCAGTTATTAGATGGAATCAAAATTAAGATATATTTTCAATTCTAAATATATTATTATCTATAGATTTATAAATCTAACATTATTTGTTCTCTTTCAAATTTTATGTATTGAGGGTTTTAGGTTATTCATGCTATATATAATCTCATTTTTGTTACAAAATTGTTTATCAAATAATTAAGGGTTAGTTTTAATGTTTTTTTGTACCTAAGATTTATAAATCTTTAGTCTTAGATTTATAAATCGATTACACCTTGCTTATAATTTTATAGAATTTACAATTATGTTTGTTTAGAACATTGAGCCGAGATAAAATTTTTACCTCCCAAGCTAAATTGTTTAAAAAGATATATAATAATATGTCTCCAATATGTTTTCGGATTTTGATTTAAATGTATAATGATAAGTTGATTTTAAAATTTACTTTGAGATAAATCTAAAATGAAGATTTGAATAAAAAGCCTAGATTCCAAATTTTTCTGGAGAGAAGATTTTGGGAGTCAAGGAAGCGAAGCTATACTTTGTATTCACTAATAAACATTATAAAAACACACATAATGAATCTTAAACTAAATAAGTGGTATGTACTTTATGTAAAATCCCGTAGCGAAAAAAGTGTAAATGACCTTTTATTAAAAAAAGGAATAGAATCATTTCTCCCAGTAGTTAAAACTGTAAGAGAATGGAGTGATAGAAAGAAAGAAATTGAAGTGCCCTTGTTTAAGTCATATGTTTTTGTGAAAATTAAATCAGCAAAGGACCTTCATGAATCATTAGTAATTCATGGAGCATGTGCATATATAAGTTTTGGCGGTAAGTATGCTATTGCAAGGGATCACGAAATCGAAATGATTAAATTATTATTGGATACTGGAAAGGATATTCAATTAAGTAGTTTTGACCAACTTCCAGCGATAGGGGAAATAAAAACAATCCAAAGAGGAGCATTACAAGGCATAGATTGTGAGATCGTTAATGTAAACAATCAAAATAATATTATCGTTAGAATGAAATCTATACAACAAAATATTTTGGTTAAAATACCAATGAGTTATCTTTATCAACTACCACAAGCAATATGAATGAAAGCGTTATTATTTTTAATATTATAACTAAGTGAAATTCTTACAATTATAAATAATGAAATATTGTATTAAGTCCCAATTAAAAGTATTACTCATAATATATTTATTGCCGTTTTTTAGTTTTGGGCAAGATTATGAAATAAAAGGTAAGGTAACTGAAGAAAATCAAAATAGTACGTTACCATTTGTAAATGTAATATTGAAGTCTTTAGAAAATGATATTGTAACTGGAGTTACCACAAGCGAAAATGGTGGTTTTATTATCACAAGTGAAAAAGGACAATACATTTTGGAGATTAGTTTTCTGGGGTATGATTCTAGGGTAATCTCAGTCGATGTTAGTGAAAATATAGATCTTGGAACAATTAGATTACAAGAAGCTGTTGAACAACTAGAAGGGGTTACAATAAAAGCGAGGAAACCCACTGTCAAAAAAGTTGGAGGCATACTTACATTAAATGTAGAAAACTCATCAATAAGTGAATTAGGAAATGCATCAGATATTCTAAGACAAACACCTTCACTTTCTGTTGGTTCGGATAACTCTATTCAAGTTTTTGGAAAAGGACAGGCTCAAATTTATATAGATGGTAGAAGAATTGAAGACCCCTCAGAACTAAGTTTAATCAATTCTAGTGATATTTCAAAAGTAGAAGTCGTAAGAAATCCATCGGCAAAATATGATGCAGAGGGTAATGCTATAGTTCTAATTACAACCACAAAGAATAAACGAGAAGGATTTAATTCAAAATTTACTTTCAGATATGATCAAAGAAGTCTAAAAAGTTGGTTTGGAGGAATCAATCTTAACTATAAAAAAGGTCCGATTAACCTCTATAGTTCTTATAGTTATGCTCCAACAAGAAGAGAGAAAACAGATGAGTATCGCCGAACTTTTTTCAATACAAATCAATCAGAAACAACAATGAGAAATTTTGTTGTGAACACTTCAGATTTTGAAAATGTACATAATATTAGATTGGGAAGTAGCATCGATGTTACAGAAAATCAACGATTAGATATTAAGTTGAGTTCTGCGATAAAAGGAGATGAACTTAAAGTTGATAACACGAATGAAGTGATTAATTTAAACAATCAAGATATTCAATTAAATACGTCGACTGGTGCAGATGTGCGTAACAAAACAAACTCGGTTAGTGTAAATTATGAAAATCAATTGGATACATTGGGTAGAAAATTAAGTTTTTTTTCTAACTATACTAGATTTGAATCCTTTTCTAAAAGTGGTATACTTGAAGATATTTCAAACCTAGATGCAGAACGAACTAAGGAGAATAACAACGAAAATAATATTGATATTCTTACTTCGTCTATAGATTATGCTCACCCATTGGGTAAAGATTTAATGATAGAAGTAGGAACAAAATATTCAAAAGTGTTGAATTCTAGTGATTTAGGATTGTTAAATCTTACGAATCAAACTATCATAGAACAAGAAGGGTTTGAATATGACGAAACTATATATGCTGCTTACGCCGAAATTAGAAAGAAATTCAAAAATCTTCAAGCAAAATTAGGAGTACGAGTAGAAAATACTGATTTAAGTGGAGTTTCGAAAGTTACTAATGCCACGGTTGTCGATAGTAGTTTTACAAATATTTTTCCTTCGGTTTCTCTAAATTATAAGGCTAGCGAGGATATTGGTTTAAGTTTTTATTATGGCAAAAGGATAGCACGACCCGATATTCAATCGTTAAATCCATTTGTGAATTTTATTGATTCTTTAAGTATTCAAAGAGGAAATCCTGGATTGAGACCAGTTTTAGTTAATGAGTTTGAATTTTCTATAGATTATCAAGAGGCCATAAGTCTTGAAATTTCATATAATAAATCAAAACGACCAATCTACGATTTTATTTCTAATGAAAATTTTGTTACGGTGGCATCAGAAATAAACTTTGAAAGTGAAGAGCAAGCTTCGATAGGTTTGGGATTACCATATGATCTTGATTGGTGGACTATTTATGCTTATGGCGGTGTCTCTCACATATTTAATACCAAGGTGAATCAATTAGAAACACTAAAAGACAATACCTATCTAGAACTTCTGGCACAGAGTACATTTAATCTACCTAAAAAGTTTAATGTTAATCTTACATATTTGTATACTGGAGAGCAGAGAAGTGGAATATTTGATACAAAATCAGTACAAATTTTTAATATATCTGTTGGTAAAAAACTTTTAAATGATCAATTGAGTTTAAGAATCAATGCACAAGATATTTTTGATACATATAGATTGCGCTCAAATACCACTTTGGACAATTTTCAAATAAACGCAGATCAATTTATGGATATTCCCGCTGTTATATTCTCTGCAGTTTATAATCTTGGGAGTAATAACAAAAGAAAAATCGAAGAAAAAGAAGTTCCCGAATTAGATAGAATTAAAAAAGAAAATTAAAACTCTGTAGTAGTTGTAATTATATCCTATTATAGATTATCATTATACGATGATGTAACTTGTTTACAAATATTTAAATGTTCTAGAATTCCTCTATAATTTTAGGAGTTCTATTTATACTCCTAATTTGCACTTTTTTCTAACCCGAATTCATAGACATTGTTTCACTGTAATATATTATCGGGTTTAACCTGGTTTATGCGTTAGCACTTCGTTATGAAGCTTTGAGATACCATAAATACTGACTTTTTCTTGATTTTTGCATAGCATCGCTATGGTGAAATCAAAAAAAGTAGCGTAGCGGTAGTATTTGCAGTAGCTCACAGATGTAATAGATTTTCTAACGCATAATCCAGGTTTAACAAAATAGTTATCATGTTAGAATCGTCCCGAGACTAGTTCAATGACCATTCATTTTATTCAAAATTATAATTAAAGCCAGTTTTTCTACAAACAAAGAGCTTTCCAATAGCGCTATATATGTCACACAAGAATAGAACATTCAAAAATGTATCTAAAGAGAGGACTTTAGTACACTTATTTACTAGACATTTAAAACAATCACCAAATAAAGTTCTTTATAGATTTTTAAAGAATGGAGAAGATGAAGTTGATACAAGAACATTTCAAGAATTGTTCGATAGGTCAATGATTATTGCTTCTCATATTTCAAAGCAGACCAAACCTGGTGATCGTGCATTACTACTTTATCCATCTGGATTGGATTTTGTAGATGCCTTTTTTGGATGTTTGTTAGCTGGAGTTATTGCAGTTCCAGCATTTCCTCCTCAAGGAAAAAGAAGAGTTGGAAGATTAGAAAAAATAGTATCCGATTGTAAAGCCGATCTTGTTTTGTCCATCCAAGACATTTATGAAAAAAGCAATACTTGGTTTGATGATAAGGTGATTTCTACCTCTAATTGGATTCAAACCGATGGAATTGAAGGTTTATTGGATCACGAACTTCCAGAGATCACACCAGAAACCATTGCATTTTTACAATACACATCGGGATCAACAGGAGATCCCAAAGGAGTAATTGTGGATCATTCTAATTTAATACATAACAGTAGATTAATACAAGATTCTTGCAATCATACCCAGGAATCTAAAGAAGTATCCTGGTTACCAATTTATCATGATTTAGGATTAATAGGTAATATTATCCAAGCCTTTTATGTAGGTTTTGAATTAATTATTATGCCTCCTATAGCGTTTATTCAAAAACCTGTTCGATGGTTAAAAGCTATTTCAAGTTACAAAGGTACAACTAGTGGAGGACCAAATTTTGCATATGACTTATGTTTAAATAGTATACAACAAAGTGAATTAAAAGATATAGATCTAAGCAGTTGGCAAGTAGCATTTAATGGAGCAGAACCAATTAGATCAGAAACATTAAAAAAGTTTTCCAATTTCTTTAAAGATTATGGATTTAGAGACACTGCAATATTTCCTTGCTACGGAATGGCAGAAACAACGTTAATGGTTAGTGGAACTCAAATCAACGAGCAACCCTCCATAATTGATGTAAACAAAGAGAATTTTAATATTGGAAAAATTGAGATTTCCCATAATGACAAAGAGAACAATAATTCTATAAAATTGGTGAGTAGTGGATTGGTATTAGGAGATTTAAAAGTTAAAATCGTTAATCCTGAAACCAAAAAAATATGTAAGAAAGGGGAAATAGGTGAGATCTGGATTAATGGAGGTAGTGTAGCCAAAGGCTATTGGGATAGAGAAGAATTATCGGCAGAAACATTTTCTGTTTATACTAACTATGCCAATGGAAAAATAAATAGGAAAAAGGGATCTTATTTACGAACTGGAGACACGGGGTTTTTTCATCAAAATGAATTATTTATTTCTGGTAGGTTAAAGGAAATGATGATTTTTAATGGGGTTAATTATTACCCTCAAGATATAGAAAGAATTGTTCAAAATGAACATCCAGATCTACAGAATAATGCTGGAGTTGCATTATCCACTACCATAAATGGTAAAGAAGAACTAGTAATCGTTCAAGAAGTAAAACGTACAAGTATTCGTAACTATGATTTCAAATCTATAGTTAAAAGAATATGTGATTCTGTTTATGAGGAGCATCAACTTTCTGTTTATGCGATTGTATTGGTTAGTCCTGGTAGAATACCAAAAACGTCAAGTGGAAAAATACAACGTGTAGCAACAAAAATTTCTTTTGAAAATGATACAATAGAGGGGGTGTTAGATGATTGGACTGCCGGCGCAATTAAAGATAAACCATCTAAGGAGGTCAAAACGGCAACAATAGCTAACAAATCATTAGAAGAAAAAGACATAATAAAGTGGTTACAAAATGCGATTGGAGAAGAACTTAATATTACTCCTTCTCAGATAGAAACAAATAGATCTTTTTCTGAATTAGGGTTTAAGTCATTGCATAGTATTCGTCTATCGGGTAAATTATCTGAATATATCAACAAGGAAATCTCTCCTACATTATTTTATAATTATCCGAATATTGAACGTTTGTCTAAGTATATATTAGAGGATAATATCATTTCTATAAATAGTAATACTTCAGAAAAGAAGGTAGCAAAAGAATCTATTGCTATTATTGGAGCATCCTGTAGATTTCCTGGAGCTAATACTATAGAGGAATTTTGGGATAACCTTATAAATGGTGAAGATTCTATAATTGAGGTTCCAAGCAGTAGATGGGATATTGATCAGTATTTCAACAAAACTGCCGAAGATAATAAAATGAATACCCGTTGGGGAGGTTTTATAGACCAAGTAGATGGATTTGATGCTGAATTTTTTGGAATTTCTCCAAGAGAAGCAAAACAGATGGATCCGCAACAAAGACTTTTATTAGAGTTAAGTCATGAACTCTTTGAACGATCTGGATATACCACTTCAAAACTAAAGGGTACCGATACAGGAATATACATAGGAGCAATGCAAAGTAACTATGGAGATCTTTTAAAGAAAGGAACTCCAGATATTTATTCTGGAACCGGGACTTCATTGAGTATTATGGCAAATAGATTGTCATATCAATACGATTTTAAAGGACCAAGTATGATAATTGATACCGCATGCTCTTCCTCATTAGTTGGAGTGCATATGGCTGTTCAAAGTATTCAACATGGAGAATGTTCTATGGCAATAGCAGGAGGTGTTAATTTAATACTTACTCCAGACTCTACAATAGCTTTGTCAAAAGCAGGAATGATGTCTCCAGATGGTCGATGTAAAACGTTTGATGATAGTGCTAATGGATATGTAAGAAGTGAAGGTTGTGGATTAATTTTGTTAAAACCGTTATCTCAAGCAAAAAAAGATGGGGACAATATTTTGGGAGTTATTAAAGGATCAGGGATTAATCAAGATGGTCATAGTAATGGATTGACGGCACCTAATGGATTATCTCAAGAACGTGTTATTAAAGCAGCGTTAAAATCTGCAGCGCTAAAATCAGAAGATATTGACTATGTAGAGTCACATGGGACAGGTACTCCATTGGGAGACCCAATTGAAATCCAGGCACTTGATTCAGCTTATAATAAAAACAGAGATAAAAATGAACCCTTATTAGTAGGTTCTGTAAAATCAAATATAGGACACCTTGAGTCTGCAGCAGGAATAGCAGGACTTATAAAAGTATTACTGTCCATTCAAAATTCATCAATTCCTAGACAGATACATTATGACGTTCCAAATACTCATATTCAATGGGATGACCTAAAAATAAAAATACCTCAAAAGGTAATTAAGTGGGACAAGAAAGATAATAAACCAAAGAGAGCAGGTATAAGCTCGTTTGGTTTTGGTGGTGCAAATGCACACATCATTGTAGAAGAGTTTTTAACAGAAAAGGGTGAAAAATATAAGGAAAATAGTACGCCAAAAACTTCAAACATTGTTACTGTATCTGGTAAAAATGATCTAGCACTAAAATCTCAGGTTTTTAACTTATCATCTTATTTAACTTCAAATGAAGAAATAAAACTTCAAGATTTATGCTATAATTTATCAGTTACCAGAGATCACTTTGCAAATCGATTAGGGTTTGTAGTGGATAGTAAAGAAGAATTATTAGAAAAACTTCAAAATGTTTCTGTTAAGACGCCAAAAGAAAAAGTAAACTTTAAAACTGCTTTTTTATTTACAGGACAAGGCTCTCAATACTTGGGCATGGGTAAGGCTTTATATCATAGTGAACCTGCTTTTAGATCATCATTAGATATATGTGCCTCAATATTAAAACCTCTAATGAAAGAAGATTTACTTGAGATTTTGTTTGCAGAAAAGGGGAGTAAAAAATCTGATTTAATACATCAAACAAAATACACTCAACCTGCTATATTTTCTGTAGGGTATTCATTATTTCAATTATGGAAAAGCTGGGGAGTTGTTCCAAAGGTTTTATTAGGTCATAGTATCGGAGAAATAACAGCGGCTTGTGTAGCGGGGGTTTTTAGTTTAGAAGATGGATTAAGACTTATTGCATCTAGAGGTCATTTAATGCAAGAATTATGTAAAACTGGCAAGATGATAGCCGTTCAGAATGAACCTGATCAATTACTAGAATTACTAGACACATATAAAGGAAAAGTTTCTATTGCTGCTATCAATAGCCCAAATCAAACGGTAATTTCTGGTGATGAACGAGTAATTGATAAAATTTGTAATCATCTATCAACACAAGAAATAAAATATAAACCTCTTAATGTCTCTCATGCATTTCATTCACCTTTAATGAATCCAATGTTGGATTCTTTTAAAAAAATAGCAGAATCTATAAATTATAATTTGTCTCAGACCAAAATTGTAAGTACAGTATCTGGTGATTTAATAGATGAAGAAATAAGCACACCGCAATATTGGATTAATCATATAAGTGCTCCAGTGAAATTTCTTGATGGAATGTTAAAATTAAAATCCTTATCGGTCGGAGTATATGTAGAAATAGGTTCTCATCCTATACTTACTGCTATGGGAAGTCAGTGCATACTTGATGATACCGCGATATGGATACCTTCTTTGAAAAAGAATACAAATGAAGCTAAGCAATTACTTGAAGGTCTTAATGATTGGTATCAGAATGGAGGAGCAGTAAATTGGATTGAGTTTTATAAGAAAACGGAAGTGCAAAAATTGGACCTGCCTACGTATCCCTTTCAGAGGAAAAGTTATTGGCTTAATACTGATAATTCAGAAAAACTAGAGCATAATTCTCAAGAAGGAATAGTCCAAATAAATGCTCAACAAATGAATTTAAAGAATATTGAAGATAAAATTAGAGAGATATTATCAAGTTCTTTACAGATAGATCCGAAAGAAATTTCTCAAAACACAACTCTTCTTGAACTAGGAGCGGATTCTATAGTTTTAATGGAGTGCACCAAGAAAATAGAAAAAGAATTTAATATAAAGATAGCAATCCGGAGGTTATTTGAAGATTTGATAGATGTAAAATCCTTAACGAAATATGTACAGGAGAATATTTCGGTTGATGAGGTACAAACAATTAATATCAATAAGAATGATAGTAAGAAAAGAAATGAAAATCCCGAGGTATCTTCAAATAATAATCACAATAGTGAAGAACATAATGCATATTCAGAAGAAAATGTAGGAGTGCTTCAAATATTAAGAGAACAATTTGCAGAACAAAATAAAATACTTTCAGAATATTTAAATATATCTAATGATGATATCTCCTTAAATTATGATCAAAAATTAAATGGTCAGAATAGGTCGATTAATAAAAAAGAAAAATCTAAGGAAAAAACGATTCTTCCTTCTTCATTTGGTGATAAAGATTTTTTCTATACCAAGCTTCCAGAGAATCAAGAAAAACAACTTCCAGAGTTAATCAAGAGTTTTACAAATAAAACTCCGAAATCAAAATTGTACGCAGATAGGTATAGAAAAGTATTGTCTGATTACCGCTCAACACTTGGTTTTAGAATATCCACCAAGGAGATGGTTTATCCCATAGTTACTTCATCGGCTTCTGGATCTCGATTTAAAGACATTGACAATAATGAGTATATAGACATCACAATGGGAATGGGGTCTTGCATTTTTGGACATCAACCTGATTTTATAATTGAAGCGGTTAAGAAACAATTAGATAAAGGCATAAATATAGGTCCATTAGCAGAGTTATCTGGTGAGGTGGCAAGTCTAATTTCTGAATTAACGGGTATGGAAAGAGTTTGTTTTGCTAATACGGGAAGTGAAGCAGTTTCATTTGCCTTACGATTAGCAAGAACCGTTACTAATAAGAAAAAGATAGCTATTTTTTCAGGATCTTATCATGGGCATTCTGAACTTATTTTGGGAGTACTTGGGGATGATGAAACAGATACAGAACCTATGGTTTCTGGAGTCACAAAAGCAATGGTGCAAGATCTTATTGTACTAAATTATACAGACGACAATGTGTTGGATCAAATACGGGCTCATGCTGATGATTTGGCAGGGGTTATGATAGAACCCGTTAGAAGCAGATACCCTGGTTTTCAACCAATAGAATTAATAAAACAATTAAGAGAACTTACAAGAGAGTTAGACGTTCCTCTAATTTTTGATGAGATGATCACAGGGTTTAGAATTATGCCTGGTGGAGCACAAGAATATTTTGGAATCAAAGCTGATATAGTAACTTATGGTAAAATTGCTGGAGGGGGAATGCCTCTTGGAGTTGTAGCAGGATCTAGTAAATATCTTAATGCTGTCGACGGCGGAATCTGGAATTATGGTGATGATTCTTTTCCAGAAGCAAATAAAACATTAATTGCGGGAACCTTTACTAGACACCCTTTGGCAATGGCAGCTTCTAAAGCGGTGTTGACCAAAATAAAGGAAATTGGAGTTGAAGCGTATGTAGGATTAAATGATAGAACAAAAATTTTAATAGATAGACTTAATACATATTTTAAGAGAAATAAGTTACCTATTGAGATGCATCATTTTGGATCTTTATTTTGTTTCAAGTATAAAGGTAATTTTGATTTATTATTGTTTCATCTTATTGAAAAAGGAATATATGCATGGGCGGCCAATAATTTATTTTTGTCCTTTGCTCATGATGATAACGATATAGAAGAAGTATATAATGCTATTTGTCAAAGTGTAGAAACTGTGCATAGATTAGATCGTATTGAAGAATCCAATAATTGTGTTAATGAGAATTTACCAATTTGCGTAAACTCATATGAATCTACCTTGGCACAACGACAATTATTCTTATTGGATCAAATAAACACAGAGCAATCACTTGGATACCTATTATCTTTTAGTATACACATGAAAGGGAAGATTAATTTTTCTCATCTCAATAGTGCATTAGATCAATTATTAGATAATCACATGGTTTTGCGTAGTAAGTTTTCTGAAAATGGAGAAAGATTAATTCATGATACTTCGATTTGTATTCCTTTAAAAGAAACCGACTTGTCAACTTTTGATAAAGAGATTAAGGATAGTACATATAAAGAAATCATCAATGAAGATTTACAGACATCCTTTTCTTTTACTCAGGGACCTTTGATGAGAATGAATTTAATAAAATTTAGCGAGGAAGAAAATGTTCTTCTAGTATCGATTCATCATATTATTGCGGATGGTTGGTCTTGCTCTTTATTTATTGAAGAACTTACAAATAATTATAAAGCTTTACAAGAAGGTTATCAATCAGAAACCGCGGTAAAAACCCAATTTACAGATTATATAGATTGGTTAAATACGTATAAAAAAAGTGAACAATGGAAGAATGATAAAGCCTATTTTATAGAAAATTTAGATCAAAAAACATTACATACAAAATTACCTTTTAAGCATAATGCTTCAATTGGGAAAAATGAAAACGATTCTACAACACTGTACTTTTCACCCGAAGAGCTTTCACGATATAAAAAATGGAGTAGCGAACGTGGTTTAACTTTATTCATGACTTTTCTATCTGCATTTGAACTATTATTGTTTAAATTATGCCAAACAGATGAGTTAGTTATAGGAATACCGGTTGGTGGACGATCCATGCCCAATATCGAAAAGTCGATAGGTTATTTTTCTCACATTATGCCATTGGTATCAAACTATGATAGTGAAGAATCTTTATCTCAGTATTTGAAAACGCTTAAAAGCAGATTGTTTGATGCGTATGATCATCAGGGCTTTCCTTATGCACATTTTATTGATTCGAATCGAAGAGAAGGTCAAAAAATATATGAAGGAATAAATGTAGGTTTTAATTTTGATGTAAGTGTTAGTGATTTAGAAATCAAGGATTTATCTTTAAGTCTGGAAGAACATAAAACACTGTTTACCGATATTGATTTAATGTTAAACTCGGTAGAGAATGAAGATGGACTAATTGTAAGTCTTGATTATCGTAAATCACTATTAGATAAATCACTTGCAGAAGAAGTTTTAGTGTGTTTTAAGTTTGTTATTGATCAAGTGACTACCGATTCAGAATTATTTTTATCGGATATAAGGCTACTTTCAGAACAGAAACAAAATAGGTTAGTTACTCGATTTAATGACACAGCTGTAGATTATCCAAAAGATAAAACGATAATGGATTTGTTTGCAGAACAAGTTAGTTATTCACCCGAGAAAATCGCACTAGTTTTTAAAGATAAAAAATTGACATATAGAGAACTAGATAGTCGTTCTAATCAACTGGCTCATTATCTTCAAAGTAATGGAGTTAAACCGGGAGAAAAGATCGGGGTTTTTATAGAACGATCACTGGACATGATTGTTAGTATTTTGGCAATTTTAAAGTGTGAATGTGCATATGTGCCAATAGATCCGAATCATCCCCAATCAAGGATTGTTTATATAATAAGGGATAGCGCAATAAAAATCATGCTAAGTAATGTCAATAATATTGTCGAAGGAATTGATAAAACGGGATTGAAGATTATTTTATTGGATAAGGATGAGCAATTGATACGTAAAGAGAATTGCAAGCAGTTGAAAAATAGATTATCTCCAGAAAGTTTGGCATATATAATTTACACTTCTGGAAGTACGGGAAAACCAAAAGGAGTTATGATAGAACATAGTAATCTATTTAACTATATTTCCTATGGAATTGCCAATTATGGTTCTTTAGATATAGATAATGTATATAATTTTCCGTTGTTTACGTCTTTGTCTTTTGATTTGACACAGACCTGTATTTTTATGACCTTATTGACCGGAGGTAAATTGTTTATATACGATACAGAAGTTTCAGAGGCACTACCAAATATATTAGCTAACCCTTCTATTACTTCAATTAAACTAACCCCATCACATATATTATTTTTTGAAGATTTACCCATTCCATATTTAAAACAAATTATTCTTGGTGGAGAAGAATTACGTTTGTCTCACATTAAAACATTGGTAGATTTTAATAAAAAATTAAGAGTGTATAATGAATACGGCCCTACCGAAGCTACAATAGGATGTAGTGTTTATTTAGTTGATAAAGAAACTATATCAGAAACGATTTCTATAGGTAAACCAATATCGAATACTCAAATTTATATTTTGGATGATCAGTGCCAGCTAGTTCCAGAAGGTGTGATAGGAGAATTATGCATAAGTGGTTCGGGATTAGCTAAAGGGTACTTAAACAAGAATGATTTAACAGAGAAAAAGTTTGTAAATAATCCCTTTATATTGGGAAAGAAGATGTATTTAACCGGTGATCTCGCTCGCTGGCTCCCTGATGGGAATATTGAGTTTATCGGCAGAAAGGATGATCAAGTAAAGATTCGTGGTTATAGAATTGAATTAGGAGAGATTGAGAGTGTATTGTGTGAGATTCCCGGAATTACTCAAGGTGTAGTATTGTCTAGTAAGGATGTTGAAGATAATAGACAATTGGTTGGGTATGTTGTTACAGAGAATGATTTTGACAGGAACATGATTATGTCATCTTTAAGATATCACTTACCCGAGTATATGATTCCACAGTTATGGGTTAGCTTAGAAAACTTTCCTTTAACGGGTAATGGAAAGATAGATAAGAAATCATTACCTGATCTAAATGTTGTTAGTCTAGGTGTTGCAGATTTTGTTGAGCCAGTTACGACCACTGAGATTTCGTTGGCAAATTATTGGAAGAGTTTATTAAAGTTGGATCGAGTGGGTAAAGAGGATGATTTCTTTATGTTGGGCGGTCATTCCTTACTAGCAACGAGGGTTGCAACGTTTATACGAAGCCACTTTGAAGTTGATATTCGTATTCGAGATGTCTTTAAATATACAACGATTAGTTCTTTATCAAGTTATATAGATAGTTTAGATCAAACAGATATCGTTAGTGTTGAAATTGCAGATGATTTGGATAAAATTCCTTTGTCCTTTTCACAGGAACGTTTATGGTTTTTGGATAGATTTATTGAAGGAGATGTTTCGTATCATATGCCAGGAGTTTTTAGTATTAAAGGAGATATAGATCAGGATGTTTTATTACGAACCATTAATAGTATTGTAAATCGCCATGAGGTCTTACGCACCATTCATAAAGAAGAAAATGGTATTGTATATCAAAAGATCCAGCCTAAGGATGGTTGGGATTTTGAATCAACAATTACTATTGATGGTTTAAGTAAATCTGACTTATCTAGCATTATCAACGTAGAAATAGATAAGCCTTTTGATTTAAGTAACGATCACATGTTAAGAGTTACTTTGTTAAAAGAATCGGGAAAGGCAAAACTATTGATCTTTAATATGCATCACATTGCATCTGATGGTTGGTCATTTAAGATTTTGTTAAATGAATTAATAGAAATATATCATTGTGAGTTATTGGGCGACACTATTTCTTTACCAGATTTACCGGTTCAGTATGCAGACTACAGTATCTGGCAACGAAGGTATTTATCAGGAGATCATTTAGAACATCAGTTAGAATATTGGCGTGACCAATTGGCAGAAGTTACTCCATTAGATTTACCATTAGATTATTCACGTCCAAAAGAACAGAGTACCGATGGTAATAGTTTGAGTTATAGTTTAAGTAAAGATGTTTTAACTAATTTAAAGAAATTATCTCAAGTTAAGGGTACAACATTGTTCATGACATTATTAAGTGCCTTTAAAGTATTAATGTATCGTTATAGCGGTCAGGATGATATTTGTGTAGGTACTCCTATAGCAAATAGAGAGCAAGAGGAAGTTTCTGGCTTGATAGGCTTCTTTGTTAACACTTTGGCTTTGCGTAGTGATTTGAGTGGTAACCCAAGTTTTGATGAATTATTAGCTCAAGTAAAGTCAACAACTTTATCCGCCTATGAGCATCAACAAGTTCCTTTTGAGAAAATTGTAAGCGAGGTTGTAGAAAAGAGAGATGCAAGTCGTAGTCCATTGTTTCAAGTTATGTTTGCAATGCAGAATAATGAAACTTCTTCTTATGAGAATGATATGTCATTGGAGCTAGGGGATGTTAGGTTGACAAAACAAAATATCGAAGATCGTACATCACAATTTGATTTAAGTTTTGATGTGGTTGAACAAAATGAAGGTTTGTTTATTACTGCTGAATACAGTACAGCATTATTTAAAAAAGACACCATTGTTCGCATGTCTGCTCATTTTGAAGAATTATTACATAGCATTGTTAAAGATTCGAGCCAGCATATTATCGATTTGAATATACTCACCAAAAAGGAAAAGCATCAACTTTTGGAGATTTTTAATGATACGACAGTTGATTATAATACTGATCAAACGATTATTGATTTGTTTGAGCAACAGGCAAAAATGACTCCAGAGACGATTGCTCTTGTTTATGGTGATGATCAACTGACGTATGGAGAATTAGATGAACGTTCTAACCAATTGGCACATTATCTACAAAATTTAGGAGTAAAAGAAAATGTGCTAGTGGCAATTAGTATTTCTAGGTCTTTAGAGATGGTTATTGGAATTTTGGGGGTTCTTAAATCTGGAGGGGTTTATGTTCCTATTGACCCAGATTATCCTTCAAATCGTATTAAGTATATGTTAGAAGATTCTGGGGTGAGTATTGTATTAAGCAGTGTTGTAGACTTAGATGCTTTAGAAATTCCAAATAAAATTGATGTAGTAGTATTAGATAGAGATTGGAGTATTATTAGCAGAGAATCCACAGATTCCTTAATACGGATTGTAAGTCCAGAAGATATGGCGTATATAACCTATACTTCTGGTACTACAGGTAACCCAAAAGGAGTATCAGTACATCATTCTGCTTTACTCAATGTAGCTTTAGGTTGGAAAGAAGAATATAATTTAGGAGATAATACCAGTTTACTTCAAATGGCAAATTTTTCATTTGATGTTTTTACTGGGGATTTATGTCGTAGTTTATTATTTGGAGGTAAAATGGTTATCGGCTCTGCAGAAACTCGTTTTGATACAGAAGGATTTTATGAACTAATAGCAAAACATCAGATTAACATCATAGAATTGACACCAAATTTAGCAATTCCGTTAATGGATTACATCTATGAAGAGTCCTTACCTATTTCTTGGTTGCAACTATTAATTTTAGGTTCAGATGTGTGTTCTTCTATTGATTTTAAGCGTTTGTTAGATCGCTTTGGATCTTCTGTTCGTATTATTAATAGTTATGGTACAACCGAGACGACTATCGATAGTTCATATTACGAGGCAATTGATGTTTCTAGTTTAGATACTTTAACAAGTGTTCCTATAGGCAAACCATTGCAGAATACTACATTTTATATTTTGGATACCAATCAGAATTTATTGCCGATAGGGATCGCAGGCGAACTATATATCGGAGGAGTTGGTTTATCAAAGGGATATTTGAATAGAGAAGATTTAACAAATGATAAGTTTGTTGCTCACCCATTCAAAGAAGGAGAACGTTTGTATAGAACCGGGGATTTAGCTAAGTGGCTTCCAGATGGGAATATAGATTTTATTGGTAGAGGCGATAGTCAGGTAAAAATACGAGGATATCGCATAGAATTAGGAGAGATTGAAAATGTTTTGCATCAAATTAATGGAATTAATCAGGCGGTAATTTTGGCCAAGGAAGATGAGACCAATACCAAGCGATTGGTGGGTTATGTAGTGGTTGATGGTAGTTTTGATAGAGATATTATTATAAATAAATTGAAGAATCGACTGCCAGATTATATGGTTCCTCAGCTATGGGTACATTTAGAAGAATTACCATTAACAAGTAATGGAAAAATCGACAAAAAATCTTTGCCTATACCTGATATAACATCGATGTTAAACGAAGAGTATGTTGCTCCAAGTACAGACATAGAAATAAAATTAACCGAATTTTGGCAGGAGATTCTTAAAATTGATCGAATAGGAATTCATGATGATTTCTTTGTATTGGGGGGACACTCCTTATTAGTTATTAAAATGATATCCTTGATTAATAAAGAGTTTTCTATAAACCTACCTGTAGCAACGTTTTTCGAATATTCTAATATTTCAGATTTGGCAAAATACATATCTATTATGCAACCGATCCCGATCGAAGATGAATCAGAATTTGAATTATTTAATCTATAATTAATTGGCATTTAAAATGGAAGTAACAATAGTTGAAAGTATAACAAAAACAGAGTTTTACGAAGAATTCGTAAATAAATCTAGACCAGTTGTAATCAGAAATATAACAAGCTCATGGAATGCTCTAAATTGGAGTAAGAACTACTTTAAAAACCTGGATAATGATATAAAAGTTACAGTTAAAACAAAAGATATTACAAAAGGAGATAAAAAAGAAGTCTTTTTGAGTGAATATATAGACTTATTAGAAGAGCACGAAAATGACAAAAATAATAATGATAAGCCACCATCCATGTATTTGCACGATTATCCTTTTTTTTATCGACATAAACAATTTTTAAAGGATATAGAGCCTTTTCCAGTAAAATTACTACCAAAATGGTATGAAAAGAATTACCAAAACTATATTCAGTTTTTTATGGGAGGTAAAAATAGTTTAACACCATTACATTTTGATACTTTGTATACCCATAATCTATTCTTTCAGGTTACCGGCAAAAAAAAGTTCATTTTAATTCCTAATGATCAAAAAGATGATTGTTATATGGAAGGATGGCGTTGGGCAAAGTTTGATCCTAGTAATCCTGATTACGATAAATTTCCAAATTCAAAAAAACTAAAACCTATGGAGGTTGTAATAGAAGGAGGAGATATTTTATACATCCCATCAGGAATGTTACATCAGGTACATGGATTGAGCTATTCAATTTCTTTCAATATTGATTGGCATACATCTTCGAGTGCATTTAAAGGAATTCGAAGCATATTTAAAGGCGCTCCGTTTCAAAATTTATATTATAATTTTTTGATTTTTCTTGGGGTGGCCTGTAAAGTATCTTCTAGAGCAATATTTAAATATTACAAATCGTATTTAAATTATACCAGCTAATTAAACTTTAGCAATAGTTTGAACTGGTCAATATGTTTTTAACTATAGAAACTTTCTATAATAGTTTTCATTTTCAGGCCATGAGACTTATAAAAATTCAAATCGCTAATAAAAATCATTTGATATATGCAAAAGAAATAAGCGAAATGCTTTATATTTCTACTAAGATGAGAGGAACTGGTATTGCAGTTCGAAAACCTGCGTATATAGAATCAAAAATAAAAAATGGCAACGCAATAATAGCTATACATGGAAATTTGCTAGTAGGTTTTTGTTATATCGAAGTTTGCGATCAAGGGGAGTATATAGCGCATTCAGGATTAATTGCACATCCAAATTATAGAAATCAAGGATTGGCAAAAAGAATTAAAAAGTCTATACTGAAGTTATCTTTAGAAAAATATCCTAATTCTAAAAGTTTTGGAATAACAACAGAACTAGCAGTAATGAAAATAAACTCTGATTTGGGCTATAAACCAGTTACATTTTCTGAAATCACTAACGATTCTAGTTTTTGGGAAAAGTGTAAAACATGCACAAATTATAAAATTCTTACACGGAAAAAACATAAGATGTGTCTATGTAATGGCATGTTATATAATCCAAAAGAAAAATCAAAAGAAAAGAAAAAGGATTCTCTAGAATGATTACTAAGATGTTCTTTTGATTAGAATCATTTTAAAAAATTTAAAATACCCCACACCTTATTTTAGAAACTGAGATAGATTATACTGTTTTTCAGAGATGTTGATATCTATAGCATTAGATAGCAATTAACAATTATCCTAAAAAAATTGATCATTTGATTTTAAACTATCCGATCCATAAACTCCTACAGAGTTTATATAAAAAATATATGTCTCTTTATTAATAATGTTTATCATAAAATTATTCACGTGAATCAGAGCAACAATATTCTTGAATTATTACAAGAAGCAAAAGAAAACGGAGTTAATTTACTTTTAAATAACAACAATTTACAGGTAAAAGTAAATAAGGGAATTTCCATAAATCCTGATATACTTGCTGGACTTAAGGCAAATAAACAAGCCATTATTAATTTTCTTGATAAAGAGTACAATAACTTGAAAAATAATGAGTCAAAACTATCAGAAATAACTGCTTTTGATAAAGAAGGAATGGATAAAATTCCATTATCATTTTCTCAAGAAAGATTGTGGTTTATTGATCAATTAGGAAATGGGAGTTCTAATTATCATATGTCAGGGGTTTTTCAGGTTAAAGGTACTATTAATGAAAAAGCTTTAGGAAAAGCAATTAGAACAATTGTTAATAGGCATGAGGTTTTGCGAACTATTTACAAAGAAGAAGAAGGCGTAGGTTATCAAGAGATTTTAAATGAGAATCAATGGGAATTTGAGCAAAATATAACTATTGATGCATTAAACGACAATCAAATCAACGCTATTATAGAAGAGGAAACAGGAAAATCGTTTGATTTAGGTAATGATCATATGTTAAGAGTTACTCTTTTAGAAAATAAAAGAAACGTAGAAAAAATCATTATAACCATGCATCATATTGCTTCAGATGGGTGGTCTTTGTCTATAGTACTTGAGGAATTATTATTTCTTTATAAAAGAGAATTATCAGGAGCAAATATTGAATTACCACCACTTCCAGTTCAGTATTCTGATTATAGTATTTGGCAGCGAGAGTATCTATCGGGAGACCTTTTAGATGTTCAGATGGAGTATTGGCGAGATCAGTTGGTTGGAGTCACCCCATTAGAGTTACCATTGGATCATGCTCGACCCAAAAAGCAGAGTGCTTCTGGGTGTAGCCTGAATTTTATGTTTGATTTGGATCTATTGCATGATTTAAAAACACTTTCAAATAGACAAGGTACAACCTTATTTATGACGTTATTAAGTGCTTTTAAGGTGTTGTTGTATCGCTATAGTGGTCAGGATGATATTTGTGTAGGTACACCGATAGCCAATAGAGAGCAAGAAGAGGTATCAGGCTTGATCGGTTT
>CANLYR010000059.1 GCA_947495425.1 uncultured Aquimarina sp.
GTGTACCTATGTAAACTGTTGTGTCAGTCGACAGTTAATCGCCTTGTATTCCGCTACTGCGCTTATACGATCCCGTTGTAAAACATTATAAAAAACATTTTAAAGTTCTTCAATAGAGAACTTTTTGTATATTTGTCTCATATTTTGTAAAATGAAACGAATAATTGCGAAAAAGATACTTCGGGAATTCTGGGAAATGCACGCTGACTCTGAACAATATTTGAAAACGTGGTATGAAACCGCCAAATCCTCAAATTGGACTTCACCCAACGAAGTAAAACAAACTTACATCAATGCAAATATTTTAAAAGATAGTCGGGTTGTTTTCAATATCAAAGGTAATTCTTATCGATTGATTGTTAAATTTAATTATGAAAGACAATGGGCATTTATTCGATTTGTCGGAACCCACGCTGAATATGATAAAATAGATGCTAATACAATTTAAAAGAAAATGTTATGGAATTAAAACCGATAAAAACAGAAACTGATTACGAAAAAGCACTTGAAAGGCTTGAATTGATTTTTGACTCTGCTCCTGAAACAAAAGAAGGAGACGAAGCCGAAATTCTATCATTATTAATCGAGAATTATGAAAATCAATATTATCCTATTGATGCACCCGATCCAATTGAGGCTATAAAAATCAGAATGGAGGAACTAAACCTTAAACAAAAAGATTTAATCGGAGTCATTGGAGGAAAAAGCCGTGTTTCGGAGATTTTGAATAAAAAGAAAAGATTAACTGTTGATATGATCAGGGAATTGGAGAGAATGTTACAAATTTCTGCATCAGTCTTAGTTAATAATTATACGCTAATAAAGTAAACAAAGGATAACACGAATATATGAAGTCATAATGCCCTAGCGGGACATTACGCATCATACAAGAAACGTTGTGTGTAATCCTTCCTATTTCAGAAGAGTAAATTAATTTCTCAGGCTAACGTTTTAGAGTTAAATTTGATACTGAATATTAACCCCAAAAAAAACGTTAGTCAGAATTTGAGAAACAATGTACCAAGAAATAAAACCTTCAGATAGACTTGCAGACATAATCGAATCTTTTTGGACATTCTCGAAGAATGAATCGAGTGAAAATTTCAAGGTATTGCCTGACACATGTTCCGATTTAATATTTGACCTAAATAAGAACCAAGGTTATTTATCAGGAATTATGACAACATATCAACTTGTTGAATTGAGTAAAGAAACAGATTTAATCGGAGTTCGTTTCAAATCGGAAAAGTTTGGTTCCTTATGTAAGATACCAGTTGATGAAACGAAAGACTTAAAAGTTGAACTATCACAAATATTACCAACAAAAAAACAGAACCGATTAAATCAATTGTATGAGTTGGAAACAACAACCGATAAAGTACATTTCATTGAAAAGTTTGTAAAACAATTATTTGAGCATACCTCTGAAAGACAAGACCTAATGATTTTATCTATAGCAGATAATGTTAGAACATTAAAAGGGACTTTGAGCATTAGAGATTTAGCTAATTCTCATAACATAAGTTTAAGGCAATTAGAAAGACGATTTAAAAGTTATATTGGCTTAACAATTAAAGAGTTTTCAAACATTGTACGCTTCAATAATGCAAAGAAATCAATAGCTAACAATATCGATTCCAGTCTTTTGGAAATAGCAGTTGATAGAGGATTTTTTGACCATTCCCATATGACTAACGAATTTCAGGCGATAGCCCGAGCTTTTTTAGATAATGTCGTTTTTTTACAAAGTATAATTGTCATAACTGACTAATTTTGCAAGAAACAATCTTATGAAAATCTGAGTATTATCAATAAGCATAATTACTATGATGTCTTGTAACAACAAGACTGATAATAAGCAAGAAAATATTGATGAGAATTCCCAACCTAAAACAGAAAAAATGGAGATAAATTATGCATACACCATCCTCTATGTAAAGGATGTGCCTAACACCATAGAATTCTACAAACAGGCATTTGGGTTTGAGAAAAAGTTTCTAACACCTGAAAATGATTTTGGAGAAATAATATCGGGCAACACTACAATTGCATTCGCACAACTTGAACTCGCCAATTCAAACTTTAAAGGAGGTTTTACGGAGAGTACGTTAACCGAAAAACCGGTTGGGATTGAATTAGCCTTTACAACCTCTGAAGTCGAGAAAGTGATGGAAACAGCCATTAAAAACGGAGCAAGACTTTTGTCAGAAACAAAAACTAAACCTTGGGGTCAAAAAGTAGGTTATCTCAGAGATTTGAACGGATTTATAATAGAAATCTGCACGCCAATTCAAAGCCAAGAATAAAAAAAATACCGCCAATGTGTATAAGCAATAGCGGTTTAGGTGCTAACTCGAATCTCTTTTTCGTTTAAATAGAGTATTTTGAAACTTGTAAAGTAGTCGCTCTAATTCAATACTGATCATACATAAAACCGTTGTATAATTACAAAACAAAAATAAAATGAATTATTTAATCGAAATCACATGCATCCGAAAGTTTTTAGTATTGAGTTAAAAATCCTTGTTATGTATTATAAACCGGGGTTGATTTATTATTTATCCAGAAAATAAGTCTCCTTTGAACTGTATTATTTGATTAGTTTTATTCTTTTTCTTACGATTTTGATTTCCTACCTGATTACAGACGTAGTCAAGGGTTAGATAAAAACACAAACAGATTCTTATTTTCTCTACAAAGTTAGAAAATGCGTGTTTATTTGTAGCTACGGTTCTTTTAATGAGTTCTAAAAGCAGGTAATTTATCAGGGCTATATATATCTGTGACTTTACTGCATTTTCTGAAGTACCTAAAAAGGTTTTAATCTGTAGGTTTTGTTTGATGGATTTAAAAAACAGTTCAATATCCCATCGTTTTTTATAAAGATCTGCAATGGTTCTGGCACTCTAGTGTAGTTGATTGGTAATGATGACAATCACTTTGTTTTCATCTTCTTTATAAACGTGTACAAGACGTAAGGGTATTTTATTGACCTTTTTTTCAATGGCTTTATTGCTGTTTAGTAGTATAATTTCATCCTTGAGTATATCCTTGGTCTTTGTTATCGGGTAGTTCCAGTTCATATTGAGAAGTGTAAACTGTGTTGGTCTTGATACGGGTTACAAATATATTTTCGGCAGCAACTCGATTAGCGATCAACTCAAAATCAAAATATGCCCTATCCTCTACAATAATTGTGTGCTTTGGAAAGATCGATTGCCCTAGCTCATGGCTGTCGTGTAGCTTGGCAGGAGTTATATTAACTATATCGGGGAGCATAAGGGTGTCTTCCCAAAACGTATGGATTTTTAGCCCCCCTTTTGCTGTCCGAAACTTTGCCCAGTCAAACATCGACAAACATTAGCTGATCGTGGTACTGTCGATCAGTTTGATGCTACGTCCTTCAATTTCTTTGATGATATGGGACTTATGCTGTTTTGAGAGAATACAACGGTAATGTGTTAGAAGCCTGCTATACAAGGTCTCAAATACCTTATAGGATCGTTTCTTATTGCCATCGCTCATGGTGGATCTGGCGGGGCTTTGATCAAGGCCTAAGTCTGAAATAAATGTCTGGGAGACTCCAATACCAGTAGAAATATCGCTTAAAGTATAGCATTTGTTCAGCTGTCCGAAACTTAAGGCTACAAATTGATCGTAGGTCTTATATCTACTACACCCTTTGTCACTTTTGTACTGATCGGCGCAACGGGTAAGCATCCAGCGAGGAACTAAGTCTAGTATTTGTCGAAGTAAAGGTTTATTGGTATTTTTAGTCCGCCTGAAGAGTCCCATAAAATGTATTTTTCGTTCGCAAAACTAAAATACGGGATTCTCAGGCTACTTTAAAATACAAAATTTCGGATAGTTGTGAGTATATTTAAAACTAAATAAGAAAAACAACATTGAAAAATAATGTAATTAGATCATATTCAGTTATTTATTTAATTAAAGTTAGATCTTATTAGCGAGTTTATCAAATTTTTAAATTCGTCATAGTAAGTATACTCTATTCAATATTAGTCGATTCCTTGAAGTTTTGTGTCACCCCTCCGTCGCCACGAGGCGACACCTCCCCACATGTGATGGTAAGGAAGCTTTTTAGGTTTTCATTTTGAAGCATTAGCTATTGGCTTTTAACATGCTTTATTCAGTATTCAATATTTAGTGTACACCTGTTATTTTGATCCAAAAACAACCCTGTACTCCGATCAAGGATATCGATTCCACTTTGGGGGCTGGGGGGATATTTCAGCAAAAGGTGAAGAGAACTAATCGAGGATGTATTACCACCTCCATACCTGAAACAAAACATCCCTCAGTTACCACAAGGCGACACCTCCCCATGTGTAGTGGGAGAAGTTCTGTAGTTTTTTATAATTTTCATATTTTACTTCAATTCAAAAGATCACTCACTCACCTCGCTCCACTATACCTCCCGACTTTGCGAAGACCTTCAAACTATTTCTGGTAAATCAATTTTAACTTATTTCTTCAAAATATCACGATTATTAGAGATTATAATTCCTAAGCCTATCCATAATATCATAAAGCAAATTCAAATCTTTCACTGATACTACTGATTCATTTGGTCTTCCATCAGGAACAATCTTCTTTAGTTTTGCCCCTGTGGCATCGTTATTATAAGAAATAGTTCCGTTGTGCTGGGTATTGGCAATGGAAACTGTTGTGAGTAGGTTTAAGTGATTATAAATGATGTCGCATTATTCAAAAACTAGCACAACAAAAAAACAGTTACAAACCGATTGGTTTGTAACTGTTTCTTATACCTCTTATAACCCGCCAATTATAGACGAAACCAGAAACATTCCGAAGCTATTGGGGTACATATTTCTATAGCTGTCATAAAATTTAATAGTTTAAGACTACCTTTTGAGACTCTGGTTCAGGTAGAATAGTATCTTTAATATATATAGGCATTTCAAAATACATCTTTGTTGCCTTTAGAATAGTATCATCTTCAATATAAGACTCCTCTATAATTCCTCTTAGATTGTATTTACCTTTTGTTTTTTTAAACCATTTTCCAAATGCTGCTGTGTATGGTTTACTAAAACCAATAAAGTTTTCTTGATTCTCCTTGTCAGCTATTAGATTATAGAACGTATCTAATTTTATTTCTCTTTCATTTGAAAAATCAGGTAAAAAGTTGTTTTCCTCACCTGCAGGTAAAAATACTCTTATGGCTGAAGCTTCTTTTTTGAAGAATGGCGACTTCATAAGAGCAGCGCCTAAAATAGCTTCTCCTATAGTAATAGTATCCTGGATAAGTTGTACTTTAAAATATTTACTTGGAGTATATAAAGTATCTCCAACTTTATTTAAATACCATATTTGATTTAGATAAGGTTTATCATTAATCAATTTATATTCTCGAATGAAATCAACTCTTCCAGATTTCTTGAAAAACTTCCATTTGCCAATTTTTAATAAATCATCGAAGCAAACGTATCCTTCTTTTTTCACATATCCTTCACTACTATACTCAATCTGTTTTGCGCAAACACTATCTGAATGAACACGTTTTGCTTTTATTTTTGGAAGTTTACTATCATAAAAAAATATAGTGGTATCCTTTTCATGTCCTTTTACATATTTTGACAATACTTCCAGATTTCCATTCTTATAATATTTCTTATAAGTGCCATCTAAGTAACCGTTTTCTAATTCATAATACTCTCTTTTTAAATTCCCGTTATCGTAATATTCCTTTTTAAGATCATTACAACTGAAAAATAAAAAAAGAACAGATAGATGTAATAAATTAGCCTTCATGTTTTTTATTTAGATTTATATTTTTTAATTCTAACTCCTTGAACTTTTTCATTTTTAGAGTTTTTTATAGAATCTTGTTCAGCAGAAGCTCTATTACTATGATATGTGGTTGAAGTAGCGCCACTAGGCAAATTAGACAATGTGACATGAGAAGTATCTGGCTCTTTACTTTTTAACTTATTTACTTCATCAGTGACATTGTTAATCGTTTTGACATTTTTCTCAATTACACTCCACCTTTTTTTGACTTGATCTTTGGCATCGTTAATCCCCTTGTTCATTTTAGTTGCCCAATTTTCAGGTTTATCAAATTTCTTTTTCCCAGTATTGCGACCACTTTTTGTGCTACTTTTACCTCCTCCTGATTTAGCAAGTGAAGAAGCTTGATTCAATACTTCTTGAGGTACAGAAACATCATCTTCAGGATATTCCGATTTAGAAGCAAATTCATTGTTCATATCACCACTACCAGTGATTTGCACACCTGAGCCAATGGTATTTGAGTCATTATATTGGGCAAAAAATTCTTTCACTTGTGTCTTACTCCTTGCCACAGATTCTGTCCAAGTTCTTTTTACTGCCCTTGCCAAACGGTCCAAACCATTACAGCAATTTCCATTACTATTAATAGCACCAAATGGTTTCATCCCATCAGGATCCATAAAATAAATAGGATTATCAAACGCATAATTATAAGGGGAATGCCTGCGCATCTGCTCAGCCAAGGGATCAAGATTCATCCAACGCCCTATTGCAGGATCATAATTACGTGCTGTAATATCAATCCAACCCAAACCAAGCTCATCTTGCTCTTCTTTACCACCAAAACCTAATAACTGTGCGGTAGAATTTCCTAAAGATGATACCGAACTATTATATCCTTGGTGTGCTAACCCAAATGGATAATAGTTGTTCTCTTCTATAATCTCAAGAGTACCAGCATCATTTTTGGTATAGCTTAAGCGTACGTTATCTAAGTGATCCTTAAATTGGTAAACATATCGATACCCCTCGACTCCGCTCGAGGTGACCGTAGGTGTTGCATAGCCTTCTGGTGTAGTCATATATTGGAGTTGGTTGTTCTTATACACAAAACTACCAGCATACGCTGTTTCTATTAAAGAACTTCCACCTGGGGCTATCTTCTTTACTTTTGCTCCCGTGGCATCGTAAATATAAGAAATAGTTCCTGTCCCTTTGCTATTAGTTATAGAAACTGTTGTGGGTAAGTTTAAGTGACTATAGATGATGTCGTATTACTCAAAAACCAACACAATAAAAAACCAGCTACAAATCATTATAACTGGTTTTTAATCATTTATTTCTTACTCAAATCGCTTCGAAGTCGGGAGACAATCGCAGAGCAATACCATTCTTCGAAGAGCCCTTAGTTTTTCTATTTTTTCTCCTCCTTTTGATTTCCATACCATTTGAATTTTTAAAAATTTAAAGTTTTTATTATTGCATCCTTCAAAGATGTTTCCCAAACTCCACCATTCGCATCTTTCCAATATTCATATCCTTTAAAAAATAATGACTGATCTGAATTTATAGATTCTTTTTCCATCAAAGACATGCTCTTTAATGAATTGATTAATGATTCTAAATTCATGGGTAGATGTTCAACATCTAAATATTTACCATCATTTTTTAAATTTTTAATAGATACATGAGCATTATGATTTGAAAAAATCATAAGCTCTATTTTTCTAATGATTACATTAGCATCTACAAAAGTATTTTCGGCATTATTAAACTTCCATATTTGACCTTCTTTTATTTCTTTGTTCTTTGTATTCATAATTAATTTCCTTCCACTATTAAAGCTATGTCCTGGTTTTTTATTTTAATCAAAAATTGAAAAAAGGTAGATTTATTTAATTTATTCTTTTGCAAAATATCTATCAATATAATTATGTGTGATTGATAAAGCCTAGTAGTACCATATAAATCAAAATTTATCTGATTAGTTATTAAGTTTCGTTCAATTTCCAGAAAAAAATCTTCTGATAAACTATACAATAAGTTATTTCTATTCTTATCGATTATGTTATAAAAATCTAGCATTTTAATTCTTCTTTTTCTGTGGGAAAGAAGTTATGATTTTGTTTTTTTTAGGATCAACAATAACTCGCACTGAAGTTTCTCCTTGCGTACCTACTTTTCTTCCAAAATCTTTATCATATCTAACTCTTCCGTCACTCTGTTTTGTTCCTTCTGTTTTCATTGTTCTGTCCTCAAGCTTTCCTCTTTGAGAAGGATTTTTATATTTACTCTTATTCGGATACTTACTCCTGTTTATATGCCTATTATCTGTATGTTTTGTTCCTCTCGGTCTTCCTTTCTTTAATTGTTTAGCTGCTTTCTTAGGATTAACGATTAACATTGCTGCAGCCATAACAGTACTACTAATACCTAATTCTTCTCCTATAGCTTCAACAACTTCACCAATAGCATCTCCTAAATCAGCTTCTTGAATTGCTGGATCACCTCCTGCATTAAAGGTAAATCTTGATCCTGGCATTTTAGTTGTCATGTCTCTTTCACACGAAGAACAATCAACTGTAGTTGTTTCTACAGCTATTTCTTCTGTTGCTGTTACATTACCATCTTGATCAACGTGATCTATATAATCCATAGTATCACCCCCATCATTATTTACATGGGTTAGAGAGCCATCAGTCCCTTTCTTCCATCTATCAGACGGTTTCATCCCATCGGGATCCATAAAATAAATAGGATTATCAAACGCATAATTATAAGGGGAGTGCCTGCGCATTTGTTCTGCCAATGGGTCCAAACTCCTAAAACACTACTCAATAATTCCCTCGCGCGAACATCAACTTTTCCAAAAATATCTACTCAAAGAACGTACGTTAAATGCACTTTGCATTTCTAAAGCTAAGATACTTTTTTCTTTCAATTGATAATTTCAGTTGAAAGAAAAAAATGTAGTTCCAAAGCCCTCGCAGCAGCAAGCCAACGCCCTTCATTTCATTACAGGCTTCCTTTGTCTTGCTGCTGCTTCCTTGTCCCCGATATTGTACATAATACGAGTTATAGTAGCAAACGGCGCTTTTCAGGGGTTTGCTCCGCAGTGTTAATGCATTTTGTAGCTATAACAAGTATTATGTACAATGCTCCCTGCCATTACGCGCCAGCCAACCCGCCCCCAGGCGCGCCAACGCTTTTGCATCCGGAACTATAAATTTGACTTCTAAGACACGATTTTTCCGGAAGATATATTAATATTATAGGTAGTAAATTCCTTTGTAGAACTGATCTGGACGGGTTTGGGGGCATTTTACACTGTTTTTAGCAAGTTTGCGCGACGTTCAGTCGCCACTTTGGCTAGCACTTCTAAAGCGGAACAGCCCACAGCTTTAGCCTTTCCGCTATTCCATTTTAGAAGTGTAAAAACATTTAGCTTTAAGTTGAAGCGCGTGGGGTGATGCGTTTGGGCTTCAGCTTTAAGATAAATGCTAGCCGTCTGGCGATTGAAGACAAGCTGCGTGCAACGCCCTTTAAAGGCGGAGCCGACGCGTAGAGTGAGCGGAAGCCGTGGGCAAAGGAGTCCGCCCCGGGCGGACGATTGCACGCGTGAGGGAACAGGGTTTTACTGCTTATTTTTCAATTGAAAATAAAAAACCCTGTTCCCGTCTGTAGCGAGCAGGCGGCGGAGCCAGATAAGTGTGTAGGGATTTTTTGTGGCGCGCATTATTGCCTTTAATAATCGTGACACAAAAAATCCCGGGAACACGACGAGCAGCTGCAGGGCGGTGGGGGCAATAGATTTTTTTAAGGGACGTAAAAAATTATTGCCATAGCTGGGGCAGCTGCGAGACCATTGACAGCCAACAAGCACTCGACCAAAGGGAGTAGCTTGTGCTACTGAAAATTGGAGGCGATAGCCGACTCATAATTCATATATTTATTGTATGAAAATCAATTTGTATAAGGTTAATATGTCTTCGCGACTAAAAGATTTAAAACCTATTAGGCTTGATATTAAAGGGAGGATTATTGATTACATAGAAGAACCTGATTTTTCTGATCCAGAGTTTCCAGAATACGGCTTTTATGAAAAAGCATCATATTCCTATGATAAAGACAACCTTTACAAGTATGAGTTTCCAAGCTTAAAATTAAATTATCGTATTTCTATTCATCACGAACACGAGTTTGATGATAAGACTATTGCTGGGCTAGAAGGATATGTTCATCTAACTTTATATCAACAGATTAAAATTGGATGGTTTTTTGGAAAAAATTGGTTTCAAAATAAAGAGAATATAAAGTGGTTGATTAGTATTCCCATTTCAATAGCTACAGCATACATCACTACATTGCTCACAAAATAAAAGTTCATTTAAACTATCGTTTATTTATACTTCAACAAAAGTTAATAATATTGATTTTCATATAGTTATATTGGTTTATTTTTAGGGCTTATACCTTAAAAATAGTTCATTTATATGTATCAAATAGACTTATTTTGCTCATAGTTTTTATCTATAAGGATGGTATTGGTTAACTGCATTTTGTAAAACTTCAAGTTCACTTTGTTTATATTGTACCGTTGTCGATGCTCTTTTGTGTCCTGCAAAGACTTGAACAACTCTTGTGTCATTTTCCTTTTTTAGCAAATTGGCAATCACACTTTGACGGATTTTAATCGGCTGTATCTGTTCCGCTTTTGGTCGGTTTTCATTGATGATTCTACTTATTCCGTGTGGTTGTATTGATTCTCCGTATTGTCCTAAAATAAACCTGGTAACATTTGGATTTTTACGGTTGTATTTCAATAGCTTTTTACGGTCTTTTTTAAGATAGTTATGGATTAAAAGTATCTGTTTGGCCTGTAATGGTAATATTCGTTTTCTTGGGCTTTTGGAGGTAACTTGCGATTGTCCTTTGATAAAGATTTCGCCTTTGTCTAAATCTATATTTTCAACTTCTAAAGCTGTAATTTCATTAACGGTCAAGGCCTGGTAAATAAGCAGGCTAATGATGATTTTGTTCCTGCTTAGTAAATAGGTTTTTTGTTTGATTTGGTAGCTTTCAAAAAACCGTTCCAGGGTTTCAGAGCTGTACAGGTTATCAACCTGTATTTCTTTACTAACCTTGTCTTTTAAATACAGTTCACTACACGGGTGGTCAGTTCGCTTACCTGTTTCCAGTAAATAGTTGAAGTAGATTTTTACGCCATACAAGCAATGTCGTAATGTTTTGGGGTTCAGGTCGTAATTCTTCCGTAAATGCTCGATGTACCGTAGCACGTCTTTGTAGGTGGCTTTGGGTGCTTTGGTTTGGTAATAATCGGTAAATCTCTTGATGTTGTAAAGGTTGCTGTTTAAAGTGCTTTTACTATATTTTTTCTCTAAATAATTACGAAGTGTCATTATATAAATCCTTGATCTGTTTTTGGTTAATGTGCGTGTAAATCTCTGTCGATTCAATAAAGCTATGCCCTAAAAATTGCTGTACTTGTTCCAGTTTCATTCCGTTTTCCAGTAAATGTGTAGCGATACTGTGGCGCAGGGTGTGTATTCCTATTCTGTTCAGTTCTTCAGCTGTAAGTTGACTGCCAAAATGGGTTTGTTTTATGAGCTTCTTTAGTATTTTATTTAACGTCCATTCCTGCATCCGCCTTCCTTTGCTATTGATAAAAACTTCCCTTGTTTTATTTTCAAGTGAAAAAATAAAAGCTTCCATTTCTTGGCTAATTGTATTGTTTATCGGTACTAATCTTCGTTTGCTGTTCTTGCCTTTCTGGACAATGACCAGGTTTTCCGTGAACCTTATATCTTCTTTGTTGAGCTGGCTAATTTCGTTCACTCGCAGACCACAACCATAACCCATATGGAGGATAATCCTCTCTTGATTATTTTCTACCACTGCATAAAGTGATTTTATTTCTTGTTGTGTAAATATCCTGCGCTGTACATCTTCGTCCGGATAGCTAAATTTTAGATGTGATGCCGGATTTATTTTGAGCTTTCCCAACTCAAGCGCGTAGCCTAAAAATATCTGTACACAGCGCATTCTATCGTGTATGGATTTCAACTTTAACTTCTGCTGGGTCCTGGTACTTATTTTATGTTTCAAGTATTCATAAAAATTGGCGATTTCTACAGCGGTAATATTTCGTAGCCCAGTAATCCCAACATTCTCCAACCAGTTAAAAATTCCTTGAGATACAGATATCTTGATTGGCTGGTTTGTTCTGCATAGCCCAACAATAACAAGTAGTTCCGGTATTCGATAGCTTCTTTTTGATAGGTTTCATTGTAAACGATATGTTTGTCTGGTCTGCCCATTGTATGACGTTTTTAAGGTGTATGATGCTTTTGCGCTTGTAATCCTGTGGAATTAGGAACGCTAGCCACAGCGTAACATACAATGAATTTATTTTCAGGTAATTACAGATTTTTATAGTGTTCCATTAGCGTTCCCTTGTGTTCCAGAACCTTTATCAACCATCATGCTTAACGTCTTGTTTTTGGGTTTTGATGGTGCTGTTTGGTTCTCGGATTTTAGTTGCTCAATCTGTAGCATTAAAAAATCCTTGATTTCTGCACGTATCTTTTGGTAGTTGTCCCAGTAGCTGATTTTGTACTTGATGCCTTTATTGGCATAACCACCTATTTGTTTCACGTATTCCAGTTCTGTGAGCGTTTGGATATGTCTAAATACCTGGGTCTTGCTGACATTTAAATGTTGTCTGACTTCCCTTAAAATAAAGTCCTGGCTCTCGTTTTTGACGTACTTCTTTAGCCGTTCAAAGAACTGGCGCAGACTGCCGTCCAGTTCATCCACCTTTAAAACGATGCTTTCAAAAAGGATTTCGGTAGCTTGTTCGATGTCCTCTATCTCTGTGATTAATTGATTATTATTTGTTAGTTTTCTTTGATACTGGTTTAAAAAAGTAACCTGCTTTATTACAGCTTGGTACATTTCATTTAGTCGCCTTACTTTATGTACTTTGTCTGGAAGATGTAGTTTTGTGGCGTAGGGATTGATGATTTCGTAATGCTTTAGGTTCCTGACCATATTCTGTATAAAACCGATGGTTTTCTGCTGTGTGATTGGGTCGATTTCCCCTGCGTTTCTTTGGTTCTGGTGTTGGATTATCCGTTGAGTTTGTTTCTTGCTCTCGTCCACCGCAATCAAAAAACTTCGGCTCATATTGTCCTCGTAGGTTTCGCCTTTGGTCGTCGCTGATAGACTGCTGAACTGACCTTTTACGATTTTATGACGGCTTTTGTTATTGCCTTTTTTATCCTTAATGGTGACAGAACTTCGTAATACTTGATTGGAGATAAATTCACGTAATGCATATAAGGCATCTTCTTTTAGTCCGTCCAGATCTTCGATGATGACCACTTTTTTAAAGAGATCGAACTCACCCCAGTTATATAATGAACTCTCTGTAATTCTTGTAAATCGTAAAACATCCTCTTGTGGCATCATATCGGCTATACGGCTGATTATATGGGTCTTGCCACTTCCGCTACTGCCTTGTACGAGTGCGTGCAATGGACTTTTGTTGACGTAACTGACGATGATTAAGAACAGTAACATTCTGGACTGTTCTTCGCCTACGATTCCTGCTTTGTCAATTAATTGGTTTAAGTGCTGCAGTAGGTGCTTTCTCTTTAAAAATTCGATACTGGAACTGGCTTTTACTGTTTGTGACGTTTCAGTTATTTTATTTTCAGATGAAAGAAAAATATCTTTTCTATTATTGAGCAGTTCAATAAATATTTCCTCACTATGACCTTGAAGGGTTTCGTTGATATCTTTATTGATCGGCTCTACATTGCTGATTTTTACTTTTGGGTATTCGATCTTTAACATCTCAGCGTATTTCGCTATAGCCTTGCGACCAGCCTGGTCATTGTCAAAAAAGAAGACGATTTCCTCAAGCTGTTCCAGTTCCTTGATGGCTTCGGTATGTTCTGCTGTCAGTCCATTGGTTCCGTAACAGGATAGTATTTCATATTCCTTTGTAATGGTTTCGATTTGCAATAACGAAGCTGCATCGATGATGGCTTCTGTCAATATCAATTTTTTAGTGTTTGGACTGGGATAGTTAGGATAAAGTCCTTTTCTATCTTTTAGATAAAAATGTTTGCTTTTTTTGTCGTTAAGTGTGGAACGGAAGTACAAGCCAGTAACATTATTTTCTTTATCCTTTAGCGCAAAACAGATACACCATTTTCCAAAAACACCGTATGCCTTGTTTCCTGTTCGGCTTGTAATTCCCTTGTCAATAAGCAATCCATATTGTATACATTGCTCGATGACGGTTTCGTCTCGCCTTGTTCCGTGGTGGAACTGACCTGCGTTGTAGCCAACTTCTACTTTCTAAATACGTCTTTGCTGGTTTTGAGTTGTGTACCGCATTTTTAAAGTACTGGAACATATTGGCCAAAAATTGGCTTTTGCTTAAATCGGGTTGATATCTTTCTTTACTGTTTGGTTTCCCGTAACCTAAGATTTCTTTGCACTTTTTGATCGCTTCAGCTTTGGTACTATTTTCTTTGTGCATTACAAAATCGATCACATCCATACTCTTGCCGTGTGTTTTACAGTTGGAACTAAAACAGTAAGCCGTTTGGGTCTTGTAGTACACTTGGAAGCTGGGCGTTTTGTCCTCGTGGAATGGACAGTTCAATCGGCTTTGTTTGTCTGTTTTCAGTCCGTAGTAGTGCAGGACGTTTGCCATTGTGAGCTTCTGTTTTATATCGGCTATTTCCATATTCAACTTTGCTTGTGATTATTTAGAACACAACAAAGATAAATAAATGTTCTATATTAGAACTATAAATGTTTCGATAATAAAACAATGATGCTGATAATGTTCTTATTCCGTACTTTTACATCAAAATAGTTTTGCGATGAAGCTTGGCGATAGTCTAAAAAAATTGAGAGAAGGCAACGGGTACACACAGCAGCAGATGGCTGATTTGATACATACTCACAGGTCTGGTTATTCCAAGATGGAAAACAACCAACAAGATATTCCCGTTGATTGCCTGATACAGATTGCTAAAAATTTTGGTATGTCCGTTGACGATGTCATCTACTACGACCAGAATAATGGTGTTCCCAATGAGATTTCTATGGATGATAAAGCAACCCTGGAACAGCTCCAACTTATTAACGAACTGGATGGTGAAGAAAAGACCATTTTGCTAAAGCTCATTGAGACCTTTGTTTCTAAAAAAAGGTTTAAGGATTACCTAGAAAAGAATATTGCTACTTTATAGAAGTGTTAAAGTTTCAGATTTTAACATTGTGCATTATCCGATACATTTGTGACTTATAGTATACAAAAATCCACCCCGAAGGATGGATTTACTATATTTTACTTAACTATTATTCTTATTCTCTCTGATGCTGATCACTTAAACTTAAATAATGAATAGCTATAATTAATTGATTGTTGTAATCACTAAAATCGAAGTTATCCTTATTACTAACAATATTCTGTGCAAATTTCCATTCTGGACTAAAATCCCCAGAATTTGTAATATCTTCATAATAAGATTTATGAAAATTACTCTTTGTAGATAACTGCTTTAAGTAACTCTCGTAACCTCCTTTGTTATTAAAACACAAAGATTCGTAAGATATATTTTTTTCAGGATTAGAGGTTTTACAAAATAACCAAATTGCATTAAAAGTAGACCGATTTATATTATCATATAATTTCTCTTGTTCTGAATAATCAAATGTATTACTGAGGTACTTTGAACCTTCCGTGTTGGATTTTTTCACAATGTTTTCAATACAATTTTTAAAGCTTTCAGAGCCGTTACAGGCCTGATTTTTAAAGAAAATGAGTATTGTATCAAAATCTTTTACTTGGTTATCGTTGAAGTTATCGCCTAATTCCTTATTTACATTTGAATTTTCATTACAAGAAAAAAACAATAACAATAATAAGTTTATTAAAATGATTTTAGTTCTGATTCCCATCTTTAAAATTTTCTTTTAAATCTATTATAAACGTTGTTTGCATTAGAGTTACTAGTTTGTACTTCATATCTTCCCATTACATTTTTAGTTTTGGGATGGTAAAATTCAAAACCAATGTTTGACTGTTGCCCTCCAAATCTCCTTCCTGTAGTCTGTTTTACCTGCGTTGGCGAGTTAGCTAAAAATAGGTAATCTCCTGTTCCATCATAAGTAGCTTCTCGTTTAAGAGGAATTTCGTAATAAACAGATGTATTACCTTTTCCATAATCTAAATTAGCAGTTCCAGAAATTCCATATCCATAATTAGAAAAGAATTCAGATGGGGCAAAAGAGTAATTTCCTTGAGCAGCTGTATAATCTCTTGCAAATACAAACTGATCAAACTTTCTTTGACCTGTAGCTACATCAGCTCCTGCCGATAGATCGAGTTGTAACACTTCGCTTCCTGTAACTGATTCAACCGTTTCCCCTGATATGCTTGTTACTCCCGCTTCAACAGGTTCGTTTCCTACAATCTCTGTTGCTTGTTCATTGGATAGTCCATACTGCTGTGCAAAGGTCTGTGCTGTATCTCCTTGCTCTGCGATATATGCAACTGAACCATCACTGTTAACTTTAGGAATCCAAAAGTTCTCCTGCACTTCCATATCGAGCGCACCATCCGGGTCAATCCTGTTGATCGGGTCATTTTGCACGAAGTTGTAGGGGGAGAGCCATTCACGCTCTTCTGCTAAAGGATCAAGATTCATCCAGCGTCCTAATGCAGGATCATAGTTACGTGCTGTAATATCAATCCAACCCAAACCAAGCTCATCTTGCTCTTCTTTCCCACCAAAACCTAATAATTGTGCGGTAGAATTTCCTAAAGAAGATACTGAGCTATTATATCCTTTGTGTGTTAACCCAAAAGGATAATAGTTGTTCTCTTCGATGATTTCAAGAGTGCCTGCATCATTTTTGGTATAGCTTAAGCGTACGTTATCTAAGTGATCCTTAAATTGGTAAACATATCGATACCCCTCGACTCCGCTCGGGGTGACCGCAGGTGTTGCATAGCCTTCTGGTGTAGTCATATATTGGAGTTGGTTGTTCTTATACACATAACTCCCAGCATACGCCGTTTCTATTAAAGAACTTCCACCTGGGGCTATCTTCTTTACTTTTGTCCCTGTGGCATCGTAAATATAAGAAATAGTTCCTGTCCCTTTGCTATTAGTTATAGAAACTGTTGTGGGTAAGTTTAAGTAATTATACGTAATCCCGGTGATGCCTTTATTTTGATCCATGATCATATTCCCATTAACATCATACTCAAAGTCATCGTTGGTATCCGTCCCATCATCTGTAAACCCAGTTTCTGTCCCTGTATCGGTTACGTTTACCAGTTTGTTACCGTGATCATATTCGTATGACAGCAAATCCATAGTTCCAAACGAGGTTACATTGCTATCCAAATGTCCTTTTCGAGTAAGCGTCATGATATTTCCCATGGTATCATATGATATACCAGAAACACTATAATTACCTGTATTATCAGTAGCGCTTGTGATTCTATTTAAGGCATCATAGCGATAAGAATACGAGGTACTCACCGGATTGTTACTACTGTTCAAACTTGCGGTTTGCCATGAGGTAGTAGCAATGTTTCCATTATATAATGGATTGGCTCCTGTATTGTAATGTATTGCGAAACTAAACAAGTCTGTTCCCAAATTACGTACATCATTAATCCCTTTGAGCCAGCCTCTTATATTGTATTTGTAGTTAACCTCTTGTAGGCCCTCACTTCGAGTAGCCTCAGTGCTCTGGTTTCCCTGGGCGCTGAGGCCACTCGAAGTGCCTCCAATGTGTTTACTAACCAATTGCCCTAAGTCGTCATAGGTATTCGCGGCTATTTGCTCTGCCTCTTGATCGTTAATTCGTTGGGTATGTGTAAGCAACCTGCCTACATGATCATAGGTAAAGTTGTCTATGGTTTTGATGGGCGTAGTATTGTCCTTGGTATGTGTGGCTTTAGTTTCTTTTACCTTCCCTATAAAATCGAATTTAGTCTCAGTAAGATCGGTAGTATTGAGATAGTCATTTTTGCTTACAACATAGATAGGTCTTGCCTTTTTATCATAATAAAATACGGTTGTGATCCATTGGTTGGTATCCAGTACTTTTACCTTACTCCCCGTAGGCAGCGATTTGGTAGTGTTGGATACCGGTTCGTTATACACAGTTCCCGGGTTGGCCAATAATGCCACTGGTGTACTACCTAAAAACGCATAATCATCATAATAATTGATCGTTAATACTTCTGCATCTTGCGTATTGGGGTAACCCCCATGAGTATAGTAGAGCGTGCTGCCTTCTGTAGGAGTAGTATTAAATGCAACCCACAATGGGTCTGTAAACGCTGTAGCTTCTGCTTGTAGTATACTACGGGATCTTGTATCTTCTATTGTACCGCTATAAGCTACTCGTCCAAAAATATCATATTTAGTAAACAACCAGATCCCTTTTGCTTTTAATAAGGCGTCCTGAGTCATGATGGGTTGATTCAGTTTGTTATATATGATCCCTTCTTTACCTTTACCCGGGATTTTCTTTTCGATCAATCGGTTTCGATAATCGTATTGGTATTGGTATGCCAATTCTGATAACTCAGTAGCACTTACACCATCGTGAACAGTAATTTTAGGTGGGAGTACGTAGGTTAGGTTTCCGAAGTCGTCGTATACATAATAGGTGTCAGTCCCCTGTTCACCCCCATCCCCGCCACTGGCGGGACTTCCCCCTGATGAGGGGGAAGAGCCTATAAAACTACGTTTTAAAACAACTCTACCTAGTTTGTCTGTATACTCCCGGGTAGTTCTTAGGTTGCCATCCCCGGGTTGCCAGTTTTCATCTTTGGTAATGGTTACATACAATTGATTTGCAATATAGTGGCCGCTTTTGACCAATTGGGGGTTCTCGGTATCATCATGCTCAAAGGCAACCTTAAAATGTACGACCTCCTCTGCTGTATTGCTATCCCAATCAAATTTGATTGTATGATCGCTATCGCTATAGGGATCTGCTTTCCAAGCGGCTCCCGGTGCTCCTTGTTCGGTAACACGATTAAGAGGTGAGGGTTCATAGATGCTTTCGCTATAGGCGTTGATATCTTGTATGGCTATCCCCAAAAAATCATCCCCATAGGTGTTTTTGTAGTATGGATTGATCTCTTCTGAGGCGCGTACATGATCGTATATCCCATGGAGATTATCTCCTTCAAAAGGCAAGTATTGCTTCTGTTGTCTGCCATAGCCATCATACTCGATATGCGTTACAATATCTCTGCTATTGGGAGACGCTTTGATGGCGCGTTGTTGTGATAATCGCCCAAGACCATCAAAGTATGTGATCTCTTGGATGTGGCGCTGCTGGGCAGGATCATTATCCCCACCAACATTCATGATGTTATCTATTCCCACCGCCTGTTGTGGGGTAATGCTATGAATATAGTTCTTATCTGATAAGACCATTTGCCCCCAGGAGAAGTTGGTGAGTCCTACTAAAAGTATTGTTATAAACTGTTTCATCTGTATATCTTCTTAACTGTTGTTTTCTTCTTTTTTAGTATTCATCGCCCGGGTGATCAATTGTATCTCCGTCTCCATTACCGCCACCGTTGCCACCACCACCATTACCACCACCGCCGCTGTTAGTGCGTACCGTGATATAGGAGCGTACACTGCCGGATCGTTCTACACCGGTTTTGGTATCACGTACACGACAATAGAAGGTATATGATCCCGAACTGCGTGGCCCGTAAGAATAGGTAGGTCTAAAGGTACTTCCTGCACTACCGGGAGGACCATCCATCGACCAACTATGCACATAACTCCCCGAACCCCTGCCAGGATCCACCTCAAAACGAACCGACTGTCCTCTGCGTATGCGCTCTGAGGTAGTGGCATAAGGGCCTCCTATAATCATAGGGTTGTGTACATGTAATTTTCGAGTTACTGTTTTGCTGTGGTTGGCAATTCGGGTATCGATCACCTTCAAGGTGAGGGTGTACGTACCTTTGCTATTAAAACGTTTATGAAACGATGTGCCTGTGGCCGATTGCCTTATAGTATTAAGATACCATTCATAACGGCGATGTCCTGATCCGCCACTGATCTGATCGGCACTCACCCTTACATTGGTTCCTGCCAGGGTATGGCCTTCTGCTCCGCCCGATAAGGATGAGAAGCGGATTCTGGGTGTACTCAAATCAGGATGGATATATACCGTTCTGGTCGTTTCTTTATACTCACTGGCAGTATAAGCATTGGTCACTCTAAAGGTTACTCTTTGTGTTCCTACCGGGAGGCGTCTTTCAAATACCGAGCTCGTGGCACTTTGTTTGGCTCCATTAACATACCAGCTAAGGATAAATTCATCACAAGCTCCGCTTATATTAGCCCCGGTGAATGTGATCACCCGTGATGATAAAGAGTGGGTCTCGCTACTAGTCACTGTGGGAGTGTGTACCGCAGGACACACCTGTACCGTAGCATACACCGTTTGGGTTTGCTCAGTCACTTTATCAGTCACCTTACATTGCACCGCATATCCTTTTTGGGTAGCAAAGGTATAGGTGTTGGTAGGCAAACGCCCAGCGATCAATGTGCCATCAATACTCCAGTCGTAACTGTAATGTCCCGATCCTCCACTTATCGCTACACGCATCGTGGCAGTTGTACCTTGTAGTACGCCAGAAGGGGCATCCAGCGTGGCAGAAAATGTAGTATACTGATCGGCACTACTCCCTTTATAATGATAGGTATATTTTTTTACCACATGACCTTCGGCATCTTCAATATAACTCAATCGCGATTGATCATCATAGGTATAATATGTAGTATCGCCTTTGGGATCTGTAGTACTGGTCATCCCTACTAATGGATCATAGGTATAGGTAGTACATTGGGCGTGTGCAAAATAAGGATGTGCTCGCAATTCGTTGAGTTTTGCGATAAGCGCTTCTTCTTTGGCAGGGCTGTCCTCGGTGTCAGATTGTGCTTTGGCTTGTTGGATCAGTGTCTTTACTGCCGGAGGCATATCGGTATAGGTTGCATTATCTATCTTGGCGATCGGAAACTGCTCCTGATACCCCCAAACGTAGAGGGTATGTTTGCCATTGGGCTGATGCGCCTCTAGCGGGTTTTTTGTAAACGCATCATAACGATCGTAGACCATTTTATCTTCTGGGGGCGTAGTGCCTTTTCCTACTTGTATGGCCGAGGGAGCTACAAGACCACTGCCCCAGTTTTTAAATACATTTTTTTGTTCACCTAATTTGACATCGTTCTCAGAAAAGGTCATCCCAACGACGTCGCTCAAACGATTCTGTGTCACCATCATCGCATATTCTGGGGCACTCTTGTCTTTGGGATATACATACGAGGTAGTGTGGGTCTGCTGATCGCTATTGATGATCGTTTTACTACGTAGCAAATGATCCACCTCGGGCGCATAGGTCATCTGCTGGATATCGGTAAGGGTTTTATCATGTACTGTTTTTACCGTTTTTACTTCCGTGGTAAATCCCGATCCGCCTTGTACAAGACTACGCTGTAATCTTAAAGGTAGTAATGCCGCACGCGTGATACACGTATTTCCCGGTTGTAAACATTCTGGGGGAGGTTTGGCAGTTAGACTCAACCTATTGGGTGGAATTAAAGGAGATAACCAGACCGGGTTGGTACGATCAAAAATATACTTACCGCTTGTAGGATCTCTACGTACTACAATATACAACATACGAAACTCTTCTTTGTGAGCCATAGCAGCCCCTAAAGACGAATAATGCAACTGCTGCCCATAGGTGGTAGTGGTCTGAGATAGGGTATCGGTATTGCGGTGGTTCACAATCACCTGTTTTTCTTTCCCAGCCTTGTGATTAAGACGGTAACTACGGGTATAGGGAGTCTTACGGTCGTTTACCATACCGGTTTGACCCGTATGAAATGAATATTCGGTATACCCATTGGATTGTGAAGTATTATTAGCATCTTCTTCAAAAACAAAAACCTTGCTATACCCAATATGAGGTTGTGAATTGGGAGTACCACTAAGACGATGCAGATAGTCTTGTGTATCCAGATTATCCCTCGAAGTGATCACCTTGGAATCTGTGTAGCGAAGTTGTGGACTATAGATCACACGACCTGAACTTTTATGATCATGCAGCGATTGGGTGTATTGGTAGCGTTTAACCTTGGCTTTTTGGGTGTCTGCGCTATAATCTGAAATCTTTTGGATACGTAACCCGGCTTTTTGGTAATTACCATTGGTGCTTGGTGGAATTAGCGTCACATATTCTTCTCTATAGATCCGGATGCTTGAAAACCCGCCTTCATGCCCATTGAGCAATAAGATTTGATATTGACCAGCTTCCAGAGAAATACGTTGCCCATTGCCCCGACCGCGCCATAAGTTTTGCACTGTAGCCTCTGCGGTAAGCTGATCCAGAATCTCATCATAGGCCAGCATTCTGCCGGTATTGTTTTTAAATAGATACGCTTCTTCATTACCAAAACCATCATAATCCATATCATACACATAGGTTTCAGAAATAGAAAACATCGTACTCTGCATCCTGGGAGGACCGTCTCCATACTCATCCTCGCAGGCAGGACCGCATATTGCATCATTATCCCGATCAATACCTCCGCTAAGATATAAACTCCCATAGGTAACTTCTCTAAAATCGGTATCCGGAGCATCACTAGCAGGCTGTTCCTGAGTCGTGTTCAGTTCATACGCATAGGTGGTATGACCTCCTGTGGGGTATGTTAATTTGGTAAGTATTCCTGTCGTCGCTGCTGATAACACAGGAGAACGGTTAGCCCCATCAAAAACAATCCCATTGATCCTTGCTCTGGGATAGAGCACCGT
>CANLYR010000060.1 GCA_947495425.1 uncultured Aquimarina sp.
CCAATGGTACTACAATCGTGGGAGAGTAGGTCGCCGCCTTCCTTGAAACCCTTCATTATAACAATGAAGGGTTTTTTATACCCTCTTTTTAATGTATTTCCCAATCTACATGACAAGTGCTGTAAAATCACTATTTTAGGGATTGAATTTATAAACTAGTATTACTCACGTCAAGTAAAAAAATTATTTAGATAGCCCAAACTTTTATTAGAGGCTGTTGTATCTTGTTTATGCTATCTATAGTGAATAAAATGAAATAAATAATGGAGAGATAGCTCCTGATTTTGAAGCAGAATAGCTTTGTTATCCTATCATTAATTGTTGGAAAATATAGAGTTATAAAGGTACTTACTAAGTTTTTTAATTTTTCCCAAAAGTAAGTTGATGAGAGAACTTTCTTTTGGTGAAATTGATTGTGCATTGTATGATGAATTAAACAACCAAATAAAATAATCTGCTATACCAACTGAAGTATGTGTTAAGCTTTGAAGTATGATAAACTTCAGTTACCTTCTTTCTACTTCAATAGAACTTATTTAGTACATAAAACTAATTGAGTCGATAAAAGAACTATTTTTTCTATTATATTTAATACAATATTCAAGGTAAAAAGAATAAGTAATGAATACACACAAATCTAGACGAAACTTTATTAAAAAAACAGCTATAGCAGGAGCTGGTATTTCGGTATTACCTAATCTAACTTTTGGGAATAATAAATATACTCAAAAAGACAAGCTCAAATTAGGGTTAATTGGTGTTGGTTTAAGAGGCACAAATCATTTAAGAAATGTTCTTTTAAGAGATGATGTATTGGTAACTGCAATTTGCGATATAGATCAGACCAGGATAGATATTTCATTGGATGCGATTAGCAAAGCTGGAAAGGTCAAACCAAAAGTATTTGGTAAAAATGAGAATGATTATAAGGATTTATTGAGTTTGCAAGATGTGGATGCTGTGATTATATCGACTCCTTGGTTATGGCATACTAGAATGGCCAAAGATGCTATGACAGCCGGAAAATATACTGGTCTCGAAGTCTCTGCAGCAAATACTCTCGAAGAATGTTGGGATCTTGTAAATACTCATGAGGCTACTGGGACACATCTTATGATTTTAGAAAACGTAAACTACAGGCGTGATGTTTTAGCGATTTTAAATATGGTAAGTCAAAATGTATTTGGAGAATTAGTACATTTTAGATGTGGATATCAACATGATTTGAGATTCGTAAAACTGAATGATGGAAAAACTGCATACGGAAAAGGAGTTGAGTTTGGTGAAAAAGGTATTTCAGAATCCAAATGGAGAACACAGCACTCGGTAGCCAGAAATGCTGATGTATATCCAACTCATGGAGTTGGACCTATAGCTACAATGTGTAACATTAATAGAGGGAATCGTTTTTCATCAATAACATCTAATGCAACAAAAGGTATCGGGTTACACAATTATATTGTACAACATGGAGGAGAGAATCACCCTAATGCCAAGGTGAAGTTTAAGCAAGGAGATGTGATAACTTCTACCATAGAAACCACCATGGGAGAGACTATTATAGTAACTCATGATTGTAATTTACCACGTCCATATTCATTAGGTTTTAGAGTTCAAGGTGCGAATGGATTGTGGGAAGTTGATGGTAATAGAATATACATAGAAGGAAAATCTGAGCCACATAAGTGGGATGAAGCAAGTACATGGTTAGAGCAATATGATCACCCCTTATGGAAAAAATATGGTGAGCATGCTATGGGAGCCGGCCATGGTGGGATGGATTTCTTTGTAATCAATGCTTTTGTAGCCTCTGCAAAGCAAAATATAGCACCGCCATTAGATGTGTATGATGCCGCAGCATGGAGCGCGATAACCCCACTTTCTGAAGTTTCTATCGAGAATAATGGAGAACCACAAGATTTTCCGGATTTTACCAGAGGATTATGGCTCAAAAGAAAGCCTTACGATTGGATTAAGGATACCTATTAACTTTGATAAGAGTCATTGAGTTGATTTACTGTAAAACACACAATATTTAACTGCAATTTTGAGAAAAATAAATATAGTAGCTCCGGGAAGAACATGTCTTTTTGGAGATCATCAGGATTATTTGGGATTGCCCGTTATTGCGTGTGCGATAGATAAATATATCAAACTAAATGCTGTTGAAAATACAACTGCTTTTTTCAAGATACAATTACCAGATATTGGAGAAGAAAGAGATATTCTGATACATGAAAAGTTTGAACACATTGAAAACAGGGATTATTTTGCTTCATCCTTAAGGGTGCTAAGGCGATATGGGTGTATTCCTGACAGAGGTTATGATGTAGAAATACAAGGAGACTTGCCGCTTAATGCAGGAGTTTCTAGTTCTTCTGCCTTAATTGTAGCATGGATAAAGTTTCTGTTAGAAGCATTCAGTGCAAACCAGGAAATAACTTCATTACTGGTTTCTAAAATTGCTTATGAAGCCGAAGTTTTAGAACATAAGGAACCGGGAGGGTTGATGGATCAATACGCTATTGGACTTGGAAATGTTTTATATATTGAAACAGGAAAACAAGCTTCTTACAAGATTGTTAAAGATATATTGCCAGGGTTGATAGTGGGTGAATCTGGGGTCAAAAAGGAAACAATCGGTACACTCGGAGATCGAAAACAAAAAGCACTGGAAGCGATAGCACACGTAACTATCAAAAAACCTGATTTTAATATAAAATCTACGCAATTAGAAACCTATGATGAATACAAGAATTATATTCCGATAAAGTTGAGACCTTATTTTTTTGCAGCATTGAAAAATCATTCGATTACAATGAAAGCCCTGATTGAATTCAGGAAACAGCAACCAGATATGAAGTATATAGGGAGTTTAATGAACGAACATCATCTAGTTTTAAAGAATATCCTAAAAATTACAGTTCCGACAATTGATAAAATGGTTGACAACGCAATAAAAGCTGGGGCCTATGGGGTTAAAATTGTGGGGTCTGGAGGAGGAGGTAGCATTGTTGCAATAGCTCCAAAAGACAAGGAACAAGGAGTTATTGATGCGATTAAACATGAGGGTAAAACAGCCTACAGAGTTAATGTAGATGCTGGAGCAAGAGTTCTTTAAGGTAACGATATACATATGCACGAAAATTTAATCATTTTGGCAGGGGGAGTATCTTCCAGAATGAAAAAATCATTAAAAACGTCACTCAATAGTGATTTGACAGCGCAAGCGAATTCTCGATCAAAATCTCTTATTAGTATCGATGCATCGGGAAGACCTGTATTGGATTATCTCCTTTACAATGCGAAACAAGCAGGATACAAGAACATATTCATTGTTATTTCAGAAAGAGAAAACCTGATAAAAGAGTTTTATGGATTTCATCCGAAGGGAAATTATTTTCATGGTCTTACGATTAACTATGCAATACAATATGTTCCTAAAAAAAGGAGCAAGCCTTTTGGAACTGCTGATGCTCTTTATCATGCAATTACACAATATCCAGAGCTCAATGAGCAAGCATATACCGTTTGTAATAGTGATAATTTATATTCTGAAATTGTATTAAAAGTATTGAGGAATACGGATCATGCAAATGCATTTATAAGTTATGATAGAGATGCATTGCAATTTAGTTTACAGCGTATCACTAGGTTTGCGCTCTTGTCTTTGGATGAAAAAGGTTTTTTGGAAGATATTGTTGAAAAACCTTCTGTAGAAGATAGTGATGGCTATATGGATAAGTCAGGAAAGCTACGGGTAAGCATGAATATTTTTAAATTTGACGGAGCGATGTTTCAGGATTACATAGTGAATTGCCCTGTGAACGAAAAAAGAAATGAAAAAGAACTTCCTACTGCTTTATTGAATATGGTACAAGAACACCCAAGGTCAGTTATCGGTATACCTATATCAGAACATGTGCCAGACCTTACATCAAAAGAGGATATTACTATTCTAAAAGAATATATAGAAAAGCACTATAGCGATATCGATTGGAATTGATAAGGAATCATCTGATAAAAAGAGAACAAAGAATTGTTTTATACACATATCTGGCAAACCAGCATGGGTATGCTATTTATTTTTTATGAGGCTTTAGAGATTGTATTATTGATATTAAATTCAATTTTTCTAAAAAACTCATCATTTTTATATGGTTTTCTCATGTAATCATTAAATCCGGAGTTAGGATTTAATATTTTCTTCAAGGTGTTCTGTGTGTCTGATGCCGTTAATGCTATGATAGGTACTTGGTTATTGAACTCTCTAATTGTTTTGGTAGCCGCTAAACCTCCCATATTAGGCATATTAAGATCCATTAGAATAATGTCGTATTTATTTTTTCTAGCCATCTCTGTAGCAATAAGCCCATCTTCAGCTATTTCAGAGGTATAGCCTTTGCTTTTTAGAATATTTTGAGTTACAATTTGATTTATTTTATTGTCCTCAACAATTAGAATGTTGTAATCTTCAGTGTTTGTTAGTGAAACAAAATTTTTGCTTTTGTCTATTTCATGATCTTGCGCATTAGAGGTGTCAATTTCAAAAGGAATAGTAAAATAAAACGTAGCCCCTTTACCCGGAGTGCTTTTTATTCTAATATCTCCTCCGTGTAGATCAACTAACTTTTTGACGATATTTAACCCAAGACCAGTTCCTGTTGTATGATCTTTAGAGTTAGCTTGTGAGAATTTTTCAAATATTATCTCTTGTTTGTCTAAAGGGATCCCTCTTCCATTATCTTTTATTTCAAAGGTTATATTTACTATATTATCAGTGACCACAGGATTAATGATATTTAACCATATATTTCCGTTTTTAGTAAATTTATTAGCATTACTAATTAGGTTGATCAAAATTTGCGATAGCCTAACAGAGTCCCCTATTAGCATAGATGGGATATTAGGGTCGAAATTGAGTTGTAGTATATTACCGCTCTTTTCAGCTTGATACGTAAATGAGTTTTTAATATCATCTGCCAAGTTTTTAATGTTATAGGCAGATGTATTAAGGCTTATCTCGTAAGATTCCATTTTGGTGATTTGTAATACATCATTGATGAGATTGAGTAAATGATCTGCAGAAAATTTCATGAGTTTTATAAACTTATGATTTTCTTCATCTTTAATTCTTTCCATAAGAATAGAGGATAGCCCTATAACACCATACAGTGGTGTTCTTAGTTCGTGACTTACTGTGGATATGAATTTTGTTTTTACTGCTGCAAGTTGATCAGACTTTTCTTTAGAAATTTTAAGTTCTTTATTCTTTATGGCAAGAGATTGACTAAGTATTTTAGTTTTTCTATGATTGTAGATAAAAAAGCAAAATAGTACTAAGCATAATATGAGTAAGGAAACTGTAAATATGGATATTTTTTTGGATTGCTTAGCTTTTTGAGTTTCTATAGTCTTTTTTTCTTCACTTACTACTAATTTCTCTTTGTATTGATCTGCTTCTAATTTTTCTCTATCGAGTGCAGTTTGATGGTGTTTAGTGTATTTTTTTAGAATCAGATAGGCTTTGTCTTCTCTTCCTATCTTAACGAGCAGGTTTTCGTATTTTTTGTAAATCGTCATAGCCTGTCTAAAAAATTGATTTTCTTCTGCAATAGAGGCTGCAAGTTCAAAATGTTTAATTGCATGAGTGTAATTGCGATTATAGCTGTAGTATTCACCAAAACTAGTGTAGGTATCAACAAGTTTTGTGGTGTGTCTTTGATTACTACTAAAATACTTTTTGCACTTTTTTAATAGCCTCTGCGCTTTGTTATACTTTTTGATTCTTATGTAAATATTTGCAAGATTGAGTTCTAATATATGGCGAGAGTATTCGTTTAAACCTTCCGTGTTTTCATAGACTTGTTTAATCCTTTTCAAAGCTCTCCCGGGTTTGTTGTACCCATTTAAATATACTAGAGCTATATTGTTACTTATATCTATAGTTAATGCTGTGTATCCTTCGGTTTCGTTTATGAAAAGTTCAGCAATTTTGTGATTTTCAAGTGCCTCTTTATAATCTTTGATAGAAAACTGAATTTTACCTAGGAAATTATAGGAACGTCCTTTTAGATAAAATTCTTGTTGTGGGTTAAACTTTTCAGATACATCGATTATGGTTTCGATAATTGTAATTGCATTTGCTCGTCCTATTGAATTTAAATGCTGTTCAGTATGAGTGATTGTATTTTCCAATTCTGGGAAAGACATTTGCTCATATTGTTGAGCGTTGACTGCAATAAGTAATAGATTACAATATATAAGGCATATAAAATATTTTACATTTTTGACGGTATGCATTGTTCTAAATATATAGGGGCGTCTAAATATATAAAAAAACCAGGAATTACCATATGAAAAACATAAAAATATCGTTAAAATGTATTTTTTAAATTATTTATTATTTATAAGATAAGAAAAATATTACAAAATTGATAATTTAATAAAGGTGTAGATAGCATTGTGATAACTTGTAAATGGGTATGGGGTTTTAAATAAAAATAAAAATCCCGAATTGTTCTTATCAATCCGGGATCTTAGTATAACATATACAACTAATTTAATCTTTAAGAATACTTCTGGAAATTACAATTTTTTGTATCTCGCTGGTTCCTTCATAAATCTGAGTAATTTCAGCATCTCTCATTAATCGTTCTTTGAGTTATTTTGTAGTATACAGTCAGAATATATAATGTGTGAAATTTGGGGTTTAAGTTTGGTTTTATTTATATTTAAAAAGAATATATTTGATAATGATGGTTCTTTTATTTTCATCTATTATACAAATTGAATTTAACAATAATGGATTAGATGTAAATAATTATCGATATGAATAGTACTTTTTATAACCAAATATTAAATTCAATTGGAGTCAATTCTAACAGCTTAGAGTTTGCATCAAATCTTCAGGTTACTACGATTCCAAATAATTGCTTTGATATATTAATATGTGCTAATGGTGATTTTACAGTGAATACAAATAACGATTCTCTAAAATCTTCTAAAGGGATTTTTGGTTTAAGTAAGAAATCAGTTTCTGTTGTTGGAAATAGTATTTCTTCTGGTACGCATATCAATTTGTTACCAGAGCATATGTGCATGCTAACGTCTATCCCATTAGGGGAAATTTCGGGAGAGCTGCTTGATATTTCAGAAATTTTTAAAGAGCATACCAATGAACTTCTTGATATATCTGTTGTCCCAGGTAACAGTAATTTATTACAACAATTTTTTAAGAAAGTTTTGAAGAAATATCATGACCCTAATCTTATTAGGGCCATGCGTATTACCAGATTAATTATGGAAACTAATGGTAATCTTACAATTAAAGAAATTTCGGATCAAACATTTCTTACAAAAAGAACCCTACAACGATTATTTTATAAATATGTAGGGCTCTCTCCTAAAGCATATTCTAAAATTGTTCGTTTTAGACACATAAGTCAGGTGTATTACATGGGCAAATTTACTGAAAAACAGTCATTATACGATTTGCTTATAGCATTTGGATACTATGATTACAGTCACTTTATACATGATTGTAATCAAATTACAGGATTATCACCTACAGAATATTTTAAAAACCTAAACCCTACTTTGTCGCTTTTATACAATAAAGAACAAAATGATTTCAGTTATTTTTGAATTTTTAAGATTCTTTTTTGGACTTGAAAATTAATTGATAACAAAACAAGTATGAAGTATTTAAAAACTATGCAAGTCGTCATTTTATTGATGATATTTATTGGTTGTAAAAAGGGACAAAATAAAATCGATGAGGATTTGACGATGAATTGGATCCCGTTTGAATGGACAGAGGTCGTAAAAGGCAAAGATACATTAAAACATGCTTCAATGCAGCTTAAAGCTAGTATCAACGATTATGATGATCAGTTCGTTTTTCAGTTTGATTTGGGCGCTGGCACTTCATCAATTTACGAGGTTAATTTCAAAACAATTTTTCAGGATAGCTCACAATACCCTTTCAAAATCAATAAAAAAGATAGTACCAAATGGAACAACATTATTTCTACCTATAAAATTGAAGATATGGTTGTAAAGATGAACAGTTTTCAATCTGATACCTTAAAACCCCTTCTACTGAGATTATTTGGAGATAAGGAATCTGCTAAAAATGAAAATAAACTGGGTACCTTAGGAATTGATATTGTAAAAGATAAATACTTGTTTATTGATTATAAGCGGCAAAACATTTCGATTTTGGACTCATTACCAAGAACGTTAGAAAAAGAAATAGATTTTATCGATTTTGTAGATACTCCATTGCCTCACATAATTATTAATATTTTAGTTGATGAGAAAGAACATTTAGCATTATTTGATACAGGATCCAGTGCATGGACGATTGCTTCTTCTAAGTCAAAGTTTAACGAATTATTGGGCAATAGTGATAAGGTATTAGATAGTATAGTAGTTAGTTCATGGGGTAAAAGAGATGTTACCTATAAATCACCCGTAAATAAAAAGGTGTCTATAGGTAAAAAAGAGTTTGAAAATTTTGATGGTTATTTTATTAAAGATGATCCGAGAACGAAACAATTTGAAGAGAAGTTTAATTTAGAGTTTCTAATTGGTAATACACTGTTTTTAGAAGATATTTTAGTTTTGGATTTAAAAAATAAAAAATTTGGTATTGCAAAATCGACTTTTGTAAAGTTGTTTGCAAAAAGATAGCCAATCTTGATCAAAATTAGAAAAGCTTAACTCTAAAATTCTTCATTCTCTGTAGTCTTTTATCACGATTCCAAAAAAAATAATACAATACATTAATGAAAAGATTTTTTTTATTGTCACTACTCTTGGTATTTTACTTTACTAAGGCGCAAACAAAACAATTTGATGTCCCTCTAAAATCCAATATTATTTGGTTGGGCGAGACACATGGTACAATTAAAACTAACTCATTAGCTTTTGATTTTATTAAAAATTTAGATGATAAATCAGGCTTAGATTATTTAATACTGGAAGGGCCTTTTTATACAGAAATACTTTTAAACAACTATTTGGCAGATGGGAAAGAATCATCTCTGGATAAATTAATGATGAACTATAAAGGTACTATTGGGTTTACAGCTCAAAAGAAAGAGTATTTTAAGAAAATATACAATTTTAATAAAACATCAAAAAAAACAATTAAAGCAATTTCTATTGATATCGAACATAAAGCTTATAACACACATGATTACATATTTGAAAAGTATAAAACTATATTGGAAATCAAACAAAATTTAGTACTTGATAAATTCAATAAAGATTTTAATTATGTCCAACGCAATAAATTCTACAGTGAGTTGTATGATGATATTAAATCGAAGAATTCTCAGTATAGACTTATTTTTAAAGAAGAGTTTGAAAATTTTTATTATATAGTAAGGAACATAATATATTCGGAAATAGCATATTCCTCAAGAAATTGGGATAAAGTTAGAGACAGTTTGATTTTTGAAAATTTTAAATTAAGAGATATACAATATGAATTTTCAAAACATGTTTCTTTTGGATACTGGGGAGCAGGTCATACAAACCAGAGTATGACAAAGGATGGCGTTAAATGGGTAGCGAGTAGAATTAAGAACGCTTATCCTAATATAGATCAAGTCACATATAGTACTTTGTATTCGAATTGTAATTTTATTTTTCAAGAGCATAATATTCCTAGAATTTTACGTTGGATGTTCTCTAAAGAGAAAAAAGGATATAGAGTATCAAAATCATTGTTAAATAACGATACCATGTCCGAAAAAGTAAAAGGGACAAAGTATTTAGTAAAAAATCTAATTCTGATGTAGAAATTTTTGATGTTGATACACTACCTAAGGATATAAATTTTGTGTATAGAAAGAAAAAAAGCTTATTAAATAGCAATTATATTCAATATATCGTTCTTATTCAGAATTCTAAAGAGTGTAATACACTATCGGAGTAAATTATGTATTCCATCTTTTGATTTTATACAGTTGAGGAATGGGTTTATAGTTACTATTGTTTTTTATAACTCCAAATTCATAATAAATACAATTTGGAGTTATATAAAAACGTTTCTGCACTAATCCTTAAGAATACTTCTGGAAATTACAATTTTTTGTATCTCGCTGGTTCCTTCATAAATCTGAGTAATTTTAGCATCTCTCATTAATCGCTCAACGTGGTATTCTTTTACAAAGCCATTACCGCCATGCACTTGTACAGCTTCTACACTCACTTCCATAGCTACTTGAGAAGCATATAATTTGGCCATAGCACCAGACAAATCATAATTTTCATGATTATCTTTATCCATTGCTGCCTTATATACCAACATTCTGGCAGCTTCAATCTGAGTATGCATATCTGCGAGTTTAAATGCGATTGCCTGGTGATTCATAATTTCTGTTCCAAAAGCCTTACGTACTTTGGAGTATTCCTTGGCTAACTCATAGGCTCCTGCTGCAATTCCTAATGCTTGAGCTGCAATTCCTATACGTCCTCCAGCTAGCGTCTTCATCGCAAATTTAAATCCAAAACCATCTTCACCAATACGATTTTCTTTAGGAACTTTTACGTCGTTAAAAATAAGCGAGTGCGTATCACTACCACGAATTCCTAATTTATCTTCTTTAGGTCCAATTTCAAAACCTTCCCATCCTTTTTCAACAATGAATGCGTTAATGCCTTTATGTTTTTTCTCTTTATCGGTTTGAGCGATGACCAAATAATAATCTGAAGTTCCCCCATTGGTAATCCAGTTTTTAGTTCCATTAAGGATATAATGGTCGCCTTTATCTATAGCGGTGGTCTTTTGAGAAGTTGCATCACTACCCGCCTCTGGTTCAGACAAACAAAATGCTCCTATAGATTCACCTGTTGTTAATTTTGAAAGGTATTTTTCTTTTTGTTCTGGAGATCCATAGGTATCAAGCCCCCAGCATACCAAAGAATTATTTACAGATACGATAACTGAAGAAGATGCGTCGATTTTTGATAACTCTTCCATAACAAGTACATAAGAAAGCGTATCCATTCCACCACCACCATATTCTGTAGAAGCCATCATTCCTAGAAAACCAAGTTCTCCCATTCTTTTTACTTGCTCGGTTGGAAATTCTTGCTTGTTATCACGCTCAATTACTCCTGGTAATAATTCAGCTTTAGCAAAATCACGAGCTGCATCTCGTATCATTAATTGTTCTTCAGATAGTTTAAAGTCCATGTTTTATTATAATTTACTGTGCGTGCATAACACGCAATTCGTACTTTTTGATGAAAATAAATCGAGATAACCTCGATATTTTTATTAATCTTACAAATATAAGCGATAATATGATAGTTTTAGTGTTTTTTTGATTTTTTGAGATAATGATTTTTTTGAAATTAAATTTTAAAAAATCCTTTAGAGAATTTAAGTGAAAACCAATAAAATCTTGAGAATTAAATATGTGTTTTATCGCTATAATTTTATGATAATTTTGGGCTTTGCCATATTTAGTTTTTTATATTTGTGACACACATTTTGAGTAGAATTTCAATGTATTGCAAAACTATAGTAATATGACCCAACGCTGACCTCTGTAATGGAGGATTATTTATGTTAAGAGTGCGAGAAAAAAGGTGTGATCTGTACACATAGTTTGTATACCCAATGAATTGAAATTTAAAAAATGAAAGACTTATTAAAGAAATACGAAAATAAAGTTCCGGAAATCGTTTTTAACTGGAAAGATACTGAAACAGAAGCAGAGGGTTGGACCGTAATAAACTCGTTAAGAGGAGGAGCTGCTGGTGGAGGTACAAGAATGCGTAACGGTTTAGATATGAATGAAGTACTTTCTCTAGCCAAAACCATGGAAGTGAAATTTACAGTATCTGGACCAGAGATTGGTGGAGCTAAATCAGGAATTAATTTTGATCCTAATGATCCCCGAAAAAAAGGAGTGTTACAACGTTGGTACAAAGCGGTGTCTCCTTTGCTAAAAAGTTACTATGGTACTGGTGGAGATCTTAATGTAGATGAAATTCATGAGGTGATTCCGATAACTGAAGATTGTGGCGTTTGGCATCCACAAGAGGGTGTCTTTAATGGACATTTTCAACCCACAGAAGCAGATAAGATAAATAGAATTGGGCAGTTACGACAAGGTGTGATCAAGGTATTAGAGAACACCACATTTTCACCAGATGTATCTAAAAAATACACTGTTGCAGATATGATTACAGGATATGGGGTTGCCGAAGCAGTACGACATTATTACAGCATATATGGAGGAGATGTAAAAGGAAAAAAAGCTGTGGTACAAGGTTTTGGTAATGTTGGTTCTGCTGCTGCATATTATCTTTCGGAAATGGGTGCTAAAGTGGTTGGAATTATTGATCATGCAGGTGGGCTAATTAAAGAAGAAGGTTTTTCTTTTGATGAGATAAAAAAATTATATTTAAATAAAAAGGGGAATAAGCTATATAGTGAACAATTAATTCCTTTTGAAGCTCTAAACGAAAAAATATGGTCTTTACCAACTCAGATTTTCGCTCCTTGTGCAGCTTCACGTTTAATTACCAAAGATCAGATTACGCAAATGATCAATACGGGATTAGAAGTTATCTCATGTGGTGCTAATGTTCCCTTTGCAGATAAAGAAATATTCTTTGGTCCGATAATGGAATATACAGATGAACGCGTAAGTTTAATACCGGATTTTATCTCTAATTGTGGTATGGCAAGAGTCTTTGCATATTTTATGGAGCGAAGAGTACAAATGACTGATGAGGCGATTTTTATGGATACATCAGAAACTATTAAAAAGGCAATTAAAAACACATATAATAACAACCAAACCAAAGTTAATATAAGCAAAACAGCATTTGAAATAGCGCTAAAGCAGCTTATATAATATTAATCGTATAACCAAGTATAATTATGTTTAAATATTTTCTGGGGAACAGTCCTAAATGGTTCAAAACCGTAATGATCGGATTTTTGATTTTTAATGTATTTTCCTACTTCATTTTAGGACCAACGGTTACAGCTTGGTTATTTATTGCAGAGTTTATTTTTACACTGGCAATGGCACTTAAGTGCTATCCATTGCAATCTGGAGGATTATTAGCCATTCAAATTTTGTTTCTGAATCTTACAACGCCAAAGAATGCTTACTATGAAGTAGGCCAGAACCTAGAAGTGGTTTTACTATTAGTCTTTATGGTAGCAGGTATTTATTTTATGAAGCCTTTGTTAATGTATATATTTAGCAAAGTATTTACCAAAATAAAGTCCAAAATGGTACTCTCATTATTGTTTGTGTTCTTAGCAGCAGTTCTTTCTGCATTTCTGGACGCATTAACAGTAACTGCAGTTTTAATTAGTGTTACCGTAGGATTTTATGGTGTATATCATAAAATTCATTCGGGATCAGGTGATTATAATGACAGCGGAGTTTTGGATAGAAAAGAGCTTAGCGGCGAGACGTTAGAACAGTTTAGAAGTTTCTTAAGAAGTTTGGTTATGCACGGTGTTGTGGGTACTGCCCTTGGCGGAGTTTGTACCTTGGTTGGTGAACCTCAAAACTTACTCATAGGGGAAAGATTAGGATGGGATTTTATTGAATTCTTTCTGAAAATGGCTCCGGTTTCACTACCGGTTTTGGCGGCAGGCCTTGTGACTACTGCTATATTAGAAAAAACAAAAGTATTTGGTTTTGGAGCTACATTACCTGATGTAGCTAGAAAAATCATCGAAAATTATACAGATGAAGAAGATGCAAATAGGTCTGATAAATCCAAATATGGGTTAATTGTACAGGCCGTTTCTGCAATCCTTTTGATTGTTGGATTAGCATTACATTTAGCACCAGTTGGCTTTATAGGTTTAGCACTTATTGTGATTCAAACAGCTTTTATGGGGATTATCGATGAGCATCAGTTAGGACCAGCTTTTGAGGAAGCATTACCATTCACAGGATTGCTAGTTGTTTTCTTTGTGATTGTAGCTATGATTCATGATCAGCATTTGTTTTCTCCTATTATAGACTGGGCGTTGACGTTAAAGCCAGAGGATCAGCCAGCCATGTTTTATGCGGCCAATGGAGTGTTATCTATGATTAGTGATAATGTCTTTGTCGCCACGGTATATATAGGAGAGGTTAAGCAAGCTTTTGATAATGGGGCAATTACAAGAGAACAATTTGAAAAGCTAGCTGTTGCTATTAACACAGGAACAAATTTACCGAGTGTTGCAACACCCAATGGGCAGGCAGCATTTTTGTTTTTATTAACTTCTTCTTTAGCACCTTTGATAGGTTTGTCTTACACCAAAATGGTAAAAATGGCTTTTCCGTACACTATTGTTCTTGGAGGGATTGGTTTATTAGGAATAATATATATATTGTAAAGAATAATCATATACTTAACCTACAGAAATAACGTTAGTATACTAACACTAAATTAACAATATCAAAATGACATATTTATCTATGCTAAGCATTTTAGCCCAAACTACAAAAGAAGCTGACCCAGAAGTAGAAAACTCATTATCAATAATGGATCTTTTGCTTAGCGGGGGAACAGGAGCAATAGTAATCATTTCTATTCTTTTTGTATTGCTGTTTGTTGCTGTTTATATCTATTTTGAAAGAATTTTCGCTATCAAGGCAGCTTCAAAATATGATGAAAGCTTTATGAGTAAAATTAGAGATAGTGTGGCAAGTGGTAAAATTGAAGCTGCAAAAATTTTATGTGCCCAGACAAATAATCCCGTAGCACGATTAACAGAAAAAGGGATTTCAAGAATTGGTCATTCTCTGGAAGATATTAATAAAGCAATAGAAAATGCAGGTAGACTTGAGGTGTATAAATTAGAAAAAAATGTAAGCATTCTGGCTACAGTTGCAGGAGCAGCCCCTATGATTGGTTTTCTGGGAACAGTAATTGGTATGATTTTGGCATTCCATAATTTGGCATCAAGTTCTGGAACTGCAGATATGGGTGTATTAGCAGAAGGGATATATACCGCGATGACTACTACCGTAGGAGGATTAGTAGTTGGGATAATAGCATATATAGGTTATAATCATTTGGTGGTAAGAACCGACAAGGTGATCCATAGTATGGAAGCAAATGCTGTAGATTTTCTTGACTTGTTAAACGAACCTGCATAATATGAATTTAAGAGGAAGAAATAAGGTAAGTCCTGAGTTTAGTATGTCTTCGATGACAGATATCGTTTTCCTGTTATTGGTGTTCTTTTTATTAACATCTCCGGCAATTACGCCTGAAGCTTTGGATTTAGTATTGCCAAAAGCTAAAGGTAAAAGTTCAAATGTGCAAAACATATCGGTGAGTATCACAAATAAACTGCAGTACTATATTGATGAAGAGCGAATTAGTCAAAGTAGATTAGAAACAACATTAGTGTCTCGCTTAGAAGGACAAACAGAACCTACTATTATTTTAAGAGCTGAAGAAGGAGTTCCTATTGAAAAAGCTGTTAGTGTGATGGATATAGCGAATCGAAATAAATTTAAAGTGATTTTGGCAGTGAAACCTGAATAGCATGATAAAACTAGATACAAAACATAAAAGAAAATCCTTTGTACTTACAGTAATAGTACATGTGGGGATTATTTTTCTATTGTTTTATCTAGGCTTAAGCTCTTTGGATCCTGAAGAAGAAAGTGGTATCGCTGTAAATTTTGGGACTACTGTATCTGGATCAGGTACTATTCAACCCAACAAACCTATTAAGTCATCTCCTAGAAACACCACACCAGAATCTACACCGGTAACTCCCAAAGCGCAAAAAGAAGATCCAGAAATTAAAGATAAAGTTGTTACTCAAGAATTAGAAGATGCACCCGTTATAGATAAAAAACCGAAAAAAAAGCCTAAAGAAAAGGTAAAAGAGGCTAAAAAAGAGTCTAAGAATACCTCTTCTACCCAGAAACCTGTTAAAAAACCAATAGAGAAACCGATTAAGAAAGTAGAAAAAAAGCCGGATCCTAAACCGGATAAGTCGACTTTAGATATTTTAAACAGTTTTTCTAACGGTCCTAAAAGTAATGGCGAAGCAAAAGGAGGCGAAGGTAACGATACATCACCCGGAGATAAGGGTAGCCCTAATGGTAATCCTAATGCTAAATCATATTACGGTACTGGAAAAGGATTAGATGGAGATGGGAACTATCGATTAGGAGGTCGTAAAGCACTCAATAAAGAAAGATTTGTTCAGGATTGTAATGAATCAGGGATCGTAGTAGTCCAAATTCAAGTTAATCAGAGTGGTACTGTGGTTAGAGCTACTCCTGGTGTTAAAGGAACTACTAATAGTGCTAAATGTTTAATGGAGCCTGCAAAAAGAGCTGCTTTAGCAACACGATTTAATAGCGATTCTAAAGCTCCGGTAAAACAAGTTGGTACTATTATATACCAGTTCAAACTTTCAGAATAAATAGGAATATGACCTACAAAGAAACACTGGATTGGATGTATGTCCAATTGCCAATGTATCAACGACAGGGAGACAGTGCATATAAAATTGATCTTACCAATACGCTACAATTAGCTTCCTATTTAGGAAATCCACAAACAAAATTCAAAAGTATACATGTAGCAGGCACAAACGGTAAAGGCTCTACAAGCCACATGTTAGCTTCTGTATTGCAAGAAGTGGGTTACAAAGTTGGATTATATACTTCTCCGCATCTAAAAGATTTTAGAGAGCGAATCCGGATCAATGGTAAAAAAGTTAGTGAACAGTATGTAGTTGATTTTATAAAAAAGTATCGATCATATTTTGAAGAAAATCATTTGTCTTTTTTTGAGATGACCGTAGGAATGGCATTTCATTATTTTGCAGAAGTTAAGGTTGATATCGCTGTAATTGAGGTGGGTCTTGGCGGTAGATTAGATTCGACTAATATTATTATGCCCGAAATATCTGTAATCACTAATATAGGTATAGATCATACTCGTTTTTTAGGAGAAACTATTTCAGAAATAGCTTCAGAAAAAGCAGGTATTATCAAAGAAAACACTCCTGTTGTTATAGGAAGAGCAACTTCGGTAACAGAAAAAGTATTTTTAGAAAAAGCAAATCATTGTAATGCAGATTTATTTTTTGCAGATCACTATGAAGGAAATCTATATCCTTCAGATTTAAAAGGCAATTATCAGGAAGAAAATATAAGAACAGCTTTGCAAACTATTTCAATTTTGCAAGGTCAAGGATGGGAGATCGATGAATTATCGATTCAACATGGATTAGCTAAAGTGGCGACTAATACCGGATTGTTGGGTAGGTGGCAGGTTATACAAAAAAATCCAAAGGTAATCTGTGACACCGCTCATAATGCTGATGGATTAAAGGCCGTTATGAAACAATTATCAGAAGAAATGTATGATCAACTTCATATTATTTTGGGGATGGTTGACGATAAGGATCTTGATACTATTTTACCTTTTTTTCCCACACATGCTCGGTATTATTTTGTTAAACCAAATATAGCTCGAGGGTTAAATGAAAATGAATTAAGGGAAAATGCTCTAAAATTCACATTAAAAGGAAAGTGTTATACTTCTGTTGCCGAAGCGTATGAAACTGCTTTACAGCAAGCTACAAATCAAGATGTCATATATATAGGAGGGAGTACGTTTGTAGTTGCAGAAATAATTTAATTTTTCTTCGAATTTCTTTTGGTAGACTATAAAACTGTCTTATATTTGCATCCGCAATCAGGAACAAGGATTGTTAAAAGGGCGCTTAGCTCAGTTGGTTCAGAGCACTTGGTTTACACCCAAGGGGTCAGGGGTTCGAATCCCTTAGCGCCCACCAAAAGGGAATTTTCATTCAAAGGATGTTGATTCCCTTTTTTTTGTCTCTTGTGAATTATCGGATAATAAGCCAATTGAATCAAAAATCAAATTCACTCTTGGGGTTCGAAATGTACCGTTTTTGAAGTCATACAAGATTCCCTCAGGAAATACCATAAATTGAACAGCTCTTTTTGTTTCAATATCTCCTGATTCCCATAATAATGGGAGATTACAAGAATAATGCAAGGCTAAATCAACCGCTTTTTCAAGGTTCGAACTCTTAAAATCATTTTTTCGAAGTTGCTCTTCAATTTCATGTTTTTCTTTATCTAATTTATTTTTGAATTTATCATATTGATTCTTTGAAATTTCATCAAAAACAAAGCGTTCTTCTAGTCTATCCAGTTTAATTTGAAGTTGGTTAAGTTCCGCTTAATTTCTTTTAATATCCTCTAACCGTTCTTTATTCATCTCTAAAAATGAATAGGTCAAAATTTCTTTAAAGGGAGGAATGTATTTTTCATCTCTAAATGAAAAGGTAGTTAATAACTCTTTAAATTTCTGATGCATAATTTTAGCACTTTTATTCTCCTTGCTTCCTTTTCTTCTGTTTTTGTAATAATACAAGCCTTTTTTTCTGACAATATATCCTGTGTAAGGAGTATTACAAGTAGATGATCGAACAAACATTTTCAATGGAAGGTTTTCATCTTCTAAAGTATATTTAACTCCATCTTCTCTGGAATGCAATAGATTATGTATTTTTAGAAAAGTTTCTTTAGAAACCATTGCCTGGTGTTTTCCTTCAATCACTTCTCCCGGAATAATAGAGTTAACAATCACCCCGCAATAAAAAGGGTTTCTAAAATATTTACTTAATTTTTTGTCCGTAATATTCAATCCCTTTTCCGCTAATTTTTGAGCAATTTCGGTATGAGCCATATTATGTTCTGCTTTCCATTGAAAAGCTTTGCGAAGTAACCTGCCTTGTTCATTTACCACATAATCAGGGATTTTTCCATTGCCAGGGTTTAGGTTGGTATATCCAAAGGGAGTAGCACCAATCCAATAACCTTTTCTGAGTTTACTTTGCATGCCGGTAACAGACTTATCCCTTCTTTGACTATTATCAAATTGCCCCCACATATAGAACATATTCTGTTGAAACTCTCCTGCAGATGACAAAGGATCTAAATCCTGTGTTGCCGATAAGGTTACAATACCCTGTTTCTTTAACTGATCACTGATGTATGCCCCATTAGCTCCAGTTCGGGAAAAACGTTTGTAAGAATATACAATAATATAAGAAATATCCTTTCTCCGTTTGACATAGCTCAACATTTTAGAGAATTCTTTGCGCTCATCGCTCTAGGCAGATTCGTAGGTTCCTCCAAAATAGGATGCGATGTCTATCCCTTTTCGCTTTGCAAACAATTCACAATACATTTTCTGAGTTTCTAGACTGGCTCCGTTATCCATTTGATCTTTTGAAGAAACCCTAGTATATATTACCGCTTTTCCATCGGTTTTGAATACAGTTGAATTTCCCTTTTTTGCAAAGCCACTAAATATTGATAGATCTTTCATTACTTTTCCTTTTTTATAATATGCTTTATGATGATTTTGGCATAGCTCTCTAATTGTTGAATCACTTCTTTCGCTTTTTTATCTGTATAGGTTTCAAATCCTTTGAATGTTTTTAGTCTTTCGACTGTCATTTTTTGAATTCTTGAAACTCTATGCTTTTTCTTTGTTACTTCATCCTTGTTTAACATTTTTGTTTACCATAGCCTTACTCCAATTGTATCGTCGGTCATAAGGAGGGTTTTTACTCTTTCGGCTTGTATCGGCCGTCTTTCTCATTACTTATTTTCCATGTTTTTATGATGTTGAATAATCTCTTGGGCTTTTGATTTAAGATCTAGCAGTGTTAGCATTTCCCATATCAAAAGATCTAACCGTACCGCAAAATGATTATTTATCTTTCCATTATCTATACCAGCTGCATATTCTTCTTTGTCTAACATCTTGATCAATTTATCCTGTTTAAGGGTTAAAAAGATGATACGGTCACCAAGAATAATTTCTTGTATCACATTGGAAAAGGAGAATGGTTCTTTTATTACATCTTTTTCAGGAGTAAACAAGAACCTTTTTACTTCTTTAATTTGAAGGTTGCTAATGGTAAAACTTCGCATTTCGGTAATGATCCGATTCCATAAAACTTCATAGAAATTAAAACTGCTTTTCATCCCGCTCGCAGCATATTTTCTATAATCATTTAACAATCCTATTGCCTTCCAATGGTGTACTTGCCTATTGGTCACAAAAGAAAGGTGTTCTGATCGAAATAGTTTTTCAGACAATAGTTTTTGCAGAGGATTTTTTCCTTTAGATATATGATTGCACATTACGTATCTAGCTTTACGTATTCAATACATTTATAACACGAATATATTAAAATAAATTACGATGTGGTAATTTAACACTTCAATGATCCCAATGTTTAATCCTATGCCTATATGGATCTTTTATTTCTTTTATGGGTTCATCAGGAACTATATTTCCTAAGGTTTGGAAGTACCTTAGGGGGATACTTACCATAAATTTTGATTCGTTAAAAATAGAATCAATGGTAATAAGATGTGAATATGATCTATTCATCAAATTCTGTAAACAATTGGTGATAGATTTCATTTGATATGGCGATTGTATATACATTTCTGAAGATGCGACATAAAGTAACGGTAAATTATCCGGATCAATAGTTTTTCCTTCCTTGATCAACTTGTTCAACAGATTTTTATACCGATTACAAAGTTCGTAAAGCACGTAGCTATTGCCTCTTCTTAATTGCCTGCTATGGGCAATTTTAAATCGATTGCTTTTCTGGATTTCCCTCCAAAGCAGTTTGTAGTTGATAAATAAACGATAATTCTTCATGTGTACTAATTTTTAAAAGTGTTTTACATTATTTAGATATTTCCTTTTCAAGGATAAGCCCCATTGGTTCAGCGGATATGATATAGGAAGGATGTAAGGAAACCTGATAATACCCTTGATAATACTCTGGTAGAGGTAGTTTAATAATAAGTATACCTAATTCTTTTATTTTCTTGATATGCTTTTTTATAGTACTGGTTTCATAACAAGCTAATTTCCCTATACGAAAAGCATCAATGGTAAGCTGGCCTTGCCCAAAATCTTCATCAATAACCGATGGATTACTGTTCATATATTCTTCAAAAAGGTTTAGAATACAAATAAGTGTATCAATATGAGCACCTTTAACCATATCTGCAATACCATTGGAAAGGTTAAACTTTTTTATGGTGTGCCATACTTTTTCATAATTGACAAAATACTCCTGATTCTCTTTCAACTCTATTTCTCTAAATGTCATTTTAATTCAGTTTTTATGATTCTTGAGATCTAAGTTGAAAAACTTTTGAGAAAAATCCACGTACCTTTTTCGTACCTCATGACGTAAAAAAATTATCATTTCAACACCAATGAAGCTTGAGAGTTCTTAAAGCGGTACGAAAATTTTTGGTTGCATTTTTAATCAATACATTAGTTTGTCAAAAATGACTCAATCTTACAATTTTTCAATTCTTAAAATCTCATCAATTCTTTTATTACTTATTTAAATAACCTTTAGGATCCTATGTGGTTATTAATCACAGGAGTAAAACTATAGAACAACAATGAGAAAACCTCGCACCTTTTTTACTACGGTGCATCAAAAAAAAGAAAAACTGAGCTTTTATAGTCCTTGACAAATGCAACGGTGTAGTAAAACTTTTTGAAGTAGTATATTTTACTTAATAAAAACCACCAAAAACCTTTTTGTGTGTATATAATTCCCATTGAAAATAAAGTATCCATATGGATTTCCGGTGAAAACATTTTTGAGGGTTTAATGTCTAAATGGCCGAAATTGTAAGGAAAATTGTGTCAAATTGAATTTATAACCTAAAAAAAGTCTACATAAGAAGTTTTTAATCTATATTATTTTCAAGGTAATTATTTTAGAAGCATAAATACAGACTGATTTGTACGTTTTTGAAATGATGATAATTTCTTGAAAGACGGTATCATAAATGTTTTCGAAATTGTTTCAGTTGATAATTAAATTAAGTTTTACCTACTAACTTTAAATACTATACTATTTGGCCTAATTCATACCCAGAATCATATATCTGGAAAGCAAATAAACCCTCATTTTTCGTTCAGAGAAATGTATAGAGAATACTACTTTTGTATCCAGTTACTATTAAGTGAACTTGCCAAATACTTCTTATATTTTTAGTGTTAACACATCAAAGTAGATATAGGAAAAAATCATTGGTAAATTTTTTAAGGAGCAAAACAATAAAGTAATATTTATCTTACATGTTTTATTTTTTTATATTAAAACATCGATAAATAGGAGTTTTCATAGGGTCAAATAAAAATAAAGTGCGTTTTTGACTAAATAACATTAACTTTTAATTAACTTTTTTAATAATTTTATAAGATTAAACCCCAAAAGTCATTGTATGTCCGTAAACAGTCCTAAGTTGAATTAATTTTCGTATATTCTATTTAATTTAAGATGGTTATTTATAAATATATTTTCTTTTGAAGTACATT
>CANLYR010000061.1 GCA_947495425.1 uncultured Aquimarina sp.
TCGGGGTGGCAGGATTCGAACCTGCGACCTCCGCGTCCCAAACGCGGCGCGATAACCGGGCTACGCTACACCCCGAAGTATAGCTTTTCATTTAAGGAGTGCAAATATAAGTAAATCATTTAGTTTAAATAATGAAATTAATAAATAAAATGATGGATAGTTTAAGTCAAACATATAATGAATGCATCTTAACTACCCCATATCATTAAATATTATTGATAAAAGGTTAACTTATTTTGGTCAAAACTGTCCTACTTTTTCTTTCTACAACCAGCTTTGAGACGTATCTTTATACGAGTTAATAGAAAACCAATTTCTTCTCTAAATTTTATCTATGGAAAACCTTGATGCAGCAAGACTCCAAATGGCATTTACTCTTATATTTCATATTGTTTTTGCTTGTATTGGTATGGTGATGCCTTTTTTTATGGTCGTTTCTCATTATAAATGGTTAAAGACTCGAGACCAGATGTATCTTACGCTCACCAAATCCTGGCAAAAAGGAGTAGCTATATTCTTTGTCACAGGTGCAGTTTCTGGAACAGCTTTGTCCTTTGAGTTAGGATTATTATGGCCAGAATTCATGAAACATGCGGGTCCCATTATCGGCATGCCTTTCTCATTAGAAGGAGCGGCATTTTTTGTAGAAGCAATAGCCTTAGGTTTTTATTTGTACGGTTGGAGCAAACTACCAGAACGATTTCACTGGATTACAGGTATAATTATTGGTGTATCCGGTGTAGCATCAGGTATTTTGGTAGTCGCAGCTAATGGTTGGATGAATGCTCCTAGTGGCTTTGATTATATAGACGGACAGTTTTTGAATATCGATCCTATCAAAGCGATGCTTAATCCAGCATGGTTTACACAGGCTTTGCATATGTCGCTTGCAGCATTTACAGCCACAGGTTTTGCAGTTGCCGGGATTCATGCATATCAAGTGTATAAAAAGAGAAAGATAGAACTTCATAAAAAGGCATTTAAAATTGCAATTACTTTTGGCGCTATCGCAGCAATTTTACAGCCTATTAGTGGTGATATTTCAGCAAAAGATATAGCAAAGCGACAACCCGTGAAACTTGCAGCGATGGAAGCACATTACAATACAGAAAAAGGTGCTCCTTTATACATTGGTGGAATTGTGAATAATGAAACACAAGAGGTAAACTATAAAATAGCCATTCCCGGGATGCTATCTTTTCTTGCTTTTGGTAATTTTGAGGCTGAAGTAAAAGGCCTCAATGACTTTCCTGATGACGAACGACCAAATGTTGCTATGGTCCATTATGCTTTTCAGATTATGGTTGGTATAGGAAGTATATTATTGTTGGCAGGAGTTTTATATTTTATATCATTGAAAAGGAAAAATTGGTTCAATACTAACAAATACTGGTTGTTTTTTGTTATGCTAGCTCCTTTAGGCTTCATAGCATTAGAAGCAGGGTGGATAGTGACTGAAGTAGGTAGACAACCATGGATTATCCATAATATAATGAGAACTAAGGATGCCGTTACACCAATGCCAGGCATTGTTTTTAGTTTTTATATGTATGTAGCTGTATATCTCACACTGTCTATTGCGGTAACATGGTTAATGATTAGACAAATTAAGGTGCTTAATAATTCTAATGACTGAAATATGCTTTACGTTGTTTTGTTTTTTCTGATATTTTCATTGTATCTCTATGTCGTTTTGGGTGGCGCAGATTATGGCGCAGGTATTATTGAACTTTTTTCTTCAGAAGAGAATCAAAAAATTACCAAAAAAACCGTTTATAGAGTAATGGGGCCAGTTTGGGAAGCAAATCATATTTGGATCATAATTTTGATAGTTATTTTATGGATTGCTTTTCCCGTATACTACAATATCATGGTTGTAAGTTTACATATACCACTCACGATAGTTTTATTAGGTGTTACACTACGCGGTGTTGCTTTTGTGTTTAGACATTATGATGCAGTAATTGATAATTCGCAAAAGTTATACGATACGATGTTTAAGGTATCTAGTCTTATTACACCCATCTTTTTAGGAATAGTATTTGGCGCTTTGATAAGTGGTAAAATCAAGAACGTAGATGATATTAATACGCTTACGTTTTATGAAGCTTTTATAAGACCTTGGTTTAATGTTTTTAGTGTACTAATTGGGTTGTTTTTTGCTGCGCTCTGTGCATTTTTATCTTCAGTCTTACTAATTGGAGAATCAGATGATGGAAATGAGAAGATATACATCAGAAAATCCATTATTGCGACCATAGTTGTTTTTCTAGCTGGGATGCTAACTTTGGGATACGGATTTGTCTCAGGAAACATTTTTGTGCAAAATTTTGTAAAAGATCCTTTAGCTATAATTTTAGTAGCTTTTTCAGGAATATTATTATTTCCATTATGGAAGACTATCAAAAATGGAAATAAAGTTTGGAGTCGTTTTTTTGCTGGTTTTCAAGTGTTTTTGATTTTATTAGCTGCATTAGCATCTCATTTTCCAAATGTTGTAATTACTGAAACTGGTGCTATTAGTCTAATTGAAAATATTGCACCAGATGCTGTGATCAATTCACTAGGTATTACATTAATAATAGGAGGGACGGTAATTCTTCCAGGATTATTTCATTTACTAAAGTCATTTAAAATGATTAAGATTTTGGAACAAAATAGTACTCCTAATTAAAATCAAGATGATTATATTTGCAACCTGATTTTCGGGTAGTAGCTTAGTCCGGTTAAAGTGCTGGTCTGGGGGACCAGAGATCGGAGGTTCGAATCCTCTCTACCCGACACCTTAGAAGCCTCTTACTCTAGAGGCTTTCTTTTTTCATTAATTGAATGATGATTATTTCTTTTTCTGAAAATCACTTCAATGAGAAGATCTATTATATCGGCATATATTATTTGATTTTATTATAATTTTCGGCCAATACGAAATGTCCATCTTCATCGACATCAATTTGTTGATAGGAATTTACATCCATGACAAGTTCAAAAGTAAAAACTTGTGTGGTATCCACAATTTTCATCATGGGACCTGAAGCATACTCTAACCGTTCTTCTAGAACTCCATCTTTAATAGCATATGTACCATAACCAAACCATTCGTTACTATCTTTAGGGTCAAAACGAGTCCACATTACCTTTCCTTTACTGTACATTTTTACTTGCCTATATCCGTTTTGATTTTGAACAGTATCACTCACCTGATTATTCTCATTATAGAGAAATTGGTGCTTAAGTTCCCAAACACCTTCTAAATTATAAGGCTCTGAAGGAGTATTTTTGTGCTCTTGTGTGATTGCAAAAAAAGAACACATTCCGAATAGAATTATGACTAAGGTTTTCATTAGCGAGGAGGTTTAAGATCTGTACACTAATAAGTTACGAAAATTTTATCAAATTTGTTTTAATTACAGAGGCTTTATCATTTATTTAAACTTTTGGAATCAAAAGGTTTGGGATTATTTATTTAAATAAGTTAGCACTATTATGCTATTTACTTTATTATTTTATCCTGCATCATCTCAAAGGCTAGTTGTTCTACGATATTCTTGGTGTTACTAAAAGCTTCTTTTTTGTTACTACTGGCTGATAATACTGATCTCAGTTTTTGTATGCCAAGGGATTTTATTTCTGATATCGATAACTCAGAATCACCACAAACAGCATAGATTGGGATGTTTTTTTTCTTTGCAAATTGAGCTATCCCATACACTACTTTGCCATTTAGTGTTTGTTGATCAATTTTACCTTCACCGGTAATGATGAGATCTGTATTTGTGAGTACCTCTTCAAACTTAGTAATATTGAGGATGGTTTCTATGCCAGACTGAAGCTTGGCATTTAAAAATATAATGCTCCCGCCACCCAAACCACCTGCTGCTCCCGCGCCTGATGTTTTAGAAATATCTTTTTGAAGTTGTTGTTTTACAAGGTTAGAAAAATGCTTGAGACCATGGTCTAAATGTTCAATTTCTATAGAGTTTGCACCTTTTTGAGCTGCAAAAACATGAGCCGCTCCGTGTTCTCCATATAGTGGATTATCAACATCACAAAGCGCAATACATTTGATATTATTGATATGATCTGTTTTTTTTGGAGGTCTTATGCGATTAATTTTGGAAAGATTTTCTCCGGTAGGTGACAAGCTGATATTGTTTTTATCAAGAAATGTGTAGCCTAAGGCGGTTGCCATACCAATGCCAGCATCTGAAGTTGCAGATCCTCCCAAAAAAAGATAAATTGTACGCACACCTTTAGTGATAGCATCTTGTATGAGCTCCCCAGTGCCATAGGTAGAGGTTTTCATGCAGTTTTGTTCTTCCTTTTTTAAGAGTACTAGCCCTGATGCTGATGCCATTTCTATGTAAGCAATGTCTTTTGTTTTTTTATAGCTGGCTTGTACAGGTCTAAACAAAGGATCATTCACCGTTAAAGTAACTGTTTCTAGATTCAGATGTTGTTCGAGTATGTCTAATGAACCATCACCACCATCTGCCATAGGATGTTTGATGATTTCTATGCTATTGTCAAACCTTTTTATACCTGATGCTATGGCTTCACATAGTTTTGAAGCGGATAAGGAGCCTTTAAATTTATCTGGAGCCAAAAGTATTTTCATATTCTTTCTCTTTTACTTAAAAATCTCTGGAAATATACCGATATCTATTTCCCAAACCAAAGGTAAAATAAAGTAAACCAATAGTGTAGCTATAAAAATAGAAATTATATTCATCCATATGTCGGTTTTTACTATTTTTGGATAGTTCATCAATAGAATTATGCCGAGGTTTTGCCTCAGATATTCCTTTATAGACTTCACAATTTAGTATACATGATTACAGATTTACCTTTATTATTCTTAATAGCTTCATCGATTGTTTTAACCATTCTTTTGACAGCTAAACTCAAACTTCATCCATTTTTAGCGTTAATTATTGCTTGTTTCTTTTTAGGGATAACAACAGGTATGCCTTTGCCAGATGTAGTAAAATCTATGAAAAAAGGTTTTGGCGGTATCATGAGTTATATTGGAATGATCGTAGTTTTTGGAAGTGTAATCGGTGTTTTTTTAGAAAAATCTGGAGGTGCTATGAGGATTGCCCAGAGTATTATTAAGCTTACTGGAGAAAAGAAAACTATCCCAGCCATTTCACTAATAGGAGCAGTAGTTAGTGTTCCTGTTTTTTGTGATAGTGGATTTATTTTACTTTCAGGACTTGCTGATAAGATGAGTAAATTAAGTAATACTAGCAAAGCCAGTCTGTATTTATCTTTGTCCACCGGATTATATACAACGCATACTCTAGTACCTCCTACACCGGGACCAATAGCTGCGGCTGGCAATATAGGTGCTTCAGAGTATTTGGGAACGATTATTTTACTTGGGATATGTTTTAGTATTCCGGTATTGTTTGTTTCTCAATTACTGTCTAAAAGACTAGGTAAAAATATTAGTATAGATAAAATAAGTGAGTTTGAACAACTTAAAAATGATAAACTTCCTATAGTTCCATCTTTAAATAATGCTGTAATTCCGTTATTAGTTCCGATTATTTTGATTGCTATGGGAACAATATTTCGTTTTGTAGGGATAAAAAATGAATGGTTAGATTTTATTTGTACTCCAGTTGTAGCAATTTTTGTAGGTGCGATTCTAGCTATGCTGCTTTTACGACCAAAGGTTAGTAGTGATGTCGGGGATTGGTTTGTTGAAGCAATAAAAGTTTCTGGTCCTATATTGATTATTACTGCTGCTGGTGGAGCCTTTGGCGGGGTATTAAAAGCTACTTTACTTTCTGAATATGTTGCGCAATGGATGACTTCCGGGCGTTCTGATGATATCCTGATTTTACTTTTAATTTTTGTAATCGCTGCAGTACTAAAATCTGCTCAGGGCTCTTCTACTAGTGCCATGGTGATCACTTCTTCACTATTGGCACCTTTAGTTCCTGCATTAGGATGGGATTCTGCTATACAATATGCATTGGCCGTTTCAGTAATTGGTGGGGGTGCAATGACTGTTTCTCATTTTAATGATAGCTATTTTTGGGTTGTATCCCAGTTTAGTGGTATGAGTGCAAAGGATACAAATCGCTCTTTTAGTCTAATTACGGGTATTCAGGGGATAATTGTTTTACTTTTATCGATTGTTACTTGGTTATTGATTGTTTAAAACACACGAGGTTTGTATTTTATCTTTTTCGTAGAATGAGGTATGAAATTTTATAAAATCAGCGAGGTAGAGTTGAAATAATCATCTAAACAAACATCCTTCTTATAGGAATAAAAAATCAACTCCATGATCTCGCTGACAAATCATTATTTTTTAATTGAACTTTTTTAAAGTATCAGCTCCATTTGTATATTACATCGCTCATAGGGAGATGAATATCCAACTACTTTTTTAAATCCTAGTTTGTGATACAGATTAATAGCTGGTTTTAAAACTGTATTACTTTCTAAGTATATATTTTTTGCTTTATATGATTTGGCTTTTTCTATAATAGCTTCACCTAATAATAAACCAATTCCTTTTCCTTTTGCTTCTGAAGAAACGGCCATTTTTGCCAGTTCAAAATCATAGTTTGAATTTTCCATTCTTATCAAAGCACATACGCCAACAGGTTTTTTCTCGTATAATGCAATTAGGATTGCTCCTCCTTTATCTAAAATATATTCTTTGGGGTGATCTAACGCTTTGCGATCTGTTTCTTCCATTTTGAAGTTATTGGTAATCCATTCTTCATTTAGCTGTTTAAAGATTTCTCCATATTTTTGCTCATAGGATATAATGCAAACTTTTTGTGATTCTCTGTGTTTTTTTTGTTTTTTAACGCGATGCAGCATTGATTTTTGATCCAAAAGAAATTCAAATTCTTCTATAGCTCGCCACATATTGTGAGTGCTTTGATCCAGTATTGCTTGTACCGCATTTTCTACATCTTGATATTGTTCTTTAATTAATAGAACAATTTGTTTTCCTTTTGTGGATAATTCAATGTTATTTTTTCGTCCGTCGCTTTTATCTTTTTTTTCAGATACAATTCCTGCTTTAAGCATTTCCTGAACAATTTTACTCACAGAAGGATGGGAATGTCCTATTTCATTTGCTATTGCAGTGATTGTTTTTTCTTGATTCTGAGATAAAACGTAGAAGACAGGAAACCATTTTGGTTTTAACCCAACATTATACATTTCATAAATTTTTGTTGCGTCTTCGGTCATTCTTTCACTTAACATACGTAGTCGAGTGCCAATACTCATTATGCCAACATCATTAAAGAAATTCATTTTAAAACTATTTACGTAATTAGTTACGTAAATATATTGTTTTATGTTCAATTTTCAAAACAGCATGGGTTTATACATACTTTAAATTATATGATTATCTTAAATATTATGCTAATTCTTAGTTGCCTTTTTCCTCAGTATTATAATTGTCCAGTGGTGTGAGTGATTTTTCTCTAAACGTCTTCTAAGACGTTGTGTGCAGTCGATTGCGATGTTTTACCGGCAACATCAAATAGTATAAAAAAAAAATCCGGTCAATCTGACCGGATTTATAAAAAGAAAAAAAGTTTTTTATCCTTTGGATGCGTTTTTCATGTGTTCTTTCACAAGATTGTAAAACTCGTCAAACTTAGCATCAATTATAATCCTGGTTGAAGTCTCTATGCTTTGAGAACCATATTCACTTTTTGCCAGAACTTCCATTCTCTTTGGATCTACTTTGAAATCATTTTGTAAAGTTCTCACTACTGCGGCAGCTTGTTTTGAGCTAAGGTCCCAGTTATCACTAATACTCTTGTCTTTGATATTTAAGGCATTGCTATTACCTTCAACAATAATTTTTAAGTTTGGTTTCGAATTTATAGCTTTTGCTATATTTCCTAATAACGACTTAGCTTTTTCATCAATGACATAGCTTTTATCACTTTCTCCAAATAATGTTGTATTTGCTACGGTTACAAGCACACTTCCATTTTTTAAAGCAATCGTATTCGCTTTGTCACCAAGAGCATTCTTAAGCACTTTTAGGGTCTCTAACTTGGTAGCATCACTTTCGCTAATCGCATCATTGATTGCTTTGAGTTGTTTGTCTTTTTCTTGTAAACTACTAAGCGAAGATTCTAAATTTTGGGCTTTCTTTTTAGAAAGTTCAGTAAAGTTTCCCATGTTGGTCAAAAGAGAAGCGTTGGTTTCTTTTAGGTCTTTAACTTGTGCTTCTACGGTCTCAACACGAGTAAGCATAGCTTTTTCTTTTTTACGAGAATCGTTTAATTCTCCTTTAGTTGTTTTAAGTTCTTTTCTTAATTTATCTATTTCGTCAAGAAGGTCTTTCTTTTTCTGCGCGTGTAGTGACGAAGTAGAAATTAGTAGGACAGACGCTAGTAAAATAATATTTTTCATTGATTTCAATATGGATTTGTTGCAGTTGCTAAAGTAAAACTTTTTTACAAATAACAAAGCAACTGCCTTTTATGATTTTTTTAATAGTTTTTTTGCATTTTCTATACTCGAGTTAATTTGATCTCTTAGCTTGTTAACTTTTACCTCTTCTTCTCTAAGTAGTTTCATTTGAGAAGCGAATTTTTTTGACGTCATTGTATCATCTTCTCCTTCATGAGGGAATGTATCACTAAAATCACTCATCCATTTCATCATGAAATCATAAGAATCTTTAAGATCTTGTTGAGCTTTTTGATATGATTTTCCGGTGGCAGTCGTGTCAATTTTTGGGTCGAGGTATTTAATTAAAGTACTAATTTCTCCCATTTTAGGCATTACTTCATCGTGTACATCAATAACTTCTTGCATTAATGTGTCAAATTTTTGTTCTTCTTTAGCGTGTTTATTACAGGATAAACATGCTAATGCTATTATAAATACGGGGTACAAAAGTGATGATTTCATAATTTAATGTTTTAAAAGTTGTTTTGCGCATGGCAAATTTACGTCAAAAATATCATTTTCTTTATCCTGGCGGAGCTTTGCTCTTTTGTATTGCTTACCAATTTTATTCATTTTGTATCCTTGTATAATAAATTGATAAAAACAGAGAATGATCGCTGTAATTAATATATAGGTTAGCATATAATTGAGTTTTATCGAGTTTGAATTGTATCATTTTTTAACGATGGTTCTAACATTTCATCATACATTTTTTCTGTCATGTAAGTGATCACGGCATCTGTTTTATCTGGATGACCTCCTTCAAAAGGTGGTTTGGGATCGTATTCTAGGTTAAGAGCAGCAAAAGCTGCATAGTTTCTTCCGAGTATACGATCTAGCACTGCAAGGCTCATGTCTATTCCAGCGGATACACCTGCACTTGTCCAGTATTTTCCGTCATTAGTATATCTTTTTTTAACATATTTTGCTCCATACTGGTTTAATTTTTCTTCAGCTTTATACCAATTGGTAGTAGCTTCTTTACCGTCTAATAATCCGGCTGCTCCCAAAATCCACGCTCCGGTACAAACACTCATTGTATAGGTGCTATTCTGATCGATTTTTCTTATCCAATCAAGGAGTTTCTTGTCCTTTGTTGCATTGTAGGTTGCTATGACTCCTCCTGGGATTAGTAAAATATCTAACGAGTCGATATCATCGATACTGTAGTCTACTTCTATTTTTACTTTGTCACTACTTGTAATGGTGCCTTTATTTCTACCAATTACTAGTTTTTTTGTTGGATACATATGGTTGAGTACTGATAACGGCCCCATAGCATCCAGCATATAATATCCATCATACAATAATACACCTACAGTATGTATAGTATCTTTTGGGGGTTGGTGAAAGATTGTCATCAATTCATCATGTGACATTTTCTCTAATTCTGAATTTGTATATGGAGTGCTATCCGGTTGCAGAGTATAGCCTTCTTTGGTTTCTGAAACGGGTAGTACATCTAGATTTTTCTTTTGTTGCTGTTTTTGGCAACTAACCAATAGCAATAGTGTTGCTATACTACATGTGATATATCTCATAACGTTCTTTTTTTATGTTGAAATGTTTTTGATGTTAGTATGTAAAGTATAAACCCTGAAAGGATCGTGAAGATTCCAAAGAATGAAAAAGCACGCAATACGATATTATTAAAATCATCTCGTTCTTGATAATCCATGGTATGAAGCATCCATAAGAAATCGAATATTCGCCATTGGTTATTTCTGAAGGTTTGTACATTACCGTACTCTTCTGAAACATATACTGTAGTATTTGCAGGTTCATCAAAAGTGACGGCATAGGCGGGGAGTGGTCGTCCTCGATATTCATGATGATTTCCGGTTTGAGTGAGATATTCGGTTTTGGTAATTTTAGCTTCAATATTTAGCTTTCTCTTTGCTACTGCTATGGCTTCGCTTTTTTGCAGCGGATTTCTAAGGATACCATTTTTAGCGTCAATTAGTACGACTTTTTTTTTTACCTTCAGATAAAAACTCAATACGATAGATCGGAGTTTTTAAGATGGTGGTTAACTCAAGCGACAGTAGACTATCTTTTTCTTCGATATGATGGTTTAAAAAATCTGAAGGAGCGATATATGAACTCAGTTTTGGGAGGTTTGGTTTTTCATTTTTCAGATGATCTCCTCTTATTTCACCAATATTAGTCCAACTAAAATATAGTCCACCGATGGTCCATAATAAAAATTGGACTCCTAAAATAACACCAAGATATCGATGCCATTTGCGCGTTAGTCGTACTAATTTACTTTTCTTCATATGACATATTTTATTAAGCTGAAAGTGTTGTTCTTCTGTTTTTTTTGTATCTTTTTTAAAGATATTCAAGCACAATTAATACCAGTATACTTAGTCCAAATAAAGGAAATACAAGGGCGAGAATACCTATGATAGCGAGAATACCGTATCCAACGGTAAAAGCAGCCGGAACTTTTGGGGTGCCCCATGATCCTTTTCGTTTTCGTAATATATAGGAAGCAAGTGCAGAAACACTCATAAGAGTAAGTAGTAGTGCAGTAAGTAGCATTAACCACCAATTCCATACACCAAACTCTCCCTGATGAAATGCCATGACCCACATACGTGCTCGCATAAGCACTCCTACATCTTTCCAGTCATTTGAAAAAATTTGTGCACCAGAGTATTGATCAAAATGTATCTTTTTTTGAGAATTTAGATCAGAAGGGTTAAGATTGGAAACACTGAATACGTCCTTAGGACCTTTAGGAAATTGAAGCGTTACTTTACCAGGAAGATGTAAGGCTTTGGCTATATTTGCCATATGATCTAGCGTTAATGCTTTATCACCTGGTTGGGATTCGAGATGGCGCCCATCCCAGGTTGCGGGGAAACCGGTATTAGTAATTTTTTGAATTTGTTTAAAATTTGATCCAAATACATCTGTCCACGGAAATCCACCTGCCAAAATAAGAAGTAGCAATCCGGAAATCCAAATCCCGGTTATCGCATGTAGATCTCTAAAGAACGTTCTCTTTCCTTCTCGTATTCTTGGAATAAAAAAACCTTTTAGCTTCCAGCCTCGACCTGGCCACCAAATATATACTCCTGTAAGAATCAAAACGACCATCCAACTTGCAATCAATTCAATGATTTTTGTACCAAATTTTCCCATGAGTAACTCACCATGAAGTTTTCTGACTTTGAACATGTCTGTTTCTCGACCAATGATCTCACCAGATACTTTTCCTGTGTACGGATCTACGTATAGACTACTTTTTTCACTAAAACGACCAGAGATAAATTCTGTCGCATGATTTGATGCTGTAGAAATGAGCATAGCGTTAGGCTTCTTTATTGCACTTTGATTTGCAATCTCCTTTTGTTTCTCAAGTGAAATCGGTGTACCAGAAACAATAACTTCTTTGATGTTTTGTTGTCTGGGTTTTTCATAGTCTGCTTTAAAAAGATAAATCGCCCCTGTAATCGATAGTATCAGTAGAAAAGGAAGCGAGATCAAACCAGCAATAAAATGCCATTTCCAAAGCCATGTATTTAGTTTTTCATTTTTTTTCATCGTTAGATAAAGTTAAACCTCAAGGAATTTTAATGTCCTTGAGGTTTGGTTACTAAAAATTATATCGTGCTCCAAAATGAAACGCTATAGGATTACCGATTGTAAAACTATTTTCTCCTCTAAATCGGTTAAACGACGCTCTAGCTGCATATAATTCGTCAAAAACATTAAGAGCAAGACTCCATATTTCAAAACGCTTATAGTTTATACCAGCTCTCAGATTAAAAACATTGTGCCCATCATACGTTGCGGTTTTAAACGTACCATCTTCATTTTCTATCTGATTTTCAAAGCTGGTGTTGTATTCTCCTACCAATTCATGCTCTGCCGTAATGCTAAATCCAAAATTATTTTTGAAAGTCGTTCGATAGGTAATCAAAGAAGTGCCTAATAAACTAGGTGCGGTTTCTCTATCAGTATCAGAATAATCAACGCCTCGTTCAAAAAAATCGATGTAGCGATGTTGCGCATAACTACCATTATGGGTAATCGATAATTTTTTGATAGGGAACCATGTTATTCCGTATTCAATACCATACGATCTTGACTTTCCTGCATTCGTATTGAAGAAGTTATCATCCTCATCTCTAAGGGTGATTAACGTATTTTCTCCTTCTAGAAAATAAAGGGCAGCATCTACCTTTAACTTTGAAGGTATTGTAAAGTATCCTCCTATTTCATAATTATGATATCGACTTGGTTTGATTCCTTGCAACTCGTTGCTATTGCGATATAATGTAGAGACTTGAGGTGGTGTAAATCCTTGAGAATAGTTAGTGTATAAACCGATTCTGGTATTAAAATTATAGTTAACACCAAGTTTTGGTGTTAAGTTATTAAAATTATCTACCGAATCCTCAGTACCTACAATCCCATCAGAAAGGTTATCATAATCATATTCAAAATTATCATAGCGTAATGCTGCTGTAACTTTAAGTGCATAAATTGGTGATATTTCATACTGAAAAAACCCGGCATAATTCAATATATTGGCTTCATAGTTAAGTATATAATCTTCTTCGTTAATAGAGAAATCTATATTTCTTCCTGTTTCTGAGTCTACGATAACATCTGTTGTTTCTGCTACATAATCTTGAGGAGAATAATCTGTCGTTGCCCCAATAATCAAAGAAGAGTTGGCAACATTAAAATCTAATTTATGCTGTATTAAACCCACAAAACTACTAAATTGATTAGCGTTTACTTCTCCCGAAGCAAAACCGGTAAGCTGCCCTTGATCTCTGGCTTGCCGTATTCTATATGATGGGTTTTGATCCATACGATTATTTCTAACGATAAAATTGAAGGATGTTTTATTGCGATCATTCCAGAATTTATCCAACGTGGTTCTGGCTCTGAATGCCACAGCTTCTCTTTCTGTAAATGTTTGGTCACTTTCATAATTTCCGTTGGTATAATCGGCTTCACTTAATGATCCACTCATATCAGATCGATAATCTACCAGATCAAAAACGGTTGTCCATTTTGTAGTGGTATTGAAATCATATACCGTATTAAAGGTAACTGCAGTTTTTTCATAATCACTGTGTTCTACTGGACCATCTTCTCGTTGAACGTATTGACCACCAAGATAGAAACCAATTTTTTCGCTAGTTTGATCTGAAACTTCAAAATCATAACGGGCTAATCCTAGATCATTGGTTTGAAACCCAACACTACCACTCAAGTTCTCGGTAGGGTTTTTGGTAATAAAATTAAAACTACCTCCAATCGATTCACTACCATAAATGCTTGATGCAGGTCCTTTGAGGACTTCAACACGGGCAAAAGAAATATCATTCATTTCTAATAAGGCATTGTGATTAAATACCGAAGTGGGTCTAATTTGCAATCCATCTTCCAGATACAAAAACAAAGCTTTTGTGGAGATAGGAGAACGAGCAGCCATAAAATGTTGTTCGTTACTAGCTGCTCTAGAGGTTGACATGAATACTCCGGAAACCTGGTTTACCAATTGATCAATACCAAAGGCTTTGGTTTCTTTTATGGTATTGGCTGTAATGGTAGCAATAGATCCGGGTACCTCAGAACGTTTTTGGATTTCTCTACTAGCCGAGGTTACCAGAACTTCATCTAAGAGCTCCTGGGAAGGAGTATTATCAATTGTTTTTTGTGTATTAATTTCTTGCGAGTAGCCATGTATACCTATACATAGGAATATAGCTAAAACAACTTTTTTTTTCATTGTATATATGCTGTATGACCCCCCTAAACTGTAATGGAAGGGATGCTTAAATTATTATTTTATAATGCGTATTGTAACCCTAAGGGGAATGTTTCTTGATTTCTAAGCTGTAGCCGTTCCTATTTTGAAATAATGGCAAAGCCGCTTCAAAACCTAATCTGAGATTTTTAACTTTCTATAAAAAGTGAGCATATCAAGTCTGGTTTAAGCATCATAAAAGTTACTACGGCTTGAAACTATATTCTGGCACTTTGTTAAGTTCTTACTTGTCGGTAGATGAGTTTGAGTTTAATTTGGCTCATCTACTTTGCAAGGTAGAAGCTATTATGCTAAAACTTAGAAAACTTCTGGTTGTATTGTATTTAAAACCCTCTTAACGAATTTCTAATGTATGCATTGGGTTAAATTTAATTCTGCATTAGCATATGTCATACCAGAAGTGTTGTTCACCGTAGTAACGACTATCATTGGATTGCATATAATTTTTTTGAGAATATTTCATAATAAGACAACCCAAACCTAGTCTAAGGCTTAGAAAAATAAAGAAAACATAAGAATTTATATATACTGCGGTGGGTGATCAATGGTATTTGAAACCTCTAATAGTTGTAGGTGGTGAGATTTCCAGTTATGTGTAATATCAAAGCTGGTAATGATATTTTTTAATTGAAATGTGTTTTCCTGAAAAAATAAAGGGATAAAAGCTTCCGCAATCAGTATGGTATCAGAGTTCTCAGTTGAAGGTTGTTTTTTAGCCTTCATTTGACTCATTAAATAACATTTTCCATTACAGTTTAATCTTGGTCTTTCTTTGTTAACACAATATTTTTCAATGATCGTATTAATGTTGAGCTGATAATACATCACTGTGCTGACCTCTGCGATAGGTCGTACAGCAAAAGTGGCAAATAATACTATAGAGAACAGTATTCTCATTGATACGCATTAGAATTTGTGCAAAAGTAATACTTTGTACTATTTTTTTGTCACAAAGAATAAATAAGATGTTGTTAAAAATCAAAAATGAAGTTTCATACCTTCGTGAGAAGCCTTGAAACCTAATTTTTCATAAAAACGGATAGCTTCCGGACGTTTTTTGTCAGTAGTAAGTTGCAGCAGGTGTGCGCCTTTTTGTTTCGATCGCTCTATCGCCCATTCAAACATTTTTTCTCCGATACCGAGCCCTCTTTTATTTTCTTTGATTCTCACAGCTTCGATCTGGGCTCGTATTCCTCCTTGATAGGTCAAATACTGAATAAAACTAAGTTGTAGTGTTCCTATAATTTCTGAAGTATCATCTTCGACTACTATTAATTCCTGATTAGGATCAGCATTTATATTTTTAAAAGCTTCGATATATTTTTCTGGTAACGGGTTCTGGTAATTTTCTCTTGTCTGTCCTAGGTCGTCATTAGCAATCATTTGTACGATAGTTGAAATATCATTTTGAGTTGCTTTTCTAAACACTATCATTATAATATTACATTAGAAATTAGCCGCTCGACAGTTGGGTGATCATTTCCACCGGCTGGTTCTATTGTAATATTAATAGATTCAGTATTGTCGATATATTTCATCAAAATCATTTTTCTATCAGTAGGTATAACACCCATATCAATCATTTTACCTTCTACATCTGCCCACATTTGATAGGTTTGGTCAGCTCCTAGCTTCTCAAGTCCTTGTGGATTTAAAATTATTGTTTTATCCTTATGATTAACATAGGTTATAGCCTTAGAATTTGGAGAAATTTGATTTCCTTTTAATTGCAATTGTTTTACATAAGCATTGTTTATTGCTTGATACCAGTCGTTGGTTTCCTTTATATTTTTTTCTAATACGGTAATACGATCTTGTAGATTTGTAGTTTGATTTTGTACAATTTTTAGCGTGATTTTAGAATCTTGCCATTGTAAATATAGCCAACCAGTACTTATCATAAATAAAGCAGCAAGACTTGCTGCTATAGCAAGATAAACTGTTTTTAAGTTGTTTTTTGAGTTTAAGTTCAAATTTTGATCAATGTTATTGCCAGCGCTACCAGTAATCAAAGCAGTTTTAATATGAGATGGTGGTATTATGGTGTTATCAAATGCTAATTTTTCAAAATCACTTTCTATTTCATTGACGTATTTTTGCAGCTCAGCATCCTCTTTTAGAATATTTTCAACAGCTTTACATTGATCATCCGAAAGTTCGCCAAGCAGATATTGCTCTATTATTCCCTTGTCTTTTATAGTATTCCTATCTATCATATCATGTGTTCTATTAAAACCCACAGCATAAGGAGTTCTTTTTGATATGTTTCTCTTAATTTCTTCAATGCTTGTTTGATGTAGGATTTAAATGTTCCTAGCGGGACACCCATTTCTTCATGTGCTTCACGATGGGTGAGTCCATTAAAATACACAAGTTCAAGTGCCTTTTGATGGTGAATTTCTAATTTTTTTAGAGATCCATTCAATTGTAATATATCAGGTTTGATTTCTTGTGATTCCTTATTACTATATACACTTAGATCTTGGTCTTGGATGAGTTTAGACGAATTTCTGAGCGCATTTAGTGTTAAATTTTTTGCAATTCGATATGACCAAGTAAAGAACTTTCCTTTTTTTGGGTCATACTGGTTAGCCTTTTGCCATATTTTTAAAAAAGTTTCTTGTAGTACATCTTTTGCCATTTCTTCGTTTTTACAAATACGAAGAATAACTCCGTATAAAGCACCAGAGTATAGGTCATAGATTTTTGATAGCGCTTTGCTATCATGTTGTTGTACTTGTCGTATAAGTTCTAAGTTATCTTGCATTTTGATTTGTGGGATCATTCAAAAGTAATAAAAAATGATCCAACCTCATCCAAATGGATAAAACTTGTGTATATGAAGATATAAACCACACAAAATTGTTTAATAATTAAATTAAAAATCATGAAAAAGTTAGTTTTTATTGTTTCTACACTTATGTTATTTGTATTCGCACAGTCTATTTCGGCTCAAAAAGCTGATAAAGATATTGTTGATGTTGCTGTCTCTGTTGATGACTTTTCAACTTTGGTAACAGCCTTGAAAGCAGCAGATTTAGTTAATGCTTTAAAAGGAGAGGGACCCTTTACCGTTTTTGCACCTACCAATGGCGCTTTTGGTAAGATAGATTCAAAAACATTGAATTCTTTATTAGAGCCTGCAAACAAAGAAAAGTTAGCATCTATTCTTACATATCATGTTGTTGCTGGTAAATTAGCTGCATCTGATGTAGTAGAGGCATTAAAAAAGGGAAAAGGAAAAGTAGAATTGACCACACTTGGCGGTGCTAAAATTATGGTTAAACAAAAAGATGGAAAGATTTGGTTAGAGGATCTTACAGGTAAGTACAGTGAAATTACAAAGACCGATGTTATGGCAACGAACGGAGTGATACATGTAATTAGTGATGTTGTAATGCCCAAATAGATATTGATATTTTAATTTTCTGTTTAAAGCGTCGCTCATAGTGGCGCTTTTTTTATACACGTAGAATTATAAAGGATGATATTAAGTTTCTTATCATTTTTTAGAATGGAACTCATTTTCTACTTCAATGTTGCTATTTTTTTCAGCGCAACTAAGGTTATGCTGAAAAAATAACTTCAGTATGGTACAAAAGCCAAACTTTTCGGCTTAAAACTACTACTCAAGATGGAGTCAATTTAAAGTATTAAAAGAACAGCTGTCTACTGCGTAACTAATTTTTTGGAGTTAATAGCGGAAGAGAAACTCTATATCTTACTACCGCTAGTCTAATAGCAATAATAAATAGGGTAGTTGATATATACATTATGTTTTGATTGGTATTATAAGAATACAAAGCCATAAAGCAAATTCCACCAGCTATAGATGCTGTCGCATAGATTTCTTTTCTGAAAATGATAGGGATTTCATTACATAAAGTATCTCGTATTACTCCGCCAAAACATCCGGTCATGGTACCTAGAGCGATGCATACAATAGGGTCTAGTTTTGCTTGTATCCCAGTTTCAACCCCTATAATTGTAAAAATTCCTAATCCAATAGTATCAAATAAGAATAGAGATTTTTTTAGATAATCTAATTTATCCCTAAATATAATCGATAATACGGTCACGCTACTTATTAAATATAGGTTGGTAGTATTTTGCATCCAGGAAACCGGTGTATTACCAATAAGTATATCTCTTATCGTACCGCCTCCAATAGCAGTCACAAAGGCAATGATAAAGACTCCAAAAAGATCTAATTTTCGATTCATAGCACTCAATGCACCTGATATAGCAAAAGCTATCGTGCCCAAAATGTCGAAGACGTCAAAAAATGTCATAACCGTGTCGTAAAATTATACATCAGGGTGTAAATTTAGTAGTATTATATGTTAAGAAAAAATTGAATAACTGAACTTTATGGGCTGATAACAATTCTTAATAACTTTACTGTAAGGTTTATGATCAAATTGCTACTTTTACATCAGATAAAAATGGAACGAGTATGTCTGATTCAATAGAAAGAATAAAATGCCTTATTATAGGCTCAGGACCTGCAGGATATACTGCGGCTATATATGCGGCAAGAGCTGATCTTAAACCGATAATATATACGGGTATGGAGCCAGGTGGTCAATTAACCACAACAACAGAGGTGGACAATTTCCCTGGTTACCCCGAAGGAATTGATGGACCAACAATGATGGTGCAATTACAACAGCAAGCAGAACGATTTGGCACAGAAGTGCGTATTGGTATGGTTACATCTGTTGATTTTAGCACCGAAATAGGTGGTATCCATAAAGTGATTGTAGATAATACTACACACATAGAAGCAGAGTCTGTAATTATTTCTACAGGAGCTACAGCCAAATATTTAGGAATACCCAGTGAACAAAAATTACGCGGAGGTGGAGTTTCTGCATGTGCAGTTTGTGATGGTTTTTTCTATAAGGGACAAGATGTAGCTATCGTTGGAGCAGGAGATACTGCTGCTGAAGAAGCAACTTATTTAGCAAATATATGTTCTAGCGTTACAATGTTAGTGCGTAAGGATTATATGAGAGCGTCTAAAGCTATGCAACATCGAGTACATAATACTCCTAATTTGAAGGTGTTATATAATACCGAAGTTGATGAAGTTATTGGTGATCAAGTAGTTGATGGATTGCGTATGGTGAATAATCAAACCGGAGAGAAGTCTGAAATAGAAATAACAGGTTTGTTCATCGCTATCGGTCATAAACCTAATACTGATATATTCAAAGGACAAATTGATATGGATGATACCGGATATATCATTACCGAAGGTAAGTCTACCAAAACTAATATTCCAGGTGTATTTGCTTCTGGAGATGTTCAGGATAAAGAATATAGGCAGGCTGTTACTGCAGCAGGAACAGGATGTATGGCAGCTCTTGATGCAGAACGTTATTTAGCAACAATAGAAACTACTGAAGAGGTATCTGCGTAATTTAAAGATCGTATATAAATATAAAAGCATCTCGATTTTTTTGAGATGCTTTTTTAATTGAAGTGATTAGATTTTTGCCGACAGGAAAATCTAAATAATTTCTATTGTATTTGGTGTTAATTTAATCTAAGCTTACTAGGTACATAATCAATATTTTTTTTGAATAACGTAGCCTCATTAGAAAACGTATTGATATTGATTTTAGGTTCTCCTAGCAGAAAAATTTCAGTTTTATCTCTAGCTTCAATTGTTATTTCTTCATTGATCAATAGATAACAATCACTGGCACTTTCGGCAATTAAAGAGGCTTTTCCTGCATTTAATTTTTCTCCATAAAAATCTGCGTCATTATCTGCTCTAACCAGCATTGATTTTACTTCTCCTTCAAGTTCAGCAGATCCCTTTTGATATAGATCAACTTTGAGACTATCAGCAGTCACAATTCCTTTTACATCTGAGTTTTCATTAATTTGTAACACTACTTCTGTAGCTGTACTGTGTATTTCTACGTTAGATTTCCCATTAGTAATACAGTTCACCTTACCTGTTTCAGTTGTCAAAAAAACGACTGCATTATCATGTACCTCTATATCTATTTTGCTAGAAGTTATTGGTGACAATGATTTTAGATTCACCCTATTATTTACTATAATTTTATTTAATTCTGAAGCATAAGAAATATCAATATTCAAAGCTTTTGCACGACGAAGATCTTTATCGGAAGTAATAGTTAATATACTATCCTGAACAGTAATTTGTATAAACTCTTGTAAATTACTATCCGCTTCAATTTTTATTTGATTGTCACTACTTTCATCGATGGATACTTCAAAATTTTCATGGATGACTATGGTATGAAAACTTTCGACATTTACTTCTTCTGTATTTACAATTTTATTGCCTTTGATCTTTTCTTTTTGTGCATAGGTGTTTCCTAGCCATAAAAGTGAAAATAATATCAATACTGTAGTTTTCATAGGTGTGCAAAGTTTAAGCCTTTTCATAATTGTATAAACAGATTTTTTTGTGATTAAGTATACTTCTATTAAAACTTGTTTACAAATATAAATAGACAGATATTATGTTATGTCGTTGCAACGGGATTTATATTGTAGTTATGTGATTATTAATTTTCTGTATGTTCTGTCCAAATTATAAATTCTTTAAAAATTCTATTCCAGTGTTTAACTTTTTTTTCATTAATGGTTTCTGAATATGAATGGTTGCATTGCATACAAATTTCAAAAGTTAAGTTATCCTTGCGTTTCTGCATAAACTGAATGGGAAGTAGATAAGCTGTCTCTATAGGGGTACTTTCATCTTTAGTGGTAAAAATAGCGTAGATTGGAATTTCTATCTTAAGAAGATCTTCAATAGGTGGAGTCTGATATGAAGACCATCTTTTATTAGTAAATCCCCAGTTATCTTTTTCTATAGAATTGGGTTGTTTGATTATATTTTTATACCAATCTATAATGTTCATAATATTATTATGGGCTGTGCTATCAGATTGTTGTCCTTTCAGGGCAGTAATTCTCTCAAATAAGGCAAATTCATAGAAGTTGTTAAGCACATTTCCCGACCAAAACCCTAAGTGCGTTATGTTTTTATTGGTCTCAAAAGTAGTTAAAACTATGCACTTTAGTGCATTTCGCTTTAGCTTCTAAAAACCCTTATCTTT
>CANLYR010000062.1 GCA_947495425.1 uncultured Aquimarina sp.
CCCCCAGACCCCCCTCTTTCAACATCATTAACATCTTATTTTTAAATTATTCTGTCCTATGAATAGGGGGAATTATAACCTGTTATACTTTGAATTTGCAATTAAAGAAGATGAATGATTTTTTGTTCATACGGAGAAGAAAAATCCAAGCATAGCATTAGTTACAATTTATTTTTATCCTGAAGTAGAAACAGAAAAGGATATTTTATTACTATAAATTCGAAAGTGTAAATGGATTAATTATGAAATTCGGTGTAATGTTTAGAAATACATTACGGGTTTATTACACAAATAGAAAGGCAAAAAAGGAGTATACCTATTTGTACACTTTTTTTCCGAAAATGTACCCTAAATGTATTCTGTATATTAGTAAATTTATGAAAAGTAAATCAGAAATTTACAAATCGATATTATAGAAATTCTAAAAAATGACAACCATTTTTTATATCGTATATACTTTGCAAAGTTAGAATGATACATTAATATAATATTGAGAAAACACTAAAAATAAATCACACAAACTCAAAAACGTAAACACTATTATGACAATATTGCTGCCAGATCAAATCAAATGATCAGGGTTTTGGATCAAAACCCATATGATCTAAATCACCACTATCACATAACTATGCTAACCACTTGTTCACATCTTATGTAATGGTTAGTTATTGACGCGAAACACTATTGATGTTTAGTATACTCGTATGCAAAATATAAGTATCAATATGTAGTGAAGGTCAATGTCATCCAGTATCTTCTATCGACTCAAATGATAAGTAGAAAGATTCCCTCATGATTATTGATCAAAATAAATGCAAAACGATAGTTTGAAAGGTTTTGATTTTACTAAAAATCTTTACTAGATACTTTAAACCCTTTATTTTTTGAATATTTCATGGGTTGGTTCAAGAACTAATTTACTATCTGATTGCCAAAATGAAGTCCTACTTCATATAAAAATTAATACATCTATTTAATTTAAATTAATAAATCATCATTTTATGTTTTCATTAAAACCTACTCTAAAGTTAAGAACAAGATTTGTTTTTACTTTTATTTTAGTATTCGGTTTAGCTAACCAAAAAGCTAATGCACAAGAAGTTTTTGAGCTCATGCAAGACAACGATGTCAGTGTAAAACAACTAGAGCGCAAAGGGGATCGGTATTTTAAAAACCGCGATAAGGGTAAAGGAAGCGGATATAAGCTGTATATGCGTAATCTGTATTGGGCCAAACGTAATGCAGATGCTAATGGTCGTGTTATAACTGATAAACAGGTGCTAACAGAAAGCAAAAGCTTTCAGAAATCCTGGAAAGAAAATACTAGCGACGCTGCAAAAAGCGTGCAAAGAAGTAGTGGTTGGCAAGAATTAGGACCATTTAGTTGGACAAGAACAAGAAGCTGGTCTCCTGGTCTCGGAAGAATAGTTTCGATTGCAGTAGAACCAACGCAACAAAATATTATCTATGCGGGCTCTCCAGGAGGAGGAATCTGGAAATCTACGAATGCAGGTGAGAATTGGAAACCACTAGGCGACAGAATGACCAATATGTCTGTCTGGGCAATTGCCATTGACCCTAATAATAGCAACACGGTGTTTTTAGGAAACTCGGCAGGACAAATCATGAAATCCACGAACGGAGGTAGTTCTTGGTCAGAAATTTATAGAGTTAATGGGACTCCAAAAAGAATTTTAATCCACCCTAATAGTAATTTGATATTTATCGGAACTACAAGAGCCCTATACAGATCACAGAATGGAGGAAATAGTTTTGGTGTTGTGTTAAACACGAAAGCAGAAGATATTGAATTTAAACCAGGTAATACAAATATAGTATATGCTTGTGGCGACAGTTTTTACCGATCAACTAATGGCGGATCTTCTTTTAATCGTATTACAAATGGTATTGTTGCCAATGAGCGAATGAAAATGGCAGTTACACCTGCAAATCCTAATGTAGTTTACTTAGTACAAAAAAGGCGTAGTAGTTTTGGACGTTTATATCGATCTGTAGATGGTGGGTCAAGTTTTAGTGTTAGAGCAGATTACAATAGTGTATCAACAAATGATGTTTATTTTACTCAGGCTGCCCGTGATATGGCTATCACAGTATCAAACACAAATGCCAACGAAGTTCATTTGGGAGGTATGAATTACTCTCGTTCTTTGGATGGAGGAGTTAATTTTACCACATTGGCAACCTGGAGCGCACCTAATGATCGCTCTTATGTACATGCAGATATTGAGGTTATGCAATATATCAATGGTACCATATACATCGGTAGTGATGGAGGTATTTTTAAAAGTAAGGATAGAGGAGATAATTGCAAGGACCTTACACAAGGAGGACTTGCCGTTCGTCAATACTATCGTATAGGAGGTGCTGCAACAGATGCAAATATGATAGTGGGCGGAGCTCAGGATAACGGCACAAATATCATGAATGGAGCAAACCGTCAATTCAAAGAATGGCTTGGAGCAGATGGGATGGAATGTTTTATAGATCATAAAAACAAAAATGTGGTTTATGGTACTGTGCAATTTGGGAGTTTATATAAAAGTACAGACGGTGGTAATAGCATTGGCAGCATAAGTAAACCAGGAAACTTTAGTGGAGAATGGGTAACACCTTTTTCTATGGATCCTATTGACAATAATACCATTTATGTAGGATATGGTAACCTGTATCGTAGTAGAAACGGAGGAAGAAGTGGTAGCTGGAGTAATATTACATCAACAATTAATGTTGGTGGTAATCTAGATGAAATGGCAATCGCAGCGTCTAATAATAACTATATCTATATCGCTCAGAAAAACCGATTGTGGAGAACAAAAAATGGACAAAGTAATACTCCGCAATGGGCCGAAGTAAGTAATTTTAGAGGTGATGTTAATTTTGTAACTGTAGATCCTACTAATCCAGAACGTGTTGCCATAGCTACTACAGGTTCTAGAGTATATCAATCTTCTAATGCTGGGAATACATGGCAAAATATTAGAGGCAACTTACCTAATATTTCTGCGCAATGTTTGGTATATGATGATAGTGCTGCCAATGGCTTATACGTCGGGATGCAATCCGGTGTATTTTACACAAATGATACTCTTGATCAATGGGTTCCGTTTTCTCAAAACCTACCTGGAGTGCAGACAACGGAACTTGAAATTCATTACCCAAGTCGCAAAATTCGTGTAGCAACCTATGGTCGAGGAATTTGGGAATCCGATCTTTATAGTGATGATGGAGGTGGTAGTAGTATCAATCCACCAAGTGATCTCGTATCACAGGTAAATAATAAAGATATTACCTTAACCTGGAAAGATAATGCAACCAACGAGAATGGTTTTGCTATTGAGAGAAGTAATGGAGGCGCTTTTGAAAGGATTTCATTAGTAAATACAAATATCAATACATACACCGACAAAGATTTATCAGAAGGTACGTACAGTTATCGCGTTAGAGCCTATGATGGTTCTGTATATTCTGAATATTCTAATACTGTACAAGGAGTTATCGATGGGATTACGTCACCACCGAATATCTTAGAAGATTGTAAGGGCTGTATCGTATACCGAACAGATAGTGAAGAAACCGTAAACGCAGCACAAGGAAAAGAAAAAGCTGCCGATGGTGATCCTAATACCTATTGGCATACTAACTGGTATGATGACAATACAACACATCCTCACTATATAACAATTGATCTTGGACAGCAAAAAGAGCTTGTAGGATTCTCTTATTTAGGAAGACAGACAGGAACTACCGGTATGATTAAAGATTATGTGCTATTTGGTTGGGATGGTAGTAGCTGGAAACAACTGGCTGCAGGATCATTTCAGAAATCTACACTCAAGCAAACTGTTGATTTTACTGCTTTTAATACTCGCTATCTATATTTTAGAGCGCTTTCAGAAGTAGATAATAAACGATGGACTTCTGTTGCAGAATTTACAGTACGCTATACTGCGGGGCAAAGTGCCAGACTAGCTGATAAAACAAATATGTCAGATGCTATCCCTCCAACAATAGATTTAAATGATTTTGATGGGGTAAAAGTATTCCCAATACCATTTGATGCGGTACTCAATGTTCAAGGGATTACTTCCAAAAAAACCATACGTTCTATGAAACTTATAGGTTTGGATGGCAATACTCGCAAAGTTAAAACACAGATGAGTAATGATATCTTAAATATAGATACTAGCGAACTGCCGAGCGGTATTTATATCTTGTATTATGAAGACAATAATACGCCAAAAAGAATACGGGTTTTGAAAAAATAAATTAACACATCCGTTAGCTCAAAACCACGCATATCGAATAGATTTGCGTGGTTTTTTGTTTATTCGGTAATTCTGCCCCAGGTAGAGACAGCGAGATTTAATGCTTTGAAGCTTCCCTCGAAGTCTTAAAGCCTTTTCAATATCTCTTGAGCTTGTCCAGCGTTAGTGTATTTGGTTTCAAATTTAACCGATTTGATAGGTTTTAAAAAAGAGTCAAGTATCAAGTAGTCATATGCTTAGTGCTTTACGATGGACACCTATAAAACATTGATATTGCTAATCTACTATAGCACCTTTTGGAATTGTAGCATTACGATGTTTCCATCGTTTGTGAGTCCAAAGATAATATTGTGGTTCTTCTCGTATTTGTGCTTCAAGTAATTGAAGGTATTTCTTTATACAATAAAACTTTTCTTCTTCCTTACTCTTTTCAGATATAGGGATAAATTTCACTTCATAATGTCCTCGACTTACTTTTTTTACTTGAAGATACAAGACAATAGTATCCAGGCGCTGCGCTAGAAACTCTCCTCCTAAAAAAATAGGTACCTTAATTCCCATAAAATCGGTCCAATATTTTGCATTAGATAGTTTTGGAGATTGATCAGAGATCATACCATATGCACAGACATTACCCTCTTGCTTGTCTTTAATTATTTGCCTTGCTACTTTATGACTGGGAATTAATCTGGAGTCAAATCGTCCACGAATTCGGTGTGCAAGTTTATCAAAATGTTTATTTGCTATTTGTTTATAGATTCCAACACACGGATTTATAGAGACCAGATCAATAGCATTAGACCACTCAAAGCTACCATAATGCCCCATTAGTGTGATAATAGTTTTGTTCTTTTTTTCAAATTCATGAAACTCATCAAGATTTATTACTTTATAGCGTTTAATAAGGTCTTCTCTTGAAATAGAAAGTGACTTGATCATTTCTAAAAACATATCGCACATATGTTTATAAAAGTCTCTTCTTATTGTATTAATTTCTGACCTTGTTTTTTCTGGAAAGACTAGTTTTAGATTACTGGTAACCGTTTTTCTTCTATACCTTACGATGTAATATACTAGGATAAATATTAGGGTAGAAAATGCATAGAATAATTTCCATGGCAGTTTAGAGACCAACCATAAAATAGGATAAACAATTCGATATATTAGTAATTGCATAGTTGATAATTAAAAAAGGTACAAAGGTAAACTTATTTGTTAGATACCAGTAGACAGTAGGGTTTAATCTATTGTAGCCCCCTCTGGAGCCTGTAAGAGAGAATTGCGATGTTTCCAGCGTTTATGAGTCCATAAATAATATTGTGGATTACCATGGATTTGTTTTTCAAGAATTCTCAAATAACTTTTTACTATAGTATATGGTTCACATTTTTGTGGATTATCAGTAATAGGAACAAATGTTGCTTTATAATACCCTCTTTTTATTTTTTCAACTTTTAGATAAAATACTTTGGTGTCTAATCGCTTTGCAAGCACTTCGGCTCCTAAGAATGTGGGCACTTTAATCCCCATAAAATCTGTCCAGTATGTTGCTTTATAGATTTTCGGAGATTGATCAGCAGCTAGACCGTACATATATACACTATCTTTATTTTTATCATTAGTAACTTCTTCCATAGCATGTTTAACGGGAATTACACGAGAACCAAAACGAGCTCTAATACGACGTACTAATTGATCAAAATATTTGTTTGCAAGTGGTTTGTATATCCCAACAGCTTGAATGCCTGTCTGAATATCAACTACATTGGCCCATTCATAACTGGCATAGTGTGCCATAAAAACCATTATACTTTCTCCTTTTGCTTCTAATTCATGCAGCATATCGAGATTGGTTACTTCGAAACGTTTTTTCATTTCTTCATTAGAAATAGAGATTGACTTTATCATCTCTAGAAACATATCGCACATATGCTTATAAAAGTCTTTTCTTATTGTATTAATTTCTGACTTTGATTTTTCTGGAAAAACCAATTCTAGGTTATGTGTAACCGTTTTTCTTCGATATCTTATAATGTAATAAACTAGAAAGAAAATACCTGTAGAAAGACCATAGAATACCCTCCATGGTAATTTAGAAATTAACCACAAAAACGGATAAACCAAACAAAATATGAATAGTTGCATTACAATCAATTTAAACGCTAAAAATATAAAATTATCAGGGTTTTATTTTCATAAATCCATACTAATAACCAAGTAACGATTGCATTACTTTTTAAAGTGAAATATGTAGTATATTTGAAAAAAAATGTATGTATGGGAAACCTCGATATCGTTATAATTGTTGTGATTGGAGCTAATATAATAATGTCATTAAAAGGATTTAGTGATTTTTCTTTTTTTGAACGATATAAGTTTAATATAGGCGGAATACGAAGAGGAGAGCAAGTACGTATGCTTTCCTCAGGGTTTTTGCATGCAGATATGATGCACTTGTTCTTTAATATGTTTACACTTTACATTTTTGCACCTGTAGTTCTTGGTTTTCTGGGAAATTTTAAATTTTTAGCAGTATATTTTGGAAGCCTATTGGTCGGTAATTTATTTTCACTTTTTTTTCATAAGGATGAGTATCATTATAGTGCAGTTGGAGCTAGTGGAGCAGTCTCAGGGGTTATATATGCAGGTATTTTATTTAGACCTGATATGAGTTTGTATTTGATGTTTATTCCTATCCCAATACCTGCATACATTTTTGGAATAGGATATTTATTATATTCTATTTTTGGAATGAAGAATAAATTGGGAAATATAGGTCATGATGCACATTTTGGCGGAGCAGTTGGAGGGTATGTAATAACCTTAATTTTGGCTCCATGGCTATTTCAGGAAAATTTACTAATGATAGGGTTATTAGCACTTCCTATCATCATTCTATTTGTGATGCAGAGATTGGGTAAGCTATAAACTGCAAATAAAAAGAACGACCTGTTGAGGTCGTTCTGGTATATTCAAATCATAATCAAATTATAATGCTTTAGCGTCAAGGATTTCAGAAATTTTCTTCTCTAATGCTGGTCCGCGAAGGTTTTTTGCAATTACATTTCCTTGTTCATCTAATATAAATGTTGCAGGGATTGACCTCACACCATAAGCTCTTGCAATAGGATCTTGCCAAAACTGTAAATTAGATACATGATTCCAGTCTAAGTTATCATCCGCAATAGCTTTAGTCCAAGATTCTTGTTTCTTGTCTAAGGATACTCCGATTATGTTTAATCCTTTTTTATGGTACTTATTGTATACTCTTACTACATTTGGATTTTCCATTCTACAAGGTTTGCACCATGAAGCCCAAAAATCAATTATAGTTATTTTGCCCATAGATTCTTTTAGAGACAAGGTTTTTCCGCTGGGGGTAGGAGCAGAAAAATCTTCGGCAGAACTGCCAATATTCATCGTTTTCTGTTTTGATATTGCAATAGCACTATTGATAAGCTGATTAAGATTTTTTCCCAATCGTGTTGTTCTAAGCGTGTCTGCTAGTGCGGCATATTTTTCTTTTGCTTCATCTGCTTTTATGACCTTAAGGTTCAAAAGATCAGTTAATGCCATTACAGACACTAACGAATTTGTGTTATTTTCTGCCAATTCTTTCCTAAATTGTCTTTCTTTCGCTATCAATTGTTCTCTCTTCGCAGCTATTTTTACAGCTTTTTCAGATTCATTTAATTTTGATGCTATTTGATATTCGTTGTTTAGATTAATCTTTTCTTCTCCATAGCTCTTTATTGTACTTAGATATTTAAAAAACAATTCATTTTCTGAACCTCCTTTAACAATTGATGATCTCAAACTATCTTTGTAGATTGTCATTCTAATTGGGTTGTTCTCTGCTAGGAATAGTACATTTCCCGGGAAATTTTTAAACGTCAGATAATTAAAATCATTACTTTCTGCTGGAGGTAATGTAATCTTAAACTTTTCATCTTGTATTGCGACAGAGTCGATAATAATGGGTCTATTAGATTGGCTAATAGCATTTACATAGACTACAGTTCCGTTATCGAAGCCAGTTATATCAGCAGTTATAGAATATCCTTTTTCTTCTTTTTTACAAGCTACAAGTAGGATAAGTGTAACAAGTAATACAATTCTTCTCATAATAATTAAATTTATTGAGCGATAAAAATACAGAATCCAATTTATATACTCCAAAAATTAACCTTTTGATGGGTGTAATTGTTAAGATAATCTTATAGGTAACATAAAAATTGATAAAAAAAAGTTTTAAGTGTAACAAAACCTTATATTATAATGTCTAATATATTATCGTAATGTTTTGAAGCATAGGATAATTAAAATTCATTAAAAACAAATTTTAAGTATGAGTCTCAGTTTTAAAATCTCGTTCGTTATACTATTAAATCATGGTTTTTATTATGAACATAATTTTAATTAATTGTTAATACAATTGTTTCGAGAGTTGGTTTTATATTACTTTTGTTATAACTAAGAAAGATGCTACTATGAAGGTACTAGAGCAAGATTTTCCATTAGATATATGGATTAGCTTTTCAAAGTTTTTTGAGCAGTATAGAGCGTTTCTAAAAAGTGACAATGAGCTTATTAGAGATCGCGCTGAGCGTGTTTTGAATATTGTTGAACAATATCCCGAGTTAGAGAGTGGTATAAAAGAAGAAGAACGAGTGATAGAATTACTTCCTCAGATCGACCTAATCTTAGAAGATTCATTTGCGCAAGTATTACAACAGAATGAAATAAAAATTGCAACAATTCCTTTCCATAATACAGTCTTAAAGTCGACAAAGCGTTATCAAAATATAATTAAAGTTGCTGGAGAAGATTTTGAACCTCAAATTAAAAATCTTGATGAGGATCATTACTATATCATGGGGTGTAGTATTATTTTGAGTACATATTATGGGTATACTATAGATTTTAGAAGACCTTTTTTTTATGATATTCCTGATGCTACAGGTATCATGAGACATTATAGAATCATGTATAATGGTGATTTTGTAGAGATAATTAAGACAGATAAAGCAAAAGACATCACAGACGCAGATGTAGCTGAGCTGTTAGATAATTTTGATAATGTAGACATCTGGAAAGAAAAGTTTCCTTCGCATAGTTGGATTTTTAAGGGTGTTGTACTTGCAAACATGTTTGATGTTACAACCGATGTCTCCTTATCTGATTTTAAAACAAGTTTGATAAGATATGACAAAACGAAAGGAGATTTTGTACATAGCTTTCAAGAGATTTTTAGAGCCATATTTAATTTGCATGAGATAAAAGTTGGTTTTTCTAATTATAATCCAGAGGATCAGGTTTTTGAGAGAGTGCCTTTTAAAAATATAGATAGTTATATCCTATATGACAAGTTTTCTGATCATTGCAAAAGTGCACTATGTAGTGGTACGTATCACTTTATGTTTGATAAATCTACTTATTTTGCTATTTCTGATGTAAAAAGATATCAAAAGTCTACGCCCAATGAAAAAATGTATAAAAATTTAGCTGCACAAGGTGTAAATAGTGCAATTATAGCACCTATAAAAAGTGAGGGTAAATTATTAGGTATGCTTGAAATAGTTTCTCCCAATGTGCAAGAATTAAATAGTATAAATGCAAATAAGTTGCAAGATGTAATGCCGTATTTGGTTGATTCTGTTTTACGCTCAAAGGCTAAAGCCGAAAATGAGTTAGAATTAATAATTCAACAAGAATGTACGTCTATTCATCCTAGTGTTCATTGGAAATTTCGACAAGAGGCTAAGCGTTTTATGAGAGCTATGGTCGAAGAAAATCCGGTATCTTTTAAAGAGGTTGTGTTCGAAAATGTATATCCATTATATGGGCAGATCGATATAAAAGGCTCTTCGGATGCTCGTAATCATGCCATACAAAAGGATATGGTCTTACAACTTAAACACATTTCTAAAATAATTAATAAGATTATAGAGTCTGATCCACTGCCTATTTATGAACAATTGGTATATTGTGCAAATCGATATATTAACTCAATTACAGAACAATTACAAGTTGATAGTGAGCAAAAAATTATCAATTTTATCAAGCAGGAAATTACACCATTATTCAAGCACTTAAAGAAAAAGAATAATGAATTAGATATTCTTATTACTGATTATAATAACTTAATCGATAAAGGAATCAAAACAGTGTATAAGCATCGAAAGGCCTATGATGATTCGGTAATGCTTATCAATAAAAAAATGGCAGCTCTATTGGATCAAAAACAAGATGAGGCACAAGGAATGTATCCTCATTATTTTGAACGTTTTAAATCTGATGGTGTAGAACATAACATGTACATAGGTGAATCAATCACAAAACAAAATAGCTTTGATAAAGTATATCTGTATAATTTGCGATTATGGCAATTGCAAGTCATGTGCGAAATGGAAAACGCCTATTACCAGCTAAAAAAAGAACTTCCGGTTGCGCTTGATGTAGCATCCATGGTATTAGTTTTTAATACTTCATTATCTGTACGGTTTAGAATGGATGAGAAACGTTTTGATGTTGATGGTACTTACAATGCTAGATATGAAGTGGTGAAAAAACGAGTTGATAAATCCATGATCAAAGGGACTAACCAACGAGTTACTGAAAAAGGGAAGCTGGTTATTATTTATTCTCAGCGCTCAGATGAGAGAGAATACATTAAATATTTGAACTTCTTACAATCTAAAAACTATCTCGAAGATGAAATAGAAATTGTAGAATTAGAGGACCTACAGGGAGTGACAGGACTTAAAGCACTGCGTGTAAATATTCTCTATCATAGGGATGAGCAGGATAAAGAATTCTATACTTACGAAGATCTTATGAAAGAACTGAATTAAGTAGAATATTAGCGCAACAAATACACATCAAGCCATACGCTTTATTCATATATTAAATGTTCACTGTAACGTATTAAATGCAATCATAAATGAAATGGCAGAGGTAATAATGCCAATCATAAATACCATATATGTTATGCGCAATATCTTATATTTTTTGTGTAACACTTTTCCCAGAAAATATAAATCTTTTATCATGGTATCATATATATACTCTTTGTCATTCATAAGTTCGGTCATAGCTGATTTATACTCATCCAAAGGCATTTTATGAAAATTACCAAAAAACAGCAAGTTTACCTTTTTTTCTTCAATTTCTTTGCGAGTAAATTCTCCGCTAGTCACATTAGGTCGTGTTGCTAATACTGATAGTATTATAGACGCAATACAGAACACGATAAATACCATAGTTGGCATAATAAGATATTGGTTAGAGGGATTATCAAGCTTAGGGATTAAATTTGATAAAGCAAGAGAGATGATTATAGCATTTACAGAAAGAAGAATGTTGGCTTTTGTATCTGCTATATCACTTAATTTTAGATGATTTCTTAGCGTAACCCTAAATAGTGTTTGAATACCTTTTTCTGGGCTTTCCTCTTTAAAAAGCTGTTTTAGTTTCTCTTTTTCTTTTTTATTCTTTTTTTTACTCTGTTTCTTAATTTTTTCCTGTTCTTCAAGCATTTTAATCAAGTTTGCTTCTTTTTTGGGTTCCCAGTGATGCTTAGCATATGCTGTGTAATAGCGATGTTTATTTTGAAATAAATCTATATTTGCTTTTAGCCATTCTGAAGTGTTTAAATCTTTTACGTTGTTTAGTTTAAATTCTCGCCTTAGCAATTCACTGGTCTCACCATAATAATCTTTTGCAAAATGTGAAGCATCAGCATCTCTGATTATTTCTTCCAATACGTTAATCGGTTCATGTTCCATTTTGGTAGCCATAATTTGCATAGATATCTTATCAATGACTTCTTTTGGAACGTTTTGATTCATCAAAAACTCTTTTGCAATCTCAACACTGCGTTCTTCATGATTCTCAGAGCTTTTAGAATAGCCTGTATCATGCAGTAATGCAGTTAATAACAATACTTCTTTATCTTCATCTGATATATTGATGCTATCAATAATTTCTTTTGTACTTTTAAATACTCTTTTGGTGTGATCGTAATTATGATATATGCAGGAGTTCGGAAGCTCTTTTTCAAAAAGCTCCGAAACGTAATGTTCAGTTTTTTCCAGTAATGAAGACATACTTATATTTTTTCGATAACCAAAATAATTAAAAAAAAGAGATTGTACTCCAAACAATGAATAAATATAATAAGATTGTAATAATTTGTATTGCACTACTACTGAGTTCATGTGCAACATATTCTCCTAAATATGAATATGAAAATTACTCTAAAACATTACCGGCTAAAAAAATAGAAAAGACATTTTACTTCATAGGAGATGCAGGATATGCTAAATTAAAAGAAAGTACAGAAGGCTTAACGGCTTTAAAAAAAGTAGTAGACACAGTAAAGACTTCTGACAATTATGTAGTGTTTTTGGGGGATAATATTTACCCAAAAGGGATGCCCAAAAAACAATCACAAAACAGAACCCTGGCCGAGCATCGTATAAACGCTCAAGTTGAAGCTGTAAAAGGATTTGATGGGAATGTGATTTTTATTCCTGGTAATCACGATTGGTACAATAAAGGTCTTGAAGGTTTAAAGAGACAAGAAAAATATGTCACCAAGAAAATAGGAAAAAAGGAAACTTTTTTACCCTCGAGTGGTTGCCCTATTGAAAGTATTAAGGTTAGTGAGCAGGTACATTTATTAATTTTAGATACACAATGGTATTTAGCTAATTGGAATAAAAACCCAACGATTAATGATAATTGTGAAATCAAAACCAGAGAGAAATTCTTTTTAGAGATTGAAGGCGAATTAAAAAAGCACAGTAAAAAAACAATAGTCATTGCAATGCACCACCCGATGTATACCAATGGACCACATGGAGGAAAATATAATTTTGAAAAGCATATTTTTCCGGCTAAAAAGAAAATACCACTTCCGATCTTAGGAACGTTAGCAGTGCAGATCCGTTCTCAAGGAGGAATTTCTTCTCAAGATGTATCGAATGTACGCTACAATAGATTGATGCGAAGATTATCTACGATGGCAAGAAGTATAGATAAGGTGGTTTTTGCTTCTGGGCATGAACATTCGCTGCAATACATTAATAATAATGGTATTAAGCAAATTGTCTCTGGATCTGGATCCAAAGTTTCTCCAGCTTCATTGGGTAAAGACGGGCTTTTTTCATACCCAGGTCAGGGTTTTGCTGTGCTCGATGTGTATAAAGATGGTTCCTCAAATGTTCGTTTTTACGCAAACGAGAAAGATACTCCCAAATTAGTGTATCAAACAGAAGTTCATCAGAAAAAACCCGTATATGACTTCAGCAGGTTTTCTAATGCTTTCGAGAAAGAAACTTCAACTTCAATATACTCAAAAGACGAAGTTGAAAAATCAAAATTTCATAAATTTATGTGGGGCGACCACTATAGAGATGTTTACGGTAAAAATCTTACGATCCCTGTTGCTACTTTAGATACGCTCAAAGGAGGTTTTTCAATTGATAGACAAGGGGGAGGTCAGGTAACAAGGTCACTTCGACTTATTGATAGTATGGGCAAGCAGTATAGCTTACGCGCTATGCGAAAAAGTGTAACACAGTTTTTGCAAAAAGGAGCATTTAAATATACCTATCTCGAAGATGGTTTTGATGATACACTAACAGAAGATATCCTTTCAGACTTCTACACATCTAGCTATCCATATGCATTTTTGACAGTCGGGGTATTAGCTGATGCAATTAATGTTTATCATGCGAATCCAGAATTGTATTATATTCCTAAGCATAGTGCGTTGGGTGAGTACAATGAAACTTTTGGTGATGAACTTTATTTTTTAGAAGAGAGACCCGGTAAAGAATACTATGATGAAGCTTCTTTTGGAAAACCTGATGATATAGAAAGTACAGATGATCTTTTACGCAAATTAAGGAAAGATGAAAAATATCAAATGGATGAAGAAAGTTATATTCGTGCCAGACTTTTTGATATGATTTTAGGAGATTGGGATCGTCATCCAGACCAATGGCGATGGGCCCGTTTTGATACCGATGAAAGTAAAAAATACAGACCTATACCCAGAGATAGAGACCAGGTATTCTCTAATTATGATGGTGTGATTCTTGATATTATAAAGTTTATTGTTCCGCTAGCGCGTAAATTTCAGGTATATGACGGTGATCTTAAGAAAGTAAAATGGATAAACCAATCCGGGCTAAAATTAGATAAAGCACTAATCCAGAATTCTGGAAAACAACAATGGATAGAACAAGCTAGGTTTATCAAAGGAAACCTGACAGATCAAGATATAGAAAGAGCGTTTAATAATCTTCCGCAAGAACTTCAGGATAATACTGCCAAAAAGATTAAAAAAAATCTCAAATCCAGAAGAGATAAAATTGAAGATATCGCCAATAGGTATTATAAGTATCTTTCCAAACATGTCATAATACATGGTACAGATAAAGATGATTTGTTTGAAATAATAAGAGAGGATCAAAAAACTACAATAATAGGATCAAGAATTAAAAAAGAAGGTAAGCAAGAATCTTTTTTTAACCGAACATTCACTACCAATGAAACAAAAGAAATATGGGTGTATGGATTAGATGATGATGATACTTTTATAGTAAAAGGAAAAGGTAGTAACCCCATAAAAATACGAATCATAGGAGGGCAAAATAATGATGTATATGTTATCAAGAATGGAAGGAAAATCAAAGTCTTCGATCATAAATCAAAGCCTAATACTATCGAAGAGCGAAGTGGTGCTAAGGTAAAATTGACTGATATCTACAACTATAATGTATACGACTATAATAAATTTATAAATAAAACAAATACAATAACTCCATTTATTGGCTTTAACCCAGATGATGGAATCAATATTAATCTCACCGATATATATACGATCAATGGGTTTAAAGACGATCCTTTTCATAGTAGGCATAGAGTAAGTGCAGCATACTATTTTTTAACAAAAGGATATGACGTTACCTATTCCGGAGAATTTTCAAATGCACTAGGCAATTGGAATTTTTTAATTAATGGAGTGTATACTAGTGAAAATTTTGCTCAAAACTTTTTTGGATTTGGAAACAATTCTATTAATGAAGATGATGAATTAGGTTTTGATTACAATCGTGTTAAGATTGGAACATGGGCATTAGGTTTGGGTATTTCTAAAAAAGGCAACTATGGATCAGAGTTTTCGATTAAAGCAAATTATGAAGGAATAGAAGTTCAGGATACACCTGAACGACTTATAACATCTGGATTTGATTTTATAAGAGCAGATCCAGATTTCTTTGAAAGAAAGTTTTTTGCAAATTTTGATTTTAAATATACTTTTGAAAGTTATGATAACAAGATAAATCCTACTCGGGGGATGTTATTTAGTTTTCAAACCGGGGCTAGAATGAATGTGGATGATACTGATAGAACATACGGATATATTTACCCTACACTTAGTTTTTATAACGCAATAACCAAAAATCGTAAACTCGTACTAAAAACTAACGTGATAGCAGAAGTTAACATCGGTGATGATTTCGAATTCTATCAAGGAACTACCTTAGGAGGGACCAAAGGATTAAGAGGATATAGAGAAGAGCGTTTTACAGGAGAAAGTGCATTAGCATTTGGTGGGGATTTGCGATATAGTTTTAATAAATTTAAGACAGGAGTATTACCATTACAACTTGGGATATTTGGAGGGTATGATATTGGTAGAGTCTGGTTTGATGGCGAAGATTCGGACCGGTGGAATGATTCTGTTGGAGGTGGATTATGGCTTAATGCTATAGATGTGATAGGAGGGCAGTTAGGACTATTTAGTAGCGATGATGGGTTACGTTTTACCTTTGGCTTTGGCTTGGATTTTTAATGGGTATAGTTGAGGTTTTTATTCTTTGTTTGTTGTAATTCTGCCTGAGTAAAATCAATGATCAAGATTCAACTCAGACAGAGATTTATTTATAATTTCTATCAAAAGAATAATATTTAGGTAGTAGCTGTAAATTTTAGTTCCTTTGATTCCATGCATTAAGCATCCAGCTGGTTTTTTCAAGTTCGCCAACATATGTTCCTGTGATATCCAATGTTCCATCATCTTTTGCATCTTCAGCTTTTTCTATAACTTTTTTTAATTGATTCAAAATAATTTCATGATCTTGTAAAATAGCAGAAACCTTTTGATTATCTGTAAGCGTAGTTTCAGATTCCTTGATATTAGAGTGATTCAGATAAGCGCTATAATTGCTAAAAGGCTCGCCTCTAAGAGTTAATATTCTTTCTGCAATTTCATCAACTTTAAGTTTTGCTTCCTCATAAAGTTCTTCAAATTTTGTATGTAGCTCAAAAAAATGTGGTCCAGTAATATTCCAATGAAAGTTTCTTAGCTTTTGATAATAAATATGGTAATCTGATAATAGAATGTTTAATCTGGTTATTGTTTCTTTATTAGTATTTTTCATAGTTTTTTCTTATAGCTTTTTAATTATTAATACAAAATACTATAATAATTAACTAAGTCATACAGCAGTGATAGTTAGTTGTGATAAAGATATTAGTGTAATTTATTCTGAATTTCTTTGAGAATTAAAGTGTAGTATGCTTCATCATGTGGTACGTGTTCTTTACTGCGTATAGGATCTTTAAGAGTGCTTATAAAAGCGTTAATGTCTATCATAATCACATCAGAGACTTCATCTTTTTGCAATGTGAGTGATTCGACAGGTGTTGTTAATTGTGATAGATAGACGTAATGAAGTTCATTGTCATAAAGATTGGGTTTTGGAATCTTTTCTGATAAATAGGTTCCAACAAATTTTAAGTCATTTTTTGAAATCAATATGCCAATTTCTTCTTCAATTTCTCGGATAGCAGAATTTTCTGGGGATTCACCAGCTCCAACATGACCAGCTACAGACACGTCCCATAAACCAGGAAAAGTGTCTTTGTTGTCTGCTCGCTTTTGAAGCAAGATTTCTTTATTTTTTGTGTAGAACCAAATATGCACGCTAGCATGGTAGAGCCCAAGTTTGTGTGCTTCTGATTTTAATACCACATTACCCGTGGGTTTTCCCAAAGTATTGATTACATCTATAAGCTCATCTGCCATATCTTAAAAATAAATAAATCCTGCTTTGTAAGAGCAGGATTTAACTCAAAAGACTAATGATTTGTTTATCTATTTTCCAAAATAACTAAAAATTTCTCCAGATTTTATATTTAGTAAACTTTCATAAATTAGTTTGATTATATTTTCAACATCATCTCTGTGTACCATCTCCACAGTAGTGTGCATATAGCGTAAAGGTAATGATATTAGAGCAGAGGCAACACCACCATTACTATATGCAAAAGCATCAGTATCAGTGCCCGTCATTCTACTAGATGCCATGCGCTGAAAAGGAATTTTTTTATGTTCTGCAGTAGCAATAAGAAGTTCTCTTAGTCTATTTTGAACAGCTGGAGCATAAGAAATTACAGGGCCCTCACCAATCTTTGTTTCACCCTGAGTTTTCTTTTCAATCATTGGGGTAGTAGTGTCATGACAAACATCTGTAACAATAGCAACATTTGGTTGTATAGTGTGTGTGATCATTTCTGCACCTCGTAAGCCAATTTCTTCTTGCACAGAATTGGTGATATATAAGCCAAAAGGGAGCTTATCTTTGTTTTCTTTTAACAAACGAGCAACTTCTGCGATCATAAATCCACCCATACGGTTATCAAGTGCACGGCAAACAAACTTGTCCTTATTGAGTATAAAAAATTCATCAGGATAGGTGATAACACAACCAACATGTACACCAAGTTTTAAGACTTCCTCTTTAGTATTACAACCTACATCAATACAGATATTCTCTAATGTAGGAGCTTGTTCTTTTGATCCCTTTCTGGTATGTATAGCCGGCCATCCAAAAACACCTTTTACAATACCTTTTTTTGTATGAATATTTACACGTTTTGAAGTTGCAATCTGATGATCACTACCGCCATTTCTAATCACATAAATAAGACCATTATCTGTAATATAATTAACATACCATGAAATTTCATCTGCATGACCTTCAATTACAACTTTATATTTGGCTTTAGGATTAATAACACCAACTGCAGTTCCATAGGTGTCAGTAATAAATTCATCAACATAAGGTTTTAAGTATTCCATCCATATTTTTTGCCCTTCCCATTCATAGCCGGTTGGCGCTGGATTATTTAAATACTTTTCAAGAAAGTTTAGAGATTTTTTAGTTAAGATGCTCTTTTTAGCCATAATTACAGAGTGATATAATTTTATTTTTCACGAAATTAATAATATTCACATAGATTTTGCAATTAAAAATCGGTTAATTGTTAATTTTGGAATAATTTTGGTATACCTAAATTTATTATGCTTAAACATGCCATATATATATGTGTGATATTATCTTCCTGTATTCTTTTTGCTCAGAAAGGAATAGAGAAGAAGATAGATACTGCAAATCAATACGTGCAATATTATATTGTTGAGGGGGATACTATTCCTCACGAAGCGATAGATCTAGACGAAGTAGTAATTTTGGGAAGATTAAAGTTTGATGATAAACTTGCCAGAAGACGATATCTCATTCTTAGACGAAAAACCCGGAAAGTATATCCATATGCCAAACTAGCTTCAGATCGATTAAGTACTTTGAATCAAAGATTAGAGGGTATTGGTGGTAAAAGATCAAAAAGGAAATATATAAAGAGACTGCAAAAATATCTTGAAGAAGAATTTACGGCCGAATTGAAAAAACTAACACGTACCGAAGGGCAGATATTAGTTAAGTTAATCCACCGCCAGACTGGCATTACTATGTATGAATTAGTGAAAGAATACAGAAGTGGCTGGAGAGCATTTTGGTATAACAATACAGCTAAAATTTTTAAGATTTCATTAAAAAGAGAGTATGATCCGATTAATGTAGAAGAAGATTATTGGATAGAAGATATACTACAACGTAGTTTCCAGTCTAATATTCTTGAAGAACAAAAAACAGCTTTAGAGTTTAGTTTTTACGATTTGCGAAACAAATGGACTGATCCAGCTAAGACAGCGACTATAAAAAAATAGTCCTAGGTTCAAAATAAATTATCAAAACGTTTGGTTGCTATTTGTTTTATTAATCTAATTATATAGTTCAATAGACTCAGTATTAATTAAAATAATAACATGTCCCAAGCATATTCTTAGGTTTACTATCCCCAATATACTAGAAATGAATCAATAACTTATATTATTTATTATCATATAAAAATGTAAAAAAGAACGTCAGCTTAAGAATTTTCCTTATCTTAGTTTGCTATCTTTTTAAAAATCAAGGTTTTTGTTATTTCGTGAATTTTTTTCTAAAAAAAGTTCTTGTTATACAAAAAAAGGGTTGTATGTTTGCACGCTCAAAACGGGTTTTAGTTTTGGATGTTCATTGGGATTATTTTTGTTTTTTAGGGTT
>CANLYR010000063.1 GCA_947495425.1 uncultured Aquimarina sp.
ATTAAATTGTTGTGTGGTAACTACAATTTACTGCCTTTTAGCAGTTTGCACAACTTTTTCTAAATGCACAACGGGTTTTTTTAATTAATTGCTATAAATAAATAGCATTTGAGAAGAAGTAGGTTGACATAAGAATTACTGATTTATAAAAACATTATAAAGACTTAAGTACATCATAAACATTTTCTAAAAAAAGGGAGAGTATAATCAAGATAGCTAATACTCCAATTACTATAACTATTCTATTTGACTCTTTTTTCATACTGTATATAAACATAAAAAACCAAGCTCATTTTTGAGCTTGGCATATTTTAAAGATTATGAAAATTTATAAGGTTCTTTTTTCCATTCACTTAATATCATTCTGGCGTCAAAAGAGCAGTGGGGAATATTTTTACTTCCTATTTTTTCAAGAATATTTAGTGCAATTTCTTCGTAAATTGGCAATAAAGATTTAGCAGCCCACACCTTAACTTTATCACTTTCGTGATCTAGTAAATCTTTCATTTCTTGTAACCCATAATTTTCTTTGATATAAGCTGTGATAGCTCTTATGATATCCGAGTTTTTATTACCAGTTTTGTGATCACCTTCTTCAGTTGCTTTTAATTGATTGAGGATAGCCTCAACAAGCTCTTTTTTTGCTAATTCTATATTTTCAAATTTCATAAATCAAAAGATATTGGTGTTTTTTTTCATTTACAAAACATAGCTCTGGCACTCATTGATATAAAAGGAATATTTTGCCTATAAATTCTGTCCAAAATCTCTAAAGAAATACTTTCATATAAGGGTAACAACATATTTGCTACCCATGATTGAACTCCTAAATCCGGATGATCTAACAAATCTTACATTTCTTTTAAGTCAAAATTTTGTTTAATATACTCATCGATTTTAAAAGCTCTCTTGAGTTTTGTCATCATCATCTAGTAAAGCCTTGTGTTGACATAATATAGCTTCAACTAGCTCTTTTTTTGCTTGATCAATATTTTCAAAGTGCAAAATAAATTAATTTAAGCTATTAATTCTTTCCCATTCATCATAGGATTCGAAATAAAGATACTGTAAAAAGTCATGAGATTCATCAAAGTTCTCAGGCATATCAATTAATAAAAAATCAGATTTTTTACCAAATTTTTCTAAAGGCTCAGAAGTGCCATCAATAATTCCAAGTACACTCAAAAAAGAATCATCTAAACTCCTAGTTAAGACTTTTTGCATAACACGTTGTAATATTGGCGAATTTTTAATTGTATTCATGAATTTCTCTTCTTCATCTGTCAGGACATAATACTCTAACGAATTTTCCTTTTCATCTACAAACTTTTTAAGTGCAAAGTCTATAGTGTCGTATATGGTTTGATGGATATGCATTAACAATGCATTTCTATTTTCTTTTGATAGTTTCATAATTATTAAAATGAAAATAAACCACCGCTATAAGACGGTGGTTTATTTATTTAATATGCTCCTTTTTTCCACTGCTTCAATACCATACTGGCTGTAAATGAATTGGATATATCCATATTACTAATATGTTCTAAAGCATTAATTGCAATATCTTCATAATGCGGTAAAAGAGCTACAGCTATAGCTTGTTTCAGATCAATATTTTCATTTTGCTCTAATAATTCAATAAGGATTTTTAATTCCCCTTTGTTTTTAATGTACTCAAAAGCTGGATTCATTTGATTTCTTACAATGTTGTTATTTGTTTTACTATCTCCTTGAAGCAATGCTTTACGAGAGATTTTATGTCCATCTAAATAAGCTTTTTTTGCTTGTTTAATATCTTTAAACTTCATAACACTTGTTTTTTGTAAATTTAATCAATTATACCAGTTATCCCATCCCATCCAAATTCTTTTAATTTTCTTATTCCAAACTCATATTGCTCTTGAAAAGACCAAGCTTCAATAGCTTCTCTTACTTTTTTTGTAGGATGGATTGCCGCGTCAATACTATTATAATACCCAGTTATTCGTCTATGTAGTTGCCCTGCTCCATCAGGAATGTCTAAGATATTCTTTGTGTTATGTATATTAGTCTTTCCAAATTTTTGTTGATTCAAGCTTTTATGTCCTCCTTGTTCAACTATATGATGTAATGCATTTCCAGAAGAGGCATTACCCTCAACTCTTTTGAATGCATCAAAAGATCTATATCCTCTACCACCTGCTAAAGTTGTTTGCGCAATATCTTTTAGTTTTGCTAAATGCGCTCTCATAGCCGCAGCGGTTATACGACCACCTCCATTAACTGCTAAGTAAGCTCCACCACCTCTTGATGGAGATAATATAACCATAACATCCAACGTTGCAAAACCAAGGTCGATGAGATTGGCAACAAAACCAGCTTGATACTCAACAACCAATGTTCTATCTCTCTTCCTAAGCTGATACAATTCCCCAAGAGTTGCATCATCAATGTCGCTGCCGACTTCAACTCCCATATTAACAAGTAATTTTCTAATAATTTGCCCCTCTGATCGATCACCTACACCGTAATCTATAAATGCAATCATCAAGTTGGCGAAACCATCAATAGTGGCATTGACTAAATCTATACCTAATTCCCTACCATATAAAGGATCGTTCATTATAAAAGGGTCGTTAGGGCAACAAGAGCCGTCCACAGTAAATCCAGTTTCAACGAATTGCTCATTTTGAATAAATGGAGCTATGTCAAAAGTCGAATTAGAGTTTACTGCTGTCAACATATCATTAACCAATTGTTGTGCTAAATTGTTGTCACCGTTTTGTACACCAAAATTTGCTATTTCATTGGCTAATAAATTTACATTTGTCGGCACTTCATCATTTATTAAATTTTCTTGAACAAATGTATTTAGCAATTCTGCTGAAGGCTTATTACCAATCAACCAATCTTCTTGTGCATCATTAAGATTTAGATTTGTTTTCAAATCATACACCATTCTTCTAAAAGGAATGTCAAAATCCTCACCATTTGCCAAAGCTAATGCCGCTTCTAAATTAAAAGCTGAATCAAAAAGATTTTGCAGAGTAATACCAGAATCCCACAAAGTAGTTCCTATCGGAGTTAATTGAGGAGAATTACCTACTCTAAAAAAGATATATGTAGATTCTGAATATCGACCAAATCTTGGAGGAGCAGGATAAAAATGATATCCAGCATCTCTAATTCTAAAGATTTGTCCTAATAATAAACTGTTAACATCTGATGATATTAAAAATCCATTTTCAGCAAATATGTTTCTTATAATCCCTCCCATAAAACTATTGGTTCTATCAGTATTACGTGTAGATAATACTGAATATAAAGCATCTGTGTCTACAAGACCTTGTTGCATAGCCTCATCAGAATGGGGAAAGTGAACAACTAAATCTTTAAAGTATTCGTTTTGAAATTGAGAATACCCATCTCTGCCTAAATACAAGCCTGCATCTATACTAAGATCAGTTCCATTTATAAAACTTTGGAAGAAATTATTTAGGTAACTTACTGCACCATCACTTAAATACCTGTTGAAAAGTATATACTTTTCTACTGCTGCTTTAAAATCAACATTGCTAGAATCATTAATAAATTGACTTACCGCATTATCAAGCAAGCCAAAAGTATATTCTGTAATTATATTTTCAAAGTTTACTTCATTACCTTCTAGTAATGAAATAGCAGGTTTCATTAGTGGTGGAAAAGATAAGAGATACTCTAAAAAAACATTTCGTCTGCGAAATTCGACTCCTAGATTATTTTCAAACTCAATAGTGATTCGATAATTATCTCTGTCTGTTGGAGGATCTAAGTCAGTTTGCCTAAATCTAAAAAGTCTTCCTAAATCTTCATCAGAGATTTCATCCAAGATATCTATATTATTAGCCGTAAACATTTGTCTAATAATTCTCCCTTCAAACGGAGTAAAAGTATGATCGTTGAACAAGGCAGAAAGAACGTTTCCGAAACCTCTATATTTATGACCATTTTCACTATCTGCTCTCCATGCCAAAGCCAAATCATGGTCTTGACGATGTGGATGTTCATATTGAATTATTTCTGGTGCACCAAACGATGCATATTCTCTAATATCAACTTCATATCTACCTTGATTTATATAATCTCTAAACAACTGATTCGTAATATTTATTATGTTTTGAGGATATTGGTTTGTATGAAGGTAATCTCCCACAGCTTGATAAATATCAGGATCATTAATAATTAAATCTACAATATCATCAGAAAATATGTTAATTGCGAAATGCCTTATAGCTTGTTCATAATTTGTAAATGTAGGGTCACTAACACTAACAGGATTTGTAACATATCCAAGCGCCACATCGATAAAATAATCAGTATCAGTCCAAGTATTATGACTAGTATAAGGAGTAATCCCATATATACCAAGCTCCCATGGCCATGTGCGCAGTATTGAAGCATTCTCCATTATTAAATATCCTGTCATTAATCGTATTCTGTTGGGAAAAGAATAAGACCTGTAATGATCAATATATTCAGCTACCATTTTGGCTATCATACTTTCTTTACCTAGTGCCATTCCTTGATATATTTGTTTGATATCTATTAAATCTTTTTTGATATTTAATAGGTCTGCTCTAGAGTTATCCATTCCTGATTTTAAGAAATCCTCAGAGTTAGCAAGTGTCATGTTTTTTAAGGATCGCCCTTTCCATTTCAATGTACCATACTTTTCTGGTCTTGAATCGCCATTATTTAATTCAAAAAGTCGTCCATTTCCTAATCGCCATTCAGAATATTTACCTTTCAACTCTCTATCAAGAACTTTTTTCTCTCTCTCATTACGATTTTTGACTCGATTATTCATAACTTTAAAAGTACGATCGGCTTTTCTACTCTTGAAATAATCTTGCTGAGCTTCGTTAAAACTCGAATATTCTTTACGGGTTCGTCTTTCTATTTCGTTTTTCAAGATAGTTTCTTGCTCTTCTAACCATCGTTGACGTCGATCTGCTTCAAGCCCTGCTAATGCTACATTAAGCCTATCAAAATCTTCTTCGTACCGACAATAACAATCGAAGATACTTCCAGATCTTTCTACACTTGCTCTATCGTTCTGTGTTATACTTTGTTCAAATTGAGCATACGTTTTGCTAGATAATAGATATAGTATAACTATTATCAATACTTTATATATTGATTTCATTTTATGTGTTATATAATGATTTGTTAATTAATTTTTTAAAATAGTTTCGCTATACCTCTTATTGCCTGCATACAATGACATATAATACGATCCACTAGAAACAAAAGGAACTAATATTTCTATAGAATGTCTTCCAGCAGGAAAACTATAACGATCTGATTTGAAAACCGTAGCTCCTGATGTACTTCTAACCTCAAGATTCACAACCATTGGAATATTTAACGTGAAAATCGCTCTTGTTACCCCATTTGTAGGGTTAGGAGAAACTACCAAATCAATCAATTCTCCTGCTGGTGGTATTGGAGTTTCACCAGGCTTGTGAAACTGTTTTAACAAAAATTTAGAAGGCATCATCGGTTCTTTCCATTCTGGTATATATCCATCAATGTCACCTATCACATAAGTTGGATCTGTACCACTAACAGGCTTAACTAAATCAAATTTTAATGATGAAATCTCATATGTAATACTATCTACTTCTGGATGATCTCGAAGATGTCTTTTAACTCGCAATATTATTTTTTTATTAAATACAACTTTATTTTCTTCGTAGTTTGCCGTTCCTTTATGAGATACATTGTCTAGTTTGAAATTATAATCTAAAGTATTCGTGTCATTATTGTATTCTAAAGAGAAATCAAAAGGGAATGTTCTCTTAAAAGAAGTTTTAGACCAATCGTATTCTATAAATTTTCCTTGATAAACAAAACTTACCTCGTCTGTGGTTAAAACTTCTGAATCCTCATTTTGGCGATTTAAAACTTTTATCTCATCAGCAGTTATTGAAAAGTCAGTAGGTGAAGGTTCGTTAGGGTTTTCAAGTGGTTCCTGAATTTGGAGTGCTAATAATACACTATTTTCAATATTATTTTCTTTTAATATTTGGAGTGCTAAATCTTTATTTTTAGGTACACCATATCCATAATAGTAACAGATAGCTTCCCAATGTTTTGCCATTGGATCAACACTACTTTTAAATTTTTGTACTGCTGACAGATAATCTTGCTGTACGTTTCCTAATCCTTTTAGTGTAAAATATCCTAGAGCATATTTAGCAAACTCGTCGCCTTGATTTGCAGCTTTTTCGAACCATTCAAATGATTTATCTAAATCAGTATTCAAAGTACTTCCGTTTTTATAAAATAGACCTAAAGTTCTTTGAGCTTCAGAAACTCCTTCATTAGCAGCTATCTCTATAGTATTTAGAGCCTGTTGTTCATCGGATTGAGAGAAATCTCCATCCAATGTTATCATAGCCGATATATATTGAGCATCAGGTAAACCAGATTCAATACAATCTTTGATATCTAGTAAAATTTCTGCTTTCAGTTCAGGAGTTAAAAATTTTAAATAAGGTACATATGCTTTAGCGATATTTACCTTTTCATCGCAAGTCAATGGTGTTACATCTTGCGCATAACTGCTATGCACAAAACATAGGGTAATCATAAGTACCCCTAAAAAATTTAGTTTTTTCATGTTTATTGTTATTTATGGTTAATTAAAAATGTGAATACGAATTCTTGTACAGCATAGTATGATGCACTAAGCTGTATGATAATGACAGAGGCTAGAAGCTTAAAAGCGTCATTTTATCAATATGGTATCGCCTATGACGTCTTTAGAGAATAACTATATTGATTGCGTCTTTTATGAAGTACTAGTCGTAGACTAGATAATTGTAATATCCTTTGGCAAACTTATCCTGAGTTTAGGCTCTGGTTGAGGTTGACAGTTGGTTTTTTTCATATTGAATTAGGTTTTAAGGTTTTTAATCTTTGTTTTTATTTTATTCCAAATATTAATTTTGAGTTTATCGTTATTTGGTTTTAAATCTTCCAAAATTTGTCCTGCAATTCTCATAGTTTGCTCTCCTGAAGTATTCATGTTAACAAACTCTTCAATTTTCTTATCGATGGCTCTTTTTTGATGCTTTTTTATTCCCTGATATTGAAGAAATAGTATCATCTTTTTTTAATTGTTTATTTTCTTTAATAGTTTGGTGCAATGAAAATATTTTGGCGTAGACCATAACTTCAAAAGGTTTATCATTTATAAGTCTAAACATAAACTCTCCATAATCAATGTTTAATATTTTTAATATACCATACAATACTTCTGGCGTAATCTCATCTAATCGGTCTGGAAGCATAACAATATTGTCTTAAAAAAGGATACAGAAGCAGTCATTCATTAAATGGGGTAATACACAAACTCAACTCAATTTGTAATTGGTAGACTACTTCTGTTTTTCCTTTCAACCATGATTTTTATAAATAGTTTTTTCTTAGATAATAATATGGGAGCAGTCGTAAAATATTAGGCTTATACTATACAAACTAATAAACTCTATACAATACTTTCTAGCAAAAACTAGATAACCACTCCCGTTTCCTTCCATAAATTATAATTATATGATAAAAAATATTAGTTAATTGCATCCGATTTCTACGATAATGGTTTATCGATTATTATTTCTTCTATTTTCAAGCTTGATTTTTTTATACTTAACACTACGTCGTTCACAGACGCGCCATTCTGGTAAGCTTCTTTTATCCAATTCCTTAATAGAAAAGCATAACCTCTATGCTTTTTAACACACTTATCAAATAAGGTTTGATCTATTGATAGAGACTTAAATACTGTGTTTTCAAATTCTGACACATCGTTTTTAGGGTAATAATATGCTATGCTCATAATATACATTTTGGAGTTATTCTTATTAATTCATTATTCTATTTAGTTCTCTGAAGCAGTATCTTTTAATAAAAAATTAGGTTAGTAAGATTTCCTTTTCATATTTTTAACTTGTAGTTTGTATATTTATACCAAAAATACAAACTATTTAAAAACTATACAAACTAATTTGTTACTATTTACATACATACTTAATATTATGCATTTATGGAGGCTTACGAAAGAATTGAAAAGGTTATAGAATATTTAAATTTAAATAAGAATAGCTTCAGTAAAGAAATAGGCTATAATCAGAATACAACTATTGGTAGAATTATAAATGAGAAAAGGACACCAACCGAAAAGACATTGCAAAAAATAACAGATAGATTTACTCAAATAAGCTACGATTGGTTAAGAACGGGAAGAGGAACAATGCTCATAGAAAATGAAGAAATTCAAGCATCTGTTTTTATTGGAAAAAATCAAGACATTCCTATTGATAAATTCATAGATATTTTCTTTCTTTTTCAAAGTAAAATTGAAAATCACCCGAGATTTGAAAAATACCTTGATTCTATAAGAAAGGATGCAATAATAGACTATCAACATGAATTACTTACTAAAGGTGGAAATAACAAAAACTAAGATTTGTCTAGTAACATTTTTGATTGTTGAATCATAGATTCAAGATTAATGTTGTTTTTTAGTACAGCTGTAAAATAATCAATTTGAAACTTTTTATTTTCATTTCCTTGTTCTAGTTCTGCTTCTTTTGATTTGATATAATTACGATCTTCTTTTCTTATATCTTCAAATAATTGAATAAGTTTTTTTTCAAAATCTTCGGTATGTAAAAACCCTTCTTTGCGAAGTCGGTTTAATATCTTAATTTTATTTTCTACCATGCTTCACCCCTTTTAGAACATCCCACATTTTTTCTTCGCTCTCTTCTTTCGTATTATCAAACATAAAGCCAATTAAATCTTTAATATTCAAATCCTTAATGTTTGAGAATAAAGATTTAATATATTTAACTTTATACTTGACCAACTTTGAAGTTCCCCAAACAATCGATAAAGACATAAGTATAGAGTAAACTACATAAGTGCCTTTACCATAATCTGGTCTTGATTGTTGGAGAGCCCATGATACAAAATATAATGAGATGAAATTCAGGGTGGAGTGTAAAATTATCTCACCATATTTTGTGTCACTACTTTTAATGAAGGTTATAATTAAATTAAAAATCGAATATAAAAACAAGCCAAAAGCCCATCCAAATTCTCCTATAAACTGTTGCAAATTTTTAAATCCTAAAAAACTATCCTGTTTTTCTATAGCTAAAAATTCATCCCATAATTTATCTGCTTTTGTACTTCGCTCTAAATAAGTTTTATGGAGTTCTGTTCCTTTAGCATTATCATTCAAATTTTGTAAAGCAATTTTTTTTTCTTGCTTTGCATTATTAAAATTATTCACAGCATTAATATAATCTTCTGAATCATTTGGAATAAACTCGTGAATAAAAAAAGCGGTAGTACAAACTACCGCAATAAAGTAATATATAAAATTTCCTCTAATTTTAGTCATTGTTTGGGCGGTCGACACCACCCCCGCCAGAATTGACACTATCGCCTTTATCAGTTTTCTGAATGTTAAATTCAAGTTCATTTTGTTCTTCATTAATATCAGAACTCTCACAGCTACTGAAAATAAATACGGCTACAGATATACCTAAAATTAATACTGCTTTTTTCATGGTTATATTTTTAAAAATTACATTTTTAAAAATATAGTAAAACCATTAAAAATTAACAGTAAAATAATGTTATTTAGTAAATGTTCAATCTATAGTAGTAAATCAATATCATATAAGAGTAATTAGATAATGTTCTGAAACAAATATATATAGCTTCACTAAAACAACGAATACGGCAAAACCACAAACTTTAATGTTTTACACAAACTATTTACAAACTACATGATTAATAAAGGGCTATTGGGACTTATGAAAATTGATTATTTATGCTTTTTTTAAGATTTTACGGAAATCCATAAATAGTTAAAAAAGCTTTATTTGTACACTTTAGATTAAAAATGTCAATAAATAGTTAGTAGATTTTTTCTTCTAAATTATGATAACTTAACATAAAGGTTTTTTTGCTGTCCAGATCGATGTAATTTAACTAAATCTGTATAATGCCTACCAAATCGCATTTGAAAATGTGGTTTATCGACAAGCCTTACCCAATCACCGCCCCATTCAAAACCTAAAGATTTACCAAGTTCTCCTATCTTTTTCCAATTCGGATTATTCCAGATCGCTTTACCGTTTTTAATTTCTACTACATCAAATGCTAATCCGTAGTTGTGGTAACTTTCCCCTGCTTTTGCATTGGTTATCTTGTTACCAGGAGCGGATCTCCCTTTGTTATATAATCGGGTTTGTTCCTCCCATGTTCTAAGGGCAGAAGTAACCCGTAGTTTGATACTTAATTCTTTTTCTGCCCTTAGGATAAACTCCTTGGCTTTAGCTCTAACTAATGGGTGTAGTGTATCTATTCTGCGATCTGTTATAATATCCCATGTTTTTTCTTTAACAAAGTTGATACTTCGCATAGCTGATGAAATTAAGGCTTTACGTTTTTTGTAAGCAATTACGACGATGATGACAAACACGAGTGAGAGTGTAATTTTAGCGGTTCTGTTGGGCGTGTATTTGAGAATCATATTTCTAAAAAGTTATAAGGGAGCGTTAACCCCCTAGTCAACAATATTGAACCATTTTTGAAAATCATCTGTACTCAACTCACTTTTTAGTGTATCAGATAACAGTTCTTTATATTTCAATTGATACGCATCAGCCACAGCCTGAAATCTTCCTTTTGTTTGGTAGGCTAGACGTTCTATTGCTTGTGTTCTTGTACCATCAAAATTGCGCATCCATTCTATACCAGAAGGATTAATAGCAGCACGATACTGCTGCGCCAATTGATTGATTATACTACCTTCATCCTTTTGAAATTGTTGTAGTCTCCTATTATCTAAGAATTGTTTAATTTTTTTTTTGAAAATGAAATACAACACGATAAGAAGTATGGCAATTTGTACTTTTCTGTTAGAGAAGAAAGAGCCTGTGCCTTTTACTGCTTGTGCTACTACTAAAGGATTCATAGGGTGTGTTTTTAGGTTTTACATTTGGTGGCCATCGCTCGCTAACTATGCAAAACGTTCAAAGGCTTTTTTAGCAATTTTGATGTAATCGGTCATGGTGAGTTCTTCGCCTTCTTCGGGGATCACTTCTTTGATAAAATCTATAATATCGGGATGCTCTACAATAATAGTCGTAGATGCTATAAAATCATCATGTTCTAAGTGGTCTTGCAAATCCTGAAAGGCTTGTAGCTTTTCTTGTAGCTGTACTTCGTTTTCTGCTATTACCGTAAGTGATATATTAAAATTCTTCATCTGCTGTATTTTTTGATTCTCCATGATCGGAGGTATTCTTATTCGTTTCTTCTTCGATTTCTTCTGCGCGTAGCTCTATTTCTGGCTCTTGGGGTTCTGCTAGTACTTCGTCTATTTCCTCGGTATCAACCTCATTGGAGGTTTTAGTATTAAATCGTTCATCATTACTTATATCGTAGTCTGTAGACTCTTGTAGTTCTGGTTCTAGCGATATGTCATCATCAATAGAAAACTGTACAGGGTTTTGAGATTTTGGGGTCTTCTTTGGCTTGTTCTCCGTAGCTCCTAATCCTGTGGCTTTCGATCCAAATGGATTGCCCTTTAACCATTCTGATACAACCCCACCCAACGTAGAAGGAATCAGTTTCACATAACCTTTAAGCTGGTCACCCATTTCTGCTTTTTTTTCATCCAGTATAGCTTCTTTGGTGGCTAAATCTTGTTCACGTTCCGATATTCTGGCTTCACGATCTGATAACATCATCTCTTTAAACTTTAGCGTTTGCTCTGCTAATTTGTTATGCAAATCCGCTTGATATCGTTGTTCTTTTAATTCCCCCTCTTGCCGTAATCCTTGCAATTGCATTTCCATTTCCTGACGTATTACATCGTTAGGGGATTCTATAATCGGACTTTCTATCTGTGGAGTATTTAAACTAATATTCACGTTTCCGTTCTTGTCGACTTTATGGGGCATTCCGTTAATCTTAATGGTTTCTTCTTCTTCAGGTTCTACCCATTCAATTGTTTCATTCACGCGTATGAAAATAGGTGCATTTTGTCTGGATGATTGCTCGTTAGTTCCGAACTTTACTTGTACTTCGGCATCTACATTATCGCCTATAATACTATCCAGAACTTCCCCAAAGCTTCGACCATCGGTTATATCTTCAGAAGAAGTAATGCTGATACCACTTTCATCTTTGATATTCCAGTATTTGTAACGGGCTATTTTCTTTTTGGCGAGATCTGGCGCGATGTAATTCTTAACCTTTTTCATCTTTAATATTGGATTCTTAAAATTTGCACAAAAAAGTCTGGGGGTAATGTACTGGCACTACCTGTAAAAGTAATGTTTGACAACGCACGTAAAATGGTATTGCTATCTCCGTTAAAGGTGTTTTTGCGATCTAGTGTTATGGTGTCTGTGGCAGTTTTGATCTCTATACTGAAATCGGGTACGTTAGAATGAAAGAAGTGTAAATACACTACTTCGTTAGGACTAACGTTTATCTCTGTTGGGTTTTCAATCCTTTCATCACTAATAAATTTGGCTAGTTTATGAAAGTATTTTTCATTTCTATTAATTATGTGAGAAAGTAAGGCATCATTGCTTTTCATCTAATGAATTTTTAAAGGTTAATAGGTATAGGCTTACCTTTTGGGTTTTGGGTTTGATATTGGTAATACTCCCAACCATTACACGGCTATCTTTTAGGTCTTGTCGCCATGTTAGTATTCGTTTATTGGGGGCTACTTCGTTATTAGAAATTAAAGTTTCAAGACTATTAATTTCTAGTTCCTTACCATCAAGAAAACTAACCGATATTTGCGTATCGTTAGTGCAAAGCAAACCTGTGGTATATGTGGTGTCTCTATCCAATAGATATCTAAAGGTTTTTGAGGTATTGGGGGCGAGTTCTGCCCTTGCTATAGGTAATATGTACAACTTAGGATTCATCATCGGTCAGGAGTAAATAAACTTTTAATTTATAAGGGTAAATAGGGGCTTCTCCGCTATCGATAAACTCTAATTCTAATTTTTTACCATCTGCGATAGTATATACTTTAAAAAACCTTTCGTTTGGAGTTACCGAACTATTGGACTGCAAAAAGGCGACTTCGAAATTTTTAGGGAACAGCTCTGTATTAGAAATGTTGAAAGATCGAAAGGTGTGACCATCGCCAATGCTGCTTAAAATTGCGACTCCTCTCAAATATTTGTACCCGTAATCAAATTCCTCATTTATGCTTACGACATCACTCTTTTTAGAGACTTGTTTCTCTAGTAACTGAATTTTTGTTTTCATCATTGGTGTGATTTTAAATAGCAATTAGTGCAGGTAATGCTCCATAATTAAATACGGCATAGGCTTCAATTCCTTTATCTGTGGTACGTATTAAAGAAGGTAGTAACTGTACCTCTTCTTCGGGTAAGGAGAGTATAACCTTAATGAGTTCTTCTGCTGTTTTTACTATTGGCTCACTATCTTGGCACACTTGTAACTGTTCTTGAAGATCATTAATGATATTTTCATTCTCATTTTGATTAGGGCTAAGCGATATAGGGTTTTCTCTTAGTGTTGATATTTCTGTATCTCGCTCATTTAACAAGCCGACTAATTCTGCTTTTACCAAGGCGTTATAATTATTTTTACTCATGTCTGAAACTATTTTGAAAGCTAACGCATTGGCGTGTGGGGGTTACTATTGCAGTAGCTTTAAGGTTAAGGGGAAAATTAAAAACTGTATACGCTGATTCCTTCTAAAAATACTTTGAGATATCCTTTTATCTCATTAGGAATATCAACATTAAATTCAATAGGTGTTTGTGGTTGCACTACCTTTGGACTATCGACTAAATACAATCCGAAAGGCTTTGTAGTATTGTACCCGTAAAACCCATCAAAAAACTTACGTATTGGTTGTTTTGGAAATACGGTTTGCCCGTTTAGTTCCAATTCCCATTCTCCGTTAAGAAGTTCCGCAGGGAACGGATCTGTAAAGCTTCCATTAATACTATCTTTATCAAAGAGCAATCGAATGCCTGAAAGGGTTAAATACCTGTCCTTATTTAGTTTTCCATTATCAATATTAGTGATTCCTGTTTCTTCGGAAACTGAAAGCTTAATGAGTTCAGAGCGCGTACCTTTTATTTCTGCGGTAGCATAGTATGGTGCATCAGATATTTGTGCCTTACCACGAATTAATTGTTGTTGTATGTTTCTTGGTAATTTGTCAATACGTTCCAAAAAGTGTCGTCTATACGGTGATGCTCCGATTTCTGATTTTACAGCGCTACGCACTCGGCTATTTCTGCCTCGTCTACCGTCTACCTCGCCTAATCCGGCAAGTATGATTTCTTCGTTTGTTAACTCGTCCATTTCTGTTTAGTTTTAAAATTAATACTCTGTTATGTTATAGTTTTTTTGCTGCTCTTTTGAGTAGTGTACTGTACTTCGTTTTGGGATGCGTTTTTTGTAGTTTTTTTGCTTCACGATGCATCGCTTTTAAGCGGTTAGCGTTCGAAGTTTTACGCTTTCTTGTTCCGCTTACAGGTCGTGCCGGTAAGGCTCGTGGTGTGTTACGTTTTACCACAGATGTTTTTCGTTTCACAGGAAGTCTGCGTTTTGCGGTAGTTCTTCTTTTGGGAGCATAAGCTAATTGTTTACGGTTTTTGGCTCTGGTTCTAGCGGCTTTAATCCCTGCTAAGGAACGCTTCTTTTTCTTTACATTCTTTTGGTAATACTTATACCCAACCACAGCAAATAGTGTAATAGCTATACCAAAAATCCATTTCTTTCTATGTGTGGTAAATACTTGTTTTACTTTCTCTAAAAACCCTTTTTTTGGGATGGACGGTACACTAGTATTTACAAAACTTGTCGCACTTTGTGTGGGAGTAAATCGCTGCATTTCTGTTCTTCTTGTCGTTGGGAATGTTCTTCTTGGATTTGATCTTGGAAATGTATTTCTCGTAGGAGGCTTACGTTTATTTTTGATTTTGTTGACCACATTTTTAACCAATCGTATAGGATTGATTTTTTTTAGTAATGATTTTACAAAAACAACAAATCCGCTCGCTGCTGCGGTACTTGTTGTAGCTACAGCTCCCAAACCACGTAAGGGTAATCTGGCTCGTTTACCACCCTTACCTCTTACAATGGCTTTTCTAAACTTACTGGCACGCCCACCTATTTTAGTAAAGAACTTTTCAGCTTTGCGTAATTTTTTAACTCTACTTTGCCATTCATTGATATTTAAGCCTTGTTGTTTGGCTTGGGTTTGGGTTAAATATCCGTAGATTAATTTCTCAGAGAATTTGAAGAGATTGAGTTTTAGTACAAGGATTATAGCGCCACGCATAGCGAGTGTGGCAGGGTTGAAACGTACTACCGCCTTAACTACCTTTTTTGCTACTTTTCCAATCTTTCGGAATACCTTTTTAAAAAAACCACTTAAATCTTGTGTATACATATCCTCATCATCGTCGAAATCATCATACGCATCATCTTCATAATCCATATCGTCAAAACCTTCTAAATCCTCATTGTCTTCATCTTGCAATACATCGAGTAACAAATCTTCATTATTAGGGATACGGGCTAGAAATAAAGGTTCGTCGTCGTCTTGATCCTCAACCCCATTTAATTGCTCGTTTTGTAATTCGTCTAAACTGGCTTTTATGGCGCTGAAGAAGTTGGTGTATTGACTATTTGATCGGATTGCTGCCATAAGTGCGCTATCTCTCAAATCTTCATCTTCCCACGATTGCATGACGTTATCGAGAATACGTAGTTCCATATTCACATCGACCAATTGATTTAATACGGTGGGTTGCCTTAACTCATTGGCTAGTATTTGTCGTGCTTTATTGACTTCGGCTAAAATACCACGTTCTAATAATGCGATGGCATCTGATGTGCCGTTTAGAATAATATCTGCATCGGCTTCGTCCATCACTTCAGTAAAACCAGATAAGAAGGTGTTATCAAGTATGGTATCATCTTCATCATCAATACCTGCAATGGTATTGCCTTCTTCCATTTCTTCTGCAAAATCGTTTAGGATTTCTTCTTCGGTTATTTCAAAATCATTCTCGTCAATGATCTCTGGTTGAGTACCAGATAATTCGTGTAAGTCCATAGGGATTATTTTTAAGTCTATAATTGGTGTTTCTTCGTAATTAAAGCGTGGGATTTCAGGTACGATGTCAATGACAAAAGCTCTACCCTGTGCATCAAACGCGACGGGGTAGATATGTTGAAACTTGCCTAGTTCTTCATAGGCGGCTACTCGGTATTCATGATCGATACCAAGATTCAATAATAAGGCGCTTACCAGAATCGTATAATCGTCACAATCGATACCGAAATTGGCATCATATACCCCTTTTTGTCCATCAATAATACTTCGGGAAGGAGTTCGTAATTCTTCAATGCCTTTGGTGTCTAATTTGTATCGGGTATGTTCTCTTAGGTAGTTCCAGATATTTTTGCTAGTCTCACGAATCGTATTTCCTTGTAACGATAATGCCAAAGCTTCTACCTGCATATAGTCACGTAAGGCAATGCGCTTCATGGCTAATAGCGTATCATCAAGGTTAGCGTTTTCTTTTAGGATTTTCCGAAATCCTTGATAACCTTTAGGAGTGGTAATACCATGTAGCGTATTTTGTTTATTTTTTCTAATCTCTATAAAGCTTTTACGAACAATACGGGCAATGACGGGTTGTACAAGTTTTAAAAGTGCAGGGTTAGGATATACAACGGCTTTATAATTTGAATCGACTAAAAAGGTGTTTTTGATCTTGGCTTCATTTAGCTGATTAAAAACATAGACCTCAAAAGAACGCGCGAATACCTCATTTCTACGTTCGTAATAATCCCCTGCATTGAAATTAGAAATATCTCTTGAAAATTGGGTTGCTTCTCCTTTTTTATTGAAGTATAACAGGTTAAAAAATTCCTCGAACTGCTGCTCAAAGAAATTTCCTTTTTTTGCTAGCGTGGGGTTATATCCTTTTCTGGTTTCTCGCCCCCCTGACACATAAGTTTCTTTATTTTTGGTAAGAAAACTAATTACATTATCTAAGGCATGAGCGTATTCGTGTGCCAATGAACCAAACCCTTGTGTCTTGGTGAGGTTAATCACCCCATAAGGGGTAGGTTCATAATGCGCTTTTGCCTGTCCTTGTCCTCTTGCACCTAATGCCAGAGATAAGCGACCTCCCATACCGATATCATCATCTTTGATCTGTAAAACCGTAGCCAAATGATGAAGGGATAATGCCGAAGCATATAAAAAATTAGCACGGTCTTGTTGGGTCATCCAATTCCCAAACTCGATACTTCGTAAATTGAAATGGGTAAGCGCAGTATTGCTATCAAACAACCATGCATCTTGCTGTTTTTTACCAAACATGGCTAAAAACTCTTTTTCGGGTTTTATAGTCTGCCAATGACGATCAATACCACCACCGCGAACAATAGCCCCTGCATCTTCGATCTTGCCTAAATCATCAGTATATAAAGCTTCCATAGTAGGGGTTTATTTTAGTTTTTCGATCTCTGAAAAGTTATGTTGTGATAGCTTGTATACCCCTTTGATATCGGCTTTCATTTCGGTAATATCGGCTTCAATACCCTTATCAATTTGTACCTGAATACCACTAATAAGGTTTCGTAATTCTTGGGTGTATTCGGTGAGTTCCTTTAGTAATGCCTTTACTTCGGTATGTACCGATTTTAGGAAATAGCCAAAGACAGTAATAACGCCACTAAATAATACGGATATGATAAGTAGATAGATTTCTTTCATAGTTTAAATAGTTATTGATTCTTCAATGGGGATTTGTATGTTTTCAGCTTCTACAAAACCTTTTAGTACGATAGGCAACCCGTATGTTCCAGAGGTCAAAAAATTGGCTGCAACACTCGATAACCCTCCAATTGATTTTAAGGCGCTAATAACCGTTGCAGCATTAATCGCAAAGGATAAGGGTAAGGTGTTATTCTGGTTTGGTGTAAGCGAAAAAGGTTGAGCAAGTGGGGCGGTTTGTTCTGCTAATAGTTGCCCGTCTTGGGTATAGGCATCGATCTTGATTTGTGAAATGACAAAAGTGGAACTGCTAAAGTTACCTAACGAGAGAATAATATTACTAACGGGAGTGAGCGAAAAACTTAATAATTTGAATTTCTTTACTCCAATTTTTAAGCGTTTGGCATGGCGCACCTTGGTATACATGCGCCAGCCTTTAACGCTCGCTAGTAAAACAAATAAAAGTAGGGAAACGACAACTATTTTTTTCATTAGGCGAATATGCCACTATGAAAAATACTGCTTCGAGGTTTATCGGGGTAAGTCGGGGTTACAAGGTGTTAAAGAGGTTAAAACTATTTAATCATTAAGCTAATCACCTTTTTTTGGCTCTAAGCAGGCTTTTGAATTGAATAAATCATCGTATTTGAATTTTTCTATTTTGTTCTCGTCTGCGGACATTTTTATTTCAACGAAGATGTATTTGTCATTGAAATATCTGATATGATGTTGATAATCAGGATATACTTTGTTAACTTGGCAATTAACGTAGTCTAGGTTTCTAAAATTAGTTGGTAATAATAAAAAACTATGAAACATAATTAATAACCCTAAAGCAAATAATGGAATAAATGTAACTATTAAACCATATAAAATTTGCTTATCTGTTTGCGTCATCTTCTGTCGAGAATCCCTTTTTTCTCTTAATTTTTTTCTGTATTTCTCTAAGTAGTACACTACAGTTGTTGTAATAGTAATAGATATAAACATTCCAAAAAAGATTACTACTATATGTAAAAGACTAGGGAATGGTCTATAAAATATTAGTAAAATGGTAAACATTATAATTAGTAAGGCAGAAATCATACCTGCAAAAGATAAAATTTGTAGAAAATCGCTTCTTCCTTCACGGTCATATTTGTCTTTGAGTGCATTAATAAGTCCTAATATTCTTGTAAAAAATACAGAAGCTAATATTAGCAGTCCCATGAAAAATAGAATCAGTAATCCATCTGCTAAAAGTTGAGGAACTGAAAAGTAACGTCCATACGGTATACCCATTGAGATTAATTCAGAAAACTGCCAGAACCCACCTAAACCAACAGGTATGGATGCAGCCTTCTTCGGATTTTTCTGAATCCAATTGATAGTTTTTTTACCTAATACTTTGAAGTTTTCGTATTCTTCCATAATATAATTTTTAAAATGATAAACAACAATTATATAAATTAAATTCTTCATGATTATTATATAATAGTTATTTGGAGTTTGGGTTTTGCCTGATCGATTCAGTTTGAAAATATGCTGATTTAGTCTGTATTTAGTCTCACATTGATTACATATTGACCACTTACAGTCAATGTTTCTACAAAATCCAATCAAAAAAATAAAGTTTTAAAAGTAAAATAAAAAAACCTCGAACTGTAAAAACAACGCTACTACACTACTACAGAATTGCTTTTTTGTAAAAACAGAACTACAATAACTACATTTTGACTACAGAACACTATAGTAATAATATATATATAATAGTATTGAATATCCGTTTTTAATCATAATCCTGTAATTCCAGCAATTACAAGTCTATCGAAGAGCTTCTCTTCGAAATA
>CANLYR010000064.1 GCA_947495425.1 uncultured Aquimarina sp.
CGGTAGGCTCTATATAACAACTGATAAGCCTGCTCGAGTTCATCTTTTTGTGTTGCAATTTTAAAAGTAAAATCGGGGAGGGGATTATTGGGCAGCTCTAGTTTGTTACGAATTAATTTTCCTTTTACAAAACCGGGTAAGTTTTGCAGTATTATTTTTTGTGCTGCTTTCATATAAGGTTATTTTAAATGTTAGACTTGAGGGGAAACTCAGATGCTAAGAAATGATATCTATTTGAAAATCAACACAAATTAACCTAGACAAAAACGCACAGATAGATCACAAATTTAATACAGACGTATTTTAGATTGATAATTTTGAATCTTTCTAATCCTGAATCTAAGTTTTTTTATAGCCTTCAAGTCGAACTTATAAGATTTTTCGTTTTGAAACGTTTTTTGTACTCCTTAAACTTGAACGATGTAGATAAAAACAATTTTTCGTAATTGAGCAATATTATGGTACGGCATTGTTCTTCCAAATAAACATATTTAATTCATTGTAAAGTGACTTATTTAGACCTAAACATGTTTTGGAATTGCCTTAAGAAAAATGTTTCTTTACTGTATTTATGGAAACTTGGGCTTACCAAATAAAGAAAGTAGATTAAAATTACATGCAATAATATTTCTGGGACTTCTTTAAACTCACAAGATAATCCCGAACGTACCATTGTTTAGAGGGTTTGTTCTACAATTGAACGAGATTAAATCTTCAATTTGGCTTAAAAAGTAGCCGTAATTACAGTAGCATTATTATTGAACATTAACTTTGAAACATGTTGGAATTTCCCTTCAGGAATCTTTATATCTGCTGTGCTAAAAAACGATTCCTATCGCTTTTCGAGAATCAAATTCTTTTATATTGTGGGCATTTGCTATCTATATGTTTTTGATACTTATAAAAATGGATAGTAGGAAAGATTATATTTCTATCTATACTTCCAACTGAGAGATACTTCATCATCTTCATCACTTAATAATGATATTTAGAACTCAAAATACAAATCTGTTCAGTCTTGAGTAGAATCAAGTAATTTTGGTTCTTCTACCGATACTATTCTTTTAGTTTTTGAAAACCGTCATCTTAATTTATTTGAAAGGTTAAAGATGAATGAACACCCGTCATCACTTCCTGATTTAGTGGTTGTCATTATTAGGCAAGTTTACCGGAAATATTGATTCAATTTTTTGTAATATTTATAATTACTTTATAAAGCACCTAACAATTGGACTCAGAATCAATACATAAGATCTAAAATACTATTTGAACAATACCCAGATGTTAAAAAAGCATATGACCTTGTCCAAGGTCTAAGAAATATATTTAACACAGCAACTTCTATACAAACCGCCTATACCAAACTAGCACATTGGTACAAAGATGATGAGGTCTACATTTTTGGATTTTACAGTTTGATTTATTGCATCAGTAAAAATATCGTAATCGGTAATACTATAATAGGTATACTTTTCTTCTGTGTTCAATGACTTTAAATCATCAACAAGAATGTCAAGTTTCTTTTTTGCATCACGTATTACAGATTGATGAATTGAAGTATTAGCTGGTGCAGCCATTAAATCATCAGTTGTGTAGCTGGATGCTTTTTGAACATTTAGTATGTAGAATGTGCAAAGTTCATCTTTAAAAAATCCCATCGCATAAGCAATTGCATTTCTTGAATTGTCAGAAAAATCTGTAGGTAAGAGAATGTTTTTCATCATAATGCTATTTTCTTACGTTAAAAATAAACTGATTTTCAAGGAATATCTATGATAATTATCATCCCTAGTTGCATCATCTTTTGAAGTGAAGAGGCTAAAGTCTTCAAATCTTATTTCATTTTTACTTCCATTTAGAAACAATATTTTTTGGACTTTGGTTTGCATTTAACAAGCGATTATGTGCTATTTGCTGTCGATGATAGAAAAAAATAGTCTTTGGTTTGATGTTTTTGATATATTTGAGGTTTATACAATATTCAATATGGTTGCATTAAGTACGCTAGATTATAGCATTATCATAACATTTTTTGTCATTGTTCTTTTCATTGGAGTAGTAGTTTCAAAAAAATCAGGAAAAAATACTTCGGAATATTTTTTATCCGGGCGAAATATGCCATGGTGGCTCTTGGGGTTTTCAATGGTGGCAACGACTTTTTCTACAGACACTCCTAATTTGGTCACCGACATTGTACGTAGTAATGGTGTCTCAGGAAACTGGGTTTGGTGGGCATTTTTACTCACAGGTCTGTCTACCGTTTTTATATATGCAAAATTGTGGAGAAAGTCTAATGTACTTACAGATATGGAGTTTTATGAATTAAGATACAGCGGCAGACCAGCACGATTTTTAAGAGGGTTTAGGTCTGTATATCTGGGGCTTTTTTTTAATATTATTACAATTTCAGCAGTAAATCTTGCAGCTATTAAAATTGGTGGCATTATGTTAGGTTTATCACCTATAGTAACCATTCTTATCGGGGGAGTGATTACTGTTTTGTTTAGTGCCATTGGAGGTTTTAGAGGTGTAGTGTATACCGATTTTGTACTTTTTTTTGTGGCTATTATTGGAGCGGTCGGAGCAGCTTATTATTTAGTAAATCTACCAGAGGTAGGAGGGATTTCAAAAATGTTAGTCCATGAAAATGTAGCAGGAAAGTTATCGATGCTTCCTGATTTTTCTGACGCAGATGCTTTAATTTCTATTTTGATCATTCCTTTGGCAGTGCAGTGGTGGAGTTCTTGGTACCCCGGTGGTGAGCCTGGTGGTGGTGGTTATATTGCGCAACGTATGTTGGCGGCAAAGAATGAAAATCACGCCATAGCTTCGACATTCTTCTTTAATATCATGCATTATGGACTACGACCATGGCCCTGGATTTTGGTTGCATTGGCATCTTTAGTTCTTTTTCCTGATATCGCAAGCATACATGAAGCTTTTCCTAATATCGAAGAAAGTAAATTAGGACATGATTTAGCCTACTCTGCAATGCTTACAAAATTACCTAGTGGCTTATTAGGTCTTGTGTTAGCTTCACTTGGAGCTGCTTATATGAGTACAATCTCTACACAGCTCAACTGGGGATCATCGTACATTGTAAATGATTTTTACAAGCAACAAATAAATAAAAAAGCATCAGAAAAAGAATTGGTTAATGTAGGAAGGCTCTCTACAGTAGTGCTTATGATTGCAAGTGCAGTAATGGCATTATCTTTGAATAATGCAAAACAGCTTTTTGATATACTTTTAATGTTTGGCGCAGGTACGGGATTGGTATATTTGTTACGCTGGTTTTGGTGGAGAATCAACGCATGGAGCGAAATTTCGGTTATGTTTGCTGCTGCTATCGTTAGTCTTGTCTTAACTTTTTCTTCTGTAGGAGATGCTCTTTTTGGTTATGTCGATAATAATGGATTAGTGATTGACGGTGTTTTTCCTTCTTGGGTAAGGTTTTTAGCAATAGTATTAATCACCACAATAGTTTGGCTTGTTGTCACTTTCTTAACCAAACCAGAAGATCAAGATGTTTTGAGCAGTTTTTACAAAAAAACACAACCAGGAGGACCTGGATGGAAAAAAGTTGTTAAAAAAGCACATGAAAACGGAACAATTATAATTGATGATGATAACGAAAAATGGGCTTTGCCATCAGGCATTATCGCTATGGTTCTGGGTTGTATATTCGTCTACAGTGCTATGTTTGCTACTGGTAATTGGATATATGGAGAATATCCATTAGCTATCGGATTGACAGTTCTGGTTATTGTATCTGGACTTTTATTGGCAAAAGTTTGGAATCACATGAAAAGTAATTTTTTATAAAACTATTGCATACAGGTTTTTAAACATCACCTGGTAATACCTTTGATTAATGAGTTCTATATTATGGTAAGGATTTAAAATAACTATCTAAATAAAACAGGCGTTGGGTTAACCAATTTTTCATATATTCTAAATGATCGTCATATGGTTTTTGTGAAGGCCAAATCAAACTTTCTCTTTCATAAATTTTATTTTTCTTAAGTCTTTTGTACGTTTCATCAACCGCATTAAATAGTGAATCGTTACTAAATTGATTTTTTCTTAATTCTAACCATCTATATTTTAATTTGTTTTTGTATTCAGAAGGATTTTCTGCTAATAACCTATCAAACAATCCATTGCTTAAAATATCATCTGTTGTTGGTATTCTTTTTCCATCCTGAATAGTCCCTAAGACACCATCTAAATCCCAAGGAATCTTAAAATAAGGCATGTTTTGATCATATTTGGCAACAAAAAAATTCTTACCCAAATTGTCTGTAGCTCTAAGCAAATTCACCAATAAAAAATAATCTATAGCGTTGGGTATGTCAAAATGCTTTTCAATACTTGTTTTAAAGTCACTAGAACTGCTATGTATAACAAAGTCTGTAAAATAATGAAGGTTTTCCCAATACCCTTTGTAATTGATCACAGGGTATTTTATTTGATATCCTCCCCAGTGAGGAAAAAGATTATTAAATGCAGGGGCATTTTTAAAGGCAGGAGCACCCTCATAACTTGTGGCTTTAAATAGTTCTCCTTTTACACTATTGTTTTCTACTTTTTTAAGCTTTAATAAATCCCTGTCCACTTGCTGTGATAATAGATATACACCTTGATATTTCGAATTTAAAAACAGCTCTACAAATCGTATATCCGCACCGCTTTTAGCTTTTGGTTCTTTTGTAATATAATGCGGAGTGTGTATGGAAAGCCACAATTTTAATCCTATATAAGATCGCAGTCTAAGCGGTTCGTTATATAACCCATCAAGAATCCAATCATCATTTGTTCCTAGTTTAGGTAACTTTACTCTAAAAGTTTTTTTTTGAAGAGAATCATTCCAAAATTCAATATCGTATGATTTTTTGGGAAAGGTTAATGATAAGTTTCCTCTATGTTCAATACCAACTATCGTATCTATACTAACTTTGTTATTCGCATATTTAAATTGTGCAACTTTTTTTGGAGTATCTTGTATCGTATGGGTTGTTTCAACAGCAATTAGAGGTAACTTAGAAATATAGAGTTTATAACGTTCTGCATTATAATCTATGGCAAAACTGTTGCTATAGGATAAACTATCTGTGAGTATTGTTTTTTCACCAAAGTTCTCAAAAATAACTTTGGTGAACTTCTTATAAGTGCTTTTGATAGAATCTGAAGCTTTAAAATTCCAAATAATGATTTTATGTGTTTTATCCACACCAAAGCTGCCTTTCTTAACACTAACAATAGTGCCTTCCTGGGCAAATCCAGAAAACATACAAAATAAAAGAAATATGGTGTGCATGTATGATTTACATATACATATTTGATGTTCGAAAAGAGAAGTAACTTTATCCATTAGATGATTGCTTTATCGCTATTCCTAGTTGTAAAGATACTTCAAATATGTTGCATTGTGATCTGAGAAAAACATCAAAAAGAGGATCGAAGACATGTTATCATCAGCAGAAAAGCTAAAGGGTTTGGCTCATGGCATAATAGTTTAATGTCTAAAGATTTTACCTTCATACGAATAGATGGCTTTTAACTACAGATATATACGTTATCTAATAAAATACTATTTCAATGCTAGCTCATGTCCATATGCAATTCTAAAAATAAATGCTAGTATAAAGGCAATAAGAATTCCGATGAGAAGCACGTAGAGTGCTGTCCGAAGATATTTTCTCTTCTTTTCCAGTAACACTCCAATCTGATATATATCCTTTAAGAGTGATCTATGCACGAAATCAGAATTTTCTACCATTTCGATCATAGTTTCTTCATATTGGTCTGACGACATATTTATAAAATTTCCGTAATACAAAGGATTTTCTGTTTTTTGCTTAATCTTATCTGTGGTTAAATTGGCGTTTACCTTTTCTGGCATCATAGCCATCATTGCATAGATTGTAGAAAGGAGTGTAGCTAATCCAGAAACTGCCAGTAAAACAAATTTTAAGTCTATCATATCGTTATTTACTATTATTCTTCCTATGATGAGTGATAATATCAGGGCATTCATAGAAAGTAATATACGCGCTTTTCGATCTACCATTTGATTGAGGGTATAATGATTCCTACTGGTTGTAGTTAACATTTTTGTAAATTCTTTGGTGTTAATTTCAAGCTTTCTACCAGCTTCTTTTGCTTCTTTCTTACCAGATAATATTGCGCTATAATCTTCAGTAGAGAGGCTGTCATCAAACTTTTTATCTTTTTTTTCCATCAATCAATGCTATTAGGGGATGAAGATATTTGTTTTTTATGAGCGTGTAAAGTTTTTTTTCTTTTTTATAGTGCTGTAGTGCTCCCGTGATCGAAAATATAGTAATGAGAATACCAAAAAAGTTTTGAGTCCTGAAAAAATTAAAAAGGATATCCAATGGCAAAATTTAAAATTCCATTGGGAATATCAAAAGTATATTCTTGATTATTTTCTATACGAGGTGTATGAATAGGAATCCCCCAATCTAATCGTATCACAAAACCCTGTATATCCAGGCGTAATCCAAATCCAGTTCCCATTGCTAATTCTTTGGTAAAACTGGAAGTAAATTTACCGCCAGGTAGTGTTTCATTCTCATCAAACAACCAAACATTACCCGCATCAAAAAAGAATGCCCCGTTTAAGAAAGAATATACCGGAAATCGGTATTCTACATTGGCTTCTAATCTAATATCGCCAGAACGATCAAAAAATGCTCCTGTGTCTGTAGCTTCAGGATTGTATGTTCCTGGTCCGATTGACCGTGTTCTAAAGGCTCGAATACTGTACGGACCACCAGAGAAATACTGTTTAGAAAAAGGTAAAGTATTAGAATTTCCATATGCTAAACCTACACCTCCAAAAAGTCTGGTAATCAAAGTTTGGTTTTTACCTAAATTAAAATAATATCTAATGTCTGCATCAATTTTTGAAAATTGGGCATATTCTTGACCAAGAAATGTGTTTTTTTTATCAGAGGTATTACTTAACAAACTCAAGGTGTTTCCTGCTACATCAACATTTGTATTAAAAAACAGAAGATTTTTTTTACTGGAGCTGTTTAATTCACTGTAGATGAATGAATACGTTAATCCTGCTATAAATTGTTGCTCAAAACTACTATTTAGAAAAGGGTTTTCATCTAATATTTTTTCAAATTCTTCAGTTGTATTCGCAAGTTTTATGTAATTAATACTGATTGGATTTAATTCGTGGTACACATACTTGTTGGCATTCCAATTGTATCCAAAACTTCCGGTAAATGAATTTAGGCTATACAATTTACTACGGTTTAGATATTCTACACCAGTAGAAATTTTGGTTTTAGGAATAGCATATTTGAAACGATCTACGAGTCGAATGGGAAACAATAGGCGAGGAAATATCAAATTAGTTTTTAAACCAATTTGTGTGCTGCTAAGTCCTGCATTATCACCACTAGCTACTTGAGTCTCATATCCTATTTTTCCGATTATGTTTAAGGTTTCCCCGCCTTTAAAAAGGTTTCTGTTGCTATAGGTTAGGGAAAGGGCCGGACCAGTAAAATTATTAGATTTTGTTACTGCTTGCAATTCTGCTCTTAGGGCTCTCTTATTGAGTGGTGATAAATAAATCTTCGCATCAAGTAGACCAATACTATCAACATTATCTTTTAATTTCCTTTCGTCGAATTGTATGTTTACAAACTTATAGGTTCCTATTGAAGAAAGCCTGTTGCTCGTTAATTTTGAGGTTGTAGGATTATAAAGTTCGCCTTTGTTAAATAGAATATAAGGGGCTAACTTTTTTGGTTTAAAGAATGTTGAATCTTGAAGGTAATCAATTCCTGAAATCGAGACAGTATCTAGTTTTCTATTTTTATTGTCAATAGCATGATTAGGATAGACAGTAACAGAATGTATAATGTATGGGATTTTAGCCCGGGTTGGTATATCGTTTTTCAATCTTAGATACAAGTCAAATTTTTTACCTTTATATTGATTTGTATCTGCTTCAAAAATTAAAAAATCTGCATTAAAATTGTAATATCCTTTGGATTTTAAGTGCTTATCTATCCGCTCTCGCTCTAATTTGAATCGTGCCAGGTCAAATCGAATCTGCGGTTTTATAAATGAATTTGATAACCTGCTTTGTATTTCAGAATAGATTGCTAAAGAATCATGCTCTAGCTGGTATCTTTCTACAGTATATGGTGTCTTTACATCAATGTCATAAGTTATGGTACCCGCTGTTTTGCGCTGTTTGGAGCGTGTACTTATCTCGCTTTCAAAGAAACCTCTGTTTTCTAATCGATTTCTAATTAATTCTTGTGTTCTTTCAGGATCTGCATCAGATAGATATACGGGTTCTTCTCCAATCTTTTTATTAAGATATTTACTAAGAAAACCAGATTTTTTCTGCCTTGTTTTATAATAAGACCACAATCCTAATTTTATCCCTAAAATTTTGGAATTAGGCTCCGGTCGAAGTAATGCTTCTAATTCTTCTTCTATTTTATGTATATCCCTTATAGTACTATCAGAGGAAACATTTAATTTTGAACCCTGATACAATACTTCATTTTCTGGAACATAACGTTTCACTCCACAAGAACTTGCTGTGGACATGATCACAAGTATGAATAGCAAAGATGTTAAAAAATAATGTGCACGCTTCATTTTTTTTCGTTCTTCTTTTTTGATGGTTCTCTTGCTTCTTTGCGATTAGTTTTCGTCCAAAGTTCTCTAAACTTATTAAATTCTCTATTAAAGATAAATGCGATTCCGGTAACGATCACCTGACCATCGATAACACTTTCAAATTCATTTTTTCTAAATCCTTTTAGGCGATAGCGTCCATTTTCGGTTATAGTATACTCAAGACTTACATTTCCAATTACGGGAGTATTTTGCCCGCTATTTTGAGAATTTTCATTAATATTAATACCACTACCAACCTGTACTATAAGGCGATCATTAAAAAATCTCTTTCTGGCATTGATATCAAGTTGGGTTCTGTCTTGTGGGTTTGTACCTTGATAATCGGTATAACTGTCAAGATCAAAATCAAGTTCAAAACTTTCGCCACCTATAATTTTATTAGAAAAGTTATTTAGCTGATTGGCTAATACTCTATTTACATTATCACGAGCGATAGATATCGATCCACCACTGCTACCATCACTAGTAGAAGAAGGAAAAAATTGATTTAAGACTAGCAGCGAGAATACTTGTTTATTGAGTTCTTCTTCTCTTGTATTGAGTTGTTGTACCTGGCTGTATACCTCTCCGCCGAGTTCACCCTGACGATCTTCCGGAATATCCAGATTAAACGAAATTTCAGGCTTGAGCAATTCACCTTTTACATTGAGATAAACAAGGAAAGGAAGTTTTTGTCTAAATTTATTAATCACTTCGGTTGGTTCTCCAGAGGTTCTGGTTGCCATCAACCCTGATGCTGCTGTCTCGACTTCATAAATAGCTCTAATATCCATCTCTGCATCCAAGGGATCACCTCGCCAAATGATAGTTCCTCCTTTTGCAATTTTAAATTTCTTTTTAACAAGATTATACAGACTTACTTCGTAGTGCCCTTGTTGAACTTGATATCTTCCTGATAATGTGGTGCGCCCGTTAGGTTCTAATCCCAGATTAAAATCTCCGGTTCCGGAAATCTGAAGATTATCTCCCGTTCTTTCATCTATAATGATATGAAATATTGCTTCTTTATCTATGGATAAGGTCGTGTTAATATCAAAACCTTTGAGAGTAGAGGAAGAGGCTTTTTTGTCTGCTCTGGTGAGTATAGCATTTTGTTCTTTTTTATTTACAAAGATAAGTACACCTTCGCGCTCGACTACATCTAATTCTGATTCGGGAACTATATACGTAAAATCAGAATTTTCATTAATTTTTAACGATCCTTCAATTTTAGGGATCTGTAAATCTCCCGTGATACGCATATCTGCATTCAAATTTACATTCCCGTAGAACAAATCGTTATTCTCTTTTTTAGAATTTATAACTTGAATTTCTTTTGCCTTAAGGGATACATTAAATTTTGGATTGGTTATATCTTCTGTAGTCACTTTTCCATCTAGTATGAAGGAATTATTGCTATTATCCAAAACAATAAAATTATCTACAAAAATACCAGAATTATCTATTTTTATGGTTTCATCAGGTAATGTAAATTTGGTATTCAAGGCGTTTATAGAAAATGCGGTTTTATTAAAGTTGAGTGCTCCCGAATATATTGGTTTCAAAGTTGTTCCTGATAACTTCATTTGCCCCGATATACTACCCGAAGTATTAGAAACATACGATGTAGCAAAACGTTCGATAGTTTGAATTTTGAAATCATTTAGCAGGATATCTAGATCTAACTTACCCTCGATGGCTTCATAAGTTCCGTCGAGATCAAGATCAACATTTCCTCCTTTCAGCGTAAGATCAATATCGTAATTAGAAAGACCTTTAGTCTCTGCTGTGAGGATAAGATTACCTAGTGGCGCCTCCATAACTTTTAAAGATTCGATAGATAAATCAGCGATTAATCCCGAGTTTTTAAATGGGTTTTCTACAATGAAATCACCTTTCATAACGCCATTTGCTAAGGATTCATCTGTATTTAGGAAACTCGTAAAAGAGGAGAGCTTAAAGTTTTCAAAAACCACTCCTATATGTTCTTTTTGTTCTCCGGGGATCGACGAACTTAGTGTAATGAGTTGATTGTTTCTATGGAGTTCAAAATTTTCAAATGAAATTAAATTATCGGAAATCAAAACCTTATTGTCTGAAGGTATTTCCCATTTCTTTTTATTCAGAATAAGTTCTGAAGGATTGAGATGATAGCGAATGGTATCATTTATCATTGTTATTTCGGATTCTAAGTGCACTAATTTGTCTTTTTCATCAAATGCGTTAAAGCTCAATAGTAATTTTTTATCCGAAACTTCTCCTTCTAAATAGGTGTCTTTTATGAGTAGTGGATCAGATGCTAATTTTTTGAACCCTAAATTAAATTGTAAGTTTTCCTTTCCTGCTTTCAAAAAGAATTCAAGGTCATTAAGATTGCTATCTTTATATTGTACTAGTGGTGCGTTTATTGCAGCCTGAAAATGATTTTTGGATTCATCAAAATCAACATTCATGATCAGGGTATCTGATTCTTTTAATCCTTTTAAAAATACTTCTTTCATAACTGGAGAAGGATGTATGGCAATATCCATTCTCATCTGTATCGGTGTAGTTATTGTATCAGCGATAACAGTCTCCTTAAAATAGCCTTGTAATTTACTTTCTAATGCATTTAGTAATGCTGTAGGATTCGTATTAGATACTAATTTTGAATTGATACTCTGGCTTGATAAAGCTACTTTGGTATTGTTTTCTTGAATTTTTGAATTTAATGATATATCGTCAAAAGGATATGTTTTAGTATCATAAACAACCAAACCCTCTCTAATATCGGTCGTTAGATTAAAATTGGTGGTATTTCCTTCAAAATCAGCAATTAATTTAAACTTAGTTTTAATAGCATCTCGTGTTATACCTAATGCCTTTAAATCTGCACCCCGAAGATCTAGAACAGTAGTAAAATCAGACGCGATTGTATCTAGTAGTACTTGTGTATTGAGCAAAAAATCAAGGTTTTCATCTTTAAAACGAGCATCAATACTACCTTTGCCATTAACGATCTTGCCTTCTAGAGATAAATTTGAAAAGTCATAAGTATTAAATTCTAGTTTAGAAAATTCTGTTGTTAAGGAGGCATCCAGAGTATTCAAAGATGTTCCTTTACCAGAAACCTTTGTGTTAAAGGTAAAAACTCCCAATTGTTCATTTTTTAATAATGTACCTAAGTGTAATTGCTGTACATTGAGCATCCCATTAAACGCTATACTTTTTTTATTTTTTAATGTTCCTTTGAGTCCTATAATGCCTTCAGGTATCTTTAATGTTGCATTTGTAGTTATATTCGAAAGTCCTCCTTTTGCGGTACCTTGTAGTTGTACATATTCAGGAATGGATAGCCCTAAGTCTTCTTCTACAATAAATTGGGAAATTGCAGCCTTGTTTGTTTTGAAATTTAGTTCTTTGATATCTACAAATAATCGATCGACTTCTGTGAGGTTTCTTATGCTACCAGAACCTATTACACTCGTTTCTTCTCCCCAATGAAGTTTTGCTATTGGTATTTGAATAGTATCCAACGTACCGTGTAACTCAAGTTTTCCGAAGATATCTTTAGTTTGAAGTATTTTAATATATTCGTTTTGGGATAACAAAGGTTGAAAGAAATATGCGTCTACCGGATTTAATCTAAGGGTATTGACATTCAAATGTATCTTAGCTAATTCTGGGTGATTAATGAATTGATCGATAGAGTTAAAATTTAGCCTTGATGCTCCTTGCAATGTATTGGTGTTAGTTGCAATATGCAGCGCATTGAGTTGTAAAGATGTGTTATTACCCTTAAGTTCTACAGTGAAATCCTTGAGCATAAATCCACTACGCTCTTTAAACGACATTTTTTCCAAACGCATTTCAGCTTTCTCTGGGGTGAGATAAATGTTGTTAGCGATTACATTTACATTATCTACTGCTATGAATTCAGGGTTAAAAAGACCCGGTTTAGGTTCTTTATTTCCAGTTTGTAGTGTGATAGTGTTGTTTTCTAATGAGATATGTTTGCCTTGTATGTTCCAATTTCCCCAGTCATATGACGCAGGGTTCATAGCAATAATAGTGTCTGCTTTTTTAGCTTTGTATTCAGGAATTGAATTAAGATATATTTTAGAGTTACTTAATGCTAATTTATCTAATGCGATGATTTGATTCGTAAGATCTGCTTTAGGTACTTCTAGAATAAAATTACCGATTTGCAAGTCTGTTGTTATTTTATCTGGAATTGATTTGAACGCGATTTTTACATTGTCGAGTTGTAATTGATCTAAGCGTATTGAGGGTTGCAATGAATCTTTATCGCTAGTATTTGTTTCTTCTACAAAGGGCTTATATTGATTATAGCTAATTTTAGATTCAGCGATAGCCACGTTTTTGATGTGTAATTGCATTTGTGTGATATCAATTTCATCATGCAATTCTAATTCAAAATTTCCTAGAGCAATAGTGCTCTCTATGCCAGTTACTTCATCGTTATAAGAAATATTGAAATCACTAAAATCTGCAGTTCCTATCTGGATCAATAGTGTAGCTTCTTTCTTTTTTTCGGAAATGTTGGTTGGGTCCTCAGAAACTAATGCATCGATTAAGAAATCAAAATTATATGCAGTTGTTGCTTCCTTTCTTTCTATGTTTAGTGTAAGGCCGTCCCAAGTTAAAGATTTAATATGAATTTTTTCTCCTCGTATTAGGGGTGCAAACGCTATTGAAGCTTCTAAGTTTTTTGAATATATTAGGGTATCACCTTTTTTGTCCTCTAGATAAAGACCTTCTAAAGCTATATTTCCAGAAAATGTAATGAATAATTTTTCAAGAGCTATTTTAGAGTTTGTCTTTTTAGAGATATACGATGTTACTTCATCTACAATAATGTTTTGACCCCAAGAACTTCTGATAAAAAGTATCAGAACGACAAAAAAGAAAATTAAGCCTAATGCTATTTTTTTAAAAATATTTAGGATGCGATACTTTTTTTTCTGCTTTTTAATAGTCATACACTTTTGAAATCTCCAAGGAGTAGTAAAAAGATTTTCGGTTGCAAAGATACTGTTTCGTTCACCTTCAAGGCTTAATCTTATTTTTCTTTTTGAATATATACTAAGTTTTAATATTTAATTTTACTATTTTTAAGATGCTTTTATAAATTATCACTTTAATGAACAAGGACAATGAAACAAATCCTGATACCATTCGAATTTTTAGATAATTATTAGAATGTATTGCAATATGCCCAAGTTTTCTTGAAAAAGAATTAAAACTATCACTTCAGATTGTCGAATCTCCAATACATCTAAAACAAACATTGCCAGAATAATGCAGGAGAAATACCTGGTCGATTCATATAATCAAAATTGAGAAACGCTGAAAATTTTTTTCAAAGATTGGTTGAGAAGGATGTTGCAGATAAAATAAGTTTTAGCAGTCCCATGCCTTTACTGATATTACCCGAATTGAATTAAAAAACCATTACCGTATTTTTCAGAAGTACTCGGATACTGACATAATATCTCACCTTTCTTTTCAATCTTAATAATTGTCAGACGGCTCTAATTACGTTCTTTACTTATACTTCTTTGGAGGTATTATAACTGCCGTTTTTTATGGTTATAGTTGAGACATAGCTTTCTTAAGAAGTCATAATTTTTTGTTTATTTATAAAGGAATCATTTATTTTTGCCAAAAAATATAGCCTAATGAACATCATTTTTGATCATAAAGAAGAAATACTTTATAGTATAGCATTAATACTCGTTATGTTTGTTATAACCTTAATTACCAAAAGTGCAATACGAAAATTTAGTTTTGTAAGATCGATCGAGATTAATAGACGAAAAATTATTTTTAATTTAAGTTATCTTTTAACGTATCTGATAACCGGAGCACTATTAGCACTGATATGGGGAGTAGATTTAAGACAATTCTCGTTATTCGTTTCTTCTATCCTTGCGGTGCTTGGGGTTGGTTTTTTTGCACAATGGTCTATACTATCAAATTTGACAGCTAGTGTTATTTTGTTTTTTAGTCATCCTGTTAGGATTGGTGATAGGATAAGAATTTTAGACAAGGATTTTAATTGGATAGGAGAGGTAAAAGATATAACAGGTTTTTATTTTTTCATGAAAACAGATATTGGAGAAAATATTTCACTACCAAATTCGCTGGTTATACAAAAAGGAATTCAGATTTTAAATCATGATGAAATTATTAATGAAATTGTCGATCATACCGTATTAGAAGAAAAAATCGGCGATCCAAACATTAAAGCCTATAAAGATGAATCTGATTAATCTAACTTATGATATGGTGTAATGATCAGTTTTATTGTAAGTCATCTGGGTCGATTAGCTTTTCTTCTAATAACTGTTTTATTACGATCTCTGTCATATCGCTTTTAAAGGCAAATTCATATCGAATGTCTATGACATAGGCTTTAAGTCTCATTTTAAGATAGGATCTTCTTTCTTTTACTTCATTAAAAAATAAGACAAATATGGGTTTTTTTAGGTATATATATTTTGAAGTTTGGGCAGCTTCGATAGCAATTTGTCGAATTCTTCTAGTGTCAGAAGTAATTGGTAAATAAATTTCTGCGACTACTTGGCAATTGGCTTCCCCATTATTAGCATTAGATACTGATTTGTTCATTAATTCTCCATTTGGAATACTTACCAGAGAATCATCGGGAGTAACTATTCTGATAGAGCGTAGTCCTATTTCTACGACCTCTCCGTAGTAGCTTCCTACTTCAATTTTATCGCCTACTTTAAAAGGGCGATCTAATAAAATCATGACTCCACCAAAAATGTTCTTAAGGATATCTTGTGCAGCAAATCCAACCGCAATCCCTAAAGAAGCAGTAACCGCTATAAGAGTCGCTGCTGGTGGTCTGAAAATACCGATAACAATTAAAATCATTATAAAAATCCACCCAAAAATTTTGATGATAGGTATCAGACCTTTGATTGTTATGCGATGTGTGGTAGATTTTTCAGCAAACCGTTCGAGAACAGTAACCATAAATCGTATCAAAAGATACCCAAATATAATGAACACTGCTGCCCAAAAAATTTTCCCAAACGAGAAAAATTTCCATATTGGTGGAGGTATAAGTTCTTCTGATATTTTTTTATTTGTTTTCTCTGTTATATTGCTGGTTTTCCCTTTTACTGTCGTGGTGGCACTAGTTGTATCTATAACAATAATACTATCTTTTTTGGCATTAGTTATTTTTTGACCGGCCACAAAACCTGTAAGGAATAAAAATATAAATAAAGTAAGTAGTTTCCTTATCATAGTTATTCGTGTATAAAGTTTTTACTTTTTAATAGGGTTACAATTTGCCTGTATAATAAAGTATTAATGTTGTAATACTGTTCATCATCCAAAATTAATAACCCGGTTTCATATAAAGCATTCATAATTCTACGAACCTCTTTGGCTTCTAATCTCGTGATTGTAATAATATCTTTTGTTTTTAATTTTTCGTGCAGCAAAATAGTGTTTAATACAAAAAGCTTTACTGGAGCTAGTTTTTCTAAAAAAGATAAGTCAATGTTTTTTAGTGATCGCATGTGTATCATACTTTCTCTAACATCTGTAGTGGATCTCAACCAATACATAAAAGCTATTTTAAAATTACTTTTTGCTATTTTATTAATGTCTTTATAGAACTCATCCTTAAGCATTTTTTGTTTGTCCTCTGCACTGGATTTCAAGAATTTTTTACTTAGATATTCTTTCGGAGGCTCTTCAAAAAACAAATCGTATCCGCTCATTTTATGTCTTTTGGTTAATGCATTAGTCATTGTGTCTTGATCTATATCATCCATTTCTATATGAGAAGAGAATTGTTCTGAAATCTGTATTGATTTATCTAAATATTGATACGTATACTTGGAGCAGGTGAATACCCAAAAAACTGACTTATGCGTTAGGTATATCAATTCACTTATAAGATGTAATGCTTCGAATCCATTTATTTTTCTGTAATAGAGATATTGAATATTCTCTAATACGATTATTTTTTTTCCACTTGCATTTAAATAATCTGCCCAATCCTGTATGGTAAACAATTGTTTTGAAAAGAAATTGTTTAGAAAGTCAAACAATTGCATTGGGGTGTATGTTGTATGAACAGGTGAAAGTATTAAAGTTTTAGTTCCTTTTTGAACCGAATTAATAAAATAATGAATTAATGATGTTTTTCCCGCACCTCTTTCTCCACTTATGATCACGGTAGAAAAACGTTCTTTTTTCCAAGTTTCAAAAGCTATATTTAGTGTGGTTAGCGCATGATCTCTTCCCACGAATAGATCTTCATTATTTAGTGTTTCTGAACGAAAGAGGCGTTGATATATAAACGGAAGTTTGTCAAGGGCGTGGTCAGCTTCTTTCAAGAAATCATAAACATCTTCAGTAATTACGCCAGAATTTTTATATAGTCCGGTTCTAAGAAGTACACCTCGAATCGTTCCTTTACCTTTTGTCCATATACACAAGACTGTAGTAACGGCAATAGGAATAAAATTTTTGACTGTATTTGTAACTTTGCTTCTGATTGCCTTACTTTTTTCAACAGATTTGGCTTTGGCAATTGTTAGTTTTATATTATAAATATTTTCGGTCTCTGTGAGTTCTACTATCCTTTTATTAAAGTCTTTTATTTCTGGGTATAATGCCTTGTGTACAGTCTCGTCAAAAGAAGATAGCATCTCACTTACATCTTTGATTTTGTTTAGATTTCTTTGATACCCTTCAATAGCAATCGTTTTTGGGTCACTTGTTGATAATGGTAGATCAAACAAAGTCAAAGCAGATTCCAGATTAAACTCTGTAACTTGTCCTAATTCGTTAATTGTATCAATTACTTCATCTAATTTTACTGTGATATCTACCTTTATGGTATTAATTTTTTTAGAGAAAAGTGGCCAGCTTTCGTAGTTGATAAGTTCATTTGGAGAGGTGTAATTAATTGCTGAAGATAAAGTTTGTGAGGTGTAATTATTATCAGTACTAATGGCTCTTTTTTTAGAAATATCAGTTAGAAGCTGAAGCATTTTTACTTCAAATTCATTAATTACCGAAGGAATATCCTGAGATGTTATGACCGAAATAGTTTCGGCAACAGGTATAGCATTAAGCTTATGATCGATATTTTTGATCTCCTCTACTATTGTTTTTTTTAATAATTTGTGATCCGAGATATCTTTGATTTTTGTATCTGCCGTAAGAAAATAGGTAATAATACTGTCTAATTGCTTTTTGATTAAAGTAGCACGGTAATTTATTTTTTCAAGACTATCATTATAGTTCGATAGTATGGTGAAAATTAGAATATAGATTTCAGTATCTAGGTCCCAGTCATCTTTTAATACTTTATAGGTGTTAGCCCACAAATATTCGTTTTTAAAAATTTTCTGTGCTATCTTTTCATTTTTTTCGTGTAGTACATCACTATCAAATTTACTTGCTGATAATTCTATTGTGTTGGATTTAAGCAAGGCTTCTTTATATCCAGATACAATACTTTCAAAAATTTGATCTAAAACTTTGTCAAGATGCTCAATTCTTTGCGTTACAGGAGATGTTTTAGCAAGTAGGTTGTTGGCGTTTTCTGAGACATCAAAAGGTTTATCAGTATTTAGGTAATTTTTTATTTCTTCATCTATGATCGTATCTGTAATCCAGTATGTGTTTGTAATTTCTGAGATTTCTTTATATATAGAGCTAATCACAGGAATGAGATGTTCAATAATACCATTTCTGAAGTAGTGATCTGTAATATTTTTGTATGGAATGTTGTGATCCCAGAATAGAATAGGTTTTTTATTTTTTCTAAAAATATTGAAAAACCGTAATGGTATTTTAGATATCTTGAAAAACCCTCTCTTTATTTTTTTTCTAAATGCTAAGCTTTTGTTATCAGTTGGAGTTGTATAGAACCGTTCTCTATCCTGAGTCCTTTTGATATAAACGTCTATCGTGTCGAGAAATTCATCAAGGGCTATTTCATAATCTCGAAATATCTTCTCAGAGTTATCAATATCCTTTTGAGCAAAATATGAAGAAACTAATGTTGAAAGTTCTTGTTTGTATCCCTTAAAATTTGAGAGTGCCTTAGTTTTATCTTCATGATTAAATTGAGCAGCTATTAGATCATTCTGTAATCTTGATAAATCATTAATAAAGGCATCATGATCAAGTATTTTTTTGATCAAAACAGGACGTAATTTTTCTTTAAAAATATGCTCTAATTCTTTCTTATGCTTAACTATATTTTCTTCCATTAATTATTTTGAAACACTAAATTTCTGTTTTTTAAGCTCCTTAAGTATTCAAAGGTCATTCAATAGCCAATTTAGTATTAATATTAATTATAATACCAAATATTTTAATACTTGACATAACTAAAATAGTTATCTAGTACATAATATAATGCATAAAAAAAATTTAATTTCTTGTGGGTCGAAAAAAGTGTATATAATCTTGGTTTAATATTTACTTTTTTTAAACATATTTTACGTAAAGTTAACTTTTATTGAATTGTATGTATAAGGTAGAAAATAAATAAGACCAAAAATTTCAGGATAGTCAGAGGTGTCGGTTTTCAGAAAACTTTAAGTAGTGTTATCATAATTTGATATGAAGCTGTTTTAAGTATTTGACACGAGTATAGCAAGATTTATTGGTCTCAAAAGTAGTTAAAACTATGCACTTTAGTGCATTTCGCTTTAGCTTCTAAAAACCCTTATCTTT
>CANLYR010000065.1 GCA_947495425.1 uncultured Aquimarina sp.
ATTGTAGTGATTTGTGATGGAAATCTTAACCACTTTGAAACATAAAAAATGGCCGGAATTTCTTCCGACCATGACTGCCCCGTAGGATGGCTTTGTATAATCATTAATTTTGCTGAACTATCCAAGTTGGAGTTCTTTAAATTCTAAAGTTCCCATATTCTCAAAGTTTGCAATATTTTCGTTCTTGTGAAAATGAGAGGTCTCAACTGTATTGCCATTGGAAATTGGGGTTGAGATAATATAATCATCATCAAATACAATTTTTACTCCAAATGGTTCTGTGTTGTTCTCTAATCCTATTAATTCAATTGATTGTATTCTATAAGAGACGATTTTTCTAAACTGCTTAGCTTTTGATATATCATAGTATTCTGTTTCCAAAGAACCCAATTCTTCTGATTTCATCCAAGCATCCATTCTGGAAGTAAATTCAGACCAAGAATACGTAAAATTAGGTGTATTTTCAAAACGAAGACATGGTGTCCACATATCATCTTTATCAGTAGTAATGATACATAAGTGGTCTGGTATATGATGAAAAACTAAGCCAAAAGATATATCAATATCTAACTCTTTCTTTTCTCCTAATGGAGGCCATACGACAAGAAAGAGCTTTTCAACTTTCTTATCTATTAATTCTTTGAATGTTTCCATAATTTTAACGCAAAGGTCTTGCAAGGTTATACCAATTGTTAGATGTTTTATTTATAACAGTAATGAAAGTCCCGTTAGCTTGGGTAACTAACATTCTACCATTACTAATATGCATAATTGCATTTGAATGCTGATGCCATTGACCAACACGTGTCAAAGCAGGATTTGAATTATTTAGAAGTTGGTTTGCAGCTCCTCTTAATTGCGGCAGCATCTTTTGAGCTTGCTGTGCAGAAATCTCACCTAACCCTAAAACATTTCTATGTTTAATAAGGTGACCTATTGAGTTCTTGCCCCAACCTAATATTTGACTACTCCCCTTAGTGGCTGCACTCCCATGAATCACTACTTCATCTAGTGCTTGGATATTAAGATTTCCAGAATGCATTCCATCAACTCCTCTTACAATACTAGGGGCTGGTCTAGGTACTACTGGACTAGCATTTCCAGAACCTGTAGGAATCCCATTCCCACTTAAACTTAATGTATCGTCAAGTCCACTAATCCCTTGAGCTTGCAAAGAAGAGGCTGTATTTACTGGTGATCTTAATTCATTTCCTGTCAAAAAACTACGCCCTTTAGGCGTAGAAATACCACCAGAAATACCACCTATAACACCTCCAGTAGCTGCTCCTATTAATGCACCATTTAAAGCATCTTGCCAAAAATCCCCGCTTCCACCGGGAAGTAAACTCATAAATCCACCGGATATTCCTCCTGCAACTAAACCACCAGAGGCTCCTATGATCGCTCCACCTATAGCACCACCAACAGTTAATACCGAGGCTACACCAGCACTTGCAATAGCTCCTACACCCCCAGAGACTCCACCGATAAGAGCTCCTCCTCCAACTCCTAACCAGGTACTACCACTACTCCAATTCCATTCTGTAGGATTCAAGTTGCCATCATTGGCCTGAGCACCTCCAATATAAGCGCCGACTACAGCTCCAACAATTATCGCAGTAAGAAAAATGAACTCCCCGCTAGGATCAACAAATATAAGAGGATTATTCAAAACATACCCGTAGCGATTAAAATTTTGTGTATTATACGGATCCTGTACATAATTATCAGGTGATAAGAACCTACCCAATTGTGGGTCATACATACGCCCATTCATATGGATCAGACCAAGATCATAAAAATGCTCATGCCCGGTATACCCACGATCCAGGATGCTATCATAGCCCATTGTAGTACCGGTATCTTTGGACCAAAATCCATCGATCGTACCCCAAGCTCCAAATTGTCGGTGTTCTACCAGTTCACCACCATCAACACTACTACTTCCCTGTTTTGTAATGTTAAGGATACTGCCCAAATAATCGCGTTGCAGGTGATAGGTCGCACCCCCATCGCTGGTACCATTGGTAAACTTCTCAATTCTTGCTATAGGCGCGCTATAAGCATCCCCACCGGTAAAAAACACAAACTTATAGCTGTTCTGCTCTTTATCGTGTACGATCTCTGCCGGGATGATCGAGGAGTACTGTTTATGGTACCTACGATCATTTTTGTCTTCTGCAACACCTCCATACCAGGCACGGGTACGATTATGCATCGGGCCATTCTCCACAAACCAACACAACAAAAAACAGCCACAAACAATTTGGTTTGTAGCTGTTTCTTATACCTACTTATACCCACCGATCTTAGACTACACAAGCCTGGAGCCATCGCGCTAGCTGTTACTTAAATTTGCTTTCGCCAGGAGAGGGAAGTTTCTCATGCTAAGACATTATAAGTGGTTTTTTACTGGTTAAAACCCACTCATTATTTAATTTTTCTATTATATAAATAACATCTAGACCTATTGTTTTCCCTCCTCTATATACCTTACTTGCAATAGAAGTAGAACTTAGCACCGCTTTTTTAGAATTAGAAACTGGTATTACTTGAGAGAAATAGTATATCATGTAACTCCCATCTTCTTTAACTCTATCATTACTTAATAACAATTCTACTTGTCGATTTAATTTAATACAATTAGAATAATCATTATCAGGAAAGTTATAGAACGCTTCTATCTCTTTATCATTAAAGATTTCTAATGCTTTAATAATATCAATAATTGATTTGTGCGGTTTATAGCCAACTTCAATTTTTGCGGCTTTGTTTTTGAACAATTTTGATCCTTCAAAAACCTGTTTATAGATTTTAAAATCACAATGATCTTCTTGCCCGATAGAAAAATTTATACCAGACAATGTTATTAATAAAAATACTATTACCTTTTTCATACTACCAATTTCCAAAATTTCTAAAAATTATTCCCACGTTAGTTCTCCATACAGTTTCTCCAAATACAGCTTCTTCAAAAAGGATGCCAGCTTCATTTTCTTCCAATCTATCTTCAAAAAATTCGTTACTCCAAAAATTGTTGCCATACACCGTATCTCCAAAATGAACATATTCATGCAAAATAGTTACAGCAATTAAAAAACTAAGCTCTTCTCTAAATTTAGCACTATTTTTTAGATTTTCTATATCATTTACTAAATCAATATCTATTCTAAGTCTATTTTTTTCTTCGTCAAGTACGTGTCCAAGGTATCTACCATATCTCTCATTTACACCCTCACCTCCTAATTGAGCAATTATAATTTCTGGACCTTTACCCCATTCTAAGTGTTCTTTAATCACATTGATAGGAGTATCTGTTAATTCATGTATTTCTTGAATAATTTTCTGATTGTTAGCAATTTTTGGAATTTCACTTTTTAAAAAATTTGTAAATTCAGGATAGTCTCTCTGATATTGTGCTGCTTTATCTTTTGGATATTTAACAAATGGTGAAACTAACACTAAATTGTTATCATTAATTGAAGCAAAAAATCTTTGCAAATATTCTCTAACTGTATCATTCCACCCTCTATTTTCTGCTAAATCATATATCGATCTAGCTTCCAGACTATGATTAATCAACCATCGTTCTTGTGCATTATTAAGTTTTAATCGATTAACCATGTCAAATACCTTTGCAAAATGTGCAAATCTAGCATCATCACCTGCCAGAACAGCGTTAATACCCTGTAGCGCAGAGAGCGAGGATAACGCCTCGGGGATTCTCATATTAGCATCCCACATCAACGTACCAAGACCCCGATCAAACTCAATTTCTAAACGACGTACAAACGTATCGGCATCCCCCGGATGAGGCTTTATTTGCCAGGGTAAACTTCTAAAATTAAAAAGACGCCCTACATCATAATTACTCATGCTAGCCGGGATATCAATGCCATTATCACGAAACATCTGTCTTATAACAAATCCTTCATTATTAATATCTTGTGTAAGATTACTAGTATAGAGTTCTCGTAGGATATTACCAATTCCTTTATAGCCCAAATTTGATCCCGTTCTAAGCAGTAAAGCCAACTCCTTATCTGCACTGTTCTGAAATACTGCTGGCGAACCAACAGAAGCATATGCGCCCTCAAGAGGTTGTAGGGGTTTACCGTCTAAATGTTCTGATAATATCAATTTAACCAATCGACTATCACGATCGCTATACCTAATATTTCCTAGAAAATTACCAACCTCTTTGGTAAGACCAGGCTTAGAAAACACAAAATCCGATCGTTCTTGCCCCAAAGAAGCAATAGCATAACGTTTTAATGCTTCATCATCTGTTTCTGTGGGTAGTGAAATCTGTATATTAGAATCTCCGTTTGAAAGCGCTGCTTGTCTTGTATAAGGAAAATACGTTGCTGGTTCAAAAGTGTAAGGAAAAGGAGGTAAAAGCCAATTTGGATAGTCTGGGATTGTAGTATGATTATGTCGAATCAAATATCTAGTCATAAGTTTTACCTTGTCCAGAAAGTTATACCGGTCATAGTGATTAAGATAATCTCTTACCAATTTAGCAGCAATGACATTTTTGTCTTTTAACACCTCAATTCCTGATAATATTTTATTTCTGTCTTTTAAGATGTTTACACCTGTATTTAAAGCATTTCTTGCGCGACTCAACTCTGCTCTGGATTGGCTAAGATTTAAGTCTTTATATTTCACAGATTGCGGGCCTTGACCTCTATTAGTCTTTAGATCACCCAAAAAAGCAGGATTACCGTTACCAGCACTTACTCTCCGCTCAGCGACTTGGGTTTCATAATATAGGGCGTCTTTTATTTTGGCTACATCGTTATACTCTTTTTGTATTTCACTCTCAAAATTATTTAGTATGATACGTTGATTACCTTTTGCTAATGCTTTGTAAAAAAAATCAGTTTGTGCTTCTCTAAAATTGTTATATGGAGGGTCGTTTTTTTTATGTAAACGCTTCTCAATTTCAGCCTTAAAAGTTTCCTCTCGATTATTTAACCATCGTTGTCTATTTACCGCATCGCGAACTTCTAGTACGTGATAGAGTCTGTCATAATCAACAGGAGTATCGCAAGAGCAATCATAAATCCAATAAGGGTCATCATCATTTGTGCTTTTTCCCTCAAGCGGTATTTCTTTTCCGTCCTCATCATATTGTACAATTTGGGCTGTACTGATATTTGCTGTCAGGCATACGATACCTAGCATCAGTATTTTATATATATATATCATCTTTGTTTATTTGTGTGATTGATTTATTCTTTGATTACCATTTTACTATAGGGTTGCCCATCCACAGTCATTTGTATAACATAGGTACCACTTGGCAGGGCTGCACTATCAATGGTGATGGTTTGTGTACCCGCAGTAGTATGTCCCTGGCTGGGCAAACTTATTTTTTGTTGCCCAAAAAGATCATATACCGATACTTGGGTTTCTGCAGCTTGATCTAGGGTGTAAGTAATATTAAATTGATTGCCGATAGGATTGGGCGAAACGGTTGCAAAACTATGTTTTAGCAGGGTAGTAGAACTTTTATCGTCCTTACCTGAGACCCTAAGAGGAGTTGAATTTTCTTTTTTTACTATAAATTGAAGTCTTGGTGCTTTTTCATTCCAATCAAGAATGTTACCTAATGCTCGTCCTATTAATACACGCTCCCCATTTAATGTCGTTTCATAAAAATCTAATTGAGAAGCTGCATATGTTATGGTGTCTTTATCTCTATGATCCTGATGTAATCTTTTCAAAGTAATCTGCATGGGTTGATCTCTAAAGAGAAGACTTGCTCTAGAAATATCACACTCACTAGAAAATGTATTTTCGTTTGCTGTAACGCTATATGTAACTCTTCTGTTATTTGCTAAACCAATGGTAAATGAAACAGGAGTATCACGAATAACACCTCCCTTATTTGACCAGTCGTATTGATACATTCTGCCATGATATGCGCCTTTAAACTCATTATAGTCATCAGGATAGTAAGAAGGATAGTGTGTATCTAAAATACTTAGCACTTCTGCCGACACAGGAAGCCAGTCATTATTTTGTGTTGGCAAAAAATCTAATAACACTTTGCTATTATAAATATCATTTTCTGATAACATTTGTAATGCTTTTTCTTCATCTTTTTCTACACCATATCCAAAGTAATACATGATGGCAAGCCAATGTTTTGCCATAGGATGATTACTTTGTTCAAAATGATTTTTTGCTTTATCATAATTTGATCCTTGTGCGGTAGGAAAGTGTTTCATGTTTATATATCCATTAATATAATGAGCCAAATCTGTCTCATAATTATGATAGTCTATCAATCCTCTAAATTCATTTTCTGCTCTTGAGTATTTGACTGGGTGAAACCTTAAATTATGCCCACCTCTTAAATAGATAAATGCCATGTCAAATTTTGCTGGTACATAACCATGAGCTGATGCGAAACTTATTAGGTTATGACCAGTATGTTGGATTTGATTATCATCTGATAGAAGCATAAGGACTCCGGCAATATATTTTGATGCCTGACTTTCTAATTCGCGTGTTGTACAAGGCTCAATAAAGTCAATGATTTTATCAATTAATTCCGGTGGATAATCTTTTAATGTTTCTTTATATTTTAGAATACTTTCTGCTCTTTGATCACAAACCTCTTTGGTGAGTTCTTCTTGCGCATAACTGTTATGCACAAAACAGAGGGTAATTATAAGTACCCCTAAAAAATTTAGTTTTTTCATGTGTAATAGTATTTATAGTTAATTAAAAATGTGAATACGAATTCTGGTACAGCATATTGTGATGCAGATACGACCTAAGGTATACGCCTTATATCGTCATTGCGATCTGCCATACGCAGCGAATCAATCTGTTTACTCGATAATCCTGCTTCAGGCAGACACAGCGAGATTCAAATGCTTCGAGGCCTTGCCTCGACGGCCAGATCATTCTTCAATGTAATGCCTTATGGACTTGCTCTGAGGTAGTTTACTATAAAAAGAATAGGATGATGGTTAATTGGTTTAGGTTTCATATGTATTGGTTTTTAAGATAATTTGATATTTATGGTACAATACTAAAAAATTCCAGTTTCGTTTTTTGTAACTAAAATTTTGTATGGGCGCTGTTTTTTTAACAGTTTATGGCGTATTTTTTTTCAATTTCTTGTTTTTTTTAAAAAACATAAGCAGGTTTTTGGCAATCCGGGCTGGGGTTAGGGGCACTCAAAACATCAACTTTTTTATTGAGTATCTAATCATGCTGTTCTGATGTAGACTATAGCGCCTGGCATATCGCAATACTTCTTTGGGGTGATCGTGTAGCAGGCGATATTTAACTCGGCAGTATCGATATACATGGCGTTTAGGCTTGTGTATAACACTTTTGGCGGTAATTTGTTTAGGTCGTCTGGTAGCATATGCTGTGGTATTACATTAAAAGGATACAGAAGCAGTCTTTGGTCAAAGGGGGGGTAATACACAAACTCAACTTCACTCAACGTATGATTAGACCGCTTCTGTCTTTCCTTTCTATAGCTTGGGAATATGTTTAATTATCATGCAACTAGTGATAAGGGTTGCCCAACTTTAATTGCATCCAACTGTAATTTTGAATTTCTGATCATATGCACCACTTCTTTTACCGTATTGCCGCTCTCATAGGATTCTCTTATCCAGTTTCTTAACAAAAAGGCGTATCCTTTATGCAGGTGTACACAGCGGTCGAAAAGTTTGGGATCAATAAGCAAATAACTAAGTACGCTCTGCTCAAAAATTGTGGTTTGTTGTTTCTCTAGAATAGAATTGGTTATAGTCTTCATTATTCACATTTTTTAAAACTGATATATTCTGAGTCAAATGTAATCATGATCAAATCCCAAAAACAATATGTACTTGTTCGTTTTCCGTGAAAGCGAAGTTCGTTTTCATGGAAAACGAAGCGCCAACTCATCACGAAATACTTTAAAGCTTTATCGAAGTACCTCGAGCTATTATTGTAATTATTGTTAGCCCTTATTGTAGTAGTACAAAGGCTTTTCTTAATGGTGACTTGCCCATCTCCATCGTGCATTTGCCCACCTGGTATTGGGTGTCTGCCCTAAATAAAGTGCTTTGAAGCATCGATGAACTCCTTTGAAGTACTTTATTAATCCTTCGATCAGGTTTTTATAGGGTTGCTAACCCTTTATATAAGCAAATAAAGCATCATCTTTTGCATAAAAAGTGATATATGTAGGTTTTGTTGGGGCTCTTTTGGGGGTAAGATACTTTTGCTAACTCGTTAGAGGTATTATTTGATTCAGATAGGTTATTAAACAACGTGAATTTCGACATGAAAACACACCAAATTGCCATGTAAACAATGGTGAAACAATGCTTTTGAGTTTCCTCTCCCTCTGGGAGAGGACTAAGGTGAGGGTTTTGACTTGAAAATCCCCTCATCCTAACCTTCTCCCCAAGGAGAAGGAACCCTAATGCAGGTTATTAAAAGCTTTATACTGGTAAGTCTTATATCATAGAAATCACGTCAAATAGATGCATGGCGTTAAAAAATATGTAAAACATAAAAAAACCGCCGATTGGCGGTTTTTGGTCAATATAATACTATAGTCTGTTTTAGGATTGATCACTCGTTGGGTTTTCATCTTTTTTGGATGAAGAACGATTAAACAATACCTTCATATCTTCATATACCGTTTTGGCTCCGGGTTCGTTTTCTCCGGCCAGAAATCGAACCATTCTGTAAAAGCTTAGCGAATTTGTATAATTATCGTGATCTAATAGGGTTTTGGTATCTATTAGCTGTTGTGCCAGATTTTCTAACATTTGCACTCGGTCTTCAACTTGCTTACGTGCTTTATAATCATTGTCGAATTCTTCTTTATCCAAAAAACGAGGAATCCAAGCAGGATGCTGCTCCATATAGTTTTTTGCTTTATCTACGACAAGTTTGTTTTGATTTGCAATCCTACCGTATTGCTGTCGTTGGTCTGGAGTGAGATTTACAGTTTTACCCGCTAGGATATCACGTATTCCTTTTAAATGCTGATCTAGTTTCATTAACTCATCATTTTCAAACCCTACGCTAATTAAATTTTCTAATGCCATTGATTTTTGTTTTAAAATTTTGGCAAACCTAATAGAATTGGCTGTGTAGAAACAACAATAAGTACTTCGTTTTCACGGAAAACGAAGCAATAAAACTGACAATTTAGTTTTCTAGTTCTTTAATATATTCAGAAGGATACTTTCCTGTTTTTTTATGGAACGCTTTAGAAAATGCATTAGCAGTATTAAAACCTATTTCTTCTGCAATGGCTTTGATGGTATAATTTATTAATCGACTATCAATACTTGCTTGTATCATAAAATATTCTAAACTTAAATCATTTATATACTTTGTGAAAGTTTTTTGCTTCTTTAAATTAATAGTTTTTGAGAGATATTTACTATTGGTATTCAGTTTTGAAGCTAAATTAGATAACGTTATGTTGGGTTTTAAAAAGCTGTTAGATTTTTCAAATTCGTTCAACTTGTTTAATATGATTCTAATTGTTTCATATGTAAGTTTAGTGGTTTCTTTCTTCAAACATTTATTTACTAGTTCTAACTGTAAATTAATACTATCATCTGACTTTTTATATAATGAATCTGCATCATGAATATATTCCTTAGCAATTTTTTTTAATTGTGGATAATCTAACTTAATATTAGATAATCTAGTTGACTCAACAAGAGAATACCATTTTAATGTATCTAATCTTTCATCTGTATTATTATCTCTATTCATTACTCAATTCTTTTTTAATTTCTAATATAGTCTTATTTAAATCATCTCCAGTAACGTCTACCATGGCTTTATAAGTAATAATATCTTTATTGTCATCAGGCATTATATTAGCTATATCATTTACTGTTTTGATTCTGTGATCAAGTCTGGGAATTTTATCCGATATTTTTGATAATCGGTTTGTGGTAGTTGATAAATATTTAAGCAATTGATTTATTAAATACCCGAATAAGAGTGATACTAAGACTAGCATACTATAATATAGTATTGGAGGAAAATCTCCTTTCGCCCATAAGGTCCAAGCAATATAATATGAAGCTATAGTTAAAAAAACAAAAGCTATATTTCTAACCGCTTTAGAAATTGCTTGAAGGCTAATAAAGTTCGAAATATAAGATAAAATGATAGAACTTATAAAGAGTGTGATTGGTATTCCAATAGCGTAGAAAAATGATCGTGCATTACGAAACCCAAAAACTTTCACCTGCGATTCTCTGGGAAATAGAATATGTAAGAAAGGTGCAATAGTCGCAAGCGTTGCACCTGTAATTAGCAATAATGTGATGATATTAATTTTAGTCGTTGTCTCCTTTTTCGATTTGAAATATTTCTTGCTCATCAATTCCTGTTTTATTAGCTTTCTTTATATTTGAAATTTATATACTGGTAAACAGTCAAAAAAAGTGATGCCAGATCTTCAATAAATTTTAGTAGTAATTATATTATAACTTCAACTGTATATTAGAATACTTCTTTAATATATCTAAACTATTTATTTACCAGATCTTTGTCCCTATTCATTACACAAATCTTTTTTAATTTCTAACATAGTTTCACTTAAATCATCCCCAGTGACATCTACCATTGCTTTATAAGTAATGATTTCTTTTTTATCATTAGGCATTATGTCTGCTATATCATTTACTGTTTTAATACTATGATCGAGATCAGGAATCCTTTCAGAAATAGACTTTAGCTTTGATAATCTTTTAGTAATAGATCCTAGTAATTTTGAAATCATAAAACTTGATAGTATGGATGTGACAACCATTGCTACGTAATAAAGATAAATGTTAAAATCTGCTCTATACCAAAATGTCCATATGATAAAAAATGAAGAGGTAAAAAGAAAGCAGGTACTGCATATTTTCATAGGTTTTTTATACTCTTTTAATTCTATAAAATTGGAAAAAAAAGTTATAAACAGAGATAGAACAAATAGTGATAATGGCAAACCAATAGAAAATAAAAAAACACGTAGACTAGGATACCCAAAGATTTTTCCTGAAGATTCTTTTGGGAATAATATATGTACAAAAGGCGCAACTGTAGCAATAATAGTACCTACTGTTAGTAAAACTACTGTAGCGTTAATTTTGAATTTATTAAACTTATGAATCTTTCTTCTAAATTCGATAACACCCTTCATAAAAATTTCTTTGTTAACTCAAACTTCTTCATATAGAAAACATTATAAGTTGCTAAACTAACTAATTTACAAGTTAAGTCGGATACGGTTAAACCGTAAAACAGTCTTAATTATGATGTACATAATTGTAGTTCCCCCGCTGCAAAGTCAGGAGACTTTGCGTAGCAGTTGTTTTATATCACAATAATAGGTATACCATGAATACCAAATATCAACCCCTACCGTCCCGCTATGGGCGGGACACCTTCCCCGTCGGTGGCGGGGAAGGAGCATCAAAAGCTTATATTAGTTGTGTACACACCGTATTCCTCTGGTAAAAGGCTTGACATAATGTAATCTTATCGATTAGAGCTTGCCTTAAGAATAATAGCCTTTCTATAAACCTTGAATAAGAAAAAAAGATATAACGATATCCCGCTCGAGCACGCAAATAGAAAATCCCATTACCTTAAATATTCGGTAACGGGATTTTACAACTAACCAACAACTAATCTATATTTTAATCATCGTCGTCATCGTCGTCATCGTCATATTTATGCTTTCTTTTTCGGTTTTTGTAGTAGTGGTCATGATGATTGCGATATTTTGATTTCCAATGTTGTTTGTAATACGGGTCATGAGTTATGCTACATCCATTCATTCCACAAAAGCCACAACCATTATAATGAACATTACCTTCAATAAATTTGATATCATTGTATTTATTATAGTAGATATGCAATCCACCTATCTGATGCAATAAACCTCTTCTGTTATATCGTATCGATACAGTACCAATGCTTCGTACTCTATCATATCTATCGTAATTAATATAAGTAGCACCAACCTTTTTGAGTCTACCATAGTAGTCATATTTAATTCCTCTATGATTATAATGTGGCCTATTATGATATCCATAAGAACCAGGGCTGTTGTATCGATTCCTATTCCAATCAGTAGGGTTAGCTCTAACTCCTCTTTTTAGAATTTTAAAATCAACAGTCCCTTCTGGGTATATAAAAAATTTTACACCTCCTTCTACAAAGATGATAGGTCGTGAATTTTGATAGCGATGTATAACCCTATCCTGGTGATCTGTGTATTTTTGATCCGTCGCTTTTGCAGTTGTCCCTACAAGTAACATGGCCGCAATAAAAAGTACCATTTTTTTCATGATGTAACTATTTTTCGGGTTTGTGCCTACTCATTAGCTTTTCGGCTTCCGCTATTTGTCTGGTAGTGTTTCAAATGGTGTGCCAAAAAAAAAACATGATGAATGAGGGAGTCTAACTAATTATCTTCTAGTACTTTAATTATTTCTTCTGGATCGGCTCTTTTTTTATAATCTTCTTTGATAAAGTCATAAATAATGGTGCCATCCTGATCAATAATATAGGTTGCAGCGACAGGAAGTTGCTGGTTAGCATTGCCGTTACTAACCTCAAGATCGATGCCAAAACCATGATAAATTTCTATTAAGTCTTCTGGTAGGGTAAAAGTTAGATTGAATGCTTTGGCTATTGTATTATCGATGTCTGAGAGTACTTCAAAATTTAAGTTATTTTTTTCTGAAGTAGTTAAAGAATTATCAGGAGTTTCTGGGCTTATCGCAACTAGGGTAGCACCGTATTTTTCAAATTCAGGTAGTGCTTGTTGTAGCGCTTTTAATTCTAAATTACAATAGGGGCACCATCCACCACGGTAAAAGGATAATACTACTTTTCTATCTAATAATAATTCTTGTATTGAAATGTTCTTGCTTGCTGCATTAGGTGCAGTAATTTCTGGTATTTGATCCCCAGTTTTTAAGGCGTTAGAAACGAGGTTGGCATCTCGCAGAGCTTGTATGCCATTATTCATTATAGTATGCGTAGTTTCAGAGTATTTCGTAGCTGATTGCGCTGCGCGAGCTTGTAAATCTTGTGTGAGTGACATTTTTTGTGTTTTAAAATTTATAAATACCCTTAGCCGAAATCAAAAAGAATACATTACACAGGTAACCATAATAAATTATTATCCACTGCTGGTATTTTGTGCTCTTATTTCAACTAGTCAAAAGATCTAATAGTCCAAATAAACCAGCTCCGGCAATAATAGTCCACGAAATCCAATCCTTGAACTCATTTTTTTTATGGAATAAAAATAGTAAATGTAGCATAAAATGGATTATAAGAAAATAATTAAAACCTATTCTGAAACCTTCATTATTCATTTGATATTCAGTTAAAACCCAATAGAAAAGTGGAATATGTAGAAAAGTAAATACGATGAATCCAAACGTATCATTAAGGAATGAAGTGCCAGGAAAAATTCTCCATTCTTTACATCGCATCGCATCCATCTCATGCATGAGAATAAATACCAATCCTAATAGTTGAAAGTCAATCATTTACTTGTTTTGATAGTAGTAATAGATACCTTTTTTTCATTATTCTAAATGCTCAAATATTGTCAAATATCTTATATCTTATCTTTCAAATATTTAGCTGTGTAAGATTTTTTGACCTTTACGATTTCTTCTGGAGTTCCTTCGGCTAGGATTGTTCCTCCATTTTTACCACCTTCAGGGCCCAGATCAATAATGTGGTCTGCACATTTTACCAAATCCAGATTATGTTCTATCACAAGTATAGAATGTCCTTTGGCTATGAGTTCATTAAAAGACTTCAGCAGTTTTTTGATATCATGAAAATGAAGGCCTGTTGTTGGTTCGTCGAAAATAAATAATGCTTTATCCTTAGTGTTTCCTTTTATCAAAAATGAAGCAAGTTTTATACGTTGTGCTTCACCACCAGAAAGCGTAGAGGAGCTCTGTCCTAATTGTACGTACCCTAAACCAACATCTTGCAAAGGCTGTAGCTTTCTCTGAATCTTAGTTTGATTATGTTCGGTAAAGAAATCAATAGCATTATCAATAGTCATCGAAAGGATATCATGGATGTTTTTATCATGAAACATTACTTCCAGTACATCTTTTTTGAATCGTTTTCCGTTGCAAGTCTCGCATTCCAGATGTACATCTGCCATAAATTGCATCTCGATAGTTACTTCGCCTTCACCTTTACAGGTTTCACATCGTCCTCCATCTACATTAAAAGAGAAGTGCTTAGATTTATAATTACGGATCCCTGATAATTTTTGGTTAGCAAATAGCGTACGAATATCATCGTATGCCTTGATGTAAGTAACCGGATTAGAACGAGATGATCGACCTATTGGATTTTGATCTACAAACTCGACGTGTTTGATATTGCTATAATTACCTTTTATTTCTGTGAACTGTCCGGCTTTTTCTCCGTATCCTCCTAATTCTTTTAATATTGAAGGGTAGATGATCTTTTTGACCAGTGTACTTTTACCACTACCCGAAACCCCTGTAATTGCTGTAAAAATTCCTAATGGGACTTTAACATTTATATTTTTTAGGTTATTTTCACGAGCACCAATAATTTCTATATAATATTTTGAAGTTCTACGTGTTTTTGGTACTTCGATTTCGAGTTCTCCATTAAGATACTTTGCCGTAAGTGAATCCGCTTTTATGATTTCATCATAGGTCCCGGTTGCAACTAGATGTCCCCCATAAGTACCAGCTTCTGGACCTATATCAAGAATTTCGTCAGAAGCTTTCATAATGTCCTCATCATGCTCAACTACAATTACCGTATTGCCAAGGTCTCTAAGCGATTTTAATACTTTGATAAGCTTCTCTGTATCTTTTGGGTGTAATCCAATACTGGGTTCATCTAGAATATACATTGAGCCGACTAAACTACTTCCGAGCGAAGTGGCAAGATTGATTCGTTGTGATTCACCTCCAGATAACGTATTGGATTTACGATTAAGGGTTAGATAGTCTAATCCTACATTTTGCAAAAATTCTAAACGCGTATTAATTTCTTTTAACAGGCGTTTTGCGATTGCGGCATCGTATTTGTTTAACGTGAGGTTTTTAAAGAAATCAGCTAATTCATTTAGTGGTTTTTCTACTAAATCAGTCAAGGTAGCTTCATTGATTTTTACGTAGTTGGCTTCCTGGCGTATTCGTTTTCCTTTGCATGTAGTACATTTTGTTTTTCCGCGGTAGCGAGAGAGCATCACACGGTTTTGTATTTTATATGCTTTAGCTTCCAGTGCTTCAAAAAAACGATCAATTCCTTCAAAATGCTTATTTCCGGTCCATAATAATTCTTTATCTGCTGTAGATAATTCAAAATATGGTTTGTGGATAGGGAAATCAAATTTATAAGCGGTATTTACCAATTGATCTTTATACCAACCCATACTATCCCCTCGCCACGGGAAAATGGCTCCTTCATAAACACTTAGTGCAGTATTTGGTACCACTAGATCTTCATCAATGCCAATTACATCACCATATCCTTCGCACTTTGGGCACGCTCCATAAGGATTATTAAAACTAAATAAATGCACATTAGGCTCTAGAAAGGTTATTCCGTCTAGCTCAAAGGTATTACTAAATTGTTGCGATTTTTCATGTTGAAGGCTTTCGACAAAACAAGTTCCTTTACCTTCAAAAAAAGCAGAATCAACGGCATCTGCCAAACGATTATAAAAATCTTCATCATCCTTTTTTACAATGCGATCTACAACCAGCATGATCGTATCGTTTTTTGTAATTGTAGCTTCTTCGATTCTGGCTACAGTATCATTTATTTCAATACGTGCAAACCCTTGCTGCTGTAATACTTTGAGTTTTCCTTCGAGAGTACGCCCTTCTTCGATATGAATAGGTGAGAGCAATAATAATTTTTCTCCTTCTTCAAAGGATTTTACATATTCGATAACATCGGTTACGCTGTCTTTCTTGACTTGATTTCCTGAAATAGGAGAATAGGTTTTACCAATTCTGGCATACAACAATTTTAGATAGTCATAAATCTCTGTTGTAGTGCCTACTGTCGATCTGGGATTCGTAGAATTTACTTTTTGCTCTATCGCTATAGCAGGAGCAATACCTTTTATATAATCTACTTTAGGCTTATTGAGACGCCCCAAAAACTGCCGGGCATAGGAAGATAAACTCTCTACATATCTGCGTTGTCCTTCGGCATATAAGGTGTCAAAAGCAAGACTTGATTTACCAGAACCCGAAAGACCAGTAATCACAACTAACTTGTTTCTTGGCAGTACAGCATCCAAATCTTTGAGATTATGTAGCTTAGCGCCTTTGATGATAATATTGTGCTTGGGATCTAGGGTTGTAATATCTTGAATCATAGTAAAACTGCGGTATGAGCGCAAAGATAATCATTACCAAATAAGTATGATAACCTATTGACAATGAAAGTATAGTTAAAAAATTTAACAAAAAATAGTTTGATTTTAAATGATAGTTACTATCTTAGCCCTGTTGATAAACCAAATTTAAACAGAATAGCCTATACGTAATACCTTTACTTTTTAAGTTTAACATAGCCCGAGCCCCAAGCTTGTTGGTACTAAAATTAAGTTTAAGTATGAAGGATTACACCCTAACAGACGCAATTCTGGTTAATAACTACATAAAAGGCGACGAAAATGCCTTATCGGTTCTAATCGAACGACACAAGCAACGTATTTATAGTTTTATTTATTCAAAAGTTTTTGATAGAGATGTTTCTGAAGACATTTTTCAGGATACTTTTATCAAAGTAATTCGTACGTTGAAAAATGGAAAGTATAATGAGGAAGGAAAATTTCTTCCTTGGGTAATGCGTATTGCTCATAATTTGGTAATTGATCACTTTAGAAAAGGGAATCGTATGCCAAAGTTTGAAGATAATGGAGAATTTAGTATTTTTTCTGTAATTAGTGATGGAAATCTTAATGCAGAACGACGAATAATCAAAGATCAGGTTGAAGAAGACTTACGTAGTTTGATTCAGGAACTACCTGAAGATCAAAAAGAGGTATTGGTAATGCGTATGTATAAAGATATGAGTTTTAAAGAGATATCTGATAAAACAGGCGTAAGTATTAATACCGCATTAGGAAGAATGCGATATGCATTAATTAATTTGAGAAAGGTTATTGAAAAAAATAATATAGTTTTAACAAATTAATAACGCATTGATATAATATAGTTTAAAAATTGCCGTTATAATTTTAAATAACCCTAATTTAAGATTATTTAATATGGCAAAATTTTACTTTAAGTCTTCAGAAAAAGAAGAAAAACAAAATTTAGTACCTAGAAGAAATACCATAGATTTTCTTCTTAATTACTCAAAATCTTTAAACGTTATTGAGTATAACAATTTAAAGTTTGAAACTATTTTAAACTAAGAATCTAAAAAGACCTATTTTTTAATAGGTCTTTTTCTTTTTTAAATATTCATTTAGGACCGTTTTTCTTCCAATAGTTTTTGTAATAATATCGTTATCGAGATTCCAGCCTCTTGCAGGTGAGTATTCTCTTCCGTACCATATAATTTGAAGATGTAAATCATTCCATAGTTCTTTTGGGAATAGTCGTTTAGCATCTTTTTCAGTTTGAGTCACATTTTTTCCATTAGTAAACCCCCAACGGTACATCAAACGATGGATATGAGTATCTACAGGAAATGCAGGTACTCCAAATGCTTGTGACATAACAACGCTTGCGGTTTTGTGTCCCACAGCAGGTAACGCCTCTAAAGCTTCAAAACTTTGAGGGACCTCTCCATGATGTTGATCTATCAAAATGTGAGAAAGCCCATGTATTCCTTTAGACTTCATAGGACTCAGTCCTACGGGTTTTATGATTTCTCTTATCTCTTCTACAGATAACTTAATCATCGCATAGGGATTATCGGCCCTTTCAAACAGGAGGGGAGTGATTTGATTTACTCTTACATCTGTACTTTGTGCACTCATGAGTACTGCTATAAGTAATGTGTATGGATCTTTATGATCTAACGGGATTGGTATTTTTGGATATAGCTCCTGTAATGTTTTAATGGTAAAGTCAATCTTTTCCTGTTTAGTCATATCGCGACATTTGTTTTAGGCTAAAGTATTAAATTATATAGCTATTTAGATACACTATATTCATTAAATTTTTGATAAAACTGGAACAGGATTGCAATTTTTGTTTTAATTTTACTCAATATCGTTAAACAAAATAACATCTATAAATTATATAAGAATGACGACATTAAAAGCAGGAGATAATGCTCCTAATTTTTCGGCACTAGATCAAGATGGTAATACCATTACTCTGGATTCCTATAAAGGAAAGAAGCTTGTGGTATTTTTCTATCCAAAAGCTAGTACTCCTGGTTGCACAGCAGAAGCTTGTAATCTTAAAGATAATTACCAAACTTTTCAGGCTCAAGGGTATGAAATTTTGGGAGTAAGTGCTGACAGTGCCAAGCGACAACAAAATTTTAAAAATAAATATGAGTTGCCTTATCCTTTATTGGCCGATGAGGATAAAAAAGTTATTGAAGCGTTTGGCGTTTGGGGTCCCAAAAAGTTTATGGGCAAAGAATACGATGGGATACATCGTACCACATTTGTAATTGATGAACATGGAAAGATTTCTGAGGTAATCTCTAAAGTAAAAACCAAAGATCACGCTGCTCAGATTTTATAGCAAAAATTTAACCCTGAGCATTTCAAAATGCTCAGGGTTTTTTATTTTAAATAAGCTAGCTATTGCTATTATTCTACGGCTTCTATAGGCACTTTCAGAAAATAGCTACGCTAATTTCAATTTGTTTATTTTTTGAATGATTTTCGATAGTTGTAAGAAGA
>CANLYR010000066.1 GCA_947495425.1 uncultured Aquimarina sp.
TATGAGTATGATGCTAATGGGAATATGATCTCAGATCGAAACAAAGGCATTACAGAGATTACTTATAATCATTTAAACCTACCCACAGCAGTTTCGATATCAAATAGTAAAGGAACAGGAACTATTGCTTATATTTACGATGCCACAGGAGCAAAACTCAAAAAAATTGCGCCTAGCGGAAGTTCTTTAATAGAAACGGAATATGCGGGTGGTTTTGTCTATGAGAATAGCTCACTTAAGCAAATATCACACCCCGAAGGATATTTAGAACCCAATGGTTCTGGAGGATATCAATATGTGTATCAGTTAAAAGATATCTGGAAGAATACTCGAATTACGTATGCGGATGATAATAATGATGGAACCATTACAACTTCTGAAATCCGTAGAGAACAGAACTATTATCCCTTTGGACTTGAACATAAAGGATACAATAGTATCTTAAGAGGTGCTAAAAACAATCTTAAGACCTATCAAGATCAAGAATTTACAGAAGATTTAGGATTAAATACTCATGAATGGAGGTATCGTATTAGTGACCCTGCTATCGGTAGGTTTTGGCAAGTAGATCCTCTTGCAGAAGATTATATGTATAACTCTACCTATGCTTTTGCAGAGAATAAATTAGGGATGGGGGTCGAACTTGAAGGTGCAGAATTGTTAGGTTGGTTGCAACAAGCTCTTATTGGTGATGCTGTTCAGAATCCTAATGGTGTTGGTGCACATACCATCGGGGTAGCTGAAGGATTAGCAAATAGTGCACAAGGAGTTGTTGATGCAGTTACTAGTCCTGTACAAACAGCCAAAGGTATTGGTAATTTAGCCGTTGCCAGTGCATTGCAAGGAAATCCTTCAATGATGATGCAAGCAGATGCTGCGTTGGGAACAAATTCTTTAGGAACAGCGGCAGCAGTTGGTGAGGCAGCGGTACAAGGAGCTACTGATTTAGCAAGTGGTAATGGTGTAGAAAGAGGAAATGTTATAGGGAATATTGCTGGCGCGGTTATTGGATCTAAAGGAACAACAGCGGCAACCAAAGCAGTTACAACTGCTGTAAAGGCAAATATGAGTACCAAAGTTTTTAGGGTGTTTGGTGGAGATGCAAAAGCAGCAGGTTTTTCTTGGACTCCTAAAAATCCAACAAAAGTATCTAATTTTAGAGATGCAGCTGGGTTGCCATCAGGTGGAGCTAGTGGAGCAATGAATACGGCAGAGTCTTTGATACAGGGTACAGTAAAGAATAAAAACATAATAAAGAAACGAGCTGCATTGCCTTTAGATGGTAATAAAGGAGGTTTGCCAGAATATATAATTGACCCTAAAAATGTTAATGTTAAAAGTACAACTAATCTAAATCCAAATTTATAATTTTATGGAATATAAAGGAATGACAGTAAATGAGAGGCTTTATGCAAGTGGATTGATGGATGAATTTGATAAAGCTGTAGAAAACAAGAATATTGATAAAGTTAAGTCTATACTTAAGAAAGTTGAATTAAATGAGACTTCAATAAAACCAATTTTAGAAAGTCTAGATTTAAAAGAAGAATAAATCAATAATCAAATGAAGAACCATCCTTCGGGATGGTTTTTTTATGCAATCGATTTAAGTTTTACGTTTTTGATCAGAGCATCAAGGGTATATAGGATATATTTTTGATCTTCTTCTCCAAACTCAGAAATATCCTGAAACCTTTTAAGCATATCTGGGTTTTTAAAGAGTTCTGCATTATCGTTCTCACCGAGCAGATAACCCACAGAAGTATTAAGGAGTTGAGCCAATTTTTTTGCAGTATCTACAGAAGGTGTCATCTCATCACGTTCATAACGGGAAATTACACTTACAGATGTGTTAAGTTTTTTAGCTAACTCTGTCTGTGATAGTTTTAGTTCTTTCCTTAACGAAGCGATACGTTTACCAAATGATAACATAAATTACTCTTAAACGGTTATAAATACACGTGAAATACTGTATAAAGCAAATATACAGACCTTAACCGACTAAAAAAAACTGTATGAGAGTTGTTTAATTCATCTAATAAGATTAATTTTGACCGTAAAAGGTTAATTAAATTAATTTTATTATGCTAAAAACTCACAATCCACACAATTACCAGTACATCAATGCCTACTTAGAGATACACATCTTAGGGGGTATCAAGTTCAATAATCTAGAGCGTATGCGAGTCACAATAAGTGTACAAAAACCAAAAAGTATTAATGTACTACGTCATAGTATCGATCTGTATAATGACAATATGGTCGAGAAATTTGTACGAAAGATTGCAGAACGTGTCGAGATTGGTACAAGTGTAACCAGAAAGACCTTGCAAGAACTCACAGCAGCATTAGAGCAATACCGTATGGAAGAACTGGAACGAGAGAAAGAAGCTAACCAAACTCCTATCGAAGAATTATCTGCAACAGAAGAACAAGTAGCGATCAAGTTCTTAAAGTCAAAAGATTTACTAAAAAAGACAAATGACCTGATAGGTAAAAGTGGCGTGATCGGAGAAGAAACTAATCGATTACTAATGTACTTGATCTTTACCAGTAGAAAAACCAATAATCCATTACATTGTATCAGTTTAGGGAGTTCAGGAGTTGGTAAAACACATCTGCAATCTAAAGTTGCTGAGTTAATCCCCGATGAAGACAAAATAGAGATTACGGTATTATCGGCAAACGCTTTTTATTACTTCAACAGAACTGAATTACGAAACAAACTTATACTTATTGAGGATCTGGACGGAGCAGAAAGTGTACTCTATCCATTACGAGAGTTACAAAGTAAAAAGAGAATTACAAAAACGGTTGTACATAAAGATCGTAAAGGGACAACAAAAACCATCCATCTTACGGTAGAAGGCCCTGTAAGTGTTGCAGGTTGTACCACTCAAGAATCAGTTTACGAAGATAATAGTAACCGTAGCTTTTTATTATACATCGATGAAAGTGAGGAACAGGATAAAAAGATTATGGATTATCAGCGTTTACTCTCTGCAGGTAAACGAAACCAGAAAGAAGAATTTGAATCCGCACGTCTTTTACGAAGTGTACAACGATCATTAAATACGGTATCGGTTCGCAACCCTTATGCTGAATATCTAACCCTGCCTGTATCTGTTTTTAAACCACGAAGAACCAATGCACATTACTTGCAATTTATTGAAGCCATTACCTTTTACAAACAATGGCAACGTAAAAAGAAAACCGATGAAGAAACTGGCGAAATGTATGTTGAAACCACCTTAGAAGATATTGAAGAAGCCAACGAGATTATCAAAGAAGTGTTACTACGTAAAAGTGATCGTATTACAGGAGCAGCCAGAAATCACTTAGAAAGGTTGAAAACCTATTTAAAAGATAATGAGCAAACCACGTTTACCAATGCAGAAATCCGTAAGAATCTGAACATCAAAGAAAGCACACTTAGAGGATATCACAAACAGTTACAGGAAGAAGGATACATTAAAAGAGTGAAAAAAAAGAAAACTAAGAGTTACTGTTTTGAGATCGTAGATATGAAAGAGTATGATTGGTTGAAAGCCAGTATTGATAATGCTTTAAAAGGTTGCCTGCAACAAATAGAACTTGGTTTAGTGGTAAATTAACCCGCGAATCGCAACCAACTCGCAACCTATCTACTTGCGAGAATAACCAAAAGAAAGCCAGTTAATTACATCTACTGCGCTACAATATCACAAAAAATACATACCGAATGAAAAAATTAAAGCTACAAAACGATAGCTATAGAATCCTATTATCTGATTTTGAACAATGGTTGGATGTTTTAGGCTATAACGAAAAGACAGTGTATTACACTCCTATCTTTATACAAGAGTTCTTCCATTGGTTAGAAAACCATGATATCCAACGCTTAGAACAGATTACTATTGATACGGTCAAAGCATACTACAAATACTTAGGCGAACGAAGTAACCAACGTAAAGGAGGTGGACTGAGTAAAGCGTATTTAAATAAACATCAAGACGCACTACGAAAGTTCAGAAAATATCTAAAGAAGCATGGAGCCAGAACCTTTAAAATACACTTACGTTTAGAGAAAAAGGAAAGTGCTATTAAAGACATCCTTACACAATCCGAAATCAAACAACTGTTTACGGTTACCAATTACAGTAGCAAACATGAGCGAACTCGATTACGGGATAAAGCTATCCTTGTAATGTTATACAGTTGTGGGCTACGAAGGACGGAAGCGATCAGCCTAGATATTAATGATATCCTTTTTGATGCAAAACGAGTATTGGTTAGAAAAGGGAAAAACTACAAGGAGCGTTATGTCCCCGTTAATAGCTATAGTTTACGAATCTTAGAGGATTACATCTTCGAAGCTAGACCCATGTATACTGGCAGTCATGGTACAGAGGCATTACTAATCAATAAAAATGGAAATCGTATGCACGGACAATGCCTATCAAGAAGATTACAACGTCTATTAAGTCTTGTAGATGATGAAATTTTAAGAGAAAAACATATTACACCACATTGTCTTAGACATAGTATCGCTACTCATTTATTACAACAAGGTATGAAGATCGAAGATATACAACAGTTTTTAGGACATAGTTCTTTAAAATCAACACAGATATACACTCACTTACTCGAATTATTATGAAAGATTATTATACATACCTAGAAGAATTACAACATAGCCAAAAGACTATAGAACATAATATTTATAACATTGAAAAGCTTAAAGAATGGTGTAAATCTAAACGTACTAAACCTGAAAAACTAACGTATAGACAGTTGCTAAATTACATTACCTACTTAAAACCTACCAACAAACCAGAAACTATCAATAGACATATCTGGGCAATCAAACATTACTTTACCTATTTGATAGAGCAAGGATATCGAATCGATAATATTGCAGATGATCTAAAAGTTATGGGGAAACGTAAAAAAGTGTTCCATAATTTACTGACCAGTGATGAATTAGAAGATCTATTTTACAGCTATGAAACCGATAAAATATGGAAAGATAATTTTTACTACAAAGCGACTGCAAAACGTAATAAGGTAGTGGTTGGGTTATTAGTGTACCAGGGTTTATTGAGTAATAACTTTAAATCGTTAGAACTTGAACATATAGATTTACGCAAGGGAACAATTTACATCCCAAGTACCAAAAGAAATGCATGGAGGAAGTTAGAGTTAAAACCGTGGCAAATTATAGAACTTAAAGAATATATTGAAGAAGTAAGACCTATTATACAAGATCATATCAATACGTATGATGAAAAGCTGTTCCCTCTTAATACACCACAGTTCAATGTAATCTTACATCCTATTTTACAAAAACTAAAAACCTATAATCAAAAAGTAAGTAACAATAACCATATCAAGGCTAGTGTGATCGTAAATTGGTTAGGGCAGTATAATATCAGAAAAGTACAACAAATGGCAGGTCACAGACATATTTGCTCTACAGAATCGTACAAACAAGATAACTTAGAAAATTTACATGAAGCTATTAATCAGTTCCATCCATTAGGGTAAAAATATGTACCTCTAAAAATCAAAATGTAAAAATATTACTATATTAAACTATCTTTGTTATGAATGTAAAAATGAGAATTATGGACTTACAGGCAGATCTTAAATGGATATTGGAGGAGTTGAAAGATGTAAAAGATCCCACACTTATTGAGGCCTTTAAAAATATGCTACAATATAGAAGAGAAGCTATAAAATCAGCGTATCACATATCAGATGACCATAAGAAAATCTTAGATCAACGTTTAGCAGATCACAAAGCCAATCCTAAAAGTGGCAGAAGTTGGAACGAAGTGAAATCTGATCTACAGGCAAAGCATGGGCTATAAACTGATTATTAAACCAGGAGCAGAACTAGATATAGCAGATGCCCTTGATTGGTATGCAGAAAACACAGAACTATCACCAGATTTACTTACTGAAATAGACGAAGTTCTTACCAGAATTGAAACAGATCCCGATAACTTCCAAAAACGGTATAAAGAAATTAGAATTGTATTTACAGATCGCTTCCGTTATGGAGTTCATTATACAGTAGAAGATAAAACAGTGTATGTTCATGCTGTTTTACATACGAGCAGAAAACCAAGAGGTTAAAGCTTCGCTGCTCCTTACAGTCGCAGCTCGCTAGACATACAATCCTAGATCGAAAGGTCTGGGATTTTTTGATTAAAAGCTTTTGATAGATCAATATTACGGGCTGATCAAAGGTGTTCCTTCGTCACTCGTTCACTGCTTCGTCGGTTGCTGGCGCACCGTCGATACTTCCTCACCGCTGGTCGTCAGCATCGACTACCGATCTTCGCGTGACTCCTTCCTCTCTCACCCGTAGCTACTTTTTTGCTTAAAAACAATAAGGAACGCTATCGCTATGAATTAATTAAGCAAAACCGCTACTTCATGGGCTACGCCGCTTGGTCGCTGCCTAGCCGATTATTTATGTTGAAGTTAATATTGGATAAAGCGGAAAACATAAAAATCGTCTGGCACACAAAACCGTTACACTCCTTTTTGTGTGTCGGCTGCTCCCCTTCGCTACGGCTACGCCAGTTATGCGTTCGCCACGCAGGCTTAATCTTCATGATTACGGAAACACACAAAACTTCACATATAAAATAAATTATATTTGATTAAATCTAATTATATGCCAAGAGGACTACCCAAATCTGTAAAAAAATGTTTAGAAAAATCTGTTGACTGTGCTTTATTAGCAGTAGAAACATACAATAAGCCAGCTATAAAATTTAAATCAGGAGGATATATTGTTTTAATGACAATAGCTTGGACTGCATTTTTTCACGCGATATTTTTTAGAAAAAAAATTAAACCATTTTATAAGAAAAAAAATAATAGGTTCGAGATAAAGGATGGTGATTATTGTTACTGGGAACTATCAACCTGCGTCAAAAAATATTTTACAACAGATCTAAATAATCCAATCAAAAAAAATCTGGAGTTCTTTATTCCACTTCGCAATATTGTAGAGCATAAATCTTTGCCAGAAATAGATCCAGATATTTTTGCAGAATGCCAAGCATTACTGCTAAATTTTGACAAAATGATGGAAAAAGAGTTTGGTACAAAATATTGTATAAGGGAGTCGCTCTCTTTTGCTTTACAATTATACCCTTCTTCTAAAAGCCTTGTAAATGCTATTGTTGCAAATCCAGCAGCAAAACCTGCTGTTGATTTTATCAAATCATATAGGAGTTCAATATCTACAGATACTTTAAGTAGTGGAGAATACTCTTTTAAAGCATTTTTAATACAAGTCGCTAACCATCAATCAAAAAATGCTTTGCCAGTACAGTTTATTGCTTATGATAAGCTTGATGAAACTCAAAAAACAAATGTTAACAGAGTGGCTGCATTAGTTAAAAATAAATTTGTTCAAGTTCCTGTAACAAACAAAGACCTACTAAAACCGGGTAAAGTTGTTAAGAAGGTTCAAGCTGCTTTAGGAAACCCTAAAGTGACTAAAAAAGGTAGAGAAAAAGACAAGTTTAATATGGATGCTCATACAAGGTGTTGGAAAAAATATGAAGTTAGACCTTTAGATAACATAGAAAATCCAGAATTAACTAAGTCAGAATACTGTGTTTATGACCAACCAAATAATACGTATTTATATACTGAAGATTGGGTGGAGTTTTTAGCAGAACAAATGTCTAAACAAGAAGAGTTTGATAGTTTATATATCTAGATTTGACACTCCATAGCCGCTAGGCTAGGATTATTATTAAAGTTGAAGGTCAACCGCAACTGCCGTTGCGCACTTCAACTTTAATAATAATCGCTCTTACTCATACGGAAAAAACGTTCCGATAAAGGAAGTGCGGAAGGGTGAAGCGTTTGGGCGCTTCCTTTATCGGAATGTTAGCCATAGTGGCGACTGAACGTCACGTAAAGAGCATAAAAACAGCCTAAAATGCCTCCAAATCTCTCCAAATCACGTCTACGAGGCGATAATAGTGGTATAGTATTATAATATCTTCCGTAAAAATAGCTCGTTAGAAGTCAAAATCTTCAAGTATAGCAGTCGGTGCGCGGCTATTTTACATAGTTGCGTTATAGACCCCGACGAGAGGAAGAGCGGCTATAACTACCAATTATGTAAACATAGCTTGGGTATAAGCGTTGGCTGTGTGAGGAATCTAAGAATTACCTCTTCCCATATTGATTTTATGAGCTAATAAATCTGGAAGATTAACTAACTCAGTGTGAATAAAATTGTTTAGCTGCATATTTTTATCTGCTACACGAGCATTTACATAATTTATATAAGTATCAATATTATCCTTTTTGGTTAGTCCAGTATCTTTTTGGAAATCTTGCTCGTAAGCATTAAAATTATTTACAACTTTTTTTGACATTGTTTTTGGTTTTAAGGTTTATGATTACAAGTTACTGAATAAAAGCAAGTGTATTAAGCTTTTATAATTAGATAAGTTTAGTAATTATAATGCCTTAATAAGGAAATTATTATTTTAGCCATAGTAGAGAGAAGATGAATGAGATGAACGTTCTTAATTTTTGCTTTTTAGCAGCAGGCCGCTAGAAAAAGGGGTACAGAGTTTAATTTTTTACGTAACTGAATACACTGGTGGTTTTGTCTATGAGAATAGCTCACTTAAGCAAATATCACACCCCGAAGGATATTTAGAACCCAATGGTTCTGGAGGATATCAATATGTGTATCAGTTAAAAGATATCTGGAAGAATACTCGAATTACGTATGCGGATGATAATAATGATGGAACCATTACAACTTCTGAAATCCGTAGAGAACAGAACTATTATCCCTTTGGACTTGAACATAAAGGATACAATAGTATCTTAAGAGGTGCTAAAAACAATCTTAAGACCTATCAAGATCAAGAATTTACAGAAGATTTAGGATTAAATACTCATGAATGGAGGTATCGTATTAGTGACCCTGCTATCGGTAGGTTTTGGCAAGTAGATCCTCTTGCAGAAGATTATATGTATAACTCTACCTATGCTTTTGCAGAGAATAAATTAGGGATGGGGGTCGAACTTGAAGGTGCAGAATTGTTAGGTTGGTTGCAACAAGCTCTTATTGGTGATGCTGTTCAGAATCCTAATGGTGTTGGTGCACATACCATCGGGGTAGCTGAAGGATTAGCAAATAGTGCACAAGGAGTTGTTGATGCAGTTACTAGTCCTGTACAAACAGCCAAAGGTATTGGTAATTTAGCCGTTGCCAGTGCATTGCAAGGAAATCCTTCAATGATGATGCAAGCAGATGCTGCGTTGGGAACAAATTCTTTAGGAACAGCGGCAGCAGTTGGTGAGGCAGCGGTACAAGGAGCTACTGATTTAGCAAGTGGTAATGGTGTAGAAAGAGGAAATGTTATAGGGAATATTGCTGGCGCGGTTATTGGATCTAAAGGAACAACAGCGGCAACCAAAGCAGTTACAACTGCTGTAAAGGCAAATATGAGTACCAAAGTTTTTAGGGTGTTTGGTGGAGATGCAAAAGCAGCAGGTTTTTCTTGGACTCCTAAAAATCCAACAAAAGTATCTAATTTTAGAGATGCAGCTGGGTTGCCATCAGGTGGAGCTAGTGGAGCAATGAATACGGCAGAGTCTTTGATACAGGGTACAGTAAAGAATAAAAACATAATAAAGAAACGAGCTGCATTGCCTTTAGATGGTAATAAAGGAGGTTTGCCAGAATATATAATTGACCCTAAAAATGTTAATGTTAAAAGTACAACTAATCTAAATCCAAATTTATAATTTTATGGAATATAAAGGAATGACAGTAAATGAGAGGCTTTATGCAAGTGGATTGATGGATGAATTTGATAAAGCTGTAGAAAACAAGAATATTGATAAAGTTAAGTCTATACTTAAGAAAGTTGAATTAAATGAGACTTCAATAAAACCAATTTTAGAAAGTCTAGATTTAAAAGAAGAATAAATCAATAATCAAATGAAGAACCATCCTTCGGGATGGTTTTTTTATGCAATCGATTTAAGTTTTACGTTTTTGATCAGAGCATCAAGGGTATATAGGATATATTTTTGATCTTCTTCTCCAAACTCAGAAATATCCTGAAACCTTTTAAGCATATCTGGGTTTTTAAAGAGTTCTGCATTATCGTTCTCACCGAGCAGATAACCCACAGAAGTATTAAGGAGTTGAGCCAATTTTTTTGCAGTATCTACAGAAGGTGTCATCTCATCACGTTCATAACGGGAAATTACACTTACAGATGTGTTAAGTTTTTTAGCTAACTCTGTCTGTGATAGTTTTAGTTCTTTCCTTAACGAAGCGATACGTTTACCAAATGATAACATAAATTACTCTTAAACGGTTATAAATACACGTGAAATACTGTATAAAGCAAATATACAGACCTTAACCGACTAAAAAAAACTGTATGAGAGTTGTTTAATTCATCTAATAAGATTAATTTTGACCGTAAAAGGTTAATTAAATTAATTTTATTATGCTAAAAACTCACAATCCACACAATTACCAGTACATCAATGCCTACTTAGAGATACACATCTTAGGGGGTATCAAGTTCAATAATCTAGAGCGTATGCGAGTCACAATAAGTGTACAAAAACCAAAAAGTATTAATGTACTACGTCATAGTATCGATCTGTATAATGACAATATGGTCGAGAAATTTGTACGAAAGATTGCAGAACGTGTCGAGATTGGTACAAGTGTAACCAGAAAGACCTTGCAAGAACTCACAGCAGCATTAGAGCAATACCGTATGGAAGAACTGGAACGAGAGAAAGAAGCTAACCAAACTCCTATCGAAGAATTATCTGCAACAGAAGAACAAGTAGCGATCAAGTTCTTAAAGTCAAAAGATTTACTAAAAAAGACAAATGACCTGATAGGTAAAAGTGGCGTGATCGGAGAAGAAACTAATCGATTACTAATGTACTTGATCTTTACCAGTAGAAAAACCAATAATCCATTACATTGTATCAGTTTAGGGAGTTCAGGAGTTGGTAAAACACATCTGCAATCTAAAGTTGCTGAGTTAATCCCCGATGAAGACAAAATAGAGATTACGGTATTATCGGCAAACGCTTTTTATTACTTCAACAGAACTGAATTACGAAACAAACTTATACTTATTGAGGATCTGGACGGAGCAGAAAGTGTACTCTATCCATTACGAGAGTTACAAAGTAAAAAGAGAATTACAAAAACGGTTGTACATAAAGATCGTAAAGGGACAACAAAAACCATCCATCTTACGGTAGAAGGCCCTGTAAGTGTTGCAGGTTGTACCACTCAAGAATCAGTTTACGAAGATAATAGTAACCGTAGCTTTTTATTATACATCGATGAAAGTGAGGAACAGGATAAAAAGATTATGGATTATCAGCGTTTACTCTCTGCAGGTAAACGAAACCAGAAAGAAGAATTTGAATCCGCACGTCTTTTACGAAGTGTACAACGATCATTAAATACGGTATCGGTTCGCAACCCTTATGCTGAATATCTAACCCTGCCTGTATCTGTTTTTAAACCACGAAGAACCAATGCACATTACTTGCAATTTATTGAAGCCATTACCTTTTACAAACAATGGCAACGTAAAAAGAAAACCGATGAAGAAACTGGCGAAATGTATGTTGAAACCACCTTAGAAGATATTGAAGAAGCCAACGAGATTATCAAAGAAGTGTTACTACGTAAAAGTGATCGTATTACAGGAGCAGCCAGAAATCACTTAGAAAGGTTGAAAACCTATTTAAAAGATAATGAGCAAACCACGTTTACCAATGCAGAAATCCGTAAGAATCTGAACATCAAAGAAAGCACACTTAGAGGATATCACAAACAGTTACAGGAAGAAGGATACATTAAAAGAGTGAAAAAAAAGAAAACTAAGAGTTACTGTTTTGAGATCGTAGATATGAAAGAGTATGATTGGTTGAAAGCCAGTATTGATAATGCTTTAAAAGGTTGCCTGCAACAAATAGAACTTGGTTTAGTGGTAAATTAACCCGCGAATCGCAACCAACTCGCAACCTATCTACTTGCGAGAATAACCAAAAGAAAGCCAGTTAATTACATCTACTGCGCTACAATATCACAAAAAATACATACCGAATGAAAAAATTAAAGCTACAAAACGATAGCTATAGAATCCTATTATCTGATTTTGAACAATGGTTGGATGTTTTAGGCTATAACGAAAAGACAGTGTATTACACTCCTATCTTTATACAAGAGTTCTTCCATTGGTTAGAAAACCATGATATCCAACGCTTAGAACAGATTACTATTGATACGGTCAAAGCATACTACAAATACTTAGGCGAACGAAGTAACCAACGTAAAGGAGGTGGACTGAGTAAAGCGTATTTAAATAAACATCAAGACGCACTACGAAAGTTCAGAAAATATCTAAAGAAGCATGGAGCCAGAACCTTTAAAATACACTTACGTTTAGAGAAAAAGGAAAGTGCTATTAAAGACATCCTTACACAATCCGAAATCAAACAACTGTTTACGGTTACCAATTACAGTAGCAAACATGAGCGAACTCGATTACGGGATAAAGCTATCCTTGTAATGTTATACAGTTGTGGGCTACGAAGGACGGAAGCGATCAGCCTAGATATTAATGATATCCTTTTTGATGCAAAACGAGTATTGGTTAGAAAAGGGAAAAACTACAAGGAGCGTTATGTCCCCGTTAATAGCTATAGTTTACGAATCTTAGAGGATTACATCTTCGAAGCTAGACCCATGTATACTGGCAGTCATGGTACAGAGGCATTACTAATCAATAAAAATGGAAATCGTATGCACGGACAATGCCTATCAAGAAGATTACAACGTCTATTAAGTCTTGTAGATGATGAAATTTTAAGAGAAAAACATATTACACCACATTGTCTTAGACATAGTATCGCTACTCATTTATTACAACAAGGTATGAAGATCGAAGATATACAACAGTTTTTAGGACATAGTTCTTTAAAATCAACACAGATATACACTCACTTACTCGAATTATTATGAAAGATTATTATACATACCTAGAAGAATTACAACATAGCCAAAAGACTATAGAACATAATATTTATAACATTGAAAAGCTTAAAGAATGGTGTAAATCTAAACGTACTAAACCTGAAAAACTAACGTATAGACAGTTGCTAAATTACATTACCTACTTAAAACCTACCAACAAACCAGAAACTATCAATAGACATATCTGGGCAATCAAACATTACTTTACCTATTTGATAGAGCAAGGATATCGAATCGATAATATTGCAGATGATCTAAAAGTTATGGGGAAACGTAAAAAAGTGTTCCATAATTTACTGACCAGTGATGAATTAGAAGATCTATTTTACAGCTATGAAACCGATAAAATATGGAAAGATAATTTTTACTACAAAGCGACTGCAAAACGTAATAAGGTAGTGGTTGGGTTATTAGTGTACCAGGGTTTATTGAGTAATAACTTTAAATCGTTAGAACTTGAACATATAGATTTACGCAAGGGAACAATTTACATCCCAAGTACCAAAAGAAATGCATGGAGGAAGTTAGAGTTAAAACCGTGGCAAATTATAGAACTTAAAGAATATATTGAAGAAGTAAGACCTATTATACAAGATCATATCAATACGTATGATGAAAAGCTGTTCCCTCTTAATACACCACAGTTCAATGTAATCTTACATCCTATTTTACAAAAACTAAAAACCTATAATCAAAAAGTAAGTAACAATAACCATATCAAGGCTAGTGTGATCGTAAATTGGTTAGGGCAGTATAATATCAGAAAAGTACAACAAATGGCAGGTCACAGACATATTTGCTCTACAGAATCGTACAAACAAGATAACTTAGAAAATTTACATGAAGCTATTAATCAGTTCCATCCATTAGGGTAAAAATATGTACCTCTAAAAATCAAAATGTAAAAATATTACTATATTAAACTATCTTTGTTATGAATGTAAAAATGAGAATTATGGACTTACAGGCAGATCTTAAATGGATATTGGAGGAGTTGAAAGATGTAAAAGATCCCACACTTATTGAGGCCTTTAAAAATATGCTACAATATAGAAGAGAAGCTATAAAATCAGCGTATCACATATCAGATGACCATAAGAAAATCTTAGATCAACGTTTAGCAGATCACAAAGCCAATCCTAAAAGTGGCAGAAGTTGGAACGAAGTGAAATCTGATCTACAGGCAAAGCATGGGCTATAAACTGATTATTAAACCAGGAGCAGAACTAGATATAGCAGATGCCCTTGATTGGTATGCAGAAAACACAGAACTATCACCAGATTTACTTACTGAAATAGACGAAGTTCTTACCAGAATTGAAACAGATCCCGATAACTTCCAAAAACGGTATAAAGAAATTAGAATTGTATTTACAGATCGCTTCCGTTATGGAGTTCATTATACAGTAGAAGATAAAACAGTGTATGTTCATGCTGTTTTACATACGAGCAGAAAACCAAGAGGTTAAAGCTTCGCTGCTCCTTACAGTCGCAGCTCGCTAGACATACAATCCTAGATCGAAAGGTCTGGGATTTTTTGATTAAAAGCTTTTGATAGATCAATATTACGGGCTGATCAAAGGTGTTCCTTCGTCACTCGTTCACTGCTTCGTCGGTTGCTGGCGCACCGTCGATACTTCCTCACCGCTGGTCGTCAGCATCGACTACCGATCTTCGCGTGACTCCTTCCTCTCTCACCCGTAGCTACTTTTTTGCTTAAAAACAATAAGGAACGCTATCGCTATGAATTAATTAAGCAAAACCGCTACTTCATGGGCTACGCCGCTTGGTCGCTGCCTAGCCGATTATTTATGTTGAAGTTAATATTGGATAAAGCGGAAAACATAAAAATCGTCTGGCACACAAAACCGTTACACTCCTTTTTGTGTGTCGGCTGCTCCCCTTCGCTACGGCTACGCCAGTTATGCGTTCGCCACGCAGGCTTAATCTTCATGATTACGGAAACACACAAAACTTCACATATAAAATAAATTATATTTGATTAAATCTAATTATATGCCAAGAGGACTACCCAAATCTGTAAAAAAATGTTTAGAAAAATCTGTTGACTGTGCTTTATTAGCAGTAGAAACATACAATAAGCCAGCTATAAAATTTAAATCAGGAGGATATATTGTTTTAATGACAATAGCTTGGACTGCATTTTTTCACGCGATATTTTTTAGAAAAAAAATTAAACCATTTTATAAGAAAAAAAATAATAGGTTCGAGATAAAGGATGGTGATTATTGTTACTGGGAACTATCAACCTGCGTCAAAAAATATTTTACAACAGATCTAAATAATCCAATCAAAAAAAATCTGGAGTTCTTTATTCCACTTCGCAATATTGTAGAGCATAAATCTTTGCCAGAAATAGATCCAGATATTTTTGCAGAATGCCAAGCATTACTGCTAAATTTTGACAAAATGATGGAAAAAGAGTTTGGTACAAAATATTGTATAAGGGAGTCGCTCTCTTTTGCTTTACAATTATACCCTTCTTCTAAAAGCCTTGTAAATGCTATTGTTGCAAATCCAGCAGCAAAACCTGCTGTTGATTTTATCAAATCATATAGGAGTTCAATATCTACAGATACTTTAAGTAGTGGAGAATACTCTTTTAAAGCATTTTTAATACAAGTCGCTAACCATCAATCAAAAAATGCTTTGCCAGTACAGTTTATTGCTTATGATAAGCTTGATGAAACTCAAAAAACAAATGTTAACAGAGTGGCTGCATTAGTTAAAAATAAATTTGTTCAAGTTCCTGTAACAAACAAAGACCTACTAAAACCGGGTAAAGTTGTTAAGAAGGTTCAAGCTGCTTTAGGAAACCCTAAAGTGACTAAAAAAGGTAGAGAAAAAGACAAGTTTAATATGGATGCTCATACAAGGTGTTGGAAAAAATATGAAGTTAGACCTTTAGATAACATAGAAAATCCAGAATTAACTAAGTCAGAATACTGTGTTTATGACCAACCAAATAATACGTATTTATATACTGAAGATTGGGTGGAGTTTTTAGCAGAACAAATGTCTAAACAAGAAGAGTTTGATAGTTTATATATCTAGATTTGACACTCCATAGCCGCTAGGCTAGGATTATTATTAAAGTTGAAGGTCAACCGCAACTGCCGTTGCGCACTTCAACTTTAATAATAATCGCTCTTACTCATACGGAAAAAACGTTCCGATAAAGGAAGTGCGGAAGGGTGAAGCGTTTGGGCGCTTCCTTTATCGGAATGTTAGCCATAGTGGCGACTGAACGTCACGTAAAGAGCATAAAAACAGCCTAAAATGCCTCCAAATCTCTCCAAATCACGTCTACGAGGCGATAATAGTGGTATAGTATTATAATATCTTCCGTAAAAATAGCTCGTTAGAAGTCAAAATCTTCAAGTATAGCAGTCGGTGCGCGGCTATTTTACATAGTTGCGTTATAGACCCCGACGAGAGGAAGAGCGGCTATAACTACCAATTATGTACAATATCGGGGACAAGGAAGCAGCAGCAAGACAAAGGAAGCCTGTAATGAAATGAAGGGCGTTGGCTTGCTGCTGCGAGGGCTTTGGAACTACATTTTTTTCTTTCAACTGAAATTATCAATTGAAAGAAAAAAGTATCTTAGCTTTAGAAATGCAAAGTGCATTTAACGTACGTTCTTTGAGTAGATATTTTTGGAAAAGTTGATGTTCGCGCGAGGGAATTATTGAGTAGTGTTTTAGGAGTATTGATCCGTTAGCAGAAGATTATACCTATAATTCTACCTATGCGTTTCAAGAGAATAAAATGGGAATGGGTGTTGAACTTGAAGGAGCTGAATTGTTAGAGAGATTTAAAGAAGGTGTAACACAATTTTTAGAAGGAGCGAATGATTTGGTACAGAATGAGACTACTGGTGAAGCTCAAAGGCAGATGACTATAGGTAAAACAAATAATGCACAACAATCAGAGCAAATTCAACAAGATGGCGCTGCTAAGACGCGTAAAGCATTAATTAACATGAAAGAAGGTGGTACCGAGGCAATTAAAGGCGGAACTCAAGTAGTTGGCACTAGTCTTGAAAATGTAGGAGATGCAATAACTGTTGCTGGAGTTGCAACAGCTCAACCTGAAGTAATTGCAGTAGGAGAAACAATAGGAACTACTGGTTCTATATTAAATGCTGCTGTTGATTTGTCTGATGGGGTTCCTGTTCAAGATATTGCTATTGAATTTGGAGTTGAAGCAGTAGTAGGAGAGGCAGGAAACAAAGCTGTTAAAACGATCAGAAAAAAAGGAGCAACAACTTATCAGGAAGCTTTTGTTAAACTTGCTGAAGGTGCTTGGAGTGATTTAATAACTCCTGTTATTCAAAATAGTACACCGCCTTTAATCGGACCAATTGAAGAACCAAATAGTAATTAAATGGATTATTTTAAATTATTTCTCGGAATTTTAATGTTATGTATAGCAATTACATATTTAATATATAAGTTGAAGAGCTTTCAAAAAGAAAGGAAAGGCGACTATATAATTTATAGTGGTTATATAAAAATTTTTGGAGCTATTTTTGTATTCATAATGTTAGGGATTATACTTATTTATAGAGAATTAAAGCATCTGTTATGATATATATATATGTTTTACTATTATTTCCTTTTTATATTTATTCACAATCTTGTGAAAATGACACTTTAGATAACGGTGTGTTTGAGGTGTATGAAAATGATAAAAAAATAGGTGTTATCTATAGAAAGAATAATTTTCAAATAGAAAAAAGCACCTCAAGTTCTCAATATACTATCGCTAGATTTAAAAAGGAGAAATGTGTTTTTTATCTAAAAAGCTATGAAATAAATGATGATTTAGATACAATAACTTGGTCCGTTAAATATAATAGAATCAAGCAGAATTATTATTCATTTATTGGTAGACCAGCCTACTTAGGTATAAATTATTCTCTTGAAGGAAGTGTTCTTAAAACAAGTGATGAAATTAATGATGTTGATATTATGAAAACCTTCAATAAATTAAGAAAAGATATTAAATAAGGAATATCTTCTGCCTGCTGAGTTATAGTATATACTAGTTCGAGTTTGCGGCTTGGGTTCTGTAAGATCAAGTAAAAAATCCACGACATTGATGTTGTGAATTTTTTTATGAATACGCTTTTTTAGTTTTATAATCACGCAGGCACATATCAATAAAGTCGTAGATATACTTTTTACGATCATCAGATAGGTTAGAAATATCTTCGATACGCTGTAAAACTTCTTTATCTTTTACTAATACAGAGGTATCCCCTGCAAGAAAATCAAGAGAAACATTAAGAGCTTGTGCAATGTTCATGGCAATATCAATAGATGGCGTATCCGACACCGAGCTTGCCGAACTCTGTTATCAATATACCTATGATCATAGAAACCGACTGATCAAGAAGCAAATCCCGGGCAAGGGAGAGGAATATATCATCTATAACAAACT
>CANLYR010000067.1 GCA_947495425.1 uncultured Aquimarina sp.
TCATAGAATCAATCTTGTCGGGGAATCACTAAGAAAAGGAAAATTAAAAAAGCAATACTAATAAAAATTAACTATAACTGTAGGATCTCTCAAAGTGGCACCATTTGACCGAAATCGGTGGCACGGTCACTCCGAAATAGCCACATATCTACAGTATTCAAACTTATGTGTCTTAAGTAGGTCCAAAACATCAAAAAAGAGTGATGAGCACTTTTTAAAGGTTAAAGCAAAGAACTCGCTTGTATATAGCTTTATCTATTTTATGGAAATAATTAGAATTTAATCTCTGTAAGTAGGATTTCATTTGCAAAAATTTTTGTAGTAGAAGCGAGGTGGCATATATATTGCTCATCTATTTTTATTGGGATAATGAAATATTTTTGCCCATTTAAACAGGTTTCGTTGTTGAAAATTTCAAAACTTTTTAGTGGGATATATAAACCTTTTCCATTTGCTTTTAATGTAGCTTCCTTTTGAGTCCAATACAAATAGAACTCCTTATATAAATTTTTACTTCCTATTACTTTATTTAACTCTAATTTGGTCATCTGGTATGAAAAATGTTGAACAGTTACTTTTTTAATCTTTTCAATATCAACCCCAATTTTACACTTTCTGGTCATTGCGCAAACAACGATTCCTGTTGAATGGGATATATTGAAATCTATTTGAGAATTTAAAAGAAAAGGACGTTTAAAGCTATCAGTTTGAATCATGTTAAAATTAAGCTTGTAATCGTAGAAGTTTTTTAATCCTTCGTAAAGTAATAATCGACCTATAACGGATGCCTGAATATCTTGCCATTTTCTATATTTGGTTATTCTTTTTACGTATTCTAAAGGAAAAATAGATAAATGCCTAGATGACAGTAAATCGTAATTTTTTTTCGTGTTACGAGCAAATAATATATGTATTTTAATGGTATCGTCTTGATTCTTCAATATTCTAATTAATTATTTACTTCCATTATTTAGATGGAAAAACACAAAGCTTATTTAAAAATAAATGATTAATCTAGTTGAAAAAGGATAAGGACTGAAGCACGTAGTACAATAAAAAACCAATTTAAAGGTAGAATCTTCATTAATAGAAATTATTGTTGAAATAAAGATAAACAACTGAATATTTTAAGTATGTCCTGTACAGGCTTAAACCTTTCTATCAATTTCATAAAGAAATTCTACCCCTGTAGCCCTCTTTCAACTAGCTTTTATTAATCAATCTTATAGTCCATCACCTCCGATAATATCAAGTGTACCTTGCAAATAGTCATTTCGACAAGCAAAACGACGAATTTTACCACTAGATGTCTTCGGAATACTTCCTAACTTAACTAATGCAATGGCGTGAGCCCGCAACCCATGATGGGTAGTAATGGCTTCTTTAATTGTTAGGGTTATTTCATTCAGTTTTTCAGACACCTCTTCTGGTATTACAATTTCAGATGCTGCTTTCTGATCAGGTTGCGTCACAAACTCTAACATATCTCTATGGTAACGCCGATCGACTTCTGCAACCACAACGAGTTTTTCATCACCTTTTACTTCTACAGTAAATGTTGCAATACGATTTGGGGCTATAGCAGCGTGGCTCTTCTGAACGGTTAGCTCGATATCTGTAGGATAGTGGTTGCAACCTCTAACGATAATAACATCTTTTAATCGGCCAGTAACATAGAGTTCGTTGTTTAATACAAACCCTAGGTCACCGGTTCGCAAAAATTTACTATCCTTTACTTTGATTGGCGTAGCACTAAATGTTTTTTTTGTCAACTCCTTTTGTTGCCAGTAACCCTTGGCAATACTATCACCAGCCACCCAGATTTCACCAACTTCCTGATCTTGGCACAGCATTTTTGTCTCGGGATTGACAATTTTAATGATGGTGCCGAAAAAGCCTTTACCACAACCTACTAATTTTCTTGTTCCTAATGCTCCAGTCTTGACCATCACAACACGATTTTCTAGTAAATCGCCTTCTAATACTTCGGTGATTACGGGCGGTTCATGGATCTTACCGCCACTAACAAACAGTGTGCTTTCGGCCATACCATAACAGGGGTAAAATGCTGTCGCATCAAAACCGTATTCACTAAAATGTTTCGAAAAGTACTCCACGGTTTCTGCCTTTATAGGTTCTGCACCGTTAAAGGCGACCTTCCAACTACTCAAATTTAAACCTTGCAACTGTTCGGGTTTGATTTTATCCATACATAGATCGTATGCAAAGTTAGGTCCTCCACTAGAAGTGCCCCTGTAACGAGAGATAGCTTTTAACCATCGAGCTGGTTTTTGCAGAAAATGCATAGGTGATAATAATACCACAGGAAATCCACCATAGAGCGGTTGGATAATACCACCAATCAAACCCATGTCATGATAAGGAGGTAACCAAATCACACCCTTGCTATCTTCGCTATGACCAAATGCCTCTTTTATTATTTGCTGATTGTGGATTAAGTTACCATGTGTTATCATAACTCCTTTAGGATTACCAGTAGATCCCGAAGTATATTGTAAAAAGGCCAGTGTTCTGCTATCGATTTCAGGAGTTTTCCATTGTTTTAAGTAAGTTATTTCAACTGTATCGGTAGACAACCATTGTAATGATGAAAGTTTATCTTCCTTTAGTAAATTAGACCTTAATGTCTGTAGAGTGCTCGAGGTTGTCAATACTGCCTTTGCACTGGCATCTTCGACAATTGCTGACAACCGTTCCATAGAGCGATTGGGTCGGGGTGGGTAAGTAGGTACAGCTATTGTTCCTGCGTACAGGCAGCCATAGAAGGCTGTGACGAATTCTAATCCTGGTGGAAATATCAATAAAGCCCTTTCGCCCTCTAAACCTTTACTTTGAAGCAATCCTGCAATTAAGCGAGCCTGTTGGTCTAGTTCTCCATAGGTAAGGTTGATTTCTTCAGTTTCTCCGTCTTTGAGAAAGGTGTAAGCCAGTTGATTAGGTTGATAAAGGCTCCTTTGGCGAAGAATAGCAACCAAAGATTCAGCGTTTGAAAAGTCTATTTTTAATACCTCCGTATTTAAATTGTTTGAATCGATTTTTGTTTCCATAGATAAGGTATTTACGTTAATGTTATTTACTATAATTAAGTCGGTAAAGTTGGGTTGTTTATTAGACGAAAAATATCGTCTTTAGCGTAGTTTTATTGTTGTCATTTGGTCATAGTAGAGGTGTTTAAGTTTTTAAAATTCAGTAGTTTAAATAATTAGAAGATCTTTCTCACGATGTTGTTTTATTAGATTTAGGTGGAGTATTTTTAATATACATAGCTTAATAATTTTGTGATAACTTTCATAGATAACTAATACAGGCAACGAAGTGATGTAGTAAATAGCCGATTACAAAACCTTACAAAAGTGTTACAACAGACCATACCGATAGCATCAGGTAAACTAAGGCTATACAAGTTGACCAAAATATAATGAATTCAAAAGCTTGAGTCTCTTCTTTATCATACACATGACTTTTATAGATAACTTAGATCTCTCTCTTTTAATCTGCGGAATCCAAGTACTTACCTAGCGTTTTACCTAATACCTCTACATGGGGCTGGGCCAACATCGTTATATGGTTGCCCGGTGCTGTAGCGATTTCTAACTTTTTTGTGTACCATTGCCAGCCTTTTACATCATCATCGGTCATCGTGAGAGAACGGCCCTTCGAATCTCCATTCATTGCTTCGCTTGCCCTACAAAGTAACATGCTACTTAAAGCTATAGATTTTTCTGGTCGGTATTGTGATTCTGCATATTGATTTGCCTTGAACACGTTGATCAACCTGCGAAACTGTCCTAGATCAGAATCGGGGGGCAATATATTCACACCTTCCAAACTTTCTTTAAAATATTGCAGTTGTGCTTTCTTGTCCATTGCTCTGACCTCATCTTCAACGATACCCAAGTCCTTGCCCAACCAGCTTTCGATGATCCACGACATTTCCAGTAGCCATATAGCCTCATCCCTTTCAGAATCTTCATTATAAGATGCCAACATGAACGGTGCCGGAGCGTCTATAACCGCTAAAAGGGAAACGTTTTCCCCTTTCTGCTGCAATTGTACGGCCATCTCATAAGCAACATAGCCACCAAAGGAGTGCCCACCCAATAGATAAGGACCTTCAGGCTGCACCTCCTTTATCACACCGATGTAATACGAAGCCATATCCTCTATTTTTGTATGCGGCTCCGAGTTACTGTCTAATCCCAAGGACTGAAGACCGTAAAACGGGCGTTCATCATCTATAAACCTTGCCAGATCATAAAAATAGAGTACATTGCCACCGGCACCGGGAATACAGAAAAAGGGTGTCTTGGTTCCGGTAGCCCGTATGGGTAATATGGGCGACCACTTTAAAAGATCCTTGTTGCCAGAAAGTATTTTTGCCAGTTCACTTATGGTCTGCCCTTGAAAAAGTGCTGATAAAGGAAGTTCTATGCCAAAGGATTCCCGCACATGGTTCACTAGCTCTACCCCTAAGAGCGAAGAGCCGCCCAAGGCGAAAAAATTATCATGGATGCCTATTTTTTGCACTTTCAGTATATTTTGCCAGATTGAGGTGATTCGGATCTCGGTATCATCCCGAGGAGGGATATACTCGCTTTCTAAAGCTCTGTCCTTCCATTTTTTCTTAGCTTCCATTGCATCCACGATCTGCTCTGGTTCTTTTAATTCTTGTGCAATTCGCTGATAATGATCAAATCGTAAGGATTTCTGTGCTACTGACTTTTGCTTTTGTTGCTTCGCAATTCCCTGGCTGATGATATCACCGGGTGCAAAAACTAAAGCTACCAACTCCTTAACGGGAAAATTATATAACAGTCCGCCATCGATAGTTTTCCCGTACCGTTTTCCAATTGTATCGAGGAAATCCCGTGCTGGCCGGTTCTTTTCAGTGGCGATGCAGGTGACCACTACCCAATTTACACCTTCTTTCTGGGCGATAGCACCCAATTCGGAAAGCATTTTATATTCTACCCCACGTCCAAGGGCACGGCAACTTAGCAAGAAGGTATCTACCTCTAGACTATTTTCCTTTCTATAAAATAGCATCTCACCTACGAGACCGTAATCTCCAAATCTGTCTTTGACATGGACGACCAGACACTCCATCTTACTCGAATTCAGAAGTTGTTTTAGTTCTACTTCTGTACGTCGTATTGTATTGAAATTGAACTGGTTGGTACGCTGAGTAAGCTGTGATAAACGTGTGTACTGATCGGATACTGCAGGGGTAATTTCAATTTGTAATTGCAATCCTTCTAAAAAGTCGTTAAAGGTCATGGTGTCCTCCATCAGGCGTTTACGCGCTATGTTTTGCTGGTACTGCTCGGTCCGGTTCTTATCCGTATCAGTGATCGTTAAGGTGTCAAATGCCCAGACATGGTCCAAAAACGATGGTATCTGATCGGGTTCCGCAGGAAGCTGTAAGGTCAATACCTCCGGACAATTGGCGCCTACCTCAGCACATTCCACAGGATTGTCATCCACAAAAATAAAACTGTCCAGGCCCAGGTTAAGTTCCTTGGCCAATGCCTTTATGTTCTCAGATTTGGGCAACCAATTGATCTTGTACAAAACAATATGTTCCCTTTTTAGTAACATCCCGTCATGGGTGTCAAACACTTCAAAAACGTCCTCGGGCTCATTCTTACTGCACAGGCACAGAATTTTGCCCTGTGATTGCTGGGACAACATGAACTCTTGCAAGGCACGGTACGGTGCAGAGATATCAACGCCCGTGGCACCGTCTTCACCGCATATTCCTCCCCATAAGGTATTGTCGCAGTCCAGGACAACCACTTTATAAGGATTACGCTTTATAGCATCCATCGTACGTACTACACAGGTCGCCAAAACGGCAAATGCATTTTGTGTATATGGGATATGGGCCATAGCATCGCGATCTGGGTCGTAATAGCTTTCCAGGTGATACATGTGCTGTAGCTCTTCACTTGTCACCAAATGGATCCCACCGATATTGGAGAGGGTGGCTTTTATCTCGTTTTCCCAATTTCGATATGCCTTAACATGAGAAGGATCTGTGACCATACCAGGGCTTGGTGGGCAAGATACCACTAGATAAGACTTTGACCCCGATCGCCCGATGGCCGTGCTTAGGGCAGAAACGAATTCCTGTACGGTATGTTCCATTTTGTTGATATCTTTCTGCCAGTCCTCCAAACGTATAAGCAGTACATTGGTCCCCCTACTACTATTATTCAATAGACCATTGATATCAAGTAATTGTTGAAATACCTGGTTGTAAGGAGCGAACTCCAATTGGTAGGGATCCTGGAGCTCGGTAGCCCAAAAATCAAAGAACCCAGCAATTGGCTCTGCCGTAAAGGTGGCCGAAATAGCAAGAGTAGGTTTTTTAGTACGGGCCTCAAAGCTCTGGACCTTCGACTTAAGTGCTTCCGTTAACTCGAACTCGGAAAGGAGTGCCTTAGAGTAGTCAACCATTTTCTGTAAAAAGAGTTTATAGTTTTCCAATAATTCATTGATGGTCTCCAATATGAACAGATCGGTATCATATTCACACCTAATCAGAATTTCGGTAGGCGATTCAAAGACTTCGAACCGAAGATCCAATAAGGCACTTCCTGTTTCCAACGGAAAAGGATGCGCTGATATGCTTTTACTGAACTGAAGCTCTAATGGATAGTTCTGCAACAGAAGCGCAACATTGTAAATGGGGTTGGTTCCTTCCTGCCTATCAGGATTGACAGCTTCTACCACTTTTTCAAACGGACAGTCCTGATGGGGATAGGCATCTAGAACTGTACTACCTACTGCTTCTAGAAGTGTTTCAACGGTCTGCTCATCGGACAGTTTGGAGCGCAAGGCCAAAAAATTTATAAAACAGCCAATAAGAGGCTCAATCTCCGCTCTGTCGCGACCGCTTGTCACTGTGCCTACCACAACATCAAGCTGTCCTGTCCATTTATACAACAATAGTTTTAATCCAGCCAATACTGTAGTGAATAGGGTCACATTCTTGTCTTTACTCAAGGATCGCAAACCATTGGTGAGTGCTTCTGGTAAAACAAGGGATAATTCATCACCTTGAAACGTCCGCGAGGAAGGACGGTCATAATCCGTTGGCAAGGGCATGTCTGTAGGTGTCCCTGCCAAGCGTTCGCGCCAATAGTCTAATTTTTTTTCCAGAAGTTCGCCAGACAGCTGCTCATGCAGCCATAAGGTATAGTCACCATATTGTATGGTAAGTTCTTCCAAAGGTAAGGCCAAATCTTGTGCGAAAGCATCGTAAAGTACAGATAGTTCTTTTACCAAAACCCCCATCGACCATCCATCACCAATAATATGGTGCATTGTCATTAGCAGCACGTACGATCCGGAACCTAGCTTGTACAGCGTAACATTTAGTAGGGGACCCTTGTTTAGATTGAATGGGCGTTGTGACTCTTGCCTTATCAAGCGTTGTAGCTCAACGGACTGATTACTGTCTTCATGATCCTTTAAGACTACCATCTTAATAGGTATATCGGTAGTAGGACTAACAACCTGGCTAAGCGTGCCATTAACCACAGCAAAGGTGGTGCTTAAGATCTCATGCCTGTTTACGATTTTGTTAAGGGCTCTCTGTAGTGCCTTGGTATCAAGGTCTCCTTCTAAACGCAGTGCTCCGGCCATATTGTATGACGAAGTCTTTTTTTCAAGTTGTTCTAGGAACCATAGTCGCTCTTGGGAGAAGGAAACAGGAAAGATGAATTCGTCATCCATAGTTTTATTGGAAGTTTCGGAATGTATAGTAGTATTATGCTTTAAATCCATTTTTCTAGGGCTTAGGGTTGAGGTTCTGTTTTCTGCGTCTAGACTCACGGGATACTTTTTTGATGCTAGAGGTTTCAAGATTACTACTTTTCCTATGCTTATCGATATACTCGCCGAGCTCAGCTATGCTGCGAAGCTCGAACAAACTACTTAGCGGAAGTTCGACCGAGAACGCCTGGCGTAGCCGAGACATTATTTGGGTCGCCAATAGGGAATGCCCTCCCAGTTCAAAGAAATTATCATAAATACCAACTGCATCCAATCCCAAAAACTCTACCCAGATATCCACTAGAATGCTTTCGGTTGTGGTTCTGGGAGCTACGATATCTTTTTTGTCGGGTCTGTTTCCTAAAGGAACCGGTAATGCCCCACGGTCTATCTTACCATTGGGAGTAAGCTTAAAAGATTTGAGAAACATAATGGTCGAGGGAACCATATAGTTCGGCAATCGTTCATTAAGGTAGGTCCGTAGTACTTTTTCGGTCAGTGCTCGTTCCTCGGGTACCACGTAGGCGACCAGTTGCTTATTGTCGTGTTGGTCTACCCTTGCGACCACTAGAGTTTCTCGGACCTGACGGTGCTTTACCAGATTGGCCTCGATCTCACCCAGTTCAATACGAAACCCACGAATCTTCACTTGATGATCGTTACGGCCCAGGTACTCTAATTCACCATTAGATAGATATCGAGCCAGGTCTCCGGTTTTATACACACGACCGCTATAACCATTTAAGGGGTTGGTGATGAAACGTTCTTGGGTAAGTTCGGGTCTGTTCAGGTACCCTTTTGCCAGACCGGTACCGCCAACGAACATTTCACCTGCTGTACCTACAGGGACGGGCTGCTGATAAGCATCCAACAGATAAATGGTCAGTCCGGGAATAGCGGTACCGATATTACTTGCCGCGCTTATGAGATCGGTTTTTTTCAAAAGACGATATGTAACATGTACGGTTGTCTCGGTAATGCCGTACATGTTGACCAACTGTGGCTTTTGATCCCCATGGCGATCAAACCAAGGTTGAAGACCCTGAAATTCGAGAGCCTCTCCACCAAAAATAACCCACCGGAGGGCCAAATCATGTTCTTCGTTCAACGTTTCTTCAAATTGTATCAACTGGCGAAAGGCCGATGGTGTTTGGTTCAAGACCGTAACCTGTTCTTTCACTAACAACTGGTAAAAATCATCAATAGCTTGGCTTACTTTTTGCGGAACCACAACCAACCTCCCACCGTGACAAAGTGCACCCCATAACTCCCATACCGAAAAGTCGAAGGCGTAGGAATGGAAAAGTGTCCAAACATCATCAGAGGAAAAATCATATAGTGCTTCCGTGGCACTAAATAAATTGACGACATTGGAATGTGGAATTAAAACACCTTTAGGTTTCCCTGTGGATCCAGAGGTATAGATTACATAGGCAAGGTTTTGGTCTGTTGTCCTAGTATGAGGGTTTTTGTTGGAACTTGCTTTCCCGGTATCCCAATCGGTGTCCAAACAAATCAATTCGGCAGGGTGTTCATAAAATCGTTCTTCCAAAGAAGTCTGGGTGACAATATAGGATAGTTTAGCATCTGTAGCAATATCTCTAATACGTTCTTTGGGGTAAATAGGATCTAAAGGAACATAAGCACCGCCGGCTTTTAATATGCCAAGTATCGCTATTACCAGTTCTAGGGATCGCTCAATACACAAACCAACAAGGGTGTCTGGGTCAATACCGAGCTCCTGAAGATGGTAAGCCAACCGGTTGGCGCGAACGTTCAGTTCACTATAAGTAAGCGTTGCACCTTGGCAAACCACCGCTACTTTTTCAGGCATATTTTCAGCTTGAAGCTCGAACAGCTGATGAATGCAAACTCCTCTTTTGTTACGGTATGCCTTGGCAACCTTATTTTGGTTGAATAGTTGTGTATGCTCCTTCTTGGTCAATAATGGTAGCTCACGGATGCCCTGTCCAGGGTCATTAACAACTCCAATAAGCAATGTTTTGTAATACCCGATCATACGCCGTATTGTATTGAGATCAAAAAGGTCAGTATCATATTCAAAGCCTCCTGAAAGCCCATCATCATTGCCATGAATCGACACCAACAAATCAAGGTCGGTCATTCCTCTGGTCATTTCGGTCAATGGGGACATCGTTAGATTGGGAAGCGAAATTGACCTAGCCTGCTTGTTGACAAAACTAAAGAGAACCGTAAAGGGATTATGCTGCCTCTTTATTTCGGGCGGCATGAATTCCATAATTTTTCCAAAGGGAATCTTTTGGTGCTTTTGTGCCCTTATAACCGTTTCGCGAATTCGAGCCAACAGTGCCCTGAACGAAGGGTTGCCTGAGAGGTCGGTGCGTAGTATCAGCGGATAGGCTAAAAAACCAATAAGGGATTCCAGTTGCCGGTCGGTCCTTCCCGTGCTGGGAGATCCCAATCGGATGTCTGATTGGTCCGAATACCGGTGGAGTAACACTTTAAAGGCTGCTAGGAGTGTCATATAGGGGGTTACACCCTCCTCGCGGCTTAGTTGTTGGAGACCCTTCCAAAGATCAGCATCTATAGCAAAAGGTTCGTGGGCTCCATTAAAACTGCGAAGGGCCAGCCGTTTACGGTCTGTAGGAAGCTGTAGCAAAGGGAGGTCGCCCAATAGTTCGGATTTCCAAAGTTCTATTTGATCTTGCAACACATCTCCTTTGAGCAATTGCTGTTGCCAGATTGCAAAATCGGCATATTGGATCTTTAGATCTGGAACTTCTGCAGGCTTCCCGGTAACATGTGATCTGTAGTGAGCCGCCAGTTCACTAATGAAGATATCTACAGACAGCAAATCGATCACCAAATGATGGAAGTTAAGATACAGCATATAGACCTGTTCCTCTAAATGTGCCAGTTTACAATGCCATAGCATACCTTTAGTGAGCTCAAAAGAGTGCTTAGATTCTTGCTGAGCTAAAGTTTCGATGGCCACATCTCGCTCTTCGGTATTCAACCCACGCCAATCGATTACAGGAAGCGCTATGGGTTTGACCGGTAGTATACGCTGGAAAGGTACACCATCGACCAAGGTAAAAGTCGTTCTAAGGGCTTCGTGTCGTTGGGCGATTATGTTGATACTTTCTTTTAAGGATTCGAGCTCAAGGTGTCCAGACAGCTGTACCACATGGGTCAGGTTGTGTACCGAATTCTCGGGAATCAATCTTGAAATACTGAAAAGCCGTTCCTGTTCGAACGCCAATGGAATATGTTCCGGACGTTCTATTTGGGAAATATCAAGCTCTGGATGCCGTGGGTCTTCATTTTGCTGGCGGAGCATCTGGATGATATATTGTTTGTTCTCTTTTAAGGCTTGTCTAAGTTCTGGTGTGAGCGAACCTTTTGGAGCGCGTATACCCAGTCCATTTCCGTCAAGCCAAAGCTTAATTTCTTTATTGGAAAGTTCGATAAATAGTTCGGTAGGGGTCATAGGGTGCTTAAAATTTGGGTTATAATGTAAATTCTTCGATATCGTCATCGATATCATGGGTGCTTTGGTCGGACACGAATACCGCACCAGTTGCTTTTTGTTCTAGGGTAAGTTGAGCAAGTTCGGCCAGGCTGATCCCTTCGAGGAACCTTTCAATGGCGATTTCAACGTCTAGTTCGGTGATTATTTGGTTTCGTAGTTCCATGGCCATTAGTGAGTCGAGCCCGAGGTAGTTTAAGGGTTGTTGTAAGTCTATTTTCATGGTTTCCATCCCTAAGGTTTTGGCCGTATATTCCTGTAAATATGCTAGGAGAAGCTTTTCACGGTCTGCGACCGGAACGGCTTCCAGTTTTTCCCACAATCCGTGGGATTCCCTTCCAGTAATTACACCAGATTGTTTTTTGTATGGGTCATTAAGTAATAGTTCTGAAAGTATCATTGGGGTATTACCACCCTGTAACCGTGATTGTAACAAAGACCAATCGATAGGCATTACGCCCACTTGTGATGTGTTTGATCTAAGCACGTATTCTAGAGCTTGTAATCCCTGGGTAAGAGGTATTTGTTTTATTCCTTGACTGGTAATTCTCATTTGCTCGTTACCTTTTAATTGAGCTGCCATGCCTATATCGCTCCAAGGTCCCCAATTGATACTCATACCCTTTAGTCCTTTCGCTCGGCGATAGTGGGCTAAGGCATCTATAAAAGTATTTGCTGCTGCGTAATTCCCTTGTCCCGGGGCACCCATCAATGAGGAAACAGAGGAAAACAATGTAAAAAAGTCTAAGGATAGCTCTTTCGTCAGTAGGTGTAGATTTAAAGCTCCTTGTACTTTTGGAGCCATCACATTACCAAAGCTTTTCTGATCTTGTTTTAGGAGTATCCTATCATCAAGAACGCCTGCTATATGAACAACACCTTTTAATGGAGGCATGGATTTTTCAATAGTTTTAAATAATTTGGCCATAGCATCCTTGTCGGTCACATCAACTTGTGCTACTATAACTTTTGTGCCTTTTGCCATTATTTCATCAATGGTTTTACGGGTGTCTCCAGTGGCTTCTCTGCGCCCTGTTAAAACGAGGTTGTCGGCTCCCTTTACTGCCATCCATCGTGCCACCTGAAGCCCTAAGGCACCTAAACCACCTGTGATTAGGTATGTACCATCTTTTTTAAAATCCAATCCTGAGCTTTCCTGTATTTCGCTTTTTACCAATCGTGCCACATGACGTTCGTTATCGCGAAAAGCGATATGATCTTCTCTTTCATCGCTCAACAGCTGCGGTATTAGTAGTTCGACATCGTTCTTTAAACTCTTGGAATCTAATGCCAGATCAATAAGTCCGCCCCATAGGTTAGGATGCTCCAAGGCAACTACCTTGCCCATCCCCCATAGCGGAGCCTGGGCAATCGCCAGCTGATCTTTATTGGAGCAAATAGATTGGGCGTTTCTGGTCACCAACCATAATCGGCTTAAGACTGAGCGATGTTGTATAGCAAGCGCCTGTACAATATGTAGAACACTTATGCACCCCAATTCTTGAGCTTTTTCTAAGGCAAGACCATCCAAGGATTCCGAAGCTTCGGTTTCCATGCCCCATAGATGGACAATACCGTGTAAAGTCATCCCTTCAATTTCTTTAGTGTCTTGAAATAGGGATTTGTAAGCTTCTCTATCTGTTGGACAAAACTTTCTGGTTTTAGAATCTACTACTTCACAGTCGGTACTAGGATACACCTGCATACAGTAATGCCCCAGTTCTTCTAAACGGGTTGCCAAGTATTCCCCAAGGCCTTCGGAATCGCAAAAAACCAACCACAAGCCTTTTTTTTCAGTGTACTTTTCTTCAGGAGAATAAGGTTTTTTTCGCCATTGCATTTCAAAGAACCAATCGTTAACCAAAACTTCGTTTTGCTGTTGCCTATCCATTGTGGACAATAGTTCTAATAACTTGGGGAGTACTTTTATTTCCTCTGGAGATAGTTCTTTAATTTGTTCTAATTGCCTTATCAAATCTCCTGTTTCTTGTTGCTTGGGCAGTTTGTTTATTGAATTCTGAACATCGTTCGTTTGATTTTCTAACCAGTGGCGGTTCCGGTCAAAAGCATATGTTGGCATGTTCATAAAATCAACGGATCGCTCTTTGTACAAGGCGTTCCAGTTCACCGATTTACCAGCTACGTATAACGATGCGAGGGATTCTAAAAGCTGCTCACTTTCTGCTCGCTTGGGGCGAATGCTAGGTAGCCATAGTGCGTTGTCCTCAGGTACACACTGCTTGCCCATCCCCAATAAGGTTGGTCGCGGTCCTATCTCAACATAAGCATCGCAACCTTTACTGTGAAGGGATTTCATTCCCGTAGAAAAGCGGACTGTAGCTTGTACATGATTTACCCAATATGATGGGTTAGAAATTTCCGACAAAACTTCTGTACCAGTCACGTTGGAGATTAGCTGAATGTTAGGGGTGTTGTATGTGATCGCTTCTACAACCTCTTGAAACTCCTCCATCATTGGTTCCATCAAATGCGAATGAAATGCATGAGATACCTGTAAACGCTTAACCTTTATATTCAATTTAGCCAATCGATTTTTGAACTTGTCCAAGGCAGCTTCGCTACCTGATACTACTGTATTTTGGGGACCGTTTACCGCGGCTATCGAAATTTCTTGATCCATTCCGGCTAAAACTTGCTGTACTTGGTCTTCACTGGCAAGTACAGTATACATTTCACCTCCCTTTGGCAAGGTGCCCATCAGCCTAGCTCTAGCTACAATCAATTTTAATCCATCTTCTAAACTAAAAACCTCAGCTATTGTAGCTGCAACATATTCGCCCACACTATGCCCCATTACAAAGTTGGGTTTTATACCCCAAGAGATCCATAATTGCGCTATGGCATATTCGAGTGCAAAGAGCGAAGGCTGGGTATAGGTAGTTTCATTTATTCTTGAATCAACAGTATCGTTTGAATGGATAATCTTTATCAGGTCAACATTGAGGTAAGGACGTAAGATGTCGTTGCATTTATCCAAGGCCTTACGAAAGACTTGTTGAGTACTATACAACTGTTTTCCCATTCCTAAATATTGAGAACCCTGACCAGTGAATAGAAAAGCGACTTTAGGCTTTTTTCGTGGTTTGGTTTTACCCTTTACCAATCCAAATATTGTTTTACCTTGAATAAAGTCAGATAACTTTTCTTGTAGTTGCTTTTTTGAGTGAGAGATCAAGACCAGTTTGCAGGAAAGATTGCTACGTCTGGTACTAGCTGTGAAGCAAATATCGGATAGAGAAGCTTCGGTACCAGCCTTCAAAAAATCTAGATATTTACTGGCTAAAATTTTCAATGATTTCTCAGTTTTAGCAGATAAAGGGATGATTAGGTGAGAAGCAGCAGTTTCTTGTGGTTGCTGCTGTTGCTTACCTTGAGTCTCATATTCTTGAATAATCAGATGGCAATTGGTGCCTCCAAAGCCAAAACCACTGATTCCTGCTAATCGTGCCCCCGGGGTATTGGTTTTCCAATCCTGGGGCGTAACGGGTATGGAGAAACTTGTGTCCTCAAACGAAATATATGGATTCGGGTTTTTAAAGTGAAGATGGGGTGGGATCTTTTGGTGTCGTAATGAAAGAACGACCTTAAGCAGACCCGCCATTCCGGCTGCTGATTCCAGATGTCCTATATTGGTTTTTACCGATCCTAACCAACAGGTATGATCTAATTGGCGGTCCTTCATCAGAACTGCCTTGAGCGCTCCATATTCGATAGGGTCACCCAGAGTTGTGCCTGTTCCATGTGCCTCAACATAACTGATTTGCTCTGGGGTTACTTTTGCATTTTTCAAGGCTTGCCTAATTACATATTGTTGGGAAGGTCCATTGGGAGCAGTAATACCGTTGGTAAGCCCATCTTGATTAACCGCCGAACCCCGAATCAAAGCTAAAATATTATCTTGATCTTTGACTGCTTGTTTTAAGGGTTTAAGTATTACGACTCCACAACCTTCACCACGCACGTACCCATCAGCTAGGGCATCAAAAGTCTTACAACGACCATCTATAGCCATCATTTGCGCCTGAGAGAATACAATAGTTGCTTCGGGTGAGAGCATTAGATTAACACCTCCAACTAAACACATCGAGGACTCACCTGAACGAAGACTTTGACAGGCTAGATGAACCGCGACGAGTGATGAGGAACATGCTGTGTCTACTGAGAGACTCGGTCCTTTAAGATCCATACTATATGAAATCCTGTTGGCGGCAATCGAAAATGAAGTACCTGTTCCCGAGTAAGCATTAAGGCTCGCAGGTCCTCCTGATGGCAACCGACTATAATCACTATTACTTATACCTACAAATACGCCTGTATTACTACCTGCAAGGGAGGAAGGCACTATACCAGAGCTTTCAAGTGCTTCCCAAGAAACTTCAAGCAACAGCCGTTGCTGCGGGTCAATCTTTTCAGCCTCACGTGGTGATATATTAAAAAAATTGGAATCAAATTGGTCCACATCGTCTAAAAAACCACCCCAGCGCGTAATCATCTTTCCCGGAACATTAGTTTTCGCATTATAATAGTCCTCTAGAGACCAGCGCTCAGCAGGAATCTCTGTGATCGAATCTGTGCCCATAATAAGATTCTCCCAATAGGAAGAAGGATTATTTGCCCCGGGAAATCGACAGCCTATTCCTATAACTGCTATCGGCTCATTTATGGTTGTAGGTTTATACATATTTTCTGAAATCTTAATAGACATACTTCTTTTAGTTAATATGAGACAGGTTTTTCAAGATGCCCCAAGTTTAGCAACCAATTGAATTTACATATAAATGGTCTGAAGACTGACTATATGAAACCTTAATAAATCATGCCTCTATGGAATAAAATCTAATAAGTCACACAATTAAATAAAGTTCATAAAATAAAAGTATCTGAAATGATAAATGGGAGTAGAAATATGATATTACAATTTATTACAAAGCATTTACAAAAGCTTACAAATTGGTCATTTAAATGTTTTCCGAATTATTTTGACAATATTGTTCTTATGCTTAAAAATAAAGAAATGGTTTCCTGTAAGCCTTATAATGTCAACGGAATTAGATCCTTCTTTAACCCATAAAGAGACAGACGAGGCTGAAATATTTTCTTTATTACCATATAAAATGGTCATTGGAATATTGAGTCGCTTATTTATTGAATAGGAATAATTTTCATTTGCTTGAAGGTCGGCTCTGAGAATGGGTTCGTAGAATTCTATCAAATTAGTATTCACTAGAATGGCCGAAGGCATTCCGCCTAGTTCAAATAGTCTTTGCATAAACTTATCTCTAGGTAATAAATGTATTTTTACCTTTCCTGATAAGGAAATTGAGGGTGCATTTTTTCCTGAGATATACAAATGCGTAGGTTGTCTTTTTTCGTTTTTTATAATTAAATGGGATACCAAATAAGTCAATAGTCCTCCAAGACTATGGCCGTAAATGGAGTAAGTTGGATATGTGTCTATTACCTTTTCGATTTGGTTAAAAATATCACTTGCCATCATATGAATATCCCGTAAAAGAGGTTCCTTAAATCGTTTACCCCGTCCTGGTAATTCTATATGTATAACATCGTATTCCTTTTCCAATAATTTGAAAGTATGATAAAGACTGTAACGATTGCCACCTGCGAAAGGGATTACGATAAGTGCTTTTCTATTCATCTTAAAGTTGTGATTGACAATATGAAATTAAGAAATCGGTTACTGTGTTCCGGCACTTAAAAAAATATTCTTAGATATTGAACTCCCTAATACAATTTCAATTAGCTAAAAAATTGCTGTTTTAACTATGTTTTTTGTTTTTCCCGTAAACCAGCCGTACAACTCTAAAAAAAGCCTTTAATAGAGCGAAAGACTTTCATTTTTCGCTTAAAACGAAAATTCTAAATGGGTTCATTATGATATTTTATTCTAGTTCAGAAAAGCTAAAAAAAGAAATTTTATATCACCTTGTTTAAAATTTGTATGAAGTAATATCATATTTTTACTTGTTCAGTTTGGATAAGCTGTTCAAATTCTTTTTTGTTCAGGAGTTTGACCATTCCGGTGATCACACCCCTGCAAGCTTCCTGCCCACTAGCAGTATACATTATGACTTCGCATTTAAGAACATGAAAACGATACATTAATCTTCTGGAAACAACTTTAACGGTCTCCCTTGGTAATACTTGGTTCTTATAAGAGGTATTACTGTTAATTAATACTCCTAGTGGAATAGTGTCCTCTTTGATCTTATGTAGCAATTTTAGTCCTAGACATACCACTCCGATCTGTGCCATGCATTCTGTAAGAATCACTCCGGGAGTGACCGGATACCCCTTAAAATGTCCGTCATAAAAATAGGCATCCTTAGGAAAAGTATAATATCCAGTTACTCCGGTATCGTCCACCTCCTCTAAGTAGTCCACAAATAAAAACGGTTTTTCATACGGTAGGTATCCCATAATCTTTTCTCTTGTCATTGCAATTGGGGTTTAAATTTAAAAGATCTTCAATGTTGTTGTTCTTATCAAAGGCATTTTATTTATTGAAGTACAGTTATATTTGAAAACTCAATATCAAATCTTCGGAGCTTCCAGTAAGTAATCGACTACAATCATTATTATTTATCTCTACAAAAACATTTTATTTTTTACTATCTAGAAGTGATACAGGCACTATGCTTGGGATTGTCTATATTTTCACTAAACCTCAAACAGTAACCGCTATTATTGAACAATTATTTTGATTTCATCTAGTAATATAAATTGAATATCCGTAATTATCCATAATTGATAAAAAAGTCTTATTTTAGATTAAAATTATAGTATGAATATTTTCAG
>CANLYR010000068.1 GCA_947495425.1 uncultured Aquimarina sp.
TCGGGGTTTTATTATACTTAAATATACAACAAAACCCTCATATTTACAAGAGTTTTCGTGTTTTATGAAGGTGCCTTTCTCGACTGCGCTCGAGAAGACAGTACTATTACTTTTACTTCTTTTTTATGTTGATCGATTTAAAAAGATGGCTTCTAAATCTTCTATTGTAACCGGTTTTATAAGATAATCCTCCACAGAGTTTATATTCTTTGCTCTTTCTATATCTACTGGGTTGATGGATGAACTTACGATATAAAGCGTAATTTTTTTTCCGAATTTATTTTTGATCTTAGTGAAATTTTCTAAAAACTCCCATCCATCCATCACTGGCATATTTAGATCTAAAAAAATAATCTCTGGTATACTTGCCTTTTCAAGACTGCTTAAAATCGCTTCGAAATAATTAAGCGCATCTTTTCCGTTTTTGAATACCATTAAATTTTGACATAGGTTTTTTGTTTCAATAATCTTTTTTACAAGATTTACATACATACTGTCATCATCAATAATACATGCTAATCCAATGTTACGATCCATGCTAAGGGGCTGTTTATGTTTAAAATTCAATTGTAAAAGTTGTTCCTATACCTACTTCGCTTTCCACAGTAATTTTACCATCCAAAGATTCTATCTGATTTTTTGTTAAAAACAAACCTATGCCTACGGCATCTTTGTTGTAATGAAACGTTTTATACATTCCAAAAATCTTGTCTTTAAACAATTTCATATCAATTCCTACTCCATTATCAGAGACTATTAGATACGAATTTTCTCCTTCGACGTATGTTCTTATATCAATTTTAGGATCTCTATCCGGGTGTTTATATTTAATGGCATTGGTTATCAAGTTTAATAAGATACTTTCTAGGTAAGCTGGGATATACCTAATGCGATCAAATGCTTCAAAATTTGTTTCTATTTTGGTTTTGCTTATAGAGATCATTTGTCCGATACCACTAATAACCAGGTCCAAAGCATCTTGAAATTTTACTAATTTTCTTTCCTGCTGTCTATTGGTATGTATGGTTACAATTTCGTTGAGATGTTCTATAGTTGTGTTCAAGCTAGATGATATTTGCTTAATCTCTTGGATTAATTCTATTTTCTCCTCTGGTTTATTGATATCCTCTATGAGTTGAACCAATAATGATAGGTTACTGGTATGTGATCTCAGGTTGTGCGATACGATATGGGCAAAATTGAATAATCTAGAGTTCTGAGAAGCAATAATACTCATAGATTTCTGCAGTTTTAGCTCCTTTACTTTTATATCGTCTATGTCCTGAAACACACCACGAATACCAATAATCTCTTTATTTTCATTATACACAGGTTTTCCAATAGCTCTTACCCATATTATTCTATCCTTGGCGGTAACCATTTTGATCTCGGTGTTAAATGGGGTTCCTGCCATTGCACAACTAAAAAAACAGTCGGCAGCTTGTTGTCTGCAATCTTCGGCATAGTAGATTGCAGAATCTTTTAATGACGGAATATAATCATCTGCATATTCTAAGATTCTTCTTGTTTCAAAATCCCAATAACTCTTCTTTTTATGAAAATCTACATACCAGCTTCCGGTCTCTGTCATTTGAGCTGTCTCCTTGTAGTAGAAGTTGTCTTTTTTGATGTCTAGCTGTGGTTCTAACTTTATTTCGAAAAAAAAGATAAGACTAATCTCTGATTTTATATTTACAGGCAACTCATCATTGGTCGCACATCTAAATAATTTGTAATCCCCTTGTTTGGAAAGAATTTTGATATGTTGTTTGAAATTTACAGTATTACGTCTGTAATTAAGAAAGTTATCTCTAAACACATCCACATCTTCTTTATGCAGTAAATGTTCTAAAAAATAATCAATAGTAGGCGCTAATTCTCCTTTTGAATACCCAAGGGTATCATAAAATTTTTCTGACCAAACCTCGCTCTCAGGATTATCATGCAACTCCCAATATCCTGCATTGAGGTCTTTTATTACATTATCAAAAAGTTCATTCTGAAGCATTAACACAAAAATATACTAACAAGATAAGGATTTCCTAGGTATTCTCTTCTATTCGATCTAACCTAATTGACAGTGCTTTAGTAGAAATCTGAACTTCAATAAATGACAACAGAAGCGAAATCATCAGACAAAACAAACTAATCCCAAATACGATGTTTGCCCAATGGTTTTGTTCTACATATAACAAAAACATAGTCACTACACTCGTAAGAAAACTTACTATGGCAATGGCTTGCATGTTTCGTATGAGCCATAGTCTTTTTCGAAGATTTTTGATTTGTAATCTTATATTTTTAGAATGTGAGTTTAAGTATTCTTTGTGCAACTGTCTTATTAATGCCGCAATAGCCAGATATCTGGCATTATAGGCTAGCATGGTTAATGATATTGCAGGAAATAACAATGCCGGGATACTCATGGTAAGTGTCATAATAAAACATTTGGTCTTTGCTAATGTAGACTAAAAAATGATATAACGAGTACCCCACGACTTATTGAATGATTTTTATGCTACTGAATCAAATTCTCTATGGCAATAATCATTCGACCTGAAACAACACCTTTTTACTGATTTTCTTATCAGAAATTACCGCATAATATTTTCCAACAGGAAGATAATAGTTTCCGTTTTTCTTTTTTGAAATTTCTTCATCTTCAAATGTTTTCTCTAAGATGTTTTTTCCCTTTTCTGTAATGGTTACATCATATATAACATCATTAAGCCCTTTATCAGCTTCAACAAAAAATTCCTGAAGCGGTTTATCTTCTTCTGTAGTAATTGTAACTGTATACTTTCTTGGTTTTTGAGTGTAAAATTTCAGTATTGCAGAAGGTGTTTCTGGCTCAAACCACTTACTCCAGGAAGCGCCCCATTGTTCTGACCATTTTATGGTTGGTATTTCAAAAACATAAAGTGGTTTGTTTAAGACCTCTTCATTAAGCGATTGTAGTGCCGCCACATTAGTTTTGTATATGCTCCTGCCATGTGTACCTAATATTAGATCGTTAGCATCTGGCTGAACAACTATATCATGCACTGCCACATTGGGAAGCCCTTTAGAAAATGCCTGCCAGGTTTTTCCGTTGTTTAACGAAGCATAAGCACCATTATCTGTTCCCAAATACACAATATTTTCGTTTTTAGGATCTTCTGTAATTACATTTACAGAAGATAAAGGCAACCCAATTGCTATGTTTTTCCAGGTTTGTCCATAATCATCACTAACATATACATAGGGTGTAAAATTATCCCATCGGTATCCGTTTAATGTAACATACACACGGCTCTTTTTATGAGAAGACGCTACGACTCTCGACACCCATAAATCCTTTGGCAATGTCGTAGAAATCTTAGTCCAGTTTGCACCAGAGTTTTTGGTTACCTGTACCAATCCATCATCACTACCGGTATAGATCAACCCGAACTGAAATGGAGATTCTGAAATTGTAGTAAGCGTACCATACGCTACATTTCCTTGTTTACCGCCTGCTGTCAAATCATTGGATATAGCGGTCCAGTCGTCACCTTGATTCATGGATCTCATTAGTTTGTTTCCTCCCATGTAGAGGATATCCTGATTGTGTGGAGACAGGAGTATTGGGGTTTGCCAATTAAATCGGTATGGCGATTCTCCCAGTTCGTGTTTTGGTTGTATGTATGTTCGTTCTCCTAAAGCACGGTGTAGTCTAAAATAATTTCCGAACTGAAATCCGGTATATACAATATTGGCATCGCGGTTATCGATTTGCACCTGCATACCGTCACCTCCCATAATACTTTTCCAGGGGTAGTCACCAGTCTGATGCCACGAATCTTCTTCTTTGGCGGTATGTGATCCTACCCAAACACCATTATCCTGCAATCCACCATAAATATTATATGGTTCTTCATGATCCACATTAATTGCATAAAATTGTCCTACGACTGGTTGGTTGGCTTTTATCCAATGTTCTCCATCATCATAAGAAATATTAACTCCACCGTCGTTGCCATTTATAATATGATTGGGGTTTTTGGGATTAATCCACAAGGCATGATGATCTGCATGTACATTTTTACCATTAATACTTTCATAGCTTTGCCCACCATCTTTGGATTTCAAAATAGGTACTCCAGCGATATAGATATGATCTTTATTCCCCGGGTTTACCTGTATTTGTGCAAAGTAATATCCATAACTAAAAAAAACATCATCCAGATAATCTGAGTGGGTTTTTGCCCAGGATTTTCCTCCATCATTACTTCGGTATACCTCTGCCCCAATAACAGGAGTATCAAAAAGCATTGCATTGGCATCCTCTAAATATTTGGTGAGGTCTACGGGGTGTACTGTACCGCCTCTAACCATTTGCTTTACATTATCGGCTCTATATTTTTCCTGAAAACCATTAGTCTTTAGAAATACATTTAGTTTTTTATCATCAATATTCAAAAAGTCTTCAACAGACATCGTCTTAAAATCTTCTTTGGTTAGCCTCTCGTTATCTTTTTTATCATCACTTTCCTTTCTTCTATATTGATTATCATGTATGGCATAGACTGTATTTTCATCAAAAACCGCAAGACCAATTCTACCAACACCTTCACCCGTAGGGAAACCGCTATCTTTGATTGAAATTTTTTCCCATGTGTTTCCTGCATCTGTACTTTTATAGATCCCAGATCCCTCGCCACTTCCTTCAAAATTCCAGGCTTTTCGGTCTTTATCCCACGCAGCAGCATACATGATGTTAAAGTTTTTTGGTGCATGCGCTAGATCAATAATCCCGGTTTCGTTGGTAATAAATAGTGTTTTGTTCCATGTGCTACCCCCATCCGTCGTTTTAAAAATGCCGCGTTCTTCATTAGGGGAGTATAGATGTCCCGTTACCCCGACAACAACCTCATCGGGATTATCTGGATTAATAATAATTCGACCGATATGATGTGAATCGGGTAATCCCACGTTTTTCCATGTTTGACCGTTATCTGTAGATTTTAGAATTCCAACTCCGGCATACGACGATCTAGACGAATTGTTTTCTCCTGTACCTACCCAAAGTATATCGTTTTTCCAATCTATAGCAATATCGCCTACATTGATTGTTTCTGCATTATCGAGAATCGGTACAAAGGTAGTTCCGTTATTCATGGTATGCCAAAGCCCTCCAGAAGCATATCCTACGTAAAACTCTGCAGTATTATCAGGATTAACATCGATGTCGACTACGCGACCACTCATTACAGATGGACCTATATTATCAAAAGAAACCTGTTTTACTATAGAAGATGCTTCCATGTGTTGCTTTTGTAATATGCCTTTTTGAACGGCTTCAGCTTGTGTTGCGGGTTGTTGAGAAAAAATGGATAAAGAAAATAATAAGAATAGTGAAGAGAATACTTTCATTGTTAATGGATATTTAGTGGGTTCAAAGTATATATTGTTAATACAACCTCAAAATTTTTAGATATTGTTTAACAATACATCCCTTTGGCTTTAGTATTTTTGAAACACTGTAATGACTGCATAATTTGTATATAATGAAATACCACCAGATAGATAAGAATCTCTTTATTAAAAACCGGAAAAATTTTACTGCACAAATGAAACCTAGTAGCATTGCTGTTTTCAATAGTAATGATGTGTATCCTATTAGTGCAGATAGTACCATGCCTTTTGAGCAGCATCGAGATATCTTTTACCTGAGTGGTGTAGATCAGGAAGAGAGTATTTTAGTTCTTTTTCCGGATGCTCCGGCAGCAAAACACCGCGAAATTTTATTTTTAAAAGAAACCAGCGAGCATATCGCTATTTGGGAAGGTGAAAAATTAACTAAAGAGCGTGCCTTCGAAGTATCTGGAATTAAAACCGTGTATTGGCTTCAGGATTTAGAAAAGGTTTTCTTTGAAATCATGACACAGTGTGATACGGTATATGTCAATACCAATGAACATTACCGATCCAATGTAGAGACCGAAACCAGAGAAGATCGTTTTACCAAATGGTGGAAAAATAAATATCCTGCCCATGCTGTAGCCAAAAGCAATCCTATTTTACAACGATTACGCTCTGTAAAAGATCCCATCGAGATTGATCTGATGCAAACTGCCTGTAATATAACCGAAAAAGGATTTCGCAGACTTCTGGGTTTTGTAAAACCTGATGTATGGGAATATAATCTCGAAGCCGAATTATTGCATGAGTTTATTAACAATAGATCTAAGGGGTTTGCATATACTCCTATTATAGCCAGTGGGAATAATGCTAATGTATTGCACTATATAGAAAATAATCAGCAGTGTAAAGCCGGTGAATTGATTTTAATGGATATTGCCGCAGAATATGCCAATTATTCTAGTGACTTATCTCGTACCATACCGGTTTCGGGAACTTATACCAAACGCCAACGAGAAGTATATGATGCCGTATTACGCGTTAAAAATGAAGCTACCAAAATGTTGGTTCCTGGTGCTATCTGGGCCGATTATCATGTTGAAGTCGGTAAAATTATGACTTCTGAGCTTATAGGATTAGGGCTTATCGACAAGGCCGATGTACAAAAAGAAGATCCAGATTGGCCAGCGTATAAGAAATATTTTATGCATGGTACATCACACCATATTGGATTAGACACTCATGATTATGGAATCCTGACTGAACCTATGCAAGCCAATATGGTATTTACAGTAGAACCCGGAATTTATATCCCCGATGAAGGTTTTGGAATTCGTCTCGAAGATGATGTGGTAATACAAGAAAAGGGAGCCCCGTTTAATCTTATGGCTAATATCCCCATCGAAGCCGAAGAGATTGAAGAACTTATGAATCAGGGATGACCAGCCTTTGTAAGTATCGAAGGAACTCATCGTGCATCGGTTGTCTAAAGAATGAGATAGCAGATTTAAAACCAAGCTAGGAACCTGAGTTTCGATCTAAAAAGGGATTGGATACTAAACTAATTATAAACCTATAATAGGATTTAGTTAATAATCTGTAAACTTTTTAGGACGAGTCAGTTCCTTCCCCTGGTAAGGGGAAGGTGTCCCGTACATAGCGGGACGGTAGGGGTTGATATTTCAAAATGCAAAGAGGTGATTCTATACATGATACAGTTTACTTTTATAGTTTTAAAAGGCCGAAAAAGGTAATAATGCGTGCATGCACCCCTTCCGGATTGACTATGTCAATCCACCTTCCCCTACCAGGGGAAGGAACTTTGACTGATTTTTATTCTCATTGTTTGCAATAAAGTTGTGTGCAAATAGTAGCCCTCTGGGAGAAGGAACCTATAAACAACATAATTAATTGATTATCATTTAGTTATATATCGAACTCAAGCCAGAAGCGAAGAGTTTCTCTTATTCCCCGCAAAGGATATTACTTTTGAACGTTACTCACTTTCCAAAATACAAAACTATCGAAACAAAAATAATTTAGACGTTCCATATTATAATATGGTTCTATTCTTTTCATTATTCTTTATACTTTTCAGTTGAACCCGTTTTATGCATTAGAACTTCGTTATGAAGGTTAAAAACGCAATAAAACCTGACATTTTACGAATTTTAGCATAGCACCGTTATGGTGAAATTTGAAAATGTAGTGTAGCGATAGGTTTTGCGGCGATTACAAGCTGTAATAGATTTTCTAAAGCATAAAACGGGTTGAAATATGGGTATCACAATCACCGAAAATAAAAAGGATGAAATCACTACAAATATTCTTCAACTTTCTTTTGGCTTTTACATTGTTTTTCTTGGCCTTAACCATACTTACATTTAACCATTTTAATAGTAGTACGAGTTCTGATGGTGGGTGGTTTATAAAGCTTATGTTATTTGAAGGAATATTTCTCATAGGTTTGATTAGCTCGATAAGTCTAGGTTCTGTTGTGTTTTTACCCAATAGTTCTAATCGTATTCGATGTATTGTTGCTGCGTTACTTTCTACACTTGTCGTCTATTTTGTTTTGGCTTTTACCTTCTTTCCCTACATCCGCGTTTGGTAATATCTTTTGAACCTATATCCCTTCAAATCCAAATGCTGTAGCTAGCGAATATAGAAATGCTGTCTGATACCATTTATCATTTGATCAACATATTTTACGAATTCGTAAAAGAGTGCACTTTTTTCGCCTTAAAATAAAGTTATAAAAACAATGCGGGTAGCTGTGTACAAAATGTCATTTCTACAGGAGCGGCAGAAAATATCAGAAAGGATAATAGTTATTCTCTTCGATGATTTCAAGAGTGCCTGCATCATTTTTGGTATAGCTTAAGCGTACGTTATCTAAGTGATCCTTAAATTGGTAAACATATCGATACCCCTCGACTCCGCTCGGGGTGACCGTAGGTGTTGCATAGCCTTCTGGTGTAGTCATATATTGGAGTTGGTTGTTCTTATACACATAACTCCCAGCATACGCTATTTCTCTTAAAGAACTTCCACCTGGGGCTATCTTCTTTACTTTTGTCCCTGTGGCATCGTAAATATAAGAAGTAGTTCCTGTCCCTTTGCTATTAGTTATAGAAACTGTTCTGGGTAGGTTTAAGTGATTATAGATGATGTCGTATTTCTTAAAAACTAGCACAATAAAAAACCAGCTACAAATCATTATAACTGGTTTTTATCACTTATTTCTTACTCTTGTCTGCCAACCTTTGACGGTACCAGAAACATTCTGACGCTAGTGGGGAGCTCAGATTATAAATCTGACCCTTTAGCCCTATCTGGATAGGTTACATTATTAAAATAAGTCCTCTTCTCCTTAATAGTCATACGAATACTATCTTTACTAACTGTATCTTTTACAAATGCTTTATATTCATGAAAAAGCCCTTTAAGTGTTTTATAAGGCTTATTAGAAGTTATTGTTGCAGTTATGCTGTTGTTTTCCATAAAAATAGTATCCATTTCTAAGTCTTTAATATTGCTAAAGTCTTCATTAACATCTGAATCGACAATTAAATATACTTTCGTATCCTTAATCATAGGCACATATTTAATTTTATATTGATATATTGAGTCTTTAATTTGGCTTAATTGAAAAGAGTAATACCTACTACTATCAAGTACTACTTGCTTATTTTTATCAAAATGATAACGTTGGTTTAAATAACCTTGTCCGTTAACATTAATATATTCCAAACTATCTTTAATATTTCCATTCTTTCTATAAAGCTTGAACCAACCAGTTTCAATGGGTTTTTCTCTATTTAAAAAACTTCCTTCAAGAGATTTTTTTCCATTTTTATAATAATTAATAGTATGTATAGAGTCTTTTTTAAATATTTCAATAAGTTTTAATTCGCCCGTGTCAAAATAAGAAAACAAAGTGTCCGACTTCTTTCCTAGAACATAGCTAGCTTTATTTTTTAAGTTACCATTTTTATAGTACTCATAAAACACTCCATCTTTAACTGAATCTTCTTTTCTATGACTTATTTCACTTAATAACTCTCCTGAACTGTAATAGTGTTTACTAACAAAATGAGATTCGTTTTTACAGCTTAACATTATTATTAATAATGATATGCAAATTGTTTTTCTTATTTTATTTATTATTAGATAATATACCATCGATTTTCTTATTCGTATTAGTATTAAGTTCATTTACAAAATCAATTACATTATCAGTCTGAAATTGATTTACGGTTGTGTCTCTTGTAAACTCTTGAGAATACACAGCATTACCACCAGATCCATTAGGAACAATCTCAGTTACTTCATTAGTTGTAATTGTCATTGTAGTATCTTTTTCAATCCCATCTGTAATTTCCATACCTCTTTCTGCAACTTTCCCCGATAACTTAGTGCCAGAAACTATATCTTTCACAGCTTTATCTACTCTAGTCTTTTTACCTCCTTTATTAGATTTCGCCATACTACCTGCCTGTAGAATCCCACTTGCATCTGCCATAGGTACATCTTTAGCATCTTCTCGTGATGCCTTTCTATTCTGCCCTGTATCACCTGAAGATCCTCCACTTTTATTAGAAAACATAATCCCGCCCATCATACTATTTAGCTTGTCAGAAAAATTATTAAGCTCAGTCCCTACATTTGATACAAATTCACTTATCGCTTCTGTGGTATCGTTAACTGCTGTCTCAACAGCTCTTGCGATACCATCTCCATTTACAGGATTTCCGCCACAACACTTTTCTTTTATAGCACCAAATGGTTTCATCCCATCAGGATCCATAAAATAAATAGGATTATCAAACGCATAATTATAAGGGGAGTGCCTTCTCATCTGTTCTGCCAATGGATCAAGATTCATCCAACGCCCTATTGCAGGATCATAATTACGTGCTGTTATATCGATCCAACCCAAACCAAGCTCATCTTGCTCTTCTTTCCCGCCAAAACCTAGTAATTGTGCGGTAGAATTTCCTAAAGAAGATATTGAGCTATTATATCCTTTGTGTGTTAACCCAAAAGGATAATAGTTATTCTCTTCGATGATTTCAAGAGTGCCTGCATCATTTTTGGTATAGCTTAAGCGTACGTTATCTAAGTGATCCTTGAACTGGTAAACATATCGATACCCCTCGACTCCGCTCGGGGTGACCGTAGGTGTTGCATAACCTTCTGGTGTAGTCATATATTGGAGTTGGTTGTTCTTATACACATAACTCCCAGCATACGCTGTTTCTATTAAAGAACTTCCACCTGGGGCTATCTTCTTTACTTTTGTCCCTGTGGCATCGTAAATATAAGAAATAGTTCCTGTCCCTTTGCTGTTAGTTATAGAAACTGTTGTGGGTAGGTTTAAATAGTTATACGTAATCCCGGTGATGCCTTTGTTACGGTCAATGATCATGTTCCCATTAAGATCATACGCAAAGTCATCGTTGGTATTCGTACCATCCTTAAACCCAGTTTCTGTCTCTGTGTCGGTTACGTTTACCAGTTTGTTACCGTGATCATATTCGTATGACAGCAAATCCATAGTTCCAAACGAGGTTACATTGCTATCCAAATGTCCTTTTCGAGTAAGCGTCATGATATTTCCCATGGTATCATACGATATACCAGAAACACTATAATTACCTGTATTATCAGTAGCGCTTGTGATTCTATTTAAGGCATCATATGTATATGCATACGAAGTGCTCGCCTGATTGTTGGTACTATTCACACTTGCGGTTTGCCATGAGGTAGTAGTGATGTTTCCATTATATAATGGATTGGCTCCTGTATTGTAATGTATTGCGAAACTAAACAAGTCTGTTCCCAAATTACGTACATCATTGATCCCTTTGAGCCAGCCTCTTATATTGTATTTGTAGTCTACCTCTTGTAGGCCCTCACTTCGAGTAGCCTCAGTGCTCTGGTTTCCTTGGGCGCTGAGGCCACTCGAAGTGCCTCCAATGTGTTTACTAACCAATTGCCCTAAGTCGTCATAGGTATTCGCGGCTATTTGCTCTGCCTCTTGATCGTTAATTCGTTGAGTATGTGTAAGCAACCTGCCTACATGATCATAGGTAAAGTTGTCTATGGTTACGATGGGCGTAGTATTGTCCTTGGTATGTGTGGCTTTAGTTTCTTCTACCTTCCCTGTAAAATCAAACTTTGTTTCTACTATATCGCTAGTACTCAAATACGCATTGGTTGTGGCAACACAGATAGGTCTTGCTTTTTTATCGTAATAGGATACGGTAGTGATCCATTGGTTGGTATCCAGTACTTTTACCTTACTCCCCGTAGGCAGCGATTTGGTAGTGTTGGATACCGGCTCGTTATACACAGTTCCAGGGTTGGCCAATAATGCCACTGGTGTACTACCTAAAAACGCATAATCATCATAATAATTGATCGTTAATACTTCTGCATCTTGCGTATTGGGATAACCCCCATGGGTATAGTAGATCGTGCTGCCTTCTGTAGGAGTGGTATTAAATGCAACCCATAATGGGTCTGTAAACGCCGTAGCTTCTGCTTGTAGTATACTACGGGATCTTGTATCTTCTATTGTACCGCTATAAGCTACTCGTCCAAAAATATCATATTTAGTAAACAACCAGATCCCTTTTTCTTTTAATAAGGCGTCCTGAGTCATGATGGGTTGATTCAGTTTGTTATATATGATCCCTTCTTTACCTTTACCCGGGATTTTCTTTTCGATCAATCGGTTTCGGTAATCGTATTTGTATTGGTATGCTAATTCTGATAACTCAGTAGCACTTACACCATCATGAACAGTAACTTTAGGTGGGAGTACGTAGGTTAGGTTTCCGAAGTCGTCGTATACATAATGGGTGTCAGCCCCCTGTTCACCCCCATCCCCATTTGCAGAGGGGGAAGAGCTGTTGTAGGTGCGTTTTAGAATGACCCGGCCGAGTTTATCTTTATATTCTCTGGTGGTTCTTAGATTTCCATCCCCGGGTTGCCAGTTTTCATCTTTGGTGATGGTCACATACAATTGACTGGCAGCATAATGACCGCTTTTATGTAATTGTGGTTTTTCAGTATCATTACCCTCAAAATTAACCGTAAAGCGTACTACTTCGTTAGCAACATTGGTTGTCCAATCAAATTTGATTGTATGATCACTATCGCTATAGGGATCTGCTTTCCATGCAGTTCCCGGTGCTCCTTGTTCGGTAACACGATTAAGGGGTGAGGGTTCGTAGATGCTTTCGCTATAGGCGTTGATATCTTGTATGGCTATCCCCAAAAAATCATCACCATAGGTGTTTTTGTAGTATGGATTGATCTCTTCTGAGGCGCGTACATGATCGTATATCCCATGGAGATTGTCCCCTTCAAAAGGCAAGTATTGCTTCTGTTGTCTGCCATAGCCATCATACTCGATATGCGTTACAATATCTCTGCTATTGGGAGACGCTTTGATGGCGCGTTGTTGTGATAATCGCCCTAGACCATCAAAGTATGTAATCTCTTGGATGTGGCGCTGCTGGGCAGGATCATTATCCCCACCAACATTCATGATGTTATCTATTCCCACCGCCTGTTGTGGGGTAATGCTATGAATATAGTTCTTATCTGATAAGACCATTTGCCCCCAGGAGAAGTTGGTGAGTCCTACTAAAAGTATTGTTATAAACTGTTTCATCTGTATATCTTCTTAACTGTTGTTTTCTTCTTTTTTAGTATTCATCGCCCGGGTGATCAATTGTATCTCCGTCTCCATTTCCGCCACCGTTGCCGCCACCACCGTTACCACCACCGCCACTGCTGCTGCGTACCGTGATATAGGAGCGTACACTGCCGGATCGTTCTACACCGGTTTTGGTATCACGCACACGACAATAGAAGGTATATGATCCCGAACTGCGTGGCCCGTAAGAATAGGTAGGTCTAAAGGTACTTCCTGCACTACCGGGAGGACCATCCATCGACCAACTATGCACATAACTGCCCGAGCCCCTACCAGGATCAACCTCAAAACGAACTGATTGTCCTCGACGTATGCGCTCTGAGGTAGTGGCATAGGGACCTCCTATAATCATAGGGTTGTGTACATATAATTTTCGAGTGACTGTTTTGCTGTGGTTGGCAATTCGGGTATCGATCACCTTAAAAGTAAGGGTATAGGTGCCTTTGCTACCAAAACGTTTGTAAAACGATGTGCCTGTGGCCGATTGCTTTATAGTATTAAGATACCATTCATAACGGCGATGTCCTGATCCGCCACCGATCTGATCGGCACTCACCCTTACATTGGTTCCTGCCAGGGTATGGCCTTCTGCTCCGCCCGATAAGGATGAGAAGCGGATTCTGGGTGTAGTTAAATCAGGATGAATATATACCGTTCTGGCCGTTTCTTTATACTCACTGGTGACATAAGCATTGGTCACTCTAAAGGTTACTCTTTGTGTTCCCACCGGGAGGCGTCTTTCGAATACTGAGCTTGTAGCACTTTGTTTGGCTCCATTAACATACCAGCTAAGGGTAAATTCATCACAACCTCCACTTATATTAGCCCCGGTGAATGTGATCACCCGTGATGATAAAGAGTGCGTCACACTACTAGTCATCGTAGGGTCGTGTACCGCAGGACACACCTGTACGGTAGCATACACCGTTTGGGTTTGCTCAGTCACTTTATCAGTCACCTTACATTGCACCGCATATCCTTTTTGGGTAGCAAAGGTATAGGTATTGGTAGGCAAACGCCCGGCGATCAATGTGCCATCAATACTCCAGTCATAGCTGTAATATCCCGATCCTCCACTTATCGCTACACGCATCGTGGCTGTTGTACCTTGTAGTACGCCAGAAGGGGCATCCAGCGTGGCAGAAAATGTAGTATATTGATCGGCACTAGTACCTTTATAATGATAGTTATATTTTTTTACCACATGACCTTCGGCATCTTCAATATAACTCAATCGCGATTGATCATCATAGGTATAATATGTAGTATCACCCTTGGGATCTGTAGTACTGGTCATACCCACTAATGGATCATAGGTATAGGTAGTACATTGGGCATGTGCAAAATAAGGATGTGCTCGTAATTCGTTGAGTTTTGCAATAAGCGCTTCTTCTTTGGCAGGGCTGTCCTCGGTGTCAGATTGTGTTTTGGCTTGTTGGATCAACGTCTTTACTGCCAGAGGCATATCGGTATAGGTCGCATTATCGATCTTGGCGATCGGAAACTGCTCCTGATACCCCCAAACGTAGAGGGTATGTTTGCCATTGGGCTGATGCGCCTCTAGCGGGTTTTTTGTAAACGCATCATAACGATCGTAGACAATTTTATCTTCTGGGGGCGTAGTGCCTTTTCCTACTTGTATGGCCGATGGAGCCACAAGGCCACTGCCCCAGTTTTTAAATACATTTTTTTGTTCGCCTAATTTGACATCATTCTCAGAAAAGGTCATCCCAACGACGTCGCTCAAACGATTCTGTGCAACCATCATCGCATATTCTGGGGCACTCTTGTCTTTGGGATACACATACGAGGTAGTGTGGGTCTGCTGATCACTATTGATAATCGTTTTGCTACGTAGCAAATGATCCACCTCGGGCGCATAGGTCATCTGCTGGATATCGGTAAGGGTTTTATCATGAACCGTTTTTACCATTTTTACTTCTGTAGTAAAACCTAATCCGCCTTGTACAAGACTACGCTGTAATCTTAAAGGTAGTAATGCCGCACGCGTGATACAGGTATTTCCCGGTTGTAAACATTCTGGGGGAGGTTTGGCAGTTAGACTCAACCTATTGGGTGGAATTAAAGGAGATAACCAGACCGGGTTGGTACGATCAAAAATATACTTACCGCTTGTAGGATCTCTACGTACTACGATATACAACATACGAAACTCTTCTTTGTGAGCCATAGCAGCCCCTAAAGACGAATAATGCAACTGCTGCCCATAGGTGGTAGTGGTCTGAGATAGGGTATCGGTATTGCGGTGGTTCACAATCACCTGTTTTTCTTTCCCAGCCTTGTGATTAAGACGGTAACTACGGGTATAGGGAGTCTTACGGTCGTTCACCATACCGGTTTGGCCCGTATGAAATGAATATTCGGTATACCCATTGGATTGTGAAGTATTATTAGCATCTTCTTCAAAAACAAAAACCTTGCTATACCCAATATGAGGTTGTGAATTGGGAGTACCACTAAGACGATGCAGATAGTCTTGTGTATCCAGATTATCCCTCGAAGTGATCACCTTGGAATCTGTGTAGCGAAGTTGTGGACTATAGATCACACGACCTGAACTTTTATGATCATGCAGTGATTGGGTGTATTGGTAGCGTTTAACCTTGGCTTTTTGGGTGTCTGCGCTATAATCTGAAATCTTTTGGATACGTAACCCGGCTTTTTGGTAATTACCATTGGTGCTTGGTGGAATTAGCGTCACATATTCTTCTCTATAGATCCGGATGCTTGAAAATCCGCCTTCATGCCCATTGAGCAATAAGATTTGATATTGACCAGCTTCCAGAGAAATACGCTGCCCATCGCCCCGACCGCGCCATAAATTTTGCACTGTAGCCTCTGCGGTAAGCTGATCCAAAATCTCATCATAGGCCAGCATCCTGCCGGTATTGTTTTTAAATAGATACGCTTCTTCATTACCAAAACCAGCATAATCCATGTCATACACGTAGGTTTCAGAAATAGTAAACATGGTGCTCTGCATCCTGGGAGGGCCATCTCCATACTCATCCTCACAAGCAGGACCGCATATTGCATCATTATCCCGATCAATACCTCCGCTAAGATATAAACTCCCATAGGTGACTTCTCTAAAATCGGTATCCGGAGCATCGGTTGCAGGTTGTTCCTGAGTCGTGTTCAGTTCATACGCATAGGTGGTATGACCTCCTGTGGGATATGTTAATTTGGTGAGCATTCCTGTCGTGGCTGCTGATAACACAGGAGAACGGTTAGCCCCATCAAAAACAATCCCATTGATCCTTGCTCTGGGATAGAGCACCGT
>CANLYR010000069.1 GCA_947495425.1 uncultured Aquimarina sp.
AACCTACATCTATTACAACAAAAACAATGTTTTAAATGGATATCGGCTGTATCACCAGCTGACCCTGAACAAGTAAACCAAATGATGGACATCACCAAAACATGCCTTGTGCAAAATGGATACACTTTTAGGGTCACACTCACCTTTATCAATCCCAGAGCTATCATTATGATCTCTGAAATCAATTATCCTAATACCCCAGAAGAAATAACAAAAGCTACCGCAGTATATAAAGAATGTACTTATCTGTTAGCCAAAAATGGATACTACGCATATAGGGCAGGACCAGGAACATACCAACAACTTATCCCCAAAAACCTGCCTATCAATAAAACACTGAAATTAATCAAAAAAACAGTCGACCCAAAAGCAATAATAGCACCAGGGAAATATGAAATGTAATTCTAAAATATAAACAATATGGAAAGTTTCGATCATATACAACAACAAACTATTATCTCATATGAAAACCTTCACGAACTTCACGATGAATTTAATAAAAACGGTTACGTTATTTTTGAAAATGTGATTCCCGAAGAATTACTAGAAGATTTGAGAACAGCATATGACAAAGCCATCAAAGCCAAGATGCAACGCCTGGGAATTATACCAATAAATGCGGATCTAAGCGAACATGCTAGAGTAGGAAGAGATTTTAGGCCTGAAGGTGGAAATCATGATCAGAACCGTTGGAATATGCATTTACCCAGTAGGTCCCCCTTCATGAATTCAGCAATTTTTGCCAATAATAGGTTCTTACCATTAATTAAAAAAATATTAGGTCAAGATTGCGTAAATATTATGTTAGCATCTGATACACCTTTTCCGGGAGCAAGTTATCAAAGCTATCACCAGGATTTCGAAAGATTGGCCTTAACAGTCAACGTTGCTTTATACGATGTAACAGAACACGACAGTCCTCTAGAGGTTGTCCCAGGTACCCATCGTAAACTAAATAAAGACAGAAACCTAGAGACTTTTACCAAGGAAAACGTAAAATATAGTAAAAACGACCTAACTTGGGCTATAGAAAATATACCCACTCAAAGATTGACTTGTAAAGCAGGATCAGTAATTATTAGGGATCAACGGATGATACATCGAGGGACCGCCCATACGGGTACTCGATACCGGCCTTTGCTCGCATTATGGTATAAAGAATTCCCTAAAGAAACAAAATTATCCAAGATTTCTATTCCTATTCCCCATAGGGAAACTGCTAATAAAATAGCCAAAGAAGCATTAGAATATAGAAATAAAGGTAGGGCCAAAAATAATAAGAAACTTATAAACATAGGTAGTCTACTTGGTAGAATTGTTGACGAAACATCTTGTAGTGACAGAGATTACAGAAGGGTGATACCAACATTTTTATGGAATGAATTTACACCAGAGGCAAAACATTTACTTCGTTACGCCGAAGTTGAAAATCGTTCCTCCGTATCTACTCAAATACAACGTCACAAAAAAGGAGACCGAATTTTAAAAAGATTCGCTTGGGTTGCCAAAATATGGAAAACCTTTGTCTGAGATTAAAATCAGGCAAACGTTATACTGTCAATTTTAAAATTACATTATGAAAACCATTGTTTCTAGCTCATCAGAATTAGTCGATCAATTAACAAAAGTAGTTGGTAAAAAAAACATAGAAAGTGATCAAACATCTGTTCTTGAACACTCAAAAAATATGTTACCTAAGGATAATCTTTGTAAATCCATAGTATATCCCGGCAATACCGATGAAATAAAAAAAATATTTAAAATAGCTGCTAATCATAATAGCAAGGTATGGTGCTTTAGTGGAGGGAATAATTGGGGGTATGGTACTAAAAACGGTTCTCAATCGAATGCTATAATTTTGATCTTGAAAAGAATGAATCAAATTATAGAAGTTAACGAAAAAATGGCTTATGCCGTAATAGAACCAGGGGTAACTCAAGAGCAGCTAAATAATTATCTTAAAGAAAACAATATTGACCTCTGGATAGATTGTACAGATAGTACGCCCAGAGGTAGCTTGCTTGGCAACGCATCGGATAGAGGTATAGGCTACACACGATATGGAGACCATTTTGGGCACCTTTGCGGGATGGAAATTGTGCTACCTACTGGTGAAGAATGTAAGCTCGGAGTATCAAAAAATTCTAAAACCACCTACACACATAAATGGGGCCATGGCGCTTTCCTAGATGGGATATTCACGCAATCTAATTTGGGAATTATAACGAGAGTAGGTTTATGGCTTATGCGTAAACCCAAGTATACATTACTCTACACGATGGACATATCTACTCAAGAAAAATTAGGATTTGTTTTAGATCAAAATAGAGAGCTTGGTTTAAAAAAAATATTACAAGGCCATCCACATACTGTAAATAATTTTCAAATGGCTACGGTGGCATGTAGGCCGACTGATTTTGACACTGAAGAAAGACTAAATTTTATCAGTAAAAAATCAATGGATAAAATTTATGATAAATATAAAATACCTGCTTGGTCTATGGTAGGAAGTATTTACGGTGACGACAAGTACGAAATAGAATTTAGAAAAAAAGCACTCAAAAAGGCTTACGAAGGTTTGGGTTCTCTCGAATTTTTCGATGCAAAAAAAGTTTCTAAAATTCAGAAATTTGTAAAGACATATGAAAATACATCCCGAAGATCCTTCAAAGGAAAAATTTTAAAAACAATAAAGTCGTTTATAACTGATAAACCTTTAGAAATAATATCCCTATTGCCAGAAATGTTTAATGTCGTGCAGGGTATACCCACAGAAAAAATTATAAAATCAGCATACTTTAAAAGTAATACAATCGCTCCAGATAAAAACGCAGATCCCGCCAGTGACGAATGTGGTGTGATTTGGCTGGCTCCAACATTTCCCACAGATGCTGATCATTTTCATAAACTAATAAATTTGATACGACCTTTGTACGTTCAATATAATTTTAATTTTTCGGCTTGTATCACTCGTTTAAATGATAGGACTTCTTTCTTACTAGCTGGGATATTTTATAACAAGCAGGATCAAAATCAAAGAGATAAAGCCAACCATCTTCATGAAACATTAACCAGGGTAATATATGAGCAAGGTTATCCACCTTACAGAAGTGGAATGACAAGTTGGAAAGAACTAGAAAATTTTAATCAACCATTCAATAACTTAGTAAAGCGAATTAAAAAGACCTTAGATCCTAATAATATCTATGCACCTACAAAATATGGGGCATAAAATACTCTTTATGAAAATACGAAGAATGCATTTGTTTGAATTTGAAGATTTAGAAAAGTTCCCCAAACTATTTAGAAATTATTTGACGGATTTTTTAGAATTTTTGGCCGAATTACACGATTTCTATAAATATACCATACCTCTTTTACGAAAACAGTTGAAGATGCTAAACAAGCCTAGTATTATAGATATTGGATCTGGTGCCGGGGGCGGTATCGATAAAATATATACTTCTTTGTCCCAGGAAATTAAAACTCTAGAAATAACTCTAACTGACTTATATCCCAATATTACTGCTTTTAAAAGATTGTCAAAAAAGTCAAATGGAAGGATTAAGTATATTGAATATCCGGTGAGTGCAAGTGAAGTTCCAAATGATTTGATTGGTCTAAGAACGTTTTTCAGATCATTTCATCATTTTGAACCAAATTTATGTGTAAAGGTCTTAAAAGATTGCATAGCAAACAATCAACCGATTGGAATTTTTGACATACAACAAAGAACCGTTCTATTTTTCATTTTTTACGCTATAATTTCACCTTTATTGGTCCTTCTATACACTCCATTTATAAAACCATTTTCTGGAAAAAGACTTTTGTTTACCTACATTATTCCGGTAGTACCCTTTATTGCTTTTTGGGATGGATCAGTTACTGTTTTACGGACTTATAACACGGATGAACTAAAAAAAATGGCCGTATCTGCAGACGTGAAAAATAAATATAAGTGGGAATCCGGCCAAATCGGCAAAGGCAGTAAAACTGTTTTTTATTTTTTGGGAAGTCCAAAAAATCACTTAAATTATCACTAACTATGTAAAATCAAATTTTTGTGTTGAGCAATTAGCTTCTTATTCCCGTGTAAAATAGCTTTTAAAGAACAACATGGGCGCGTAAAATATGTAGGTAATCATTCTGTGGCAAAAGTATTTCTTTGGATGAAACGTAAAAATAAGTAACTCTATAAATACATAATATAAATGAATAAACTGATATTCATAATAATTATAAATATTTATTATTTAGGTTTTACTCTAAAAGCCCAAGAAAAGGTTAATACAAATAGGAAAAATGACTCCATTAAAATAAAGAATTTCATCAACCAATATTATCAAAATAAATCGGAGAGTACGTTTCATACTTATTCTGAAAAAGATCTTATTAAATATTTAGAATTAGCAAAAAGACTTAAAATAAATGATTTTGAAAAACAAATTACTTCTATACTAGCTGTTTTCTATTTAAATAAGGGAGGTGTATCTAATTATCATAAATCACTTGCATATAGTACGGAATGCCTGAAATTGGCAAGAGTGTCTAAAGATTATCAATCACAATTTAACTCACGCATATCCTTGAGCAATGTTTATAGGAGAATGAATAACTATCCCGAAGCCCTAAAAAACGTATATGAAAGTATTGAAATCGATAAAAAGATTAAAAATCCTGAAGTCCCTCGTAATAAAGCTCTATCCTACGGCACACTTGGAAATATTTATACAAGACTAAAGTTCTTAGATTCGGCGATTTCAAATTTTGAAAAAAGCAGAAAGATATTTTATAAACTTGATTCTAATTATTATTTAGGATGTTCTAATAACATCGGAAACATATATCTGGAAAAGAAAGATTACGAAAGAGCCTATATTAACTTTAAAATAGCATTTGAAGGATATTTAAAAAAGAAAGATAGTTTTCACCTCGCAATGATATCAGAAAATTTAGGAACTGTTTTGTTTGAGAAAAATGACCACAAAGGCGCCGAAAAATATTATAAACTATCAATTAATATTTCCGAAAAAATAAATTTCATAAGACAAAAGATAAGATCATCTATTTTGCTTATCGATACTTATGAGAAATATGGGAAATTAAAAAAAGCTTTAAGTCTGATTGAAGATATTAACGCATTGGTTGATTCAGTCGGCACTTTAAAAGAAAAATATGAATTTATAAATCGCAAAGCAAAGGTTGTTGGAAATAAAAATGTCCCAAAAACATTAGAATATTTGAAACTAGCCAATCAACTAAGAGATAGCCTGAATGAACTTGAAAACATTCCTAAAACTACAGAAATTCTATTAGAAGAAGAGACAAGAAAACAAGAAGCACTAGAAGAAAATTTCTTCAATAAAATCACCAAAAAAAACAAAGTCCTTATAACTCTTAGTTTGGTAATCCTAGTACTTTCCTTATCAATCTACCTAATATTTTACAAATACAAATCCAAATTCAATTTTTTAAGAAAAAGTAAGACTTCATTAGAAACCAAATTACAAGCTTCGAATCAGCAAAAAGACTATCTCTATCGTCAGATGACCACTGCAACAGCCAATCTAGCTATAAAAAATGATATTTTACAGCACTTAAGTACGACACTTACTAGGATCAAAGAACAAAATAAGTCTAACGAAGTGCAAAAAAACTTGGAAAATGCACAATATTTGATTCGCGATAATCTCGAACTTAGTAAGACTTGGGATGATTTTTTTATGCACTTTGAAGAGGTGCACCACATTTTTTAGAACATTTAAAAAAACAATATGATTTATTCCCTACAGAATTAAGGCTTTGTGCATTTATCAAAATGAACCTCAACTATAAAGAAATAGCTTCGTTACTCAATATCAAAGTAAATAGTGTACAAGTTGGGGTACATCGCATTAAAACTAAAATGAACCTTAAAAAAAATGGAAAGTGTTTTTGATTTTATTTATGCACGTAACTTCCAAAAACGGTTTGTTTTATTAAAGAAGATGAACAAATGCAGAAATTGATTGTGGTGCAAAATTTTGGAAAGAAATCCACGTTTTTAAAAACGAAGAAGATTTTCGTAAACATTCAACATTTAACGAACGATTTAAAACCGGGATATTGTCCTATTTAGAATTCAATAATTTTTCTTAATTTTATGTTAAAAACATCTATGAAGTGTGTATTATTACTAGTTATTTTATGTGGCTCATTTTTGAATTTATATTCTCAAAATCCAGACACTTTCGAAAACGATAGTATTCTATATCTACAATCCATAGATTCTGTAAAGTTGAACTTAAGAAAAGATTTTTCAAAGTCTCAAAAATTTCTAAAACAAGCTTCAAGTATTTCTCAAAAATATAGTAACTATCGTTGGACTTACAATGTGATGAAATTACAAAGCGTATCATATTTTTTTGAAAAAGATGTGAAAAGTTTGGATAAGGCTATAAATATGTATGAAGCCGCATTGGACTTTCAGAGAGAAAAAATTGGAGACTCGATAGAGGTTAGTGCATTGTTTCAAAATTTAAGCAGGGCATACGCCAGAAAAGGTAATTTACCCAATGCTTTATCCTATGCACAAAAGAGCCTGGCTATTCTTAAAAGTAATGAGAGCGATAAAATATACGCTGATATAAGTCTTGTTCTAGGGGGAATAGGCAATTTATATTTTCAACTGGGACTTTACAATAAATCTATAAAAAGTTATTACGAAGCCATTAGCTATTATGATAAAAGTAAAGACAGGAGTAGTGTACTACCAAATTTTAATTATCAATTATATCTTTATATAGGCAAAATTCAATTATATAATCTAAAAGAGTACGAAAAAGCGCTAATCAACATTAAAAAAGCTAAAGAAGGATATGAAAAAAAGAATTATCATATTGGTATAGTAAACGCATTAACATTACTTGGTGAGGTTTATAAAGAATTAGATCTGTATGAAGAAGCCCTGCCCTACTATACTAAATCTTTAGTATTATCTGAAGAAATAAAGTTTACAAGTGGAACAATTATTGCGCATCTTCAGGCGGCAGAGCTTTATATATTACAAGAGAAAGCAGCGCCAGCGATTACACATCTAAACAAGGTCGAAATTGAACTAAGGGATTATAAAAATTTAGAGCTAGAAAAACTATATCTCGAATTTATGGCTAAAGCTTACGAGTTACAGAATAACGAAATAAAAGCTCTAACCTATTTTAGAAAAGCAGGGATCATAGAAGATAGCATTAACAAACTTCTTAACATTCCTAAAACCACCGAAATTCTATTAGAAGAAGAGACAAGAAAACAAAAAGCATTAGAAGAAAATTTCTTTAATAAAATCACCAAAAAAAACAAAGTCCTCATAACTCTTAGTTTGGTAATCCTAATACTTTCCTTATCAATCTACCTAATATTTTATAAATACAAGTCTAAATTCAAATTTTTAAGAAAAAGTAAGACTGCATTAGAAACCAAATTACAAGCTTCAAATCAGCAAAATGATTACCTCTATCGCCAGATGACTACAGCTGCGGCCAATCTGGCAATAAAAAATGATATTTTACAGCGTTTAAGTGCCACACTTGCCCAGATAAAAGAACAAAATAAATCTAGGGAAGTGCAAAAAAACCTGGAAAATGCGCAATACTTGATTCGCGATAATTTAGAACTTAGCAAGATCTGGGATGATTTTTTTATGCACTTTGAGCAGGTACATCCACAATTTTTAGAACGTTTAAAAAAACAATTTGATTTATCTCCCACAGAATTAAGACTCTGTGCATTCGTCAAAATGAACCTCAGCTATAAAGAAATAGCTTCGTTGCTTAATATCAAAGTAAATAGTATACAAGTAGGGGTACATCGCATTAAAACTAAGATGAATCTTAAAAAAAATGAGAGTGTTTTTGATTTTATTTATACTTACGATTACGAGTTGCCAGAAAAGATCTAGATTTTGTAATATAAAATGTTTTTAGGTCAAGTATACGTGTTTTATACTATTGCTTTCTCCAAAATGAAAGCTGTATTTGTTAGATAAGATTTAACCACTTAAACTTAAATGGATTTTTAGGCCACCAAATTTAAGTTTCTATGAATATCAATCACTTTATTTCGTTTTGAGCGTGCTATTGGTATTTCATCGCCAAAATCACCAAGAACGGCTTTGGTATTATTTACATTGCCAATAAAATGATTAACATGTTTTAAATTGATTATAAAAGATTTATGCACCCTCTCAATACCTCTAAATACTATTTGCTGATCCAATTCTTTAATAGGGGTCCTAAAATACTTAATTGATATTTCATTATTCTTTAAATATTTTATTTCGCAATAATTTTCTGAACATTTTATATAAATTAAATCTTCGCCTCTTATAGTCAAAACTTGTGCTTTAGCTTTACCATAAAGCGTGATAATATCAGAAGATTTTAAAACAGGTCCATTTTTCCTACTCTCAATTGTTATAATTTGTCTAAAATTACCTACCGGTAATGTCATGATAATTATTCCTCCTAAGTTAATTATCAAACTTGCCAAAATGACTTTAGAGATTTTGAACTCACCAATTAGATATGAATATATAAAAGTTAGTAAGAACGAAATTGTAATCCAAATGCATAACAAATAGGATGTATTAAGCCTCACATGCTCAGAATCACTATTATTTCTATTTAAAAAACCCGAAGGAATCATGATCAGGGAAACAAATAAAATTGTTCCAGACACCAACAGATTTACGAGAATATAAGCTGCAAACCTTTCTGAATTTAATGTAATTAAATTTAAGATAAACAAACATTGAAAACAGAGAATTAAATAGATACTGTAAACTATAAAACGTACAGCACTTTTTCTAGCTTTTTTTTTAAACAATAGAATCATAGCAATAATTTTAAGCTTTTCCCTAACTTTTTTTTGCTATTTTTCTTAAAAATCCAAATTATTATTAATAACGCCATAGAACCCAAAATAATTGCTAATAAGTAGGAAATTTTTTTATCATACATTTTTCCTTCTTTTATTTCAGATTTTATAGTAGAAACTAACTCTAATTTCTTGATTTCTTCAACAGACATCTGCAGTTTCGTTTCCAAAAATTCTTTTTCAAAGTTTTCGATTACTGCATTCATTTCCAACGATTTTTCCAAATTTTTTGTTTCTAGATATAAATCCTTCAAAATCTCCGCAGTTTCAATAATTTTCTCTTTCTTATTAGTTTCTATGAAGCCATTCAAAGCCTTTCGTAAAAAATCTTCAGCTCTAACGTATAATTTTTTACCGAAGTAGGATTTACCCTTTGCCATATTTAGATCAGAAGATTTTGATATTTCATCTTGTGTCATATCCTCTTCAATCAAGGCTATTATTTGTAATGCTTCATTATATTCTTCCAAATAATTTAAAATCCGTGACTTGATTAAAAGACTTGCCGTCCTAATCTCAGAATGATTAATGGAATCAGAATCCTTTATAGCTATTTCGATCTCTTTAAGAGCCTTATCAGGGTTGTCTTTTTCCAAATTTACTAATGCAATCAAACCTCTAAGATCCGAGGTAACAATAACATTTTTTTTATGCTCAAAAAAGGATAGCACCTCGTAATAGATTTGAAGTGCCTCATCATGAAGTCCCAATTTTGAATAAATAGAAGCCTTGCTTGCTTTTATCCTTATCATTTGAGTCTCTGTATAATCTGTTTTCAACAAGCTTTCTTCAGCGAGATTTGCATATTTTGATTGCATCTCATAATGTCCGGTAAGTCGAAAAACATTGAAAATCAATAGGTAAGAAAAATGTAAAGCTTCATAGAGTTTCTCTAGATCTTCGGGAGTGTTCTGCGATTCTTGAGCAAGAGCTTTTAAGATATTTATCGACTTAAAAAGCTCTGATAGTGATTGCTTATAATCCTTCTCTTTATTTAAGTACAAAGAATAATGAGAAGCTGCCACTGCAACGCCATACAGATAATTACTTTTTTCAGCTTTTTTTAAAACCAATTTGGCAATCGAATCATTGACAGCAGAGTCACTGTAAAAATCCTGTAAAACAGCAGCATTTAATGAATCAATCTCTGCACGCTGATCTATATCGATATCCTGATAAGAAAACAATTGAAATGTTCCCAATATCGATACTACAAAAATTTTGAGTGTTTTAGAAACTTCAGGGCTATAAAATGTCATTAGAAAAGGGGATTATTAAAATACTATTGGTATTTGGGGTTAGAGAATATGTTCACAATTATGATTTCACATAAGAAAGTAATAATTTATCATATGCAATAGCTTACTAGCATTTGTCAATCTTTTCAAAATTATCCTTTCTAAGTAAGACAATCAACAAATTAACATAGGAAAATACTTAATAATATATATACCAGACCTTACATCGAATTAACTTGCTTTGTTTTTAATCACAAAACTTGTTTTTGATCCTAATAGTTCGCCATTTTATCAAATTAAGTTATTGACAAGTGATAAAAATATAAATTCGCTTCACAAATCGTATTAATTGTAAAAATTATTCAAATGAAAAACTTAACAAATTACTTTACTTTTTCTATGGTGTTTTTTTTATTGGCATCTTGTGAAAAGGAAAGTACAACTGAAAATGATCAATTAGAATTAACTGAATTTAGCACTGCTGAAGAGAAAAGTTGGACAAGTAGAAATATCTTTTATCCATTTCCTGGAGATGATAGGATAGAGTTCACCCCATTTAGGAGAACTAAATTATCCAACGGTACTTACGGTTATGCAAGTGTTCGCCATGGTGTAGATGATAACGGAAACACTATGCCGGGTAAACCAGTTAGATTTAAATTATGCAATTGGGCATCACAGTGTGCTTCTTGGAAATGGAAAAATGATCATTACTATTATGGTTTATTTTTTGATAGATCGTCTTTTGATAGTGACGCATATGCTTTTACGTTGGCCTCTTCTGTAGACAGAGACGACAGACCTTCAAAAGAAGATCTAAAAAGACTTGGATTAAATAGAATTCATATTTTCACCAAAAGAGAAAAACACAAGCGGGATGACTTAGTATTTGTATTAGAAGACTTACAAAACCCGGCTAATAATAAAGAACTTCTAGATCTAATTGATTCTGAGATCTGGAAAAATATAAGTTTGGGTACTCTTGTCGATTACGGCAGATCCACCGATTTTGTAAGAGATGTAATTAATATGAATAACCCACATAAATCCGAATTGTATATTTATGCTGCTCAACAACCGGGAACTTTACCGTTGCATCGATATAGAAATCTCAGGACAGGAAAACACTTTGTAACAATAAGTCCCCAAGAACAAAATCAGTTGGAATCCAATCCCAAAGAATGGGAAAGAGAAACAAAATCTGATCCTTTGGGATATATCTATCCTAATCCTCCTAATTTTTAAATGTTTTTCGTGAAAGCATAATTCGCAATAGATAATATATTAATCTATTTTATTACAGCTATTTGTTTTCTGAAAACAGAATAATTTAAAATAAAGTATTTAATCAACATATTCAAATTATATCATAAATCATAAATTTTAAAAAAATGAAAAAATTCTTAAAACTTTTAAAACCAAAAAAAAGACTAATTTTTGCGCTAGCAATACTTACCATGTTTTATTCCTGTAATAAAGATGATAATTTAGACGAAAATCTTGAATCAACCAACCAAGAAAAAGGATATGGCACCCCATATATTGGTGCTGGATATGGTTGGGATCCAGCTGGAAATAGTGGCGACGGACGTTTTTACCAATCACCATTCCCTTTAAGCTTAATTCAACAGACCAATACATTTCCTGCTGAATTTAGAAATAAAACAGAGGCAAATATAGCAACTATAGAAACTGTTGAAGATTTCTACGAGTATGCAGGAAGGGTAAGAGGACTTGATGATGCTTATTTTAGAAATGGTTACTTCTCCATAAGTGTAGATAGAGATGCGGATATTTTATCAGCATTAAATATTGAAAAAGATTATATATCTGTAGTAGTAACTGTAGATGCAGTGGGTACTAAGTTTGATGTTGCAGGAAACCCTGATTTCCGACAACTCAAAGAGGAAGCTAAAGATGTTGCACAATATCCTGAATTATGGAGAGAGCGATACGGTGATTTATATGTAAACAGTGAAATAAACGGAGGTTCTTTTACCATTGTTTATAATTGGGAGAGAAGTCTATTGAGTGAATTTCAAAAGAGTAAAATTAAAACTGGTTTTGGTCTCCGCATACTTAATGTATTTGGTCTTGGTTATACAAGCACAGTAAGTAAAACTGAAGCGGATTCTTTAATAAGAGAAGCTTCAAATATTCGCTTAATATCTACGGTTAGTAATTTCGACCCAAGCCTTGATGTCGAAGATATTTCAACATACAATAACACCGTTTCTAGATTTCTTAATCTAGTCGAAAGTGATCCTCTTAAAACTGAAATAATGTACCAAAAATTATCTCCTTATAGCCCATATATCGAGTTAGGCTCTTATCATATAGATCCAGACAAGGCCCGGAGTTGTTTAGATCTAAATAAGCAATGGACTCACGTATTTAATGTGATGGATCTAATCAATGATAAAACTCCTAACTCTGATCGGAACAAGTCTGCTGTGAGAGCTTTACGCAATAGAGCTAAATCAAATCGAGATAAGGCTAGAGCTTGTGTTAATGGTAGTGTGCCTCCGGCTGTAAATAACAATGAAGTTAAACCATACTTGGATGCCTGGGAATACTTAAAGAGAGGTAAAGCGATGATGAGATTTTATGACCTAGTCGGTAAAACCTATTTCTACACCTATAATGATACAGAAATAAGAAATCTTAGAAGACAACCAAGCCGTTATAGAGATGAAGGCTTAGCTTTTCATATCCTAGATAGTCCTATCCCGGGTAAACCTACAGTATCTCTGAAAAGATTTAAAACCGTTGTGGGCTCAAAAATCACATTCTTTTATACCACGAGTCGGTCTGAGGGAGATAGATTCGGAACTTATGAAGGAGAGGTTGGATATGTACTTGATAGACAGAGAGATGGATCAGTTCCTCTTTTTAGATTACGCAATGCAGACACCTATTTTTATACCACCGGTGACCCAAAGGTTAGAGGTAGTGAGGGGTATAATGCTGTAAAAAATTATGGTTACACAGCCGAAGGTGTTGCTTGCCAGGTATTCAAATAAAGAGAGAATCAAAAAACAACGCTATCTTAATTAACATCATAATACAGACTCATGCTTAAGGGTCTATAAATGATTAAGTGTACTTATTCTTAAAATCAAATTTATATTATGAAAATTTTAAATGTAAAAGATGTAAAAACTATTAGTAAATCAGAACAAAAATTCGTTCAAGGGGGGGGTAATCCATTAGGACATAGTATGTGTATTCGACTATGTAAACAATACTATACTGGATCAGCAAGAATGGCTTGCTATATACGCTGCGCCGATGAATTTTTATAAAGTCGTTTAATTTAAATTAAACAATTAACCAAATATGAAGTGAAGAGGTCGTAAACATCTAATTCTTAAACTGTTTAAATACTTAGATAAGATCTCTTCACTTATTATGTTAAATGAATATTGAAAGAATTTGCATATACCATTATGCAATGCATTATGAGTAGTGAAAGTAACATTTCACTCTTTTAACAAAAAACAAAAAAAATAAAATGAAAATTCAAAACGCTTTTAAAAACTTCTTACTAATTTTTTTTATTATAAGTTTTTATTCCTGTGAAAAAAATGAAATTATAGATACAACTTCTAATGATGCCGACAATGTTGTATTACTTGAAAATTTGTCTAAAGATAATGGATCAGGCAATACAGAATTAGACAATACTTTTGAAGGAACTGTTTATCGAAATAGGAATACACAAACCAACGCCTACGGTTATTGTTGGTGTGACAACAGAAATCCAAGATTACCTTTCTCATCAAGACGGATCTTTGCAGGATATCAAGTATCTAGAAACGAAGAAGGAAAAGCTTTCAAGGTCATTATAGGAGAGAGAAAGTTTGAAGCCAATATCACCCGTGAGGACATCAGGCCGGCTCAAGTTGATAATGAACTAAGTAAGTTGTATATATTAAATTCTGGTAATAATGATGTACTGTTAACTACTAGTTTAGTAGAACGTAATAATGCCATTAATACTCTCGGGTACAGGGATAGAAGCGATCGGTTTAGAAGAGCAATAGGAACTAATAATGATCAATTATTTCAAGAAATTTTTATTTACAATAAATCTGGCGGTGGCAGATATCCCATATATCGGCTAAAAACACCCTCTGGAGGTGCTCATTTTTTTACTATTGATCGTAATGAAGCTTCTAATGCTATAGCACAGTTTGGTTTTATTTTAGAAACTAATTCATTGGATGAATCGATTATAGGATATACAAAAAGAGCTGATTAATCATAATGTACATAAATATCATAAATATCAATTAGCCAGATATATGCCTTGACGGCAAGATGTATTAATACCATAACAGCTGAAGAATCAATCATCAATACGGAATCTTATTTATTTTGTATTAGATGTCAGCTCGAAAAAATAGTTTAATAAAAGGAAACCTGAGTTAAGCATAAACTACTATTTCTTATAACAATACTAAGGCTTTGAAAATGTAATAGAATATTCTTAATGCCTATAAAGAGTATACAACAGAATTTTAATGTAATACGTATTACAACAAACTCAATCCTGAGAGTTTAAAAATGTTCAGGCAATATATATTCTTAAAATCATGTATTATGAAAATTTTAAATGTAAAAGGTGTAAAAACCATTAGTAAATCAAACCAAAAATCAATTTCTGGAGGTAACTCAGATCATTTTGATTGTATATGGACTTGTGGTGCATTATATGGTAGTAATCCAGATGCTGAAAATAGGTGTGTAGCAAGGTGCGCTAGATTTATTCGCTAAAGGGAAAAAGAGGCTATTGAAACAATAATATCATCTCGCTTTCATAATCTTTTTATGAAAGCGTAACACAAAGGAACAATGGTCTCATAACCTAAATAACATTAAAACGTGATAGAAATAGACTATATTACATCTTATTTCTATCACATTTTGTGATATTCCTAAAAGTATACATTTAGCAACAAGATTTGTCAATAGCTTTTACCATATAAACCTAAAACCTGGATTATTAAGTATGTCTGAAATCAGAATTTACCAATCGCTAACCTTTAAACATTTTAAGAAAAAATACTAAGCCCTATTCGTCGTGCATTATGAAAGTAAGGTTAAGAAAAAGCGTCAATTCGAGTAATTTTTCATAATGAAATGTAGAAAATTGTATCGAGGATAGCTTTTTTAATCCAAAATTCTATTCTCGATACACTTCTTCCTTCGGTCAAAGCGCTCGAATTGACGAATTTTAAATAAAAAAATCCTAATGCACAACGGGTTAAGCCCTATATATTTTAAACATTATGAGAACTTTAAATATACTGTATATCTTTATAATTATACTATTGAATATCCGTAATTATCCATAATTGATAAAAAAGTCTTATTTTAGATTAAAATTATAGTATGAATATTTTCAG
>CANLYR010000070.1 GCA_947495425.1 uncultured Aquimarina sp.
ATTTCGAAGAGAAGCTCTTCGATAGACTTGTAATTGCTGGAATTACAGGATTATGATTAAAAACGGATATTCAATAATATTTTTATACAAAAGAATAGATATCGTATATTTTTTAAAGAATTATCTTTTTTTTGTGAATAGCGTTAAAGCTATTTTTCTACTTTACAGAAGTACATGTTACATTAATGTTTAAAAACCTTGAAAAATGAAAAGCGCATAGGTAAGAATTTTGTACATTATTTGGTATAAAGTTTGCTAATAGATCTTTTAAATATTCCTATTTAGTGTTTTTTCTGGTATGCAAACTGACTTAATACATTTGATTACCAAAAAAAACATTAAATTTAGAACTTACAAAAACTATAATTATGAAAAGATCTCAATCTACAACTGCAATTTTTACCATACTTATACTAGCGATCCTATTCACTAGTTTTACGAATAATTCAGTAGCCCTAGGCAATCAATTTAATCACAAAGAAGCTCTGGATGATCAAACATCTCATGGAGGTTTACTAGGTACTTGGATCAAAAAAGATGATCCGGAAACAGTGCTTACGTTTAAATCTGATTTCACAATGACTGAAACATCCAAAGAAAAGACAAACCAGAATACGTGGTCAGTGAAAGACAAAAAAAGAGAAGTCTGTATAGGTAATTCGAGATGTATGTATTATGAAAAAACAGAACTTTCACTTTTTCTTAATATAAATAATGATGAGGATAATATGGTTGAGTATTATAAGTCTTCAAAAAAATAATCTTTTTGTTATACCTAACTACTTATTTATAAAATTAAATCCCGGCTATACAACCGGGATTTTTTTAGTTGTAAATGGCTTACTTATCTAAATTTTTGGTCATATTGAAACCAACAAATAATCCAACTCCTGCCATTAAAAATATAGTTCCGGGATAAGCTATATCTTCTTGAACCCCTATTGCTACATTTAAAATCCCAGCGATAAATATGCCAAGTCCAATGCCCATTAATAGCAGCGAGAAATTTAAAATAAATACTTTCCATAATGGTGTTACTCTTTTTTCTTTGCTGCTATAAAAAATAGATGCGTCTGCTCCTTTTTCAATTAGTGCCAATCTTTCTTTATTTCTGGCAGTTACAAATAAATAAACTATTCCAAAAACACTTCCAAAAAAGATTAAGGGTATTAGTACTTCGGTGGCGTCCATAATTTCAATTTTTAATGATTAATACTGTTCGTTTTCTTATTATGACGATATTTAATTTCATCAGGTTACAAAAAGTGAGAAAAAATATTTTATAATTTTCAGAATCAATAGTGTAACCAATATTTATATGGTGTCGTCTAATGTAGAAATGAACCATCAATCAGATCAATACTATATCAATCAAGTTCTAGAAGGACATGTGAACGCTTTTTCGGTTCTTGTAGAGCGTTATCAGGCATTAGTGTATACGGTAGTATATAGAATGTTGAAGAATAAAGAACAAGCTGAAGAAGTTGCACAGGATAGTTTTATAAAAGCATATGAATCATTAAGTAAGTATCGAGGTGATGCAAAATTTTCGACCTGGCTATATACTATCGCATACCGAAAAAGCTTGGATGCGATTAAAGCAAATAAACGAATGATAACATCAGAGTTTATTGATACTATTAATGATGATAAAATTGAACACATAAATGATGCTTTGAACCATTTACAAAGCAAAGAACGAAAAAAGATGATATCAGATAGTATAATGAAGCTTCCTGAAGATGAAGCAGCAATCATAACGCTCTATTATTTTGAAGAAAAAAGTGTGAAAGAAATTGTTGAAATCATTGGTTTAACTGTAGATAATGTGAAAATAAAATTATATCGAAGTAGAAAAAAGCTATATTCGATATTACAACATTATATATTACCACAATTAAATAATAAAAATGGAAGAGCAATATAAAGATGTAGCGCGATTAGTAAAAGAAGCTGAATTAGATACCCCTTCTTCTGATTTTTTGCACAATGTGATGAAACATATTGAGATTGCTGATGCTAAAAAAACATACACATATCGCCCTCTTATTTCTAAAAAAACTTGGTTTGTTATAGGCTTACATATACTAGCAATCGTATTTGGATTAACTTTTATGTCAAAACCCGAAACATCGATTTTTAATCCTATTGATTTTTCTTTTTTAAACTCAATAAAAATCGAGAATCCGTTTTCTCGATTTGTTTTGTCAAAAGCTACTATATATGGATTTTTGTTTTTAGGAATTCTGTTTTTTGTGCAAGTTAATTTCTTAAAAAAAATAATTGATAGACGTTTTTCGGTGTAATCAAATAAAAATTATTTTTTAAACTGTTGTACATTTTCTATTTTACAAACTCCAATCAATTTTGAGGTATTGCTATGCAAAAGAGAAATGACCTGCCCCATAATGCAGTCAAATAGACACCCCAAGACACATAATTACAGTAGACTATCATGCATTTAGAAAAGTGCTGATAAAGCAATTACTTAAAGATTGGAAACCAAAAGAAGTTAATAACTATTTCAAGAAGCGTTTAATGACAAATAATACGTTTAAAAAAATTATAGAAAATTTATCTCAAAAATTTACCCCAGTAGTATCTTCAAGTTTTCTTAAAGAAGAATATATTACAATTGATCTGTCTGAAACCAATCAAAGCTTAGATACGATAGATATATCCTCATCAAAAGCATTTGAAGACTATATTACAGAATATTTAAAGAAAAATAATAGCAAAGTAGCTTATGGCGGATATGATGAAACACGAGGAATATATCGAAGAAGTACACACTTTAACCAACAAGATCCAGAAACCGAGCGTAACATACATTTAGGACTTGATATTTGGTGTGATGCCAGAACAGAGATACTTTCTCCATTAGATGGAAAAGTCCATAGTTTTAAAAACAACGATAATTATGGAGATTATGGACCAACAATAATTCTAGAACACAAATATCAAGATATTACTTTTTATACCCTATATGGACATTTAACGGTTGATTCTTTGTCTAAATTAAAAGTTGGTCAAAAAATAGAGGTAGGAGAGATTATTGCATATCTAGGAGATGCATCAGTAAATGGAGATTATGCGCCGCATTTACATTTTCAGGTCATTAAAGATTTGCAAGGCAATGTTGGTGATTACCCCGGGGTCTGTAGTAAGAGAGACATCGGCTTTTATCTTCAAAATTGTCCTGACCCGAATCTTTTGCTGAAAATTTAAATTAGGATTAATAAAATAAGCTTCAAAAATCTACGATGTTGATTTTTGAAGCTTACAATTTACACGATTATTGAGGTTTGAATGTTCCAAGGCTTATCTCAAAATCTTAAAACCTTTTCTTTTAGAATACCTCTTGGGCTTACTCCAGAAATTGTTTATTTAACTTTTTGCTTTCACTCGATAATCAAAATGAGAAAGGAAACCTACCTAAAGTTCTTTGCTGGCATCTAAACTTGTTGATCATTCGTTTAGCAATTTTTTAAGGATATATGTATTGCCTTCGCCATGGGTAAATGTACCAATTACCTGTTCTTTATTTTCAATTTTAGAAGTTAGCTCTGTACAAAGATTTTTACAGTCTATACTTATTGAAGAATTCATAAATCCAAAATTCGCATCTTCAATTTTAATCCATTTGATAAATTCTCCTCCTTGCTGGTTTAGTGTCAGGCGTACTTTAAATTCTGTATTTGTGTCAACAGGAGTTTTTGATAGTACCTTAACCAAAGTTATTTTGATATTTGAAGCATCAGCAGGAGGGTTTTTGATTTCGGTAACACGAACCTCAAGATCGTATATGAATCCTAATTCGTACTCTAAGCCTTCGATAGCATTTGTGGTAATCTCAAACGTTTCACTACCGATTTTATCATCTGTTTGGATTAAAAGTGTAGTGGTTGGAGTACCAAAAAACGATATTAGAGCTGTGTCTTGATAATGATTTACTCTCATCTTTGAATTTGTAGCTTCATTATTGTCATCATCATTGTTACATGAAAAAAGAAATACTATGGTTAAAAAAAAGAATGGATATAACCGATTTTTCATAAAGATTAACTTTTTAATAAGATCAAAAAAAACCTGAAGGGTTGCTTCAGGTTTTATATTCTTAAACATTAAGATGTTATTATTCATTTACAAGTACCCACTCTCCTTTTTCGATCAACGGTATGGCTTGTTTATATTTTAATGTTTTGTTTTCGCCACTCATCACATGCTTAATGGTTACTCTATCATTACGACCAATTTTTGGTTGTTCGCGCACGATAGTTTCTGTAATTTGAGGCTGTCCCTGAGTTTGCCCTGCTGCTCTATTTTGAGCAGATCGCTCATCCATATTTGGGATTTCTTCTTTTGAAGTCTCAAGATTATCTCTTCTACGCACTTCGCGGGCTTCAGAAATATCTTGCGTATTACCTGTTGGTAATTCTCCTTTAAATAAGAAAGAGATGACATCCTTGTTTACTTCTTCGATCATAGCTTTGAATAACTCAAATGCTTCAAATTTGTAGATCAATAAAGGATCTTTTTGTTCATGAACTGCAAGCTGTACACTTTGCTTTAACTCATCCATTTTGCGTAGATGCGTTTTCCACGCATCATCGATGATCGCAAGTGTGATATTTTTTTCAAAATCAGTAATTAGTTGTTTACCTTTGGTTTCGTAAGCTTTTTCGAGATCGGTAGCTACATTCAAGCTTTTTACACCATCGGTAAAGGGAACAAGGATTCTTTCGTATTTACTGGATGGGTCTTCGTATACCTGTTTGATTACAGGGTAAGCTGATTCTGCATTACGTTCCATCTTATTTTGATAATGCTCGTAAGCTGCTTTATATACTTCTCCTGCAATTTTCTGAGCATCCATTTTTTCAAAATCACCTTCACTAACAGGGCTACTCATAGAAAAGTAACGAATTAATTCAAATTCAAAATTTTTGAAATCCTGAGCTACTTTATTTCCTTCAGTGATAACCTCAGCAGTATCATAGATCATATTGGCAATATCTACACGTAGACGTTCTCCAAATAAGGCGTGATAACGACGTTTATATACTACTTCACGTTGCGCATTCATAACATCATCGTATTCGAGTAATCGTTTACGAACACCAAAGTTATTTTCTTCTACTTTTTTCTGAGCCCTCTCGATGGATTTTGAGATCATAGAATGCTGGATCACTTCACCCTCTTTTAATCCCATTCGATCCATCATCTTGGCGATACGTTCAGATCCAAATAAGCGCATCAGGTTGTCTTCTAGAGAGACATAGAACTGTGAACTTCCTGGGTCTCCTTGACGGCCAGCACGACCCCGCAACTGCCTGTCTACACGACGAGAATCATGACGCTCGGTACCTACAATGGCTAGACCGCCAGCAGCTTTTACCTCATCTGTTAATTTAATATCGGTTCCACGACCAGCCATATTGGTTGCAATTGTTACAACTCCTGGGTTACCTGCTTCAGCTACGATATCGGCTTCTTTTTTATGAAGTTTTGCATTAAGTACATTATGAGGCACTTTTCTGATGGTAAGCATTCTTCCCAGTAATTCAGAAATTTCAACAGAAGTTGTACCAATAAGTACAGGTCTACCTGCATGAGAAAGTTCGGTAACTTGATCTATAACGGCGTTGTATTTTTCTCGCTTGGTTTTGTAGACTAAATCTTCCATATCTTTTCTGGCGATAGGTCGATTTGTTGGAATTTCTACAACATCTAATTTATAAATTTCCCATAGTTCACCAGCTTCAGTAACAGCAGTACCGGTCATACCAGATAATTTTCGATACATACGGAAGTAATTCTGTAATGTTACCGTGGCAAAAGTTTGTGTAGCATCTTCAATTTTTACATTTTCTTTGGCCTCAATTGCTTGGTGAAGACCATCACTATAGCGACGACCATCCATAATACGCCCTGTTTGTTCATCGACTATTTTTACTTTGTTGTCCATGACTACATATTCTACATCTTTTTCGAACAAAGAATATGCTTTTAACAACTGTCGAAGTGTATGTATACGCTCACTTTTAACACTGTATTCTCTAAAGAGATCTTCTTTTTTCTCTGCTTCTTCTTCTTTTGATAATTCTAAGTTTTCAATTTTGGCGATTTCCATACCAATCTGTGGTAACACAAAGAAATCAGGATCATCTTTACCAGATAGATAATCTACACCTTTATCTGTAAGATCGATCTGGTTATTTTTCTCTTCTATAACATAATACAAGTCCGCGTCGATTTTATGCATTTCGCGGTTGTTATCTTGCATATAGAAGTTTTCGGTTTTTTGAAGTAATAGCTTTACACCTTCTTCACTCAAAAACTTAATTACTGCTTTGTTTTTAGGAATTCCTCTATATACTTGAAGTAATTTGAAACCACCTTCTTTAGTGTCTCCTTCTTTGATTAATTTTTTTGCTTCGGCCAGTACTGTAGTAAGGTATTTCTGTTGTACAGAAACGATATCAGCAATTTTTGGTTTTAACTCATCAAATTCGTGAATATCTCCCTTTGGTATTGGACCAGAAATAATTAGTGGCGTACGGGCATCATCGATTAATACAGAATCAACTTCATCTATAATCGCGTAATTAGGTGAACGTTGTACAAGATCTTCAGGCGCATGGGACATATTATCACGCAGGTAGTCAAAACCAAATTCGTTATTTGTACCGTAGGTAATATCTGCATTGTATGCTGCTCTTCGTTCTGGCGAGTTGGGCCTGTGATTATCAATACAGTCTATAGTCATACCATGAAATTGAAAAATCGGGGCCATCCATTCGCTATCTCTACGGGCAAGATAATCGTTTACAGTTACCAAATGAACACCATTGCCAGACAATGCATTCAAATATACAGGAAGTGTAGCCACCAATGTTTTACCTTCTCCGGTCTTCATCTCTGCTATTTTCCCCTGATGCATAGACACACCACCTACAAGTTGCACATCGTAGTGTATCATATCCCATTTTACTTCTTTACCAGCTGCATCCCAGCTCGTTGCCCACATCGCTTTATCATCATTAAGGGTAACATAGTCTTTACTTCCTGAGAGTTCTCTATCGTAGGTTGAAGCTGTAACCTCTACAGTGTCATTATTGGTAAAACGTTTGGCTGTCTCTTTTACTACAGCAAACGCTTCAGGAAGAATTTCATTTAACACTTCTTCTGTAGTCTCGTATGCTTTATCCTTTAAAGTATCAATTTCGAGATAGATATCTTCTTTTCTATCGATATCTTCCACACTGTTTGCTTCATCTTTGAGCTTTTCGATTTGCTTGATAACTTCAGAACGTGCCTCGTTTATTTTATCTTTGAATTCGATAGTTTTGGCACGTAGCTCATCATTAGAAAGCCCTTCGATTGTTTTTTCTGCTTTCTTAACCAACTCAACCTTTGGTTGAATTTCTTTAATATCTTTTTGGGATTTGTCCCCAACAAATACTTTTAATACAGAATCTAGAATTCCCATAGTTTATGGATATATGTTTTATTAAGATTTTAATTCCTAATATTACTTAGGATTGCTAATCTCAGCACATTGTTTTACAGGTGTTTATATTATAATTTTTTGAGGCCAATTGCCCCTTCAAGCTACTAAAGCTCTATTTTATAACATCAAATATACGATGTGATTGCATCACATATCTGACGGCGTAATTTACGCAAAAAAAAAGCCTCTCTCGAGACTTTTTGTTACTATATTAATATTTAATATTCATCCTCATTCCAAAGATAATCTTCATCTGTAGGATAATCTGGCCATATCTCATCTATCGAATCATATGAATCCCCTTCATCTTCAATTGATTGTAAATTCTCTACAACCTCCAGAGGCGCTCCAGTACGAATTGCATAGTCAATTAATTCGTCTTTTGTAGCTGGCCAAGGCGCATCGCTTAAATATGATGCTAATTCTAAAGTCCAATACATATGTTTACTGGTTTAATTTTTTCTGCAAAAATAATTTTTTAGTTTAAAAAGTCAAGTAAAAAACCAATTATTTAAGCAATAATTATAAGAACGTGATTTTTTTTGTTTTCTTTTATTAATTTTTCAGCTTCAAAATGTCTACGAATTCTTTTCAGGAATCCATTTGATTTCATCTGCGCTTAAATCGAATGACAATTTTCGTGCCAGTACAAAAAGATAGTCAGATAGTCGGTTTAAGTAGTGCAAAGTAGTCTCTTCAAAGGGTTCTAGCTCATATAATGCAGTAGCTAATCGCTCAGCTCTTCTGCATACACAACGGGCAATGTGACAGAATGACACCGTTTGATGTCCACCAGGCAATACGAAGTGTGTCATGGGAGCCAATGATTCATTCATTCTATCCATTTCGTTTTCGAGCAATTCAACATCTTCCAGAGAAATTGTGGCTATATTTAATCGTTTTTGACCACTTTTTAAAATCGCTTTTTCTGGATCAGTAGCCAATACTGCTCCTACAGTAAAAAGCTTATCCTGTATATTGATCAGTATTTTTTTGCTTTGTTCTTCAATTTCCTGATCCCTTATTAAACCGATATGTGAATTCAGTTCGTCAACAGTTCCGTAACTTTCAATTCGTATATGATGTTTAGGGACTCTGGTACCACCAAATAGCGCCGTAGTGCCTTTATCACCTGTTTTTGTATATATTTTCATTAGTTCTTTGTGCTTTTATGCTAGTTATTCTTTTTTTTCTTTTCCATATAATTTTTTTTGAAGTTACGTTTGCCACGGTTGTATAATCTATTCTTGTTTCGTTTTGTATTCCAGGAAACAGCAACAAATAGAACTACTATTCCTATGATCATTAAAATAAGCTGGGTTTCTTCAGAAAGGGAGTCAAACATTACTTCTACTTTTAAAGTAAAAGTAGAAAAATGCTTTCAATTGTTTCATAATATAACTAGAGTATTTTAAAGTGATCTTCGCTAAAAATGCTAAATTTGTTGCGCTATGGAATTTTCTTCAAAATTATTGGAAAACGCAGTATACGAAATGTCACAGTTGCCTGGCATAGGAAAGCGTACTGCATTGCGGTTAGTATTGCATTTATTGAGGCAACCTAAGGCACAGACGGATCATTTGGTCACAGCATTGGGAACACTTCGTAGCACGATCAAGTTTTGTAAGAAATGTCATAGCATAAGTGATGAAGATATTTGTGATATTTGTAGTAATCTCAATCGATCTCAGGATATCATTTGTGTGGTTGAGGATATAAGAGACGTGATGGCGATAGAAAGTACAGGACAATATAGAGGATTGTATCATGTACTAGGAGGTAAAATAAGTCCTCTTGATGGTGTTGGTCCTCAAGATTTAAATATTAGTTCTTTAATTGAAAAAGTTAATGAAGGGCAGGTAAAAGAATTGATATTTGCATTAAGTGCTACTATGGAGGGTGATACCACTAATTTTTACATTTATAAACAAATAGAAGGGTTAAAGGTCAAAATATCTACCATAGCTAGAGGAATTAGTGTTAATGACGAACTTGAATATGCAGATGAAGTTACCTTGGGTAGAAGTATTGTCAATAGAATCCCATTTGAAAATGCTTTAAAGAGTCCTTGAGTGATAAAATTAATTTACCGTGTCTAGAGCAACATCTATTCTATAGTGTTGAAAACTTCTAAAATCTGAAAGTAAGCAAGATACTACTATATCCTATATATAAAAGGGTTAGACATACAAGCATCTAACCCAATTTACCTTTTAATAGTGTTTCTTTATTATTAGAATATATCCTCATCAAATTCGAAAATCATATATCTACCGCTATTCGGGTTATCATTATACCATATTTCTGCGGTAAGTCTTACTTTGCTTTTTGGTGGTATAATTCTAAATGGTGATGCACTCAAACTGATTTTATAGTTAGAGCCGTCGGCAGAGTCTGGAGTGTTTTTTTTCAGGTCCCAATTTCTCGAAACACGAGTTATCGGTGCCCAAGTATTAGTGTTAGGATCAAAAGCTTGATAAGTTAGTTTAAATTGAAAAGTAATATTATCTTCACGATAAGATACCCAATTAAAATATATCTCTAAAGAACTTTGTAGATTAGACTCTTCTAAAATAAGTTTTGAGGTGTAGAGTCCCCTATCGTTATCCCAACCAGGTATGATCGTTGGGTACTCGGTTCCATATAGTGTTATGTTATTAGGCTTACAAAAAAAAGTTGGCTTAGACAGTGACGTATTTATTTGAAGTTCATCGCTGCCAGATTGAAAATAGCGACAATTACTAAAAATTTTACTATCTAATTGTTCTAATTGTCCTTCTGTTTGAAGTGTTTCATCGGCAATTTCTTCTTTTTGGCAAGATCCTAAAATGGTAATACCGATTAGGAATAAAATAATTCTAAAGTTTTTCATACGATGTTTTTTTTGATGTTAGGAATGATAATAATGTAACGAATATCAGTTTGTGTATCTTATTTATAATATGTCGTATTCGAATTAAAATAAAAGAACTTTTAACATTAGATAAAGGATTCGACCAAAAGTGCGTGTCGAATCCTTTATATTCTATTGAGTGTTTTATGGTATAGGTCTTGGGTTATACTCAATAATCAAATTCCTACCGCTACTAGGATCATTATTAATCCATATTTCTACCACTACCCTTATCTTGGAAAGAGTGCTCACTGGGCCATAAGGACTTGATTCCCAATTCATAGGGGTATAAGGAGAGGTGATGGTAAAGTCTCTCGATTCCCCACTTATATAATTCCAACTCCGAGTACTAGTATTATATGACTCAAATTTAAAACTCACATGAAAGGCAGGATACGATCTTGGAAAAGGTACTTTTTGTATAGTTAAATTAGCCACCGAGGTGTTTTTGTCAAATTTAAGAGATGCACAATACTCTTCTTCGCAACCTTGTAAATACCCTATATTAGAATCGTCAGAATAGCCACATATAGGATTATTGAAATAAGTAAAAAAGCGGAATTTACTAGGAAATATGGAATCGGTATCACATTCTATACTTTTAGCGCTAATTGCATTTTCTAAAGATGTAGTTTCATCAACAATTTCCTCTTTTTGGCAAGATCCTAAAATGGTAATACCGGTTAGAAGTAAAATAATTTTAAAGTTTTTCATTACGTTTTTTAGTATTATTAATTTATAATAGTATCGAAAATATAAGAGTAGCTACTTTGTTTGATCAACTTATGACTGATTCATTAATCAAAATCGATATGCCCGAATATTTTAAAATACTTAATGAATAACCAAAACTATATTTCCCCATGTAAAAAGTGATTACTATTCTTACCTTTTGTTATGAAATACAAGACTTTGTTATACAATACAAAGCTTTTGGGATAAAAACAAACTGTTGATATTGTACTTATATAATTTGAGCAAGTTATAATGCATACGAGGCACCAAAACCTCTAGGTTTAATTAAATATTTAGAGGTCAATAGCAAAATACGTACTAATGTAGATTTTTAACTATCTCATATTATACATTTTATAATAATTACTACTGTCTGTTCGCAGTCGAGAACTATTCGTCTACAAAAAGTAGGTTTCAACTGCGCTCAACCAGACATTTTCAGGGGTATTTTAATTAAAATATAAGTAACTATCTACTGACTTCAATAAATTTTTATATTGAGAATATTCTATTCCTCCTTTATTACATCAATATAGTATTCAATGTGCAATTTTTAACTTTTAGAAGAACTACACATGTGAATTGTTAATACAAAAGGAAAAATGCTTGCAATTGCATGATAAGATTAACCAGGTATTTGCAAAGTGAAGTGTATTAAAAATATTAAATTTGCAGTGCTATGGAATTTTAATCAAAATTATTAGAAAATGCGGTATATGAAATGTCACAATTACCAGGAATAGGTAAACGCACAGCATTACGATTAGTGTTGCACTTATTAAGGCAGCCAAAAACTCAAACAGAACATTTGGTTGAAGCTTTAGGTACATTGCGCCAAGAGATCAAATTCTGTAAACAATGCCATAGTATAAGTGATGTAGAAATATGTGATATTTGTAGTAATACAAGTCGAATTCAGCATGTAATTTGCGTGGTAGAAGATATACGCGATGTTATGGCAATTGAGAGTACAGGCCAATATAAAGGATTATATCATGTGTTAGGAGGTAAAATAAGTCCTTTGGATGGTGTAGGACCACAAAATTTGAATATCAGCTCCCTTATTGAAAAAGCTAAATCCGGAATGGTAAAAGAGTTAATATTTGCATTAAGTGCTACTATGGAAGGAGATACTACTAATTTTTATATCTACAAGCAATTAGAAGATATTGAAATCAAAACATCAACAATCGCCAGAGGAATAGGAGTAAATGATGAATTAGAATATGCCGATGAAGTTACTTTGGGTAGGAGTATCATCAATAGAATTCCTTTTGAAAATGCTTTGAAGAATTCTTAAACGTGTAATGCCAAAATTTAAAAGAGGGGTAGATCAAACCTGTCTAACCCTCTACACTCTTTAATTCTATATTACTATCTATTTTTGGGAAATATAGGTTCCTTATTCTTATTAAATTCGAGAATAATATTCTTGCCGGTGTTGCTAGTACCATCAATCCATATTTCTGCAATAACTCTTAATTTTGCTCCTGGCGCTACAGGACCATAAGGCGATAGTTGCATAGACCTATTAAATTCAAATGAACTTGGATGTTCTTCAGTACTCCAATTTTCGGTAGTAGCATTTATATTTGCCCAAGAATTATTATTCCACTCTTGATAAGTTAGTTTTACAACAAAAGAAATAGGAGGGCTATCAAACCCATCTCTAAAAGATTGTAATCTTAATCTACTGGTTGCAAGGAAGGTATCTGTTATTAAAGAGGCTTCATAAGCGTCTCTAAACACAAGTGGCCAGGTACCAAACCCAGGAGGACCATCACCAGATATGATTACCAATGGACCAGGAGTATCTGAATATGCACCGTAATCCCAGCAACCACGAGACGGGGAATCTAATGTTGTTGAAGCAAATATTACATCAGATTTACACGATTCAGAAAATTCAATTGCCACTCCTTGTTTTTGTTCCTGTACCGGTAAGATTTCATCGGCAATTTCTTCTTTTTGGCAAGATCCTATAATGGTCATACAAATTAGGAGTAAAATAATTTCAACTTTTTTTTATTTGTATTATTTTTTAGATTTATATGGATTCTGGTATTAATTTTTTAATTCTTATTTATTTCAAAAGTAATGTTAAGGGGTAAGCTCTATTCTTACAAGATCGATGAATACGCAAAATATAATAACTATAGAAATAGACGAGTAAAGAACCTTCTATTTCTATAGTCACTAAATAATTTTTAGTATTCCTATGCTATTAAAAATTTTGAGGAAAAATTTGAGGCATATCTAGTAATGAATTATAAACAACAAATGCAGTATTTCCAGTATTGTGACGTACTTGCAAGTCTCCATCATCTAGGAAGAAAAATCCTCCTGGTTTATTGGTATATGTAGCACTATTCCAATAAACGGTATTGTCACTACCATAAGCAACTATGTTAAGATCACTTTGGAATACAATTCTTTGAACAGGTTTCCCATAAGTTCCAGTTGCCCATACTGGGTGTGTTAATTGACCATTACCTTTTTTTAAATTAAAACATACGAAGTTACCATCAGATTGCAGTTTAAAACCGAAATCGCCATTGGGATCACTTGTAAGTACTGTTCCATCGTCAATTAAAGTAATAAATGGTGTATTTTTGTTGATTAGATTAGACCTAAACATATCGAATGGTACCATATTTATTTCATCATTATTGGTTTGAACCATTTCTTGGGAAGTTTCATCGACAATTTCTTCTTTTTGACAAGAGTATATTGTCAAGAGTAAAACTAATGTGATGAAAAAAGTTTTTAAAGTTTTCATGATATTTTATTTTTTTAATAATTTATGAAGCTAATGTATCATCTATCAATAAGAAAATATAAGGTTAGCATGTTTGTTTGATGAAATGCAAAGCATTTGTGACAAAAAACAAGGTGATGATCCTTTTTTTTATTAAAGAAGTGTTTATTAAGTTTTTCTAATACAAGTTTGTAAAGGTGGTCTGATAATTATATTAATTGAATATCCGTAATTATCCATAATTGATAAAAAAGTCTTATTTTAGATTAAAATTATAGTATGAAT
>CANLYR010000071.1 GCA_947495425.1 uncultured Aquimarina sp.
CGTATATCGAGTAAAATCTGCGGCCAGTGTCCATTAGCTAGTAGCTGTTTGGGCAAAACGGCTAAAGAGAAGAAGTTCAGCGTAACCTACTATCGGGAGGAATATGAGCGTAATGCAGAGCGTCTTGCCAACGAGAAAGGCAAGCGTATGAAAGCAAAGCGACAGGCAACGGTAGCGCCTGTATTTGGGACACTCACCCAGTTTATGGGGCTACGTAAGATCAATACCATCGGTATAAAGCAAGCCAACAAAGTCATGCATCTCTCTGCGATGGCTTATAATCTGAAGAAATACTTAAAATTCGTGGGAAAACGAGTGAAAAGTGGGGCAGGAACCGCTTGTTCACTTTTACACGTTAAAAACACCTTTTATCACCTCGTAAAACTGTATATAAGCAATTATGATTTTATTCCTTGTGAGATTACAACAAAATAAAAACGCTCCTAAAAGAGCGCATTTAAAGTCGGATTGTTAGAAATTAACAGGTTGTGCAACGGTTACCAATGTTGTGGCCAGTTTTTGCTATTTTCTAATATGCGTTAAAACCCAACGCCTTAGTTCATCCGTATTGCCAATGTCTTGCTTATATATGAAATTAGGTATATAAACTTGATTAGGTTTTCTATATCTATTTCGGTAGACTTTCATTGAATATGACAACTTCGCTTTGTTACTTGGTAATATCTCACCAGTATTTTCGATGTATTGCGAGTCTGCTCCTGTTGGCAGTCCAACGTGAACACTGTTTGGATGCTTGAGCATTAAATCCATATAATCTAAACAGGAACTAAAACAAAGCACGTCAGTTATGACAATCACTTGGCTTGCAATTGCCTCGTCAGGGTTTAAGAAGTTACTTGCTGTATCAGATTTAAAATCGTATCTATAGAAAGCTTTATTGTCTTTTCTTGCCTTATCCATATTGTCGGCAATCTCGGTTGAAAATTTTCGGATATTTTCAGCATTGCTAGCTGAAGTTCTATATTCAACAAAAACGTCTTGGTATAAATTGTTTTTAGTTAGTTTTGTAAAATCCTCTCCGTATAATGCATTGCTTAACATCTCTCCATAGGCTGAATTGCCTCCATTATTCCCTCTCAAATCTATAATTAACAGTTCGATATCCTGTAAATCCGATAATTGTTCTACAATTTCTAGAAAGTGATTTCTCTGGTTTTCATCAAGCTGAAAAGACGGAATGGATACCCAGTAGATGTTGTTTTCAATCTGCTCCATACCGAATGAAGAACTTACAATAGATGTCATTTCTTTTTGGATTTCCAACATCTTTAATTCGCTGATTTCGGTCCAGGCTAACTTTACTTCCTTAGTCTTCCCATCACGTTCAACAGTAATAGTTTTGGGTCTTTTTGAATTTACTATATCATAATGAACCAGCAGTTTTGGGGCATAGTAAATCCAATCGGAAACAATATCCTCATTCCCTTCATAAAACAGTATGTTCTTTTTAAAATATTCAGCGACCTCAAAACCATCAACTTTTACTATCTCCCACCCATTAAGCTCAGGATAGTCATCTCCAATCGCTGTCCGAATGATAAATTTTTCATCAACGTAATTTGGGTATATCTGGCCGGAAGCGATTGTTATTTCCTCTCCTTTTGGAAAGCGGATAAGCATATGTTTGTCTTTAAATGAATTGACAAAATGCTTCAAGTATCTATTATAACTTATGTAGTCTACCACATTCACCTTTGCTGCCAAAGCTTCTTCATAGAAATACATTAGATTTTTTTTGAAACCAACGTTTTGAATATCGATATATCCAGGGTGATTTTCTTTGACAATTTTATGTATTGCATTGATATCCTGTTCATAAATATCTTGCCAGTTCTCCACTTTATTTTCTGAACATGAACACACAATTATCAAAAAGATCAGGACTATTTTCAGTTTGTTCATCTATATTGTTTATTTCCTAATTGGCTACAACGTTTAATGTAAAATGCGTTTTAATGCATTTTTACATCTTGTTGTAAGGCGTTTTATTGTATTATTACAAATTTATCAATATTACTTTCTATATAATCAGCTACTTTTTTGTGAACCATTTTTTTAAATTCTTTATCGTAGTAGTAACTCTCAATTTTTTCGGTTGATTTTAGTTCTTTGTAGCCATCAGCGAATGAATTCCATCTCTTATTCCAACTTTTAGATTCATCATTAAAAACGGATTTTAATTCCCCAATTTTTAAAGTTTTTCCAGTCAGTTCATTTAGAACTGCGTTGTAATCTGTTTCCAATTTTTCAATTTCTAGTTCCTCCCAAGTCTCAGCGGTGGCAATTATAAATTCTGGTCGATTAAAAATAAATTGATAAACACCACCATTGTCTGTATCTCCATTAAAAGACAAAAATGCCCAAAACATTTTTTGTTGACGAGTCAATTTACTCCATAGTTCATCATAGCTTTCAATTCCACTTTTCTCAATTGTTTCGTCAAAAAGTTTATACATGTATTCCCACATTCGATTGTCATATTCGTTAAAATTATTCCAATCATATTTGTTTTTTATGGAATCCAACCAATCTTGACTGACCTTTGTAGATATCAAAAGTTCACTTTGATTTCCGTCATTTAGGGAATATAATTTAGTCGGTAATTTTGATTCTTCATTTTGTTCAGAATTTGATTTTTTCCTAGTAAAGAAGAAAATCGCGATTCCAATAATTATTATTCCTATTAATATTTTCATTTTATTTATCTAATGACTTACAACAAGTATGTATGTGCAAAAGTACACATCCCACATTTACTATTATAGATAAAAATACTCATTTTAGTTACAAAACTAAGTAACCTCATCAATCTTTTTAGTTCTGAAAATCAACACTATAATCGTTTACAATCATTTACAAACGGTTACAAACGAAATTAAACACTTCCTAACCGAATCCGATTCTAAGACCGTTTTATGTTTGCAGCGTCGAATAGATGGAATGGGTTTAACACCTTTACTCTACCACCGACATCCATTAAAAAAGATCTCGAAACGAATTTGAGACATGGTATTAACTGTTTAACACGAAAACAAAACATTATGAACACGCTAAAAAACAAAGTACAGTTGATTGGAAACTTAGGACAAGAACCTGAAATTGTAAACCTAGAATCTGGTAAAAAATTAGCCAAATTCTCTATCGCTACCAACGATTATTATTATAATAAAGAAGGCGATAAGATAACAGATACGCAATGGCATAACATCGTAGCTTGGGGCAAAACTGCCGAAATCATTGAAAAATATGTAAACAAAGGTCAGGAAATTGCTCTCGAAGGAAAATTAACCTCTCGTAGCTATGACGATAGCGAAGGTAAAAAACGATACATCACCGAGGTCGTTTGCCAGGAGTTATTAATGCTTGGCAAGTAAACTACCTCGGGACAACCCGGCGAGGCATTAGTAGGAAACGAACTTTTAATTTCGAGGCAAGCCTCGGGGATATTATACCCTTTGGCGGTGCCAATAAAAAGACAGGAATCAGAACGCATTATACTAAGTAGAAACCTTAGATATTCATAGTTTTGATTTACAAATCAATGCGAATTCCTATTGAGAATCTGGTAGCTCCTATTTTTGAGGAGTACACACTATAGGTACAATGCGTTCTCGTTCCACTTTTTTCATAATAATAACCTAAATTTAATTTATAATTCAAATAAATGATGTAGCATCGCAGATACGTTTCAACATTTAAAAACAGAGGAATGGCTTTGATTTCAAAAAAATATTACAACAGAGACTTGTCGTGGTTGCGTTTTAATCATAGAGTATTGCAAGAGGCTGCAGATGAACGTAACCCGCTATATGAACGTATTAAATTTCTTGCTATTTTCTCTTCTAATCTGGATGAGTTTTTTAAAGTACGTGTATCAGACATTAGAAAAATTAAGAGTCTTGATAAGTCACTGCGTAAAAAACTGATTACCAAGCCAAACAAACTGTTGAAAAAGATCAAAAAACAGGTGCATCTCCAACTAGAAGAATTTGGGCAAATTTTTACAACTCAAATCCTTCCTGAACTTGAAAAAGAAGGTGTTCGATTGGTAAATAATGAAGACTTCACCAGATCACAAAAAGAGTTTGTTCAAAACTACTATAAACAACATTTAAGGTATAAACTCTCTATCAATATCAACACTAAGCATACAGACGAAACAATTTTTATTGAAAATGAGCAACTATACCTAGCAACACTACTTGCTAGCCAAGAGCCTATATTTATAAAAATCCCTTCAGATACCCCGAGATTTATCACGCTACCCAAAGAAGATGGGATTCATTACATCACCTTTGTTGATGATATCCTAAAATACAACCTTTCACAGTTTTATACCTCTGGAGAGTCACAGAAATTTTACTCTTTAAAAATTTCTCGAGATGCCGAACTGTATATCGATAATGAATACTCTGGAAATTTGCTGACCAAAATAAAAGAGTCATTAGGAAATAGAAATACAGGGCAGGTCACCCGCCTTTTAATTGATGAAAATATACCAGAAAATTTACTGACTTGTATTAAAAAGATAGCAGATGTTAATGAGACTGATATAGTTTATGGAGGCAGATATCATAATTTTAAAGATTTTTTTAGTTTCCCTAATCCTACGGATAAAAAGCTTACTGAACATGCACTACAGCCTGTTCGTAATACAGAGCTGCAAAAATTTTCGAATCTATTTGAAGCAATCACAGAAAAAGACCGGTTATTATATTTCCCGTACGAATCTTTTGATGATGTACTTCGGTTAATGAAGCAAGCAGCAGAGGATAAAAGTGTTACCAAAATAAAAGTAACCTTATATCGAATCGCAATACAATCTGGTCTTGCTTCAGCTTTGCTTGAGGCAGCAAAAAACGGAAAAGAAGTGTTCGTTTTTATCGAAACCAAAGCTCGTTTTGATGAAGAAAATAATATACGCTGGGGAAAAGTTCTGGAAGATCATGGTGCTAAAGTAATGTATAGCTATCCAGGTATTAAGGTGCATTCTAAAATATTAATGATAGAGCGTATTGAAGGAAAAAAGCCAAAGACATATGGATATATCAGTACTGGTAATTTTAATGAAAAAACAGCCGAAATATATACAGATTTTGGTTTAATGACGGCTAATGCCAAAATAACTTCAGAGTTAAGTCAGGTTTTTCAATTACTGGAAGGAAATATCATTATTCCTAAAACAAAAAAACTACTAGTTTCTCCTTTTAGCACCAGAAGTACTTTTGAGAAATTAATACAGGCTGAAATTGAAAATGCCAATGCAGGAAAAGAAGCTTACATGATCTTGAAGCTAAATAGTCTTCAGGATCATGGGATGATCGATTTGCTATACAAAGCAAATAATGCAGGAGTACGTATACGCCTTATTGTTAGAGGGATTTGCTGCCTGGTTCCTGGGATTGAAGGACAAAGTGAAAACATATACATCACTAGTATTGTAGATCGTTTTCTGGAGCACGGTAGAGTCTATATCTTTGCAAATGACGGCGTAGAAAAAATGTACGTAGGTTCTGCAGATTGGATGACACGCAATCTGGATCACAGGATCGAAGTAATCACGCCAATTCTGGATAAGGATGTGTATTCTAAAATAAGAAGTATGATACAACTTCAGCTAGATGATACTGTAAAAGCAAGAATTATAAATAAAACTCAAGACAATATTTACGTTAATTCTACTTCGACACTTAGAGCACAGCAAGAAACATTATCAAGCGTTTAAAATTATATGAAATTAGTGATATCCACCAATCGCTTCATATCTTTTACGGTGATGATATTTTCTTTAATTTCGATTACTTTTTCTTCTTTAAAATCATGTAATGTTCTAACCAAAGACTCAATAGATGTACCGACCAGACTACTATGATCTTTTCTTGATAATTTGATGCTTCCATTATTATCAAAAAAACGTTCTAACTTTATGATTGACAATGCCGTTCTTTCTCTAACACTATGCTGCGCTAAGATTCTAGTATTGTTAGTAAATACTCCAAACTCGTGACTCATACTTATTAATAAGCGATGTAACATTTTATGCTCATTTTCAATCATAGAAAAAAACACTTCTTTAGGAATTAGATCAAATTCACAATCTGTTAAGCAAGCTATAGTATGAGCATATGTTTCTTTGCTTAGCAAACAATGATAACCAAGGATTTCGTTTTCTTTGGCTAAGTTAAAGACATGTTCTTTACCATTTAGACCTGTAGCGTATTTTTTTACTTTACCTTCCTTTAATATATATACGCCAGTAGGAATTGTACCTTCATAAAACAACACTTGTCTTTTCTTTAACTTTATAGGGATCTTCTTTTCTTCAATCAAAGAAATCATATTATTTGGTAAATCGAGTAAAATAGAATCATTGGCAAAAGAATACCGCTTACAGGGGAAAAGAGTATTAATCATGAGAATGCTATTAAGTTAAGACTTGTATGTTTATATATAACAAGTTCAACCTAAAAACTCCTTTTTGATTTATAGGTTTTTCTTGAAGAATTACAAAAGTATTATCCTTATTAAGTGGTTTAATTCTTTAGGTTTGAATTTTAAAAATTGACATATATCAACTTTAGTATTGATATAAGTCTGATTTTGTGATCTTGTAACACGTTATTTTTGATACTAGCCTATTTTCCGAATATTATTACATGCGTTTTATTTATTTTTAACCAATTAATCTTTTACCTCAAATAATGACACAAGCATCTAACCTAAAGGACAAATTAATTTTTATATTAAGACTTTCTACTTTCCTAATTTTCTTGGGCAGAGCCTATCAGCATATCGTTTGGGATGCTCCTTATCGAACATTCTTATGGGATGAAGGAATTCTAAAAGGGGTTGTTGAACATCTTTTTGGTGTAACATGGAACGACTATGTGACTAGTCTTTCTGCTGCCAATACTATTTCGTTTTCTATAAAAACCATTGGTATTTTATATCTTCTTTGCGCTATCACTGCGCTACTCATAAAACCAAATATGAAAAAACTTGGAAAATTCTTTTTACTTGGTGGAAGCATAGGTCTTTTTATTCTAGCTATTCTATATTGCAAAGAAAAGTTCTTGCACGTGGGACAATTTTTTGAATATATGATTCAGTTCATGACTCCTGTACTACTCTACATGATGTTATTTACTACTATTGAATTTAAAACAATACGCCTCATTGCATTAATTGCCATTGCGTTAACCTTTAGCTGCCATGGTCTATACGCTGTGGGTTATTATCCCAGACCAGGAACTTTCATTGATATGACCTTAAATACATTACCAATTAGTGAACCAAGTGCGCATACAATGCTCAAAATCGCAGGAATTCTGGATTTTGTAGTTGCTATTGCCATTTTTATTCCTAAAATATCATACGGGGCATTAGTTTATGCATTTATTTGGGGAGGGCTTACGGCTATGGCAAGACTAGTTGGGCACTTTCATATTGAGTTTTTATGGAACTCATTTAGCCAATGGACTTGGGAAATGCTAATTAGGCTACCTCACGCACTTATACCTTTGTTTGTAATAGTAGCAGATCGTCCGGATGTTAGTTTTGTAAAAAAATTACCTTTTTGGAAAAAAACTCAAACGATCTAGATTAAATGAATAGAATTGTTTGGCATAAAGGAGTGTGAGCACTCTATTGTCCTGAATTTGGTGTAAGAAAATTACTCCGCTCAGATTTTTGATAACTCAACAGACGCAGCACAACCATTGAAGACAGGTAAATTTTCGATTTAAAGTCTTATTAACCTGAGCCTATCGAGGGGTCGATACAATTTTTTGCTTCAGCGAAGAGGAAAACTCAAACATAGCAGCGCTACGGTTTATTTTTATCCTGAAACTGAAGTGAAAAGCATGTGCCCAACTTAGTCGGGGAAATATTTTATTACGGCAAATTCAAAGGATAAACAGTACAAGCTACTCTAAAACAACATTTTTTCGTTTCCTACCCACTAAAGCTCGTGCTAAACTTATATGAGTAGTGATGGTTTTGAAATGAAAACACGCTCATCCATATTTCTAACCTGATTTCTATGATAGAAAACTAACTGATGTTCATTTAATTATATCAATCATCTATGGGTTCCTTCTCCCTTTGGGCTACCGTGTGTACACATATAAGATATTAGTTTTACATCGAACTCTCATAATTAAATATAAAAAAACTGCCTGAAATTACTTTCAGGCAGTTCATAACAAATTAAAAGCAAAAGTTCTATTTCTTAACGAACTTTGTACTTATATTTTTATTTCCATCTTTGATATTAATAAAGTAAACACCTGAGTTTAGCTTATCGATATTATACGTTGCTATTTTAGACGTGAGATCAATTTGATCTATTACTCTACCAAACATATCTCTAATGATTGCTTTTGGTTCCTGAACCTTGGCAAAATTCGGATATATTATATGTAATAATCCTGATTTAACCGGGTTAGGATAAGCAGTCAATTCAAACTTATAACTACTTACGTCATCTAAAGAAGGATTTGAAGCAGTATTTGTTGAAGTGATACTGCTCAATCTAGTAGTATGTGGGTTGTCTATAGTCACTACACTTCCACCCGCTGGACTCCATAAGGATGTACCCAAATCAAGAGAAAACATATTGGCATCATTAACCTGACCTACACTACTTACTTCATCAACTTTAAGCGTTCTTAACTCAATCTTATTCTGATCGATCCATAACCACTTAAATTGATTAAATGATCCTGCAGCTCTAGTCCAGCTTTTAGAGTCATTGGCACTCCGTATTGGAGCTCCCCAACATCCTTCACCTACATAAACCGCTCGTTTTGGATCAGAATCAGCTCTCACAAACCCTTCATCACTTCCTGTACCTGTAGAGGGCTTGATTGGCCAAGTACGTTTCACTACGTGAGAATCACTCTCCATAACCAACTGTACTGCATGCGTATAAAAGGGCTTAGACCATGCCTCATATTGATCATTCTGCTCAGACTTTCCTGATTGATGAGGTCTGGTCGCTCTGTGGTATTGAGCTACTGCCCAAGTATGACTCGCAGAATTTGCAGCCAAATCACCAGCTAACCATCTACCCTGTGTACCTCCAGGAGTAATCTCAGTGTTTAAGGTATATGTTCGCATCAAGTTTCCACCAAAGCTTAAGGCATAGTATTCTCCTCCTGCTCCTGTTGGAATATCAAGCATATCTCTAACATCATTAGAACTCTCATGATTACCTCTGGCAGCAACCACAGGAATCATTCTACCATCAGAACCAATAGTTAATTGCCAGTCATTAAGCCAATTTTTCCATTGTGAACTCGATGAAGAACTTGTCATATCACCTCCAAATAATACAGCATGTGGTCGTATTTTGGCAACCATTCTGTTTGCATTTTGACGTGGTGTACGATTGTTTCTAGAATCCCCTCCTGCAACAATCGATAATCTCGTTGTAGGATCATTAGGTGCAGTCTTAAACCAATATCTTTCTGAAACCCCTTCACTATCCTTAATTACAAAATAGTAAGCCGTATCAGGTTGAAGTCCTGTTAATCTTGCATAACGATTATCCATCCCTTTACTAGAAACCGTTCTGTCAACTGCTTTACTAGAAGGATAAGAACTATAGTTAAGTCCAAGATCTGTAGGTCCATAATGTACCACAGGGTTTGTTCCTCGTACTTGAGTCCATCCAACAACCATCGTAGTAGAAGGATCTTCTCTCCAGGTCAAACGATATTTCTCTGTAGACGTACTTACACTAATCTGTTCTGTAAAAGTAGCCGTTACGGTTTTATCAGCATCCATAGTAAGTGATCCTGGATTGGTAGTTCCAGATAAAGCACCGGTCCATCCGCCAAAGTCCCATCCAGAGGCAGGAGTAGCAGTAACAGAAACCGATGTTCCTGTATTGTAGATTCCACCACCACTTACAGATCCTTGACCTACTGTATTGGTAGTAAGCGTATATTGAACAACATTTGTCGTCGTTACATTAGCTGCATTACTACTTGCAGAAACATTACCCGCAGCATCTTTTGCGGTTACTGTAAAACTATATGCCGTATCTGCAGTAAGGCCACTTACACTATAATTTGTATCAGTAGCAGTATCAAGTAGTACTCCATCCTGAAAAATATCGTATCCTACTACTCCTCTATCATCTGTTGCAGCATCCCAGCTAAGATCAACAGTGGTGTTTGCTATAGCAGAAGCTATAAGATTTGTGGGTACGCTTGGTGCTTGTGTGTCAGGAATTACCGAAATAATACGAACATTGTCTATCGCGATATCACCTCTGTAACTACTTCCTGTAACTCCTCTATATTGAAGTTTAATAACAGCGCCATTGTACGAAGACAAGTCGATACTTTGAGTATTCCAGGTATTACCCTGAGCACCATTTAAACTCCAAATTGATGTCCAGTTAATCCCATCATCTGTAGATACGCGAAGCTCAAAAGTTCCAATATCGGTTCCAAACATATGGTAATCAAATGAAATTTCGGCATTTGGATTTGTACCCAAATCGACACAAGGACTAGTTAGTAAGGCTGTTTTATTAGGAAAACCTGTGCCATTACTACTTGCTTCTGTGTAGATGTAATTAGTACCGTCTGAAGCCTCAGATGGCCCTGTACTTGAAGATGGAGTGCTACCGCTATTTACAGTCCAATCAATATCATCACTCGTTTCTTGTACCCAAACACCAATACCAGACTCAAAGCTTTCACTATATGGAAAACTATTAATCCCTGCACATGCAGGTGTCGCTGTAGTGGTAACATTAATCGCACTACTAGCACTAGATACATTACCTGCTGCATCTTTGGCTACTATTGTAAAACTATAAGCAGTCTCAGCAGAAAGAGCTGTAACACTAAAACTATTAGTAGGCGATATACCAATGCTTGTACCATCCTGAAATATTTCATATTCAGTAACACCAACATTATCTGTAGATGCTGCCCATGAGAGATTTGCAGTTGTATCTGCTACATCTGATGTGATAAGGTTGGCAGGTGTACTTGGTGCCTCTGTATCAGGAACGACAGAAATAATTCTTACATTATCAATAGCCATATCACTTCTAAAACTTGAACCTGTAGTACCTTCTAATTGTAGTTGTATCACACGACCACCATAAGTAGATAAACTTACTACCTGTGAAGTCCAGGAATTACCCTGATCACCACTCAAACTCCATACTGTTGTCCAGGTAGCTCCATCATCTATAGAAGCTCTCACTGCTAAAGTACCCATATCAGATCCATACATATGATATTCAAAACTAAGCTCTGGGTTTGACTGATTAGATAAGTTAATACAAGGACTAGTTAAACGTGCAACTTTGTTAGGAAAACCTGTGCCATTACTACTTGCTTCTGTAAAGATATAGTTACTACCCTCTGTCGCTGAAGATGGCCCTGTACTTGAAGAAGGAGTCGTGCCACTATTTACTATCCAGTCGTTATCGTCACTTGTTTCTTGTACCCAAACACCAACACTACCTTCGAAGCTTTCGCTATATGGGAAACTATTGATCCCAGAGCATGGAGGTGGTGCTGTTGTTGTTACATTGACTACATTGCTATTTCCGGATACATTACCCGCAGCATCTTTAGCATTTACAGTAAAACTAAAAGCTGTTTCTGCAGCAAGACCTGTAACGGTAAAATTGGGAGTAGTCGATGTACCAATACGTGTACCATCCTGAAATATTTCATAAACACTCACACCTATATTATCTGTAGATGCCGTCCAAGAAAGATCTACGCTATTCGATGTTATATTTGAGGCTATCAAATCTGTTGGGACGCTAGGAGTTTCGTTATCCGGAACAATATTAACATCAATACCATTAATAATTAAAGAAAAATCCTGAGAACCATTAGTTAATGTACCTTTATGGGTTACTGTAACAGTATAGGTTCCTGCTGCTAAAACTGCATCAATTTTTTCTACATTATCTCTAAAATTATCTCCTCTTTGGGCTGGATCTGTATAGTTATTAAAACTTCCGTTAGGAACCATAACCCATGGAGAATATGTGTTTCCTGCACCAGTAACACTAACATCTAGATCATTAACTAGTTTGGGAGTAGTTTGTGAACCGGTTGATCCTCCCGGATCATTCCATACAATTGTCAATGCCAATGGTTCAGAACCGTCGGACTTTATCGTTTTTGTATACGTTCCTGCGTTATTCAAAGTTAATTCATCAATAGTAGCAGAAACTCCATTATTAGTAATCACTTCGGCAGCTCTTTCTGCATTAACTAATCCCCATCCACTAGCAAAATCAGGACCGTCATTAGCCCCTACTTCATCTGCAGTGTCTATTAATAATGCTTTTGCAGTTGCTCCCCTCATGTATACACCATTCAGGTTTTTATAATGCTGTTGCAACAATGCTAAGGTTCCAGTTGTTGCAGGTGTAGACATTGATGTACCTGTCTTAGTGCCATAATCTGAATCGTTAGCACTATCTGAGGAATATACCAATCTACCATTATTTACTATGTCTGGCTTTATTCTCCAATCTTTAGTAGGTCCATAAGAACTACTCGTCCAAACACTTACAGAAGATGGACCTGTATAATTAGGCACATCTGCTGTGTTTCCTACAACCAAAAGGTTTTTAGAAAGTTGTGTACTTTTAATGATCCCGAAGTTATTTCCATCATTCCCGGCAGACTTACAATGCAAATAAAATGGAGCATTATATAAGACATCATCCATATCTCTGGCTACTGCATTATAATCTCCTGGCGAGCCTGAAGGTGTGTTGGAGTTATTAGCCAATATGCCTCCAGCTGCTGCAAATGCCGCAGCTTCAGAAACCATACCCGAAGCCGTATAATTTTTTATGGTTGCTCCAGATGCCATACCTCTTGCAGCGGGGTCAATACCCGTTGCTGCTAGCGTACCTCCGGTATGCGTTCCATGACTGGTAACAGATCCTCCGTCACCTCCATTAGAAGCACGACCACCAAATTCTTGATGTGTGGGTCTTGCGTAACCACTTTCCCAAACAGCAATTTCGATTCCTGCTCCGGTAAGATTCAACCCAGATGACCCACCTTGCCAGATTTTATCTGTACGCCCTGTAGCAGCGGCGGCAGTATTGTCATCATAAGCATACACTGGTTCGCCTTTTTCATTAAAACCAAAAAGAACACCGAGTCGGCCATCTTTTGTAGTTTTTGTTTGAGGAATTCTTTGCTTGGTAGCTTTTCCTTTGTGTGCTTTTTCTAATCTGTTAGATCTATCTATGATCTTTTGTAATGCCTGTTGATTCGTTTGTTTTTTTATATTCTCTCGGTCAGAACTATTTTGTGCGTTGACGAATATCGAAAACAACAAAAAAGGAACTAGGAGGAATATGTTCTTCCTTGATTTCATAAGTTAAATTTTTAAGCGTTAAGATTTTTGTGTTAATTAAGAATTGAGTCTAAGATTTTAATAAGAAAAATCTTTTATGCCGAAAATGGCATTGGGGTCGGGGAAATGTAATCTTTGTTTTTTTAATTCAGGTTTCATGAGATTATATATTTATAATTTGATTACTAATTAAGATTGAATACTCTCTATTATTTAAGACGTACAAAAGTGTTACTATCCCCCATCTGGTTATTGTTATTGTTTAAAATAAAATCACAAAATACTTTATATCAATTATTTAAATAAAAAAATAACATAAAATTCATTTTCTATAAACACATAAAAATGATATCTGTCAATTAAAATCTTGACTTATATCAATTCGTATTTTGACTTATATCAAATTGTTGTTTTATACATTTCATTTTAGTAGTTCTGAATGTCAAAAAAATAGTTTTTGAATGAAATAAGATTGTAATTAAATAGTACATGATAAAATAAATTATGTAGAATTATCCCTCTAAAGAATCTCCTGATTAAATTTCTCTTCAATAAAATAACAAGAATATGTTGGTCTACTTATTGACTACCTCATACTGGTATTCTCTTTTTGTTTAAAAAGATGTACATTATAGTATGAAACGAATAAATGAACCACTATGGACTTGAAGTCCATAGTTTCAGGCTCGTGACTTAAAGTCACCCAATGGTCATTTCTCTAGA
>CANLYR010000072.1 GCA_947495425.1 uncultured Aquimarina sp.
TACGTTGGTGATTGTAATACACCTCTACGATACTTTTGGTATAATGAATAGTGGTTTCTTTCCCAATATATCTATAAACCTGAGTTCGATTATTAGAACAAGCAAATTTGATTTGTATTTTGAGTTTGGAATCTGATGTGTGGTTTTTTAGGGAGGAAACTGTATGCTATAAGTCCAGCGATCATATTGCTTAGAAAATTTCCAAAACTTCTATGTCTTGAGTGTTCTATTTGACATATGTTTTTTAATTCGTCATTTACAGTTTCAATTACTGAGCGTTTTCTCAGTAGTATTTTATCGGATAAAGTCATCAAGCAGTTTTTCATGTTGTTTTTAATGTTTGTAATGAGTTGAACACCATCGACAAATAGTAATTTGGCTAGGTCTTTACCCACATACCCTTTATCGGCAAATAGTTTTCCGAATATCTTATCTAGAAATCGCTCTTGTTTTAGTGGTGTTCTATCATCATCACTAGCGCGAGTGATGGTAAAGGTCAATATCTCACCTTTATCGTTGATCACAATATGCAACTTAAAACCGTAAAACCATCCCATCGTGGATTTTCCTGTATTGGCTATACCTTTAAATACTTTGTTTCTCTTAATACGTTTATTTTTACAAACTCGGATTGGGGTTGAATCCACAAAAGAAATACCTGTACAATCACCTAAACAACATGTTTTCAAAAATAAGGTCATTGCCATCAGGTTACGTTGCATTAGTTTTGTAAATCTATTATAAGAGACTGTCTTTGGAAATTCCTCTTGCATATGTTTTTGAACGTAATTAATGTAGAAGTGTTTAAAAGTCCTAAATCCACCAAGATGAAGAAGTACTGTAATTGTGATAATTTCGCTTTTAGACATCACAGCAGGACGTTTTGTAGGATTACCAAGTAAGGCTTTATCCACTATTTGGTCATATTCTTGACAGAATTCATCAATAACACAAAAAATTTCAGTAATTTTAGAGTAAGAAATCATAGATAGATTTTTAGATTAAAAAATTGAATTTCAACACTTTAATTTACTAAAAATCTATCTTTTTTGTTATAAAAATCTTATCAAATATTAATCGAACTCAGGTTAGTAAGGTTGATAAAAGAAATAGAAATATGAGAATCGAATTACAGGATCAATTTAATATTGAAGATTTACATTTTATTGACAACAAAAAATTTGAAAAAGTTGAAATGTTTCAGGTTTTAATATTGAAACAAGGAAGGGCTGAAGTACGGGTGGATTTTGATATTTTTGAGTTATCAGCACCCGCTGTGGTTTTTATTTCTGAGTACCAGCTTTTCGAAATAATACCAAAGAATTCTGTTCACGCCAGTTTACTACGCTTTTCTAAAGAATTCTTTTGTATCAAATTACATCGTAAAGAAACCTTTTGTGATGCTGTGCTTTTTAACACAAGTGAAACTTTACCATATTTATCTAATCTCAATAGCTCGAGCGAGTCCATTTTCAATCTTTTAAACGATTTAAGAATAGAAATGAATAGTGATCATCACTCACTATGGCAGGATGTATTAATTACTAAGCTAAAACTGTTTTTATTAATGCTCTCTAGGGAGAAACTTAAAATAGAAACGAATAATAGGAAATTATTTACAGAAATTACATTAGATTTTCAAAATTTGTTAGAAAAAGAACATACTAATCAGCATTCAGTTCAATTTTATGCAGATCAACTACATATCTCTCCAAAACGATTAAACGAGGTTTTAAAAAATGATTTAGAAAAAACATGTAGTGAGTTAATCAAAGAAAAACTCATTGTCGAAGCCAAAAGAGAATTATATCAAAACAAAAAGTCCATCAAACAAATTTCTTTCGATTTAGGGTTTGAAGATCCTGCTTATTTTAGTCGTTTTTTTAAAAAACAAACGAATTTGTCACCATTAAATTATTTAAATATTCACTTGGCTTCTTAAATGTACAAGCGAATGTAGTATTTGTCCATTTTACAATTATCAATTTAGCTTCATTTTTGTTGAATAATTTAAAATAAAGAAAAAATGAAAGCTTTAAAACTTGTAGTAATCTTAATGTTAACGATTAATTGTTTCGGTCAAAAATCTAATATCAATGAAGAAGGGCTCGCCCTTCAAGGTTATGATCCTGTCTCTTACTTTACTGGTGACTCTCCTTTAGAAGGCAAATCTGATATTTCTGCTACCCATAAAGGGGTAAAGCACTTATTTTCTTCGGTTGAAAATAAAAATAAATTTTTAGCAAACCCACAAAAGTATACTCCAGAGTATGGTGGTTTTTGTGCTATTGCGGTTGCATTGGGTAGTGGCAAATATCCTGTAGATCCGAAAACATATACAGTTACAAACGATAAACTGTATTTGTTTTATAACGGACCTTACCAAGGGAAACATTTTAATGGGTTAGAAGTATGGGATAAAAATGAAGATCAGAATATAGTATTGGCCAATAAAAATTGGAAGATACTTCAGAATAAGTAATACATTTCTGTATTTTAAAGGCTGTTTTATTTGGATTAAACAGCCTTTTTTGCTGTTTTAACTACCGACAAATGATTGCAAAATACCGGACAAGATTTGAATATTTTTAATTATTTCTATAAAATTGAAATGAATATCTGCATCCTACAGTAATCCATTATTCGGTTCACTAACGGTCAAGAACTCAATAAATTATTCAAAGTGCTCTAATTAAGGTCCCGACGATGCGCAACTTTACATTTTATTCGTTATAAAACATATCAAGGTTAATTAAAAATAGAAACAAATGAAAAAAATCTCTTTTATACTTAGTATAGTATTCTTAGTAGCTTGCAACACCAATGATAAAGATCCTTTTGCCAACAATACCTATGAAATTTCTAACTATGTCAATGGTAAATTCGATAATAAAGAAAACATAATTTTTGCGGATGGGAAAATATCTGGATCTGTATGTACTCAATATGGATTTGCTCCTAGTGTTTATCAAGTCAAACAATTGACTGACAAAAATTATGTTTTTACTGCTCTTATGAAAAGTAAAGATGAAGGTGAACTTTATTGGGAAGGAACCTTACATCCTGATTTGGGAATCGTGCAGGGTAAAACAATTTGGCAAAAAGATGGCCAGGAATCAATAACATATAATTTTAAAGGTGAAAAAGTCAAGTAAAATAAATTCGAATCGGAACAGAGGTTTATTTTGTTTGCTGTTATTAATTTTTAACATTTCAGTTGTGAACTCGCAAAAAGAAAATGATAAAGTAAGACAAGTAATAAATGATTATTTTAATGGCTCAAAGACAGGAAATACAGATTTGATCAAAAAATCATTCCATTCGGGATGTAAACTAAAGCACATAAAAGAAGATAAAACAATCTACGAAGCAGATCTAAATCATTTTTTGAACTATTTGTCGGAGAACCAAGGTATACCTATTTTAACAACTCAAATACTTAAGCTCGACGTTTGTAAAAACGCTGCAAATGCAAAATGTTCTCTTTATCTCAAAGATTATTATTATATAGATTACTTAAATCTTTTAAAAATTGATGGTGAATGGAAAATAGTAGATAAAATTTATGTGCGACAAGATAACTATTAACCTTTCACCAAGATGCGTGATCAAATCGCTAGATATTTAGAACAACATCCGCTGCTGGTTTATAATTCTAAAGAATAGAATTATCATAATGTCTTCGAAAGTATTTCACAATACAGTAATTTAATCAGCGAGAATTTTTAAATTAAATCCGAATTACATTTAGATAGTTTGTTGTCCGTAGCAAAAAAAACAATAATTTTAACTCCCGTAGCTAGTTTAGGGATACTTGCAAATGCTTCACCTAGACCTATCTAGAACAGAGAAACTTTTAAATCGATTTCTCTTGTTAATAAATATCCTGATCAAGGGAATATCAAACTTTAATTCTAAAAGAAATTAACATTTTGACACTTAAATTTATTGATTAGAAAGAAATTGACCATAATCGTCTTAATAAGCCTATTACGATTAAAGCAACATACTTAACCCATTTCTTTAAATGTAAAGCTTATATTTTGAAAGAAAAGCTAAACCCTTATAAGCAAAGGGTTTAATCAAATTGTGTAGAGTTTGTGAAGTGATTGTCTAGGTTTTTTAAACTTTAAATAAAAGATTTATTACATCATAATTTTGAACTTCGTCATAGATAAAATTAAATCGTGTAATTCTTGAATTCTTAATCCCAGATTTTAATGACTCTTTTAATACGAATAGCCAATTGGAAATTAATAATTTGGACATCAATATTTTTCCTTTTATTTGTCTTTTTTTTCATTTCTATTAATCATTTCAAAATAGAAAACTTTACTGGTTTCCCATTCAAAACCCTGGATCACTATTATAATTATAATACAGTAGAGGTTAAAACTTTTTTTCGAAAACTAACTAATGATGGTCTTGATGCTTACCAATTTATGTTGAGTACTGTATATATGATTTTTCCATTTACTTATGCATTATTACTTACTTCATTAACATCAAAAATTTGTTTGAGTATGAATAGGTTCTCAAGCAAATTATCATTTATACCTCTGTATAATACCATTGATAGCTTCCTTATTTGACCTTTTGGAAAATTTTATATTACTATTCATGCTAAAAAAATATCCTAGTATCAATAATAATACGGTAATTATCTCTTCATTGTTCACTTCATTAAAGTGGTCTCTCCTAAGCCTTTCTGTTTTTATTAACATAGTCTTATTAGTAGCTTTATTTTACAAGGATTTAAGTATTTACACCAAGAGGCAATAATTTTTTTTAAGTTGTAAGGTTTTGTAAGGTCTTCGTAAGGTATTGAAAACAAAGCGATGTGATGCAGCTTATTTAAAAGGTTAATTTTAATGTAACTATGAAAATATGAATATCCTTAACCTACATATATTCTTTATGCTTTATGTGGATAGCACTAGTATGCTTGAGCATGTTCCAATACTCCTTGCGATTGACGTTGGTAGTTGACATAAACAGTGATTTGATTACTACACAGGTTCTTCTAAAGGAGTATGGAATATGTAGATATTTACAAAGTATTTTTAAATACAAAAGATTAACATTTTTAAGCCTCAAATTCACAATTATATATGATTAAACGCAATTTACTTATTGGATTCACAATTATAAACACCCAGATCTTTGCAATGGAAATTTGTAGTAACGGTATCGATGACGATGGCGATGGTTTGGTAGATTTCAATGATCCGGATTGTAGTTGTTTGGGACCAAATTTAGTGCCCAATCCGAGTTTTGAGAACTACAGTTCATGTCCTGACGATAGATCAGGACCGGGACCAGGCCAGGATCAATTTGAAAGAATCGATAGTTGGAGCAACACTTACCCTTCAATAGGGCCAAAAATGACACCGGACGTATACAACTCTTGCAGTCCTGGACCTAACGGTGTTCCTTGGACAAATGGAGTTTCCATCACAAATCCTTTGGCAGCGGATGGCGAAGGCTATGCTGGCTTGGTAACGTATATTACCAATTATGGTACAACCGGACAATTCAGAGAATATATTACCGCGCGGTTGAACACTACACTACAGGCGAGACGACGATATATTGTGAACTTTAAATGGAGAATACATACGGGCAATTGGGTGGTGTACACCAATCGCTTTGGTATGCATTTTAGCAACAGCGTGCCGAACACATACTACTCTAATCAAGAAGCTCCTTCTGTTCTGAATGTTACCCCACAAATAGAATTACCCTCAACCGCTTTCTTGGATAAAACATCGCAATGGGTAGATTTTAGTCAAGATTTTGTTGCTTCCGGAGGTGAGAACTACATCACTTTGGGTAATTTCTATCGAGATATTGAGACAACCATTCATGATATCAATGCAAACGCTTTGGGTTATATTTTCGTCGATGATATTTCAATACAGGAAGTGCTGATACCCGAAAGCATCACAGTCGCACCTGATGTGACCATCAACCCTGGTGATAATACGACCTTGAGCGTCAACGCCAGTGGTGGTATACCAACCTATGCTTGGTCGGCAACACCCGCCGATTCAACACTGAACGGTCAAGAAACTTCGCAAAACCCCACTGTGGCCCCGTTGGAAAATACTATTTATACCGTAACCGCAGATTTTAACGGTTGTATCCTTCAAGAGCAAATGCTTGTTAATGTGAATACTCCTTGCCCTACGGTCGTTGCTACGGTAACACCCCCTGCCATCGTTATCAATGAAGGTTCCGTTCAGCTAAATACGACTCCTACTGCCAATGCATACTATCACACTTGGTCGGGGCCCGCAGCATCTGATTTAAACCTGACAAACAGACCAAATCCCGTATTTACGCCCACCAGTACTGGGACCTTTGTTTTTACAGTAGAAACCAATTTTAATGGGCAATGCACCAACTCTGCTGATGTTACAGTAGTAGTTACATCGCTACCTACCCTGGTTTGTGGTGACAACTTAGTGCCTAACCCCAGTTTTGAAAATCTATCCGGTTGTCCAAGAAATGTTTCTGTAGAAGTTTCGGACGCCCAGAATTACGAGCATTATTCCGAATTTGTAGAAGATTGGACCAATGTAAGCGGAAGCACTACCGATACGAGCTCTAGTGGAGTCAATAGCACACCGGACGTGTTTAACTCCTGTTGTAACAACTGTCCAGTAGACGTGCCCCGCACCCTTTTGGGAAACATCGTTAATCCATTGGCTCCTGATGGGGGAGGGTATGCGGGTCTTGTGCTGTTATCGTCTTTTAACAATCCCGACTATCGAGAATACATCGCGGCAAGATTAGATGAAACGCTCGAAGTTGGAGCAACCTATGTTGTAGAGCTGAAATTTCGCGTTCAGAACACCAACGGTACTGTTTTCACCAATAGGTTCGGAGCCCATTTCAGTCAGGGTATTCCATCTAATTTCAGAAATACCACTGCCGATTCTCCTGGTATCTTGGACGTGGTACCCCAGGTGGAACACCCCTCAAATCAGTTTTTGGATGTTACAAACCAGTGGGTACAGTTCAGCCAAACTTTTGTGGCCAATACCGCCGCTGACCATATAGTGCTGGGAAGCTTCTATGATGATTCTGAGACCGCTACTTCCAATTCAAGCGATAACTTTATAAAATTATTGGTAGACGAGGTATCGGTACGAAAAAGTACCTCTTCGGATACCGTTGACGCCGGCCCCGATGTCACAATCAAGTCAGGCGATAGCACGACGCTTACCGCAACCCCGAGCAATGGCTCCCCGACCTATACCTGGACGGCCAGCCCGGCCGATACCTCACTTTCAGGTCAGGAAAGTTCACAAAACCCTATGGTAGCACCGACCCAGACCACGGTCTATACCGTGACCGCCGATTTTGGGGGCTGTGCCGATTCTGACACGGTTACGGTCACCGTAAACCCATGTGCGCTAGTGCTCGACGACAGCAATGTGACCGTGTCTAACGCCACCTGTGGAGGTGGTTACGGTACAATCTCAGGCATTATAGTGAATGGAGCTAACGGAAACGAGACCTACCAATGGATTGCTGAAAATGGAGAGATTATTGATAACAATATAGATTTAATAGGGGAGGGACCAGGAAGTTATCTACTAACTGTAGAACAAGGGGCTTGTTCTATAAGTTCTGGTCCTTATACCCTCTTAGAGAATGGAGCTCCCATTCTTTATGATGATACTGTAAATATTATAATGGCTAATTGCGATAGTGATGATGGAGCTATTAACGGTATTTCCATCATAGGGAATAGTGGTAGCGAATCTTATACATGGACCAATCAAAATGGAACTATTGTTGGTTCTTCATTAAACCTAACAGAAGTTTCTGCCGGTACGTATACACTTACCGTGGTTGATAAAGGATGTAATACGGTAGCTGGCCCTTATGACGTGGATGAACTGAACAATTGTCTAGAATCGGAAAAAGATTCTATAAGGGTAGCATCAGCAATGACCGCTAATGGAGATGGTAGTAATGATATGTTTATGATAACCGGGTTAGAAAATTACCCTAATATATATAAAACAGCGACGCTGATATCATTATTAATATTTAGTATCAATAGTGATGCACAACAAAATCCACAATTTTCGCAGTATTTACAAAATCCGTTGGTACTGAATCCCGCAATTTCGGGAGTTGAAGATTTTTTGGATCTTACATTGAGTTATCGTAATCAATGGACTGGTTTTGAAGGGGCTCCAAGAACGGCAACATTAAGTTTTTATACACCTGTGAATTTTCTCACCAATAGTCGACGTTTTGATTCATTTTCAGGAATAGGTACTTTTATTTATCGAGATGACACGGGACCAATTAATCAATCGGGGTATTACCTTAGTTATGCATATCACCTCAAAGCTTCTGAAGAGTGGTTTGTATCATTAGGAACATTTATAGGAGGTTCCCAGTTTAGCTTTAATTCAGAGGATGTCACACTCATAGAAAACCCTAATGATATTTTGGTGCAAGATATTGCTAGTACCAATTTTGATATGAGTTTTGGACTATATATATATTCAAAATATATGTTTGCAGGAGTAGCTACCCATCAAGTCTTTGATCAAGATATTTTATATAACGTACAAAATAACATTCTTACTTCCGGAAAGCAAAATAGAAATTATAATTTACTAATCGGAAGCAGAATAGTTTTAGATCGAGATTGGAATATTATACCTTCTTTGGTAATGCGTACATTAGAAAACGCTCCTTTACAATGGGATATAAGTGCTAAAGCAGAGTTTCAAAATCGAGTTTGGGGAGGTGTTTCGTATAGAAATGAAGAATCGATATATGTTTTAGCCGGATTTAAGATTTGGGATAGTTTTTTAGTCGGGTATTCGTATGACTATCCTATATCACAATTAAGAAATAATCAGTCGGGATCCCATGAGATTTTACCTAGTTATAGAATCTTTGGTACCAAAAATAAATGCGGTTGTGCGGTTAACTCTTTATAAATTAAAAATGATGAATAACGTATCTTTTTTTAAAATAATACTTTCAATAGTATTTTGCTTACTTAAACATTATGCATTTGCAGCATCTATAAACTACTCTCAAACCCATAATAGAATTGATTCTTTAAACCAAATTGCTTATCAGTATTTTCTAAAAGGAAATAACAAAGGAATGAACCTAGCAAATCAAGCTCTAATAGAGTCTGAAACTTCTGATTATTTGTATGGAGCTACCAAATCAAGAAACAATTTGGCACTATATCTTAATGTGGAAACAAAGTATAAAGAATCTCTATATCAGTTGTTTACATCCGTTAATTTATTACAAACACTTTTAAAAACGACCCGCATTACTGATGATCAGAACGAAACATATAATGAAGCATTATACAGTACATTTTTATTGGTTTGCGATGTATATCGCAACTTGGATCGACCAGATTTACAACTAAAATATTCTCAATTGGCGGAAGTATATTTGTTTAAGACAAATTATTCGCAACAACAATTAATGCAGGTGAAATTAGTACGAGCATCGGTCTATTCTCAATTGGACATGTTAGATAAAGCACTTTTTGTTTATAATGAGGTGAAAGAATATTTTCAGAAAAAAAAAGATATTCAATCAGTATTAGGGATCAATAGAAGGATGGCTAAAATTTATATTACAAAAGGAGAATTAAAAAAAGCCAAACTACTTTTAAATGCTTCCTTACCAATAGAGCAGCAGAGCAACCAAAATAATGTTCGAAATGAAGTACTATTACTGAAAGCTGAAATAGCAAATAAGCAAGGAAAGTTCATAAAGGCATTATCGTATTGTACCGCTGTTGAAAAAGACGAAAATTATACTAATAATTTAAGACAGTGCATCCATTTGGAAAAAGGTAGAGCTTTTTATGGAATGAATGACCTGAATAGAGCAGAACTTTTTTTGTTTGAAGCCCTTCTTATTTTTGTGGACAAGAATAAAAAAAACTATGTTATGGAAACTGCTAAGATTTTAAAAAACATCTATAAAACTAATAACAATCCTATCAAAATCTCTGAGGTGAATACTATACTAAATCACTTTGAAAAGGAGTTGCTGGATGCCAAAATAGATCTAACATTGGATAGTCTTCCAAACGAAAATGTTTTCGTTTCTGATGATTCAGGATATGTAGATTCTTTAATAAAATATGATAATAGGATAAGAGTACTTTATAGTATTTTTGGTGTATTGCTGAGTATCATGATAGTTATTTGGACGACCAATAAAATTAACCTTACAAACTAATAACAGTTTTACCCTTATATCTTTTTTTATGCTGAACTAAAGGTAAGGAGTAATGCATATTAGATTAAAAGAGGAGATAGGTATTAGGGAAAATAATTTAGCCTAAATAATTATGTATTTGGATTAAGCTCCATTTATTTTAGATATTCTTAAATTAATAAAACATCTAATGAATATTGGGAAAACCTTAGATGTCACTATTAGGAGAAGTTGTAATTAAGGAAATACTTAGATCAAATTTTTACGGATTAAGGAAAAGAATATGACTTTACGCAAAAGTATTTTTAAAAAATTACCTAATTTAGCTCTTCTGTTGGCATTCTATTATTTAATGTATTATTCTGAATTCATTTCAGATTATATCAGCCTTCCGGTTGGAAAATTGATTTCTTTTACGGTTTTTCAGATACTAAAATCGCTCACTTTTTTGTTCTTATTTTTGATATTCCTACCGGAGTTAGTTTTAAAAAAAATTGAAGTCCGAAAGAATAACAAAGAGTACTGGATTTATTTGTCGGTTGTGCTTTTTACAATATCGATAAGTTCTGCTTCTCTTCACAGGTATCTGTTGTTTCCAAAAATTGGGTACGTGAAAATTTTTCTAGTATATCTCTGCATTCATTTGATAGAAATTATAATTTTGAAATTTACCTCAACATTCTCAAAAGGCAGCCGTGATCAAAATTTTAAGACTTATGTAGAAGGCACAAAACTAAGAACGCCAGCTGTGTCCTCAGATAATCCTAGCTCTTATATAGTATTGATCGGAAGGTTAAAAGGCGATCGATTAAAAATCAATATAGAGAATCTCTATTTTATAAAATCTTGTGACAATTATTGCGAGATAAAATATTTAGACTCTGATAACATCAAAATAGATTTATTTAGAGTCAGTCTTAAAGAATTAGAGAATCAAATATTAAGTGATTTTATCATAAAGGTTCACAAGTCCTATATCTTAAATTTAAATTATGTATCCTATTTTGAAGGAAATATAAATAACACAAAAGCCCACTTAAAGCTTTGCGATACCAAAATAGCAATAGCTAGATCGAAAAGAGATTTTGTTAAAGAAAAATATAAAAAACTAACAATGCGAGATAAAATTTTTATTGAACATTTTGTTCCTAATTAGTTGGGATCGATTATACTCGGTCTTTCACTAGTCTTAGGTCGTAGAAGATTTTTTAATGTATAAAACGGGTTAAAGTATAAACAAAAAATTCAGGTGGATTTTAAAATCCACCTGAATTTTGGCTATGAATATATTACATACTAGAATAAACGACTACTGTATGATCTTAAAGGTAAGAGTCCCTGCAACGGAATTCACAACTTAAATATCCGCCACCGTAGCCATACAAATATCTACACAAATCTAGACACATCACAAAACCTACAGAATCCATACCCCCAGTTATAACCAGTTTTTGTTCTGATTTGCTAATGAT
>CANLYR010000073.1 GCA_947495425.1 uncultured Aquimarina sp.
ATCAATATGAGTTAATTAAAAAAAGAAAATATTGTATTTTTAAGATCTAGGACTTGGGAAAGGGCTTTACATAGGATGCAGTGTTAGCTGTTTTTCTAAAATATTCCTCTTATGGCATATGGTTTTCTATTTTTAAAATTTGGATTCGATTTATTAGAATAAATAAATTTGAGCGCCATATGAGGACTTTCTTTTGTTACCCAACTTTTATAATACACCCCTGAGTCATTTTTAACAGAACTAATTTCTACTACGAATACTTCATAACTTTTATCATTAATTGTCACAATTTCTTCTCCTAATACTTCAAGGGTGTAGTCAGAAATATTACTATCATAAGTTTCATTATAAGGAAAACCAGAAGATAAAACTGAAAAACTAGTTTTAAGCCGAACTTTTAGATTTAAGCAAGAGACTAAAATACCAGCTCCTGGTCCTTGTAAATTGAATACAGGCTTGTTAAGAGGCAACTCAAATTCTTTTGTAGTTGAAGGAGAAACATACCTTATTTTCACTTTACCTTTTTCAGAATAGTCATAATATGTTGAACCATTTCCTCTGTGTTTGGTTAACGGTTTTAATGTTTCATAATCCAAAATGTCGTTGTCATAATTTTTATCATTAGAAAAGTTTGGATTTAAAGGAGTATGAAAAGCACGTATTATTTTTGTTCCGTTGATTGTGTCCGGAGCAACCACCAATATACTTTCGCCCCAATAAATAAATGTTTCTTTAATATTGTCAAGTTGGATGAGATTGGTTATTGGTTCTATGTTTCCTATTGATTGTGTTAAAACAATACAGGGTAAGTGAATTAAAAAGACTAAAATTTTAACTTGTTTCATAAATTTCAAAATGCTAACGGACTTGTGTATGAAACGTAGCGTGTAAAAAGACACTAACTCTTCGGATTAACACAGAGCCAAATTTTTATATTTTGTTTTAACTTATCTGTTTTAAAGCCAAATTAAAAATTTGGCGGACTTTCTAAATATACACAAACCTTTCAGTTAAGTACTTATTTAGCTATGTTTTATACACCTTGTTGCCACCAGTACTTTTTCAGTTTAAAAGAATTTCGACAAATAATCAATTCTTTCTTGATTGGTAATTATTTCGTGATACCAAACAGGTGGCTGATAGTCAACCCATTCTTCTTCTTTTTCGCTTTCACTTTGTTTCTTTCGGGCATTTTCAATGATATCAAGTGATGCCTTACTTGGTTTTTTCAATAATTCAATCGACTTTATCTGATTAACTTCAATACTTGTTTTACCGTTTTGCTCATCTGAACTATATCCAACAAATAAGTCTAAAGGAAGTTTCGTGTAAATAGGCATTTGTTCCAAAAGTCTATATTTCTCAACGTCTGTTTTGGTAATTGTTAATGTGTTTTGCTTTTCATTAAATTCAGTTTTCGGTTGTTGAAGATATCTCGAGCTTATATTCTCAACATAACATAATTTTGAAGTTCCATTTCGATGAGATGCATAACTGTCAAGATTAGAAAGGTTGAATTTAAAGTCATAAAGAATTAACTGTTTTGTTCCGTTATCGTGTTCGAAGCAAAATCCGTGATTTCGATATTTATATTCATATCCTCCAGTTCCAAAAGTGATAAATCCTTCTACTATTTTTCCGTCGTTTAATATGACTTTACAAACAGCTTGAATTTCAGGTGCTCCAAGGTCAAGATTCACTGTTTTTTCAGATGTAAAAAGTATTAAAATTATAGATAATATTATTTTCATTATCGTGTTTTCGTATGTGCCTAACGTTATAAGTATGTGTCGTAGCAGAGCAAAATGTTACCAAGCTGTCTACAAATCCGCATAGATTTTATAACTTTTACTTCATAAAATCTTTACGCAATAGCAATTATACAAGAACCTTTGGGTTATCACTTAACTGCTATGACATCATAGGACTTAGTGTTGTGCATAGTTATTTTTTCCAGATGTCAAATTCAGTTCTGATTAAGTTAATAAATTCAGAAAAAAATTCCAGTTCATCAACATTTGAGTAATGTTCAAGATATTTTTCAGGGTTACTATAATAAGTTTCGTGGTATTTACCATTTTCTTTTATTTGAACAACATATCCAACTCCATCCATAATTTGAACCTGACTCCAACTTAATTCTGGTTTATTGTTAATCTCTTCTATTTTACCACGTTTTTTCATTTTCCATTTTATTTCCGACATTTCTGGCAGAAATTGAATATTGGTTCTCAAGATATTTAACCAAACTAATTCAGGTTTATCTTTTGAAGTCAGTTTTTGTTTTTTGATCTCTGGCTTAGATCTTTTTTTTACTCCAGCAAAATGTTCAAAATGTTCAATATTCCATTTGTCAGAATTATCTTTATACATCCTAAAAATGGAGGTAAAATTGGTTATTCCAAAACCTTTGTAAATTCGAATTTCTTCCTCGTGAGATATTGAGTCAGGTAAACTTAGAGATTTATTTAATTCCGTCAAATCTTGTGCAGAAAGTCCGAGAGTAAATAATATGATTAGAAGGTTTAATGGTTTTCTCATTTTTTGATTTGTTTACTCAAAACTAAATGTTGTTTATCAATTATAAATGTCATATTGAGTAAACTACCTCTTTCAATTAGTAAACTATTCACTTTTTTCAATTATGCACAACAACCAAATATAGTTAATATTACACATATACCCGTTCGTGATTACTTGTACTTATTTGTACCTATTTGTAAACGTATAAATAATAGACTATGTTATCAATTTAGTGATTATTTGCGTATCGCTATGCAAGGTTTTGTGTACAGGGCATTTGTCTGCGATCTGTAAGATACGAGCAATTTGCTTTTCATCAAGATTGCCTTGTACTTTGATTTCTCTGACAAAAGTGTCAATTTTGGCAGTAGGATCTTCACAATGTTCACAATCTTCCATATGCTTCTTGTCATAACTGGTATGCACTTCGATATGCTGTAAATCCCACTCTTTTCTAGCTGCATACATTTTGATAGTCATCGCTGTACAGGCAGATAAGCCTGCAGAAACTAGTTCATAAGGCGTAGGTCCAAAATCATTACCGCCAACATGATCTGGTTCATCAGCAACCATATAATGATTTCCTACTTTCATTTGTGTAGTAAACCCGGGATCATCTCCTAAACTTGCAACGACATGATGGTTACTTTTTAATTTTGGAGATTCAGGGATATCCACATATCGAGACGACCAACCTGCAATTACTTTTCCTACATAATTAGAATCTTCTTTTTGCATCAATAAATGATCTGCACCATCCAAAGTCACAAAACTTTTAGGATGTTTTGCGGCTAGATATATTTCTTCTGCATTTTGAATTCCGACGGTTGTATCTTGTGGAGAGTGCATGACCAAGAGTGCTTTACCTAAATTTTTAGTAACGTCTGGTAAAGATTTAGTTTCGAGATCATCAAGAAATTGTTTTTTTATGGTAAAATCTCTTCCACTTAAATTGATGGTCGCTCTACCATGAGCCTCGATCTCTTGTATTCCACTTTTTAAAAGGTGCTTCACATGTATGGGATTAGAAGGTGCACCAACTGTAGCAACAGCTTTTATAGCATCAATTTGGGTAGCGGCAAAAATAGCAGCAGCACCGCCAAGAGAATGACCGACTAATAGTGTAGGAGCACTGTACTCTTTTGTCAGAAAATCGGCAGCAGCAACCAGATCTTCTACATTACCAGAGAAATTAGTATCGGCAAAGTCGCCTTCACTTTCTCCTAAACCTGTGAAATCAAATCGTAGTACACCAAATCCTTGAGAGGTGAGTCCTCTACTGATATTTCTTACAGCCCCAAGATTCTTATTACACGTAAAACAATGCGCAAATAATGCAAAATTATGTGGATGTTGATCGGCAGGAAGCTCTAAGCGCCCTGATAACGTTTGACCTTCAGTATTGGTAAAAGTGACTTTGGATAAACTCATAAATTATTAGTTTATATAAAAATCCTAATTTTCTAAATACATGGTTTTTTATAGCGGTTAAAACTCTGTTAAATCTTAATAATTTTATTTTTACGAGTATAGCATAATTATTTAGAACTAAATGTAAGTCCAGTCTAGATACGTTTTGTGATTTTTACAGAAAAACCATAAGATTATAAGAGGTGTTTAATGGTTTTTTATGGATTTTTTGACTGCTTAAATTAGGGTAAATCACTCTATACTGAACTATTTATAGTTTCTAATTTTGGGCTCTAATCTTAAAACTCAATATTATGAAATACAACAATCAAATCTTGATTTTTTTACTCATTGTACTAGTAGCTGTCACTTACTCGTGTAGTACCGATACTCTTGTTCAACATGAAAATTTAAAAAACAATAAAAATAACAAAGATCATGATCAATCCTTTGAGGTGGCAAATACATTTGACGAGTTACAAGTACTGCGAGATGATTATAAAAGTGGTATTATAAGAGACCACACCGAGCTAAGTTTAGCGATACGAAATGATGACTTGCTAAATGAAGTATTTACAGATGAAATCCTTTATGATTTTTTAAAGAAAATTAAATTTAATGATCGCGGTATTGTAACTTTTGATTATGGAGTATTAATAGAAGCATATCCTTCGCAGTTTGAAGAAATTCTCAACCATCTCACACCAAAGCTTGGTTTTAATTTTGATGCTCTTGCATACATCAAAAATGGCTCTACTTGTTATTTGAATGCTTGTCAACCAGCACAGGGGGCTTTGTGTGATCCTGATAATTGTGCAGATTTTAATGTGTTTAATACCAATACGCTTGTGATTGATGTTGTAAACGAATACTGGTCCTATGTAAAAGAAATTTTAAATCCAGAATTTGTGTATTATCAGGATGAATATGCTCAATTTCCAGTACCTAAAACATCGGATTGGATATTTGAAACCTTCGATTTACAAGGATTATACCTAGAGGAAGAAAGTTATAACTGGTTGGTTGAACATATCGAAAAAAAGAATATAGTTGCATTTGGATCTACTACATTAAGTGATAATGAAGAGGTGGCAGTTGCTTACCTTGCATTCTCGAATACTTTGGCTAAACCGGTCGTTTTTGAAAAAGTAAATGGCATTTTTATAGATGAAAAACATCTAAAATATCCTAACGATATGCGCTGGTATTATTACGAGAGTGGATCTAATAAATTAAATTGCTCTTGTGAAATAATCTTCAGTACAGTTCCTAAAACTAGCGAATGCAATAAGATATGTTATAATTTTGATTCTTATGTTGATATTGACTTTGATATTTATAAAGATTTAAATGAAAAAACTATTTTTAATTGGGGAAGGGAAGAATGGAGAGGATTTATTTTTATGCAAAATCTTGAAAAATATATAAATACAAAAGATATGATTGCCCCCGAAAAGTTATTTAATAATTAACAGCAATATTAATTTTACAATTTTATCTAATATATAAGGAATATTACTATGATTATATAATATTCCTTATATGTTAGAAGTAAATTTTGAGAGATCCCAATCGAATAGTAAAATTACATCATACATAATATCAAACCGCATTATTACATCTATTTTTTAGAATTGGCTCATGTAGACAATTAAAACTTTATGATGTTTATGTCGATGATATCATCGGCAAGAAAAAAAGGATTTTCTTGATCTATTCAAAACAATCTTTTTATGATGCTGAGTCTAGCTTATTTGATTCTATTTTGTCATCATTGATAGTTTCATTGTTCTTACCTTTTAGATATGTGTTTAAAAATTTCAAAACTCTACCGTAGGCTTCAATTTGATTTTCTTTCTTCACAAAACCATGTCCTTCATCGTCAAATAAAACATATTCTACCGGAACCCCATTTTTTTTAACACCTTCTACGATTTCATCAGACTCCACTTTTAGTACTCTTGGATCTTTTGCACCTTGTAACACCATTAATGGTTTCGTTACTTTTTCGGTATGAAAAAGAGGGGATATCTGACGTAATCTCACAGAATCAGCGGTATTTGGATCTCCCATTTCTGTATATAATGCTTCTTTAAAAGATTCCCACCATTGCGGGATACTTTTTAACGTTCGCAACCAGTTGGTTACTCCAAAAATATTTACGCCAACTTTAAACTCTTCTGGTGCGTAGGTTAGTGCAGCCATAGTCATATAGCCACCATAAGATCCACCAATGATTCCTATTTTATCTGCATTGATATCTTCTTGATTTGCTAACCAATCTTTACCAGCTACACAGTCCTTAAGATCTTTATCACCATGGTTTTGATCATCCATTTTAAAGAATGTTTTTCCGTAGCCACTGCTTCCTCTGTTGTTTACAGCCAAAATTGCATAACCGTGATTTACTAAGTATTGCAATATAGAGTTAAATCCTTGTCTGGATTGTCCACCGGGTCCTCCATGTACCCATACCAGAGCCGGAACTTTATTTTCTTTAGAAGCTTGTTTTGGCTTATAGTAAATGGCAGGAATCTCTACCCCATCAAAAGATGTAAAACGAACTACTTCTGAGGTGACTAGATGGTCTGGATTAATATCCTTGTTTAATACTTCTGTTAGCTTAGTATATTTTTTGGTTTCCAAATCGTAAGCATAAGAGTTGGTAGGCATATTTGATCCACCGACTCTTAGTAAAGCCATAGATTCATCTCTTGAAAAGTTGGCACTATTAATTTGTTGACCTTCTATTGATGGAAAATTAATCTTGTTGCCAGTAGCAACATCTTTTACTTCCATTACTGTTTTTGCATCTTCATTGGTAAACATCACTTGATATTTTCCATTTCTTGTAAAGTAAAAGCTAGCTATGTCCCAATCTTTTTCAATCACCTTTTCTTTTGTGCCATCCTCAAGATTATACTTCATCAAATAACTAAATTCTGCATTATCATCTGTTGTATAATATAATGATTTACCATCTGGCGAGAAATCTTCAGGAGCATTACCACTAACATTGTCATTGATTTTTACTTTTTCCTTGGTGTTGGTATTTAAAACATACAGATCACTATCATTGGTATTTATGGATTTTGTAAGCGCAATGTATGTTTTATCTTCAGACATGCCTCCAAACTGCATCCCATCTTTGTTTTCGAAAATGACTTTGGAAGAAAAGTCATCTATATTCATTTCATAATGATCCATGAATTTTGAATCACGCTCGTTACTGCCATAAAAAAAACTTTTACCATCTTTGGCCCATCCTCTAAATAAGGCTCTTACATTCTTCTCCGGAGTTAAAGCTTTAATCCCTGAAGTGTCTTTGACGTAGATTTTATAAATTTCGTCTCCATTGCCATCCATTCTAAAAAGAATTCGATCATCTTTAGGAAAATACGATATACCAAATACAGAAGAACTGTCTGAAGTGGTAATAGGCGTAAATTCTCCACCCTGAGTTGGCGTAGTATACATGTTATAAATCCCGGATCTGTTACTTGTCATTAAGACAGTAGATTTATCAGGAGAAAACCCGTTAGAAAACGCTTGCTCGTTATCCATGAATTGTTCAATGGAATATTGGTCAATCTTAACTGGTGCTATAGCTTCTTGCTTTTTTTCTTGTTTGCATGAGAAAAATAGAAGCATGCCTATACTTATTATAATTAGTTGTTTCATAAATGTATTTGTGTGTTAATTAGTCTAAACTAAACCGTTCTGTTTCTTTAAATGGTGATATTTTTGATTTCTCAATGTCTTCGCGATACAATTTCCAATCCTTGTCATAAAAAGTATTCGTCTTGTTTAATGCATCTTGTAATGCATCTTTTGCTTGCTTAATCAACGTATTTTCTGTATCGGTTACACCAGTTTGACGACTCGCTGTATACCAACCCGCCATACGTATTCGTTGTATTACATTTACTTCGGGATTGCGTGTAATACCCTGGCGTTTGTCTTCTTTACCGATATAAAATGCAATAACGCTATCAATTTTTTTAGAAATATTCTTAGATAATTTTATCTGATCTTTATATTTTTCTTTGTCTAATTTTTGAAGTTCTTTTTTATATTTCGAAGCCACTTCTTTGCTAGTTGCTAATTGTTTTACCGCAGCAGCAGCAGTTTGCTTCATTTTTTCTATTTTTTTTGAAGCGGCGTAGATTTCATTGATGTTATTTTGTGATACCTGTACTCTAGGATCACTTTTTATATCAATCATGGTTTCTGATTTTTGATCACCATATTCCATGACTAATGCATACTTTCCTGGCTTCACCTTTACACCACTGGGTTCTTTGGTCTGTTTTTCAACCTTTCTCGATGGGTTATCTGCTCCTCTTTCATCCATCATCCATACTATTTTATGAAATCCGGTAGAGTCGGGCGTCTTTATTTTGAGTGTTCTGATTAAACGATCTCCATCATAAACTTTGAGACGAATAGAATCCCATTTCACTTTGCCCTCTGCTTCCTCATTTTTTGTGTCTTCTTCATCTTCTTCATCTGTATCTTCTTTATTTACGTCTTCTTTTTTCTTTTGGTCTACCTGAAGATAGTATGAAATTAATGCCCCCTGATCACGATTTTCTCCGTTGTATAATGCATCTCCTCCAAATCTCGTACCGGTAGGTTGTTGATAAGCGGCTTGATATCCTACAGGAGGGTCAAAAAGTTGTAATTTTTGATTTAGAATACCTTTGTTTTTTGCTAATGCTCTAAGAGGGCGAATATCATCTAATATCCATGCAGCTCTTCCAAAAGTACCGATAACCAAATCATGTTCTCTAGGTTGAATTATCAAATCTTTGACAGAAACGGTAGGGAATCCTTTGGTCCATTTTGTCCAACTACTTCCTGCATTTAATGAGAGGTATAATCCATCGTCTGTACCTAGGAATAAAAGATTTTTTTCAATAGGATCTTCTACGATACTCAATGCATAGCTCTTTACACTATCTTCGTTTACGATACGTTTCCAAGTTTTGCCATAATCAGTTGTTCTAAAAGCATATGGAGTATAATTAAATCTTCTGTAATCATTAGCAATAAGAAGTGCTTCTCCTTTCTTTTTGTTAGACGCTTTGATTTGCGCAATCCAACTCCCTTGTGGTAATCCTTTTATGTTTTTAGAAACATCTGTCCAATTTGAGCCACCATCTCTGGTTACATGTACTCGGCCATCATCGGTACCTGCCCAAAGCATGTTTTGTTCTAGCACTGATGGCTCAACAACCAAAACAGTACAATGATTTTCTGCACCTGTTGCATCCATAGTTAATCCTCCGCTTTCTGCTTGCTTCTGTTTTTTTGGATCGTTAGTGGTTAGGTCTGGAGAAATGATTTTCCAGGTTAACCCTTTATCAGTACTTTTATGTACAAATTGACTTCCAAAATATAGGGTACTATTATCAAACGGGTCGATATTAATCGCAGAATTCCAGTTGAATCGTAGTTTGACATTAGGATCCGTGTGCGTAGGTTTAACGATATAGTTATTCCCTGTTTGCGAATCATATCTAACTACAAATCCTTGCTGGCTCATAGACCAACCATAACGAGAATCATCTTTATCAGGCACTACATCAAACCCATCACCAAACGAAATTTCTTGCCAATATGAATTTCTTATGCCTTGTGCTTTCCAGACATAGGCAGGCCCTCTCCAACTACCGTTATCTTGCATACCTCCATATACATTATACGGGAATTCGTTATCTACATTAATATGATAAAACTGCGCTACAGGAAGATTACCTATAAAACGCCATGTTTTTCCTCCATCTCGAGTAATATTCAAACCACCATCATTGCCATCGATCATATAATTACCATCATTAGGATGTATCCACCATGCATGATGATCGGGATGTATACCATTGTCAACGCCATAAGCAGGCATTAATTGAGAAAAATTCTTTCCTCCATCTTCAGAGACATTTACATAGGTAAATACAGAGTATATTCTATTTTCGTTTTGAGGATCTACAAAAATGTCAGAGTAGTAAAAAGGACGATTCCCGATATCATTTTTATCATTAATTTTTTCCCATTTAAATCCTCCGTCTATTGATTTATAAAGTGCATTCTTTTTTGCTTCGATCAATGCATAAATGATATTCGGTTTGTTTGGAGCGATGGCCAATCCAATTCTACCTAACTCTCCTTTAGGCAATCCATCTTTATCTGTTCGTTGTTTCCAGGTTTTACCCCCATCATAAGTGATATGTAAGCCAGAACCTTCACCTCCTGATTTAAAAAACCAAGGATCACGTTTGTGTTCCCATAACGCAGCAATCAGCTTGTTTGGGTTTGTAGGATCCATAATAAGATCTGCAGCTCCTGTTTTATTATTCTCAGATAAAATTTTGGTCCATGTTACACCCCCATCGGTAGTTTTAAAAACACCTCGTTCTGGATGTTCTCCCCAAGGAGAGCCTATTGCAGCAACATAGACAGTGTCAGGATTTGTTGGGTCAATAATAACTCTGTGTATATGACGAGTTTTTTCTAATCCCATAAGTTTCCAGGTAATACCGCCATCTAGAGATCGATAAACTCCATATCCTCCGTTAAGACTGTTTCTGGGATTCCCTTCTCCGGTTCCTACCCATAACACAGATGGATTAGATTGTTGAATCGCTACTGCGCCAATAGAAGCTGTAGCTTCGTTATCAAATATAGGCTCCCATTTTATACCTCCAGAGGTAGATTTCCATAGTCCACCCGAAGCAGTACCTGCATATATAATATCGGGATTAGAAGTTACTACATCTATAGCTGTAACACGACCACTCATTCCTCCAGGACCAATATTACGAGGTGTGAGATCTTTGATTAGATCCATCGAAAAATCCTGCGCGGATAATGTAGATGATAGTATTAGAATTAGTAGTAATATTACTTTTTTCATAGTGTTGATGTGAGTTAATTAGCGTTGTATTTGTTATTCGAGTTTTGTTAGAGAATGTATGTTGGAGTATTTGCTGTTTAAAGTTAAAGTTTCTTTTTCCTTATTTTTGGAAGATATAAGAGTGACTATTCGCGTATTAGCATGAATATACTTTTTGATTAGCGTAGCGGTGTTTTTTTGTGATGACATCCAATGGGGTAGAATAACGTTTGGTTTCAACGCTGTATTAATTTTATGCACTAATCTTTTGGGAGGAAATAAGTAATCATCGCCATATTTGGTATGTAAACCATCAATTAGAACTGAAGATTGTCCATCTTTGATATAAACTCCCATAGTCCCGGTATAGATAAGTGTTGTTTTTTCTTGCGAAAACCCGAAAAAACTACACATAGTAGTTATAAGAAGGAATACTATTTTTAACACGTTTTGATTGATTGACATTTTAAATCTCTAAAGTAAATAAAATGGAAACGCTAATGTCTTAAAGGGGTGTTAAGGTAAAATCAATTACTTTTGAAGTACCTAAAACCAATTATACCAAATCTACAATAAGTTGTCATAAATAATTTGTTTATATTTTTTGTGAGCTACAATCGATTTGATCAAAT
>CANLYR010000074.1 GCA_947495425.1 uncultured Aquimarina sp.
AGTGATTTGTGATGGAAATCTTAACCACTTTGAAACATAAAAAATGGCCGGAATTTCTTCCGACCATGACTGGGCTTCGGTTCGCTTTTCTTTTTTCTATATGATCAGTATTTAAATCTCGTTGTGTTGCCTTAGACAGGATTATCGAGTAAATTTTATCTTATAAATGAAATGTTACATTTTTTTTACCAAAAAGATACTATTCATTTCAGTCCATTCTCCCTATATTTAAAGGCTCAAATTAATGATTAATCGCAATCAAATTATGTAAACTGCTTTGTTTTAAAGAAGGACATTATTCCAAAAAGAACTAAAAATGAAACTTTTACTTTTGATTATTGCCTTGATTACCTTAGGAAGTGTTTTAATCATTAGAATATTAAAGCTCACATTCAAAATTTAATTCATAACCAACTACTTAAAAATCAATTATTATCTAATCCATTTATTGACATGAATTTCTCTTTAAATTCAAAATTGCTGTTTTTATTATTTTTCACCTCAAGTATGACGGTCTTATCACAAGGTTTTGAAGCCTTGCAATATCGAACCGTAGGTCCTGCACGTGGCGGTCGCGTTACCACTGTAACAGGAGTAGTAACACAACCAGGTACATTTTATTTGGGCGCCTCTGGTGGGGGTGTTTGGAAATCTGAAGATTATGGCACGACTTGGAACAATGTTTCTGATGGATTTTTCGATACGCCATCGATAGGGGCGATACAGGTCGCTGAAAACGACCCGAACGTTGTGTATGTCGGTACGGGTTCTGATGGATTACGAAGTAACGTAATTAGTGGCAAGGGCGTATATAAATCTATTAATGCCGGAAAAACGTGGGAACATATCGGACTTAAAAATGTAGGTCAGATTGGCGCTGTGGAAATTGATCCAACAAATAGTAATATTGTTTGGGTAGCAGCCATCGGCAATGCTTTCAAAAGCAATCCTGAACGAGGAATATTTAAAACTACAGATGGAGGGAAAAACTGGGAAAAAGTATTGTTTATTTCTGATACGGTAGGCTTTTCAGATATCGAATTACTACCAGGAAATCCCAATGTTATTTATGCAGCAGCATGGAAGGCCGAACGTAAACCCTGGACTATTATATCGGGAGGCTCGAAAGCAGAGGGAGGCATTTATAAGTCCATAAATGGAGGTAAAGATTGGATCAAACTTCAAAGCGGACTACCAAAGGATACTATTGGTAAGATTGATTTAGCCGTTTCTCATGCTAATTCGAGTATTCTTTATGCCATTATCGAAGCACCCCAAGGAGAACAAGGACTTTATAAATCAGTCGATCAGGGTAAATCGTTTGAGCATATTTCTGATGACAAGCGCCTGGTAAATAGGCCATTTTATTATATCAATGTGGAGCTGGATCCTACGAATCCAGATATTGTGTATTCTAACGCCAATCCGCTTATTAAATCTGAAGATGGTGGAAAAACATGGAAAGAAATGACAGTTCCTCATGGAGACAACCACGACATTTGGTTGAATCCAAATAACCCACAACTATTGATTCAGGCCAATGATGGTGGTGCCAATGTTAGTTTTAATGGTGGGAAAACCTGGTCAACCCAATTCAACCAACCTACGGCCGAACTCTATCAAGTAGAAGTAGATGACCAATACCCATATTGGTTGTATGCAGGACAACAAGACAATTATACCACCATTGCAGTACCGAGCTTTCCACCCAGCGCTGTACAAAGTGTCGGTTCTGCTTGGGTTATCAATACAGGAGGCTGTGAAACTGGTCCCGCTGTTCCAAAGCCAGGTAACCATAATATTGTGTATGTTAATTGCAAAGGGCGCTTTGGAGTCTTTAATAAATTGACTGGTGTTGAAAAAAGCCATTATGTGGGTGCAGCCAATATATATGGGCATAATCCCAAGGATTTAAAATATCGTTTTCAACGGGTTGCACCAGTGCATGTTTCACCACACAATCCTGATGTGATCTATCACGGATCACAATTCTTGCATAAAACAAATTCTGATGGGTATTCCTGGGAAGTAATTTCGCCTGATTTGACTGCTTTTGAAAAAGATAAGCAAGTTATTTCAGGAAGTCCTATTACACGTGATATTACAGGAGAGGAGTACTATAGCACCTTGTATTCCATAAGAGAGTCTATCTTACAAGAAGGCCTGATTTGGACGGGATCTAATGATGGTGTGGTTTCAGTAACCAAAGATGGAGGTAAAACATGGCAAAATGTGACTCCGAAAAAACTACCAAAAGGAGGCAGAATAGAATCCATTGCACCATCGCAGCACGATAGAGCCACCGCTTATATTGCAGTGGATAGACATCTATTAGGAGATTCACGACCTTATTTCTATAAAACTAATGATTACGGTGCTAGTTGGACGTTATTAAGTACAGCATCCAACGGAATCCCTGAAAATTATTCTGCTCGTGTTCTACGAGAAGACCCTGTAAAACCAGGATTATTGTATGCTGGTACAGAATACGGCATGTATGTTTCGCTCAATGATGGCGGCACTTGGCAGTCATTTCAACAAAATCTCCCAGTAACCCCAATCACCGACATAAAAATTTTTAGGGGAGACTTAGTACTAAGTACCATGGGTCGTGGCTTTTGGATTTTGGATAATATAACCAGTTTGCGAGATGAAGCCATACCCAACCTAGGAGCAGCACCCCATCTTTTTAAACCTGATACTACGATTCGCTATCGATATCCAAAGGTGCGTGCCAATACTACCTTTCCTAAGTACCCACGAACAGCAGTATATGTCGATTACTATTTGCCTGAGGCAATCAAAGGTTTGAAGCTGGAGATTTTAGATGCCAAAAAAGAACCTGTTATTACAATTCTAAGTGACAGTACATCAGTGAAATCTTCGGTAAGTGAGGAAGAAGATATGAATTTGAGTACCACTTTTTGTTACGTCAACAAAAAACTAAAATCCAAGAAAGGTCTACATCGTTTTGGATGGGATTTGCGCGAAAAAGGACCATGGCACAAAGAGATAGACAAGCGCTATAAAAACGGACCTGTAGTACCTCCTGGAAACTATACCGCTAAACTTACGGTAGGTGATAAAAGCATGTTGCAAGATTTCGAGGTGTTGATAGATCCAAGAGTAAAAGCAGATGGTATGACTGAAGAATTACTTCAAAAACAACACAACATGCAACATAAAGTCATAACCTTATTAACAGAAGCTCGATTGTTGCAGAAACGTTTAGAAAAAGAAATTAAAGCGCTAGAGTCCAAAAAAAGTGAGACTGACAAAAACAAACTAAAAACTCTAAAAGCAGCAATACAACAACTTAAGAATGATAAAGGTGCTTATCCACAACAAATGTTAGTGGCACAGATATCATATATCTATTATATGGCAAATGGCGCCGATCAAGTCATTGGTGAAGATGTGATGGAGCGTTATAATGAATTGATGACGATTTATACAGAAATCAAAAGAACGATCCAATAAATTTAATTTACATATCCATTCAAAATTTAAAAAACAGTAAGGTTTTAAACCTTACTGTTTTTTAAATAACCTTCATGTTATATGTTATTCTCCATAAAAAAAATTAAACATCATAGAAGAAATAGATTTCCTTCTCCTCATGAGAAACTTGCGAATTACCAGTATGTAATCTTCTGTTTACTCTTAATGTAAGTTTATAGCTGCACCTTACTAAATCATTAGGAGTATCATTAATTTGTAAAGCATTGTTATTGCCAGCATTTACATTCTGATCTGTATTATTAGTGACAGACAAAAAACCATCATTTAAAACTTTGTCTATTGTCGAATTATTGTTAACTACATGAATGCTTGCATGCTGTAAAAGTGGATGATGCACTGTATATAAGGCATTGATTGTACCACTTATTGGAGAACAATCCCCCAAAGTCAGTAACTTGTCAATGGCCACTTTCATAAATGACGGATTATTGTTCATAACCGCACTATTCAACGTTTTACCACTTCCAGGCATTATATTAAAATTGTTTGTGCTTTTATCTATTACTTCTCTAACTTCAAATCTTATGGCAAATTTTTCTATTTCCAATTTACTGACATTAGGAAATATATCTCCGGCATTAACCAAAGATACTGGTACATCGGCCTGTGATGTTAGCTTACGTGTATTTATTGTAATTAGTGTATCGAAATCTATAAAATAGTAGTCATCTATAGATCCCAAACCATTTGTAGTCAATGTTCTGTTTACTGCAGAGTTTACATCAAACCAACCATTATTATCAAAATCGGACTGATCACTATTCACATCATATATATTGGATGGATCTGCTTTTTCCATAAGTTTGGCTACTGTTGATTTTACAAATAGACCGGGCGCAGCATTTGGGCCAACCTCAACCCCAACAATTTTATCAAAGTTTGAAGAGTCCAGCGCTGGCCCTCCGTTTGGGGCAGTGGTGTCGCTCACTAAAAACCGGTATTCAATAACCCGATTGCTACTGGTTTTTGGTGGGGCTTGCCCAGTTAAGTTTATTATTCCTGTTAAACCGAATTTTTGGGTTCCTGCGTAACCATCAGAATCGAAATCCCGCGATCCAGAACCAAAAGAAACATTAAATTGGTTTCCAATACCAGTCCAAGCACTCGGGAAATCATCTTCGCCCGGATTTGTTATAATTGTTTTAGTACACAATTCAATGCATAAGCAATAGGACACATTGTCTCTTCTATCATTAGAAGATTCATCGATGTAAATAATATCTCCAGAAAAAGCTTTAAAATAAACATCAGGGCCACTCTTAAAGGTTAAAGGTAACCCTTTATCGGTTTCTACATTGACCCAAGGAGATAAAAAGGTTTTTTTGAAATCGCTTGAGGTGTAGTCTATTCTAAAATAGCCATCTGCATTAGTTGTTGCGCTACCTACTAAATCGTCATTGAGAAAATCGGCATCCCAGGCTTCTACTGTAGCATTTGTAATAGGGATTTCTGAAGTGCAATTCCGAAGATATCCGCAAATTACCCAAGCATCAAAATAATACCCTCTTATAAAGCACCAGAATTTATGCGAGATGCAATAATTATAAGTAAAACTGCCAACCTCATTATCATTAATTTCCCACTTTGGGTATATTGTGGTGATATGACAATGCACAGGCGTATCTTTAGGTTTTCTTTCGGGCATATCTGGTAAAGAATGGCACACAAAATCGATATCAAATGCTGACTGAACGTATTTTTCATCAATTTCAAATGCATAATTTCCCTTTTCATCCGTAACGGTTTTAGCAATTAACAATTCCTCTCTTAATTTAGCTTCCTTATCATTAACGATATGGAATGTTTCTTTGGCATTAACTTTGTCTAGTTCTTCAATACGGTCTTTATGCATTGGTAAATACAATCTTACTTCTATATTGGATAGGTTCTCGAGACTTTCTTCACAGAGCATTCCACATAAATTACCTTTAATTAAATTTTTCATATTGATATGTTTTTCAAATTTATATTACACAAATATAATTTCAATAAACAATTATTAATCAGGTGTTTACCTATTAAACAAAGGGGTGTTTACCTAAATATTTCTTATTTTAACCTAAAATTGACAATTGTCAAATTAATTGCTAGATGATGCGACTGCGCCATGTATTGTTACGCCATCCCACCAGCTCGCTGCTTCACTAAAACTATACTTTAGGTGAATTTTCTTAACGTTTGATTATGAGTAGCATAGGCCTAAAGGCACTATATCTGCATCTATGTAAAATTAGCACAGTAAAAAGTGCTACTCGCCGTTTTACTCATAATTTGCTTTGGTAAAAGCGAAGTTTATTAGCTCTACAATTTATTTTAAAAGTTTTCTAACGAAATGTTCCTTTAAAAAAGGTAATGGAACACTTATTATACGAACTGACGTGTTCCCTGAGCTTGTCGAAGGACAGGAGGGGAGTGTAATGTGTGTAGAATGGGTATCTTTGTAATATATCTGATGCAACTTAAAAAAGGTTAAGAATAGAGTTAAATAAATATGAAGCCATCCACAAAAGATGATCTTATTCAAAATATTGTAAACCTTGAGGAATTGATTAATAGTCCTCGGAATATGGATGGAATAGAGTCATGTTTTTACACAATATTGTCTGCTTTATTTTCTAATGATGGATATCAGCCACTTATTAATCCACGCATAGACAAAAAAAACTTAGGTGTTGATTTCCATTGTACGAGAGAAAAATCTATTGAAAAAGTTGGTATTTCATTTAATCGAAATAAAAACAAAATAGATTTAGACCAAGTACGATGGCTAATAGCAACAGCGTATAATTATCCTTATGATCGGGTATTTATGATTGGTCTTGGAGGCTATACACCTGAATGCTATAAGCTGATTAATATAGTTGAGCCTGTATCCATAGATTTGTTAGATTTAAATGATATTAAAAATTGGGTTTCAAGGATCGAAACTGAATCAGAATTAGAAAATTCAGATTACGAAGAAATAATTAAAATTGTTAGTAAAACATTTATCGAAAAAATTGCTGAGAATCCACAGTTCCTTGACAAACTCGAGTGGCGAAAAATGGAAGAAACATTGGCAGAATTATTTGAAGGCTTAGCTTTTAAAGTTAAACTTACTCCTCCTAGCAAAGATGGTGGTAAGGATCTAATATTAGAAATGATAAAAGAGGGTACTTCGATTTCGTATATTGTTGAAGTTAAACATTGGAGGTCAAGACAAAAAGTTGGACAAAATAATATTAAAGAATTTGTTAAAGTGATCTGTAATGAAAAAAGGGAAAAAGGTTTATTTTTATCTACCTATGGTTTTACCAAAAATGCTTTTGAAGGCTTAACTGAATTGGAAAGAACTAAGATAAGGTTTGGAAATCAAGAAAAAATAGTATCCTTATGTAAAACATATCTCAAAGTCAAATCAGGAATTTGGACACCACTTGATGATATACAAGAAGTACTATTTGAAGAAACTATTTGATAATGCTACCAGCAACATATCATATAAAGTCTTATACATACGCACAACCGAATACAATAAAATAATAATTTTTAAAGTTTAGAGCAATTTTATATAATGTCGAATTATGATTACTATTTCTGTATCATAATGTTCTTGCGGAGCGCCTGTCCGCCGCAACGTAGTGCAGGAGGATCACTTTGCTTGGGTAAAAGCAAAGTTTATTTCCTCTACAGTTTATTTTAAAAGTTTTCTAACGAAATGTTTCTTTAAAAAAGGGTAATGGAACACTTATTATGCGACGACGTAGGAGGGAAGCATAATGTGTGTGGAATGAGCTATGAAGAATAGCTGTTAATAATTATTACATAATTTCAATAGCAGGATAGGTTTTATGGTACTATAATTCTATACCTTTTATTTTGATTATGAAATTTTGAATTCTATGAAAAAACTTAAAAGAATACTTTATTATATCAATAAAAAGCTTTGTGATTTATCAATTTGGCTTAAAAAAGATGAAGGGCTAAAGAATAATATTTCTTCCTCATCTATTATTAAATTATTGGCTTTAGTGATACCTATCTACGGTATTTTATATCTATCGATTTTTTATAGACATTTCAATGTAAATTATTTTCTATACTTTAATCCATTAGATTTTTTGAGAATATTCTATGCGAATAACACATTTATTATAGTATTAATATTAGCATTAAGTTTTGTTCTTATCCACCTTTTATCAGTTTTTAGAAGCAATGGTAAAAAAACACCTCTGAAAATAATATTTTTAAGTTTATCATTATTTGAATTATCCATTGGGGCTATTATAATATCTAATGCATATCCTCAGCTTAGGTATGGCTTCTTTTTTCTTTTCATATTAATGTTAGCCGTCAACCTTTTGGTTATTTATCATAAACATCTAGATATTATAATATATGGATATATAGCTATCTATCTTCTTGGTTCAATAATGTTTGCACATTATGAAGCAATAAAAATCGAAACAAATAAATATAATTTTGATATAATTTTAAATGATGACAGTTATCTTTTAGAAGAAAGTAAAAAAAGTAATTGTAAGTATTTTGTAGGTAATATTACAAACTACATTTTTATATATGATTGCCTTTTAGGTAAAATGAGAGCTATACCAATGAAAAACGTAAAGGAAATAAGATTTTTAAAAAAGAATTAATCCTTAGACTCCTTAGTAGGTACTAATAACTCTCTAATATCCACATCCAAAATTTCTGCTATACGCTTTAAATCTTTTAAATGCGGTTGTGATTTATTATTACACATAGAAGTAACTGTATTAGGATTTCTATCTAGCTCGGCAGCTAGTTCTTTTTGACTCATCCCTTTAATAATCAGTACTTCTTTTATTCTATTTATTCTTTCTGCCATACAGTAAAATTAGTCATAATGATAGTTTCATACAATCCACTAAACCTAGGAATACTGGTATATATGACAAAAACATTGTTTAGAACTATATTAATATGCTTTAAAACGATGAAAATATTTTTAAAATTCATTGTTTATACTTATGTTTGTATTGGTTAAATCAATATTTATACCATTTTAAACATATATTCACTATGAAAAACAAAGAATTAATAATTGAACTTATACAACAAGATTTAAAGCATAGTCAATTATTATATGGTTTAGATGAAATAGGGCTTTGCGGTACTGAACTTTATTTTATAGAAATATCAGAAATAGTTTATTTTATAGAAATATCAGAAATAGTTTGTAGACTTATGAATGTACCTAGTGGAGAAATAGGTGATCACTGGATGGAAACCTATATGAATTTTATGAGAGATACTGTTAATTATGAAGTTAGTCACTCTATTGATGTTTTTAAACCATTGGCGTATGCTTGTTACGTACAATTGGAATTGATAGTGTTAAACAACTGATTAACAATGTTCTAAATTATTAATTAATCTAGATTATATTAGAATTGGAAATATTTCCCTTAATTCTCTATGTAGAAGTGAGGGTTTCCCGTAAATAAAGATTAGACATATTCTTTATATTTGAGAGGACAACTTTATTACACTATAATATTAAATAATCATAAAATTCAAGGCTATAAATTGGAATTAAGAGTTATTAAAGCAGGAAATGGAGATTCACTTTTATTGAAATTCAAAGATTTAACTAATAAAAAAAGGAATATTCTGATAGATGGAGGAAATAAAAAAAGTGACTATAATAAATATTTAAAAAATGAAATTCTTGAATTAATCCGTCTCAAAGAAAATATTGACTTATTAATTATAACTCATAACGATCAAGATCATATAAAAGGAATAGAGTACCTTTTAAAAGACCCAGATATTGACAAATCTATTATTAAATCAATTTGGTTTAATTACTTCAAGAATGAAACGTTTTCAAATGTTAATAAGCCTAATTATGACATAAGTACTGCAGATGCTATAAAAGTTCAAAACCTCATAAACGAATACAAAATACCTTCTTTCAATAAAACATTAGAAACTAGAAAAAAAATAAAATTCTTTGGATCTAAAATAACACTACTATCTCCGTTCATTGAAAACTTAACACAATATAAAGACAAACAAACAGTGGATGTTTCAGCAACATCAGATGATTACAACTATACAATCAGCGAGTTAATAAAAGGAAACCCTAATGTACTTAATGGCATAGATGAAAATCTAGATGATAGTTTTTCAAATGCTACAAGTATCGCCTTTTTATTTGAGTATAATAATAAGTCTTTACTTTTCTTAGGAGATGCTTTGTCAGAAATTATTGAAAGTAATCTGAGATCTATATTAACAGAAAGGAACTTAGAAAGTATAAAAATTGATATAATTAAATTATCTCATCATGGTAGTTCCAGAAATACATCTATGTCTTTACTTGATTTAATTGATTGTGATACATTCATCATTAGTACCAATGGTAAAAAGGCTAATCTTCCAAATAAATTATTAATCTCAAAAATACTATCTAGAAGTAGAAAAGTAAGTACAGATAGAATAATATTTAATTATTTAGATACTATGAATTTGTTAAATATTAAAGAGAAAGAAAAAATGTATTATGATTTTGAAACTCCAGCTGAAAACTACAAAAACGGTTATTTTATAAAATTATGAATTTAGAAATAGAAGAAGAATCAGAAATTATAAAAGACGATTTTCTTAACAAATTTTGTGTAAAAATTAGTTGTAAAATAAAAGAAGAAACTAAAATATTACAAGGTAGTGGTGTTTTGTATAAAACATCCAATGATGTTAGATACTCCTATGTTTTTACTGCATTGCATTGCGTTTTAGGAAAAAGAGATGTAGTTGAATACCAATATGATTCTACAAAAATAGACTTCTTAGAATTAGTCAACACAAATTATGATAGTAAAATTATTATTAAAATAGAAAGTGTAATTCAAATTAAAGAATTAGACATTGCAATACTGTTAGTAGAAAAAACATTTGAAGAAAAGATTGAAGATTTGCCAAATATAGTTTTTGGAAGGGCTCTAGATAAAAACAGTTTAATAGCTAAAGGTTATCCTAATGTATATAAAGGAAAACCTTTAAAATTAAATTTTACATTTCACGATAACGAAAATGACGATATATTTCTAGTAAAATTTTCAGAAAACACAACTGGAGAGCAAGCAAGAGAAAAGATTTCTGGATATTCTGGGAGTGGCCTATTTAGAGAAAACTTTCCAATCTTAACAGGAATGATAACTGGTTTAATAGATGAAGAAAATTTTGCAGGAATTGCAAAAGTGAAAATATTGAATTCTAAAAAGATTAATAATTATATTAAAGCTCATAATGATTCTTTGGAGTTAGTTAAATCAACCAGATCAAGAGATTTTGGAATATTTGAGGACATTGGAATTGTAGATTATAGAAAAATAATAATTGAAGAAATTGAACTCGATATATGGAAAGCGATCAAGCGTCTCAAGAAAGATTTAAGAGATGATTGGTTTCAAGACTCTTTGAATTACTATAAGATTCTGACACCTAAATATATTACTTCACAACTTTTAAAATATGTTAAAGATAAATCGCTGAAATATAAATCTCAATCACTCGCTCAACATTTCAATGTACCCAAAACAAATTTTGCGACAAGACCAGCTATTGAAGTTAATTTAGTAGACCGAGTTATTTACCAAGCTTATGTTGATTTTATTGCAGATAAATTAGACAAAAAACTAAATAATCAAGTTTATTCGTTTAGAGTTATATAATTCCCCCTATTCATAGGACAGAATAATTTAAAAATAAGATGTTAATGATGTTGAAAGAGGGGGGTCTGGGGG
>CANLYR010000075.1 GCA_947495425.1 uncultured Aquimarina sp.
TTTAAATTTTCTATCTCTTCCCATATAGAAAAGATATGAAATATTTATGACATTTTATCATAGAAATAGTATTATTTATCACAGCAATTGTTTCAATCCATGTTTTTTATGCAATATTTGCAATTCTGAAGGGTTTTTAACTAATTTTTATCTCGAATTTAAAACCGATCAAACGATAACAAACATAGTTTATATTTTAGATAAACTGTGTTTGTAAAAATTCCACGGCGTGTGTACTGGTATCGCATCAATTTTTCTCTACACACTAAATATCACTTTTATAAACTAGTTATTATTCTGCTTCATTATTCCTCTAAGTAATATATAGTTGTCCCATTTTATTGGAATACATATATTTTTTATAATTTCGAAAAATATTTTACTAAAAAAGTAGTTTAATATACAATTGAATAATAGAACAATTAACCAAAAGATTATGAAAACACAAATCACATTAGCCGTAATTGCTACATTTTTTTTATTTGTTTCTTGTAAACAAAATCCTGCTGAGACACCTGAGCATAAAGCCATGGTGGCGCAGCACACAGAAATGGAAGAATCTCATAACAAAATGCAAGCAGAACATGATGCGATGAAGGATGATCATCAGCAAATGACTGATGCCCATAAAAATATTGAAAATGATTCTCTTCACTTAATAACAGAACAGAATCATAAACAGATATTAGCTAAGCACGAAGAACTTATCGCAGCTCACAAGACTTTATTAGAAAAGCATGCAGAATTAGAAACAAAACATGCTTCTGGAGAGATCACATTGGAAGAAATGACCAAAGAGCATGAATCTATGAATGTTGAGCACCAAAACATGGAAAAAGAGCATAACGATATTGCTTCTGAGCATACTAGAATCACAGAAGAAGATCAAAAAATGATGAAGGAAGACCAAGAGAAAGCAACTGAAGAAACTTCAGATCAAAAATAAATTATAATAGATTAGATGTAATGGAGCCGAGTTGCCATCATGCAGCTCGGCTGGATATGTAAATTAAACTCTGTCTGTTGTTTCAATTCCTCTGGGGCTAGCCCCAGAGGAATTGGTGTTTAAAATCAGAGGTATTCTCTCCCCAAATTTAATATAAAGTTGTTGGACTGTCAAACTCCAATTATGCAATGGAGAAGTCCATTTCTTTTCGATATTCTTTGTGGCCAAGTATGCCAATTTAAGTAATGCCATATCGTTTGTTACTTTTAGAACGTTCACTAATATCTAAGTGATCATTCATCTCGGCTTCAAGAGCCTTCTCTATGAAGTTTTTTGGCATGGGCGCAAATGCACCATCTTTACTAAAAAGAATCTTACCTGACATAAACTGATCTAGTGCCATTTTCTCGAATTCTTGTTGTTCTTCGTTTGTCATGATTCTTTCTGAATAAAATTAATAATTAAAATTTAACTCAGACAGAGTTCAGTTTACAGTCTCAAAAAAGGAGTAGCATAATAGCTACTCCTCATCCTATTTTGAATCTTCAAACTCATAACCAGAGGTCTTAATTCGAGCCGCTTTTCCATTATTGAAATTTAGCCTCTCTTCTAATTTTATAAATTTTGTTGCTCAAAATCATCTGTCTTTTGAGAAAACAAGATATTATCGATATCATTAGTAAATAACAATATCACGTGTAATAACAGTGTCGTCTTTTTGTATTTTTAAGATATAGACTCCAGGTTTAAAATTGCTAGTATTGATGTCGTTCACACCTGTTTCAGTTTTGAAAACTAATTGTCCACTTAAATTATAAAGAGACATATTTTGTGTCTGATTCCCATTACTAATAAATAATATATTTCCTTTTTGTAGTGGATTTGGAAATACTTTAAAATCTAACTCCAATGTTTCTTTATCAGCTTTTGTTGAGGTGATAAACGGAGATATAAGTCCAAAAACCTCACAGTTTCTAATCCATTCAGACCAGATACCTTGATTTGCTATTACAGGTCGTACTCTCCAGCTCATATCACCAATTCGTTTAATCGTAAGACTTGTTTGCTCTGCGGGTAGATCATGTTTAATGATACGTCGTAGCACAGTAGACGTTATTTCTACTTGATAGCCTTGTATATTTGGTACCGAGGCCCATTTCATAGTAAGAGAGTCCTCGGTAATACTGCAGGATGTTTTGGGTACTGGGCCTGGTCTTGGGGATGAACATGAGGTACTAAAAGATGCGGTAGTATCCTTTGTCCAAGCTCCCCCCAAAATAGGACCAAGTTGCGAGTTAGCGTAAGCTATATCATCAACCATAATGCAAGATAAGTCTGGGTTGTTATACAATTTAGCTATGACAAGGCTTGTATTATTGTTATTCCTCAAGTTTAAAGACTCTAGTTTATTATTTTGACAGTAAATATGTGATAATTCCATATTGTTACTAATGTCTAAATTGATTAATTTATTATTATTACAATACAAATAATCTAAAATCGTATTAGCACTTACGTCTAGATTTGTCAAATTGTTTTCAGAACAAAATAAACGTAACAAATTCGTATTTGCTATTACATCCAAGTTCATTAATTCATTTTCTGATAAACTTAAGACTTCTAGATCTGTATTGTTAGTCAAGTCAATATTAGTAATATCATTAAAAGACGCAAGGATTGAAGTAAGTCTAGTGTTTTGACTCACATCTATTGTAGATAATTGATTGTTTGAAATTTGTAGAAATTCTAATTGTGTGTTTTGACCAATATCCAGTGTCGATATTTGATTATTTCTAATTATTAAGCGTTCTAATTGTGTGTTTTGACTAAAGTTAGTAGCAGATATCTGATTATTGGAAGCGACAATAACTCTCAATAATGTATTTTGGCTAAGGTCAAGTACGGTAAGATTATTATTGACAACGGCCAGCCGTTTAAGATTTAAAAACGCCTCAATCCCCGTGAGATCCCTAATATTTTCATTAGTCATGTACAATGAATGAATAAATCGTGCATCTTCTCTACAAATGGTGCCATTTAATAGCCCATCTGTATCTATATTTTGATTTAATAACGCTTGTTCAAAATTAGGGTCTGGAATTGCTACAAGATTACAAGGTGCGGGAGGTAACTCGCAAGTAGTAGTAGGTGGCTCACAATTAGAAGTTACAACCGCATTAGTACTATTATAGTTAGGTTGTATCAATAAATCCTCGACTAACTGCACATATTGTTCATTTATACAGATAGTTTCAAGATCAGGACAGTTAAGAAAAGTCAAACCGAAAGCAGGATTTGTTTGAAATTCGGGTCCGTCTAAATAAACAGATTTGAGATTTGGATTACTCCTAAAATCTAACACTTCGATTGCTGCGTTATTGATAACCAATTCTATAAAATTGTTTTGTCGAAGATCTAATCGCTTCAAATTTATATTTTCTTGTAAGTTTATACATTCAAGGTTATTATTACCGATTTCCAATTGCTCTAGTTCTATATTCTGGGAAAGGTCAATAAAATTTAATTCATTTGTCAAAAGGGTTAATCTCTCTAGGTTTCGGTTTCTAGACAAATCAATTGTGGTTAAAGAATTGTAACTAAGTGCCAGGTGATCTAATTGTACGTTGTTTGTGACATCAATAAAACTCAAAGAATTAGAGCTAAGGAATAGTTTCTCAAGTTCGATATGATTTGATAAATCGATTGATTCTAATTCATTCTGTTTCAGGGCTAAGATCTTTAGTTCGGTATTTGCGGATAAGTCAATAGAGCGTAATTTATTAGAAGAGATATCTAGTCTAGTTAGCATTCTATTTTGAGACAAATCCACTGATTCTATTCTGTTTTGCTTTACGGAAAGACCATCCAGATTGGTAAAATGTTCAATACCTGATAAATTTGTAATCAGGGAATTGTCAATATTCAAAATACGAACTCTTTCAGCTTCAGCAATACTAATTTCACCATCAAAATTCGAGTCAACGATATTTCTTAATAATGCAGATTTAAAATTAGCATCAGTAAACTCGATGTTTTGGGCATGTGTAATTATGCTAGAAAAGAGTGTTAAGATTAAGAGTGTTAGTTTATAATTCTTCATTGTTAAAATAGTTGTTAAGTTTACTCATCATTATTAAATTCTATTCATTCTTGCTCTACTGTAAGAGGTTTTTCAGAAACCCTTCTACCATATTTATAACATAATATTGTAATGGCTTTTAAAAAGTCTCAAGTTGGTATTCCTGCCATATAATAATTTCATCATTTCGTAAATAAAAAGCCCTATAAACGTATAAAATTTACAGGGCTTAAAACCTAAATTATTACTATCCATTCGCGGGTGTAACCGGTGGGTTAAAAGGATTACCACAATTTTTATCCAGTCTGGCTTCAAATCTTGTGCCTCTTTCAAAACCTCTTCTGGCCCAACGATCAAACATTCGATTACATCTCGCCTCAGATGCGCCCCCACCAATATTCGATGCTTCTGATCGTGATAATCTTCTGGCTTCAAATTTTAATAAAATACTCATAATTAAAAAGTTAAATTAGTTCTTACTCTGTTTGATAGGATTTTCAGAAAACTCCTTACTTTGATTGTTTTAATTTAAAGATCAATAACTATATCTGCTAGGATTATTACTAACTCTCAAAAATTTTTCTATTAGAAAACAAACCTTTTTCCATGCCATACTCCACTTCTTTTTGCCATACCAAATGCATTCATTCCAGTTACAGATGGATTACTAAAATTGTAATCCCAACTTGTAATATTAAAACTTCCACCATTTCCAGTACCAAAAGTATAATTGAATTCAGGTGTAACGGCGCCAAAATCAATTACTTCATGTTTCCTAGAGCAATTAGTACAACTCTCTGAAAAATCATAGTACTGAACCCAAGATTGCGTCTGCGTAGCTACTACTACACCCAATCTTTTGAGCTGCTTATTTCGATTTTGGCGTAGTAAGTTTTTTGTAGTGTCAAACAATCTTTGATATATAAATTCTCTTACGTCCTCTTCGTCATTAAACCAAGGAGTATTTACAGCTACTTCAATAATGGCATCTACTTTATGCGCAAAAGGCAAATTAGGAACTGGAATATCTCCAAAATACACTGCATTATAATAATCATTTGAGGTTTTATACATTTTTCCGTCATCAAGCCATATTCTAGCTGGTTGATAGCTTAGTAAAGCTCCGGGAGGAGTAGGAATTGTGAATTTCCAAGATAAGCTATTTACTCCTAAGGCAACTTCACTTGTCTTTTGCCTGCGCCATAGACCTGTCCATCCTCTTTTTTGATGTTTAACTTTTATCCCTACAGCATACACTAGAAAAAAATTGACATTGTAGTATTTGATCTTCACTCTTTTTTTACGCTCATATCTATCTATACAAACTCTAGTTGTGCCAAAAATATTACCAAGCCATGGTTTTGAACCAGAACACTTTTGCAAATCATTAGCAATTTTAGCCAACTCATCACTTGGAGTGCCACCTTGGGGATTTGTATTACCTCCGCCCGAACTTCCACCTCCATTGTATCCGCCTCCGTAATAACCGCCACCACCACAACTTTCTTGAATTATAGGTTCAGCAACAAAATATTCAATGGCATCACTAATAATCACATTGCCTCCACATCTATTATTTTCTAAATAAGATATTCTAGCTGTTTCTGATGTCGGTTGAAAAAGATTAGTAGAGATTTCTTTTTGTTTTAAGTAAGCGTTTAATTCATTAATTTTTTCTGAGACAACAATAAATAAGCCAGTATCCGTATATTTGTATATTTTGTTATTCACTTGTATTTCCGCTTCTTGATTTAGTAAACTAGTAAATACACCTTCACCTATAATATCTTCAAGATCATCTAAATTTTCAAGTAAAGCTTCATCTGTAATGTTTCTACCTTGTCGTAATCCTCTCAAGTTATTTTTTATTTTACCCAAATGACGTTCAAACTGCACCTCTTCAGTTTGATCATTAATAATGGGTTTTAACGAATAAAAATCCTTTGAATAAAATCTTTTTTGTAAGATTTCTGCAATTTCATTTTCGTCTTTATCTTTTAATTCTGTATAATAATCTTGAAAAGTTGATTGGTTGGGAAAGTATAATCTTCCATTTAAGACCTGAATTTCTTTGTAATCACTTGATTTTTCAACTATTTGTGTTTCATTCATTTCTATCTCATCACTACATGATGTGAAAACAATGATAAAAGCTGTGAGAATTAAGGAAGTTTTAAATTTCATTGTACTTTATTTTTGTTGCCTACTTTCAGATATTAATTTTGAAGTCGCTGTTTCAGCATTAATTCCGACTGTTTAGTCTTTTACTTTTTTTCATTTTTCATATAAAATAGTACTTGTAAAAATTAGAAAGGGTGAGCCTCTAATTTTCTTACATACACTTTCTTGTTACCACAAACAAGAATCCGTTACCCAAGAAAATTATCTTTTTTTATAAAAATAAATTAAGATGCTGATTATCAGTACTAATGAAGGAAATAAAATGATCCAATACAAGAGCGTATTGGATGGAAAAAGAATAGTATCTGCATCGCCAATCAATATAAATGGTGCCCAATAAAAGGGCGAAGCTGCAGACAAAGATGCATTATGTACGTAGTTGAGCTTGGCATTGTGTAAGGCTTCAGAATTTGTTTGACCCGATGATAAATTACCATAAAAATCGCTCATGATACCTGATGTCGATGTATCGTTTGCATTCCAGAGTGTAGAAACGACAGTATTTGCTCCAGAATAGAAAAAACCCCGTGTTAGATTTAAAATCCCTTCGCCTCTTGCTAAGCTACCTTGATTTGTGTTACAAGCACTCATCACCACTAATTCTGCATTGTTTTGATAGGTGTATAAATCAATATTTGCCAAGTTCATATCGTAAAAGGCGATTTGAGGTTCATCCTCAAAATTGGCGTGTGTGGCTAAATGAATAATTTTATAGTCTTTGGTATAGTTTAAGAAATTATTTTTGGTTGCCGTAGCATTCAAATACATGTCTCCACCAATATGCGAGGTTATGTTTTTTACCTCTTCAAAGCTTTGGTCAAGAGTAACCAAATTATTGTGACTAAATTTAATTGGAGCAAAAGTGACAAGATTTTTGTTTGCTATTCTGGTAATGGTTTTATTATGGTGTAGCAATGATAGTGAATAGGCATAATTGATTTGATGTTCTTCAAATAGATAACGACCAGAATTTTTGTCTACAACAAGCGATTCAAATGGGATATATTGCAATCGCCCGTCGGGTACTATCATAAGATGTTTGTTAGTTAGTATAGTTTTAATTCGATCTTTTGGCAATAACAGTTGGAATAACTCAAAAGCGATTTCCTTAAATCTCTCTAGTTCATCAAGTGTTTCAAAAGGTTTAGAAATAGCTTGAAGGTAATGGGCAGCCAATTCTTCTATCTCCTTAGTGTTACCAATTTTGAGTATTTCTAAATCGGTTTTAGAAACGATGACAGCATATGTTATATCAAAATCGCTGTCCTTAGCATTGCTATTACTTACATAAGAAATAACTACTGTGTGTTGATCTAATTGCTCCTGTACTTTTTTTAATTCTAAAATTTGCTCTGTTTTATGATTTAAAATGACTTTTGGAAATTGTATGGCTACAGAGTCTTTAAATGCTTGATAGGCTCTCTTTACATCAAATTGTTGCGCTTTTAAACTTGAAAGACGGTCTTTTTGTGATTTTTTGGAGATTAGTTTTTCTAAATCCAGCACTTTTTTTTTCATTTCAAGTTGTTTGACCAGAACATCCTTTGGCAATCCCACTTTTTCTGTGTTTTCCAGAATTTCTGTAGTCAATAATAGCGCTTTTTTTTTCTCAGAAAAATAGAATGCTTTTTCTTTATCTTCCAGGATTTCACATATCAGAATTCCTTTTAGATAGATTTCTGAAGCTTTTTTTCGCCATAATAATTTAGAACCGTCCTCTTTACTTGTATACAAAAGAAGATCTACCAAATTGTCTGCTAATTGCAAATAAGAAAGTGCCAATTCTATGTCTGCGATTCTATTTTGATCCTGATGCAACTTCATAAGAATCGAAGCTTTTTGTATGAGAATGACGAGAATATTATTGGGATTATCAGATGATATGATCTCATTAAGGTCAGGAATACTTCTGGCATATTGATCAGAACCAATACTTTTTGTAAGCGCTTGATTATTTGCAGATAAAGCCTTAGAAAAGCACTTCGTTTTTAAATAGTAATCACTTATGTTATCAAAGACTACAGATTTTTCATGCGCATTTGGTGAGTACTGCAATGCCTTATTTAGAAAAAATAACGTACTATCTTTTTGCTCCTCTACAGCAGCTTCTATATATAATATCCCTAATTGTGTATATGAGGAATATATGAATACAGAGTCTGCTTCTTTCTTAGCTTGTACCAAATTTTTATGAGCATAATATTTTGCTTTAAAAAAATCTAAGCGCTTTGAGGTAGCATAGTAATTGGCATAATTAGCATTTAGAATACTAGCGTCTTTTGAAGATTTATTGGGTATTACAGCTAACAATGTTTCGGCTTTATTCAAAGCATCTAGCATTTTATCAAGACTTTCATGGGTGTCGATTTGATAAAGCACATTAGAAAAATTAAGATATCTTTTTATTAGAATCTTTTTTTTATCTAGCTTTTCTAAAGCTGCAATACCATATGCATAATAGTCTCGCGATCTGTATAAATCACCTTTTTTTTCAAAATAGTAACCAATTTCACAATACGCTTTGGCTGTACTGGAGGCATCCAAGTTGATAGCGATAACTTCTTTGTAATACGGGAGAGCACTCTCAAAATCTCCTTGCCGATAATAAAAATAGCCTAAATTGTACAAGGCTTTAGCATACAGACTATTGATTATCTTATGTTCGCGATATTTTTTTATTTCATACTTTCCGTATTGAATTGCACTACCAAAACGCTTTTTTTTATAGAGAAATTTAGAAAAATTATGAGCAATTTTAATACCCAACAGATGCTGTCCACTGGCATCAGAAACGTTCAGAATACTATCCACCTTCTCACCAATCTTTAAAATATCTGCTCTTTCATTATTAAATACCATTAGATAATGGTCATATAATCCCTGAGCATTTCCCGTTAACGATAAGCAGAAGAAGATGGCTAATAAAAAATTGTACGGTGTCAATCTATCAAAATTCTAAACTATTTCTGGATATTCATTTTTTATTTTACATTATTACAATCTGCATTTTCCATTTCTATCAATCTTTCTAATTCATCGTCATCCGAATGATGTAATGGAGCTGTTCTGATTACATTGTATTTATCGTTATCAACAGTCCATACTTCATAATTATAATGGTCTTTAGTACCACATGCCTCCCAACTTAACAGTAAACCTTTTTTAATATATTTTTTACGAATTTCAGTTTTTTCATTTTCGCCGATACTTTCCTTAAATTTGATAAGAATCGTAATCGTTTCAGTACTGGCATTAGGTGCATCTATAGTTGAAAACCCTCTTTTAGTATTTTGTTGTATACCATCTTCTATGCTGTTTTCAGTAATAGTATCAGATTGGCAACCTATCATAAAGATTGTAATACATATCAAATTTATGATTTTAAAGAGAAAATATTTTTTCATGGTAATGATTTAAATAATTTATATTTGCTTTACACATATTGTTACATGAAAGCAGTATTTGTTACCCGCTAATATAAAAATTATTTAAAGAGTAGTATCATTTTTAATGATTGAAAAAACAGCATACCTTAAAGCACTATTGAGTAATGATTCTAATGGAATTATGAAAATTTATAAAGCTGTCTTCCCAAAAGTTCGAAAATTTGTTTTACAAAATAAAGGACAACAACAAGATGCCGAGGATATATTTCAGAAAGCGCTACTACAAATTATGATAAGATATCAGAAAGAACCTTTTGAGATCAAGAGTAGTTTTGAGGCATATGTATTTACTGCTTGTAAAAATTTATGGAGAAGAGCGTTAAATTCTTCAAAAAATAAGGTAACAAAAACGGAAGTTGTTGAACTACTCTCTGAAGAACGTGATCTTGCCTTGTCTGTTCTAGAACAGAAAAGATGGGAATTGTTTACCGAAAAACTAGACATGCTATCAGAAAATTGTAAAAAAGTACTATCACTTTTTTTCAGCAACGAGACGTATGCCAGTATCGTAAAAAAAATGGGGTACAATTCTGAGACAGTAGCTCGGCAACGTGTCTTTAAATGTAAATCAAAACTAGCAGAGATGATTAAAAAAGATAACGATTATAACTCCCTAAAGTCACTATGAGTCTAGAAGAAGACATACTTATCCAGAAGTTTGTCAGAAATGAACTTTCTGAAAGGGATAGGAAAGAAATACTGCTTAAAATGAAGGAGGACCACTCTTTTCATGAAAAAGTGAAATTTGAAAACCAGCTCTTTTTAAATTTTAATAGCAAAGAGTGGAACGCCATAGAAAATAATGATTCACATGAAGTTAAAGCATATGAAGTATTATTTAGAGAAAAAGCGTCCCAAGATCTGAAAGAGACACTAAGTAAAGTAAATGAAAGGTATCAGAATTCACAAAAATCTACAGCTAAATTTTGGTGGTTGTCTGCCAGTGTTGCTATTATTTTAATTCTTTTGGGAACAACTTTATTTTTATCAAGAAAAACGCATTCTCAAGAGCTGTATGCTAATTACCTTGATCTTTCTGACGTACCATCATTGGTAGATAGAGGATCAAATGATTCGAGATTACTGATAAAAGCTCAAAGATTATTTGATGCAAAAGAATATGAAAAAGCATTACAAATCTTTATAAATAATTACAAAAATCCTGAACAAAATAAATCAGCTATTTATTTGTATACTGGAATTGCACAGATGGAATTAAATAAATATAAGGAAGCAGAAAAAACATTTGATCAATTATATAAAAGTGATCTTCTTGATGCTCCCAAAGGAATTTGGTACAAAGCATTACTATTTATTAAAAAGAATGATATTTCTAAAGCCAAAGAGATTTTGCTTATAATTAGTAATTCCAAAAATCATTACAAGAAAAAAGAGGCTAGAAATCTTTTAAAAATGCTATAAATTATTTAATCTAAATAATTTTCCGATGACTCTGCTTCGGGGTTTCCGATTTATTCTCCTTTAGAGAGGTCAGAACTATCATTTTCGGCAGTTCCGAGTAAGATAAAATGTAAAAAATTAGTTTTGCCCCTGTAAGGCCAAAATAGGCACTTTCAGAAAATAGCTACGCTAATTTCAATTTGTTTATTTTTTGAATGATTTTCGATAGTTGTAAGAAG
>CANLYR010000076.1 GCA_947495425.1 uncultured Aquimarina sp.
TCGGGGTTTTATTATACTTAAATATACAACAAAACCCTCATATTTACAAGAGTTTTCGTGTTTTATGAAGGTGCCTTCATAAAATATCCGCTGATGATAAAGCCTTCATACTAAAGCTATCACTATGAAGCATTAAGGATAATCGAATAAATTTTTATCAATGTGGTTGTTTATTTCTGTTGTATTAACAGTTTAACTGTTTGTTTATCTTGTTTGAAAAAATAGATACCAGTTTCTAATGTACCTAAATCAATTTGTTGATCATTAGTATTTTCAAAATAACCTTTTTGTAAAACTTTACCATCCAACCCAATTAAGAAGTAAGGAGACTTACTGTTCATTTGAGATACATTGATAAAATTACTTGCAGGATTCGGATAGAGCTTCAGTTTGTTAGATTTTGGTGCTTGTGACGATTCGTTTTGGATATCAATATTTTCTTCGGCAACATTCTCAAAACTCCATCGTGTCCATTGCCCTTTATATTTTTCACTAGGTTTTAAATACAATATATTATCGCTCTCAATTTTATTTGGCCGTATATAATCATTGGTCCAGCGATTAACAAGATAAACGTACTCGTCATCCGTGATCTCATCGATACGCCATTGTGTTTTATTACCATTATATGTAATTATTTGTTGTTCCATCATAGAATTTTCAGTATTTGCTACTGGCCTAAAATAATATCCTGTCTTCTTATTCTTCAAATAAAAATATCCATTGTCAGAAGCAACTTTTTCCCATTGAAACCAATCAGAAAAATCGTTACTAGCCACGGTTAATCCAGACAATAGATTATCATCAATTGGTTTTAGGTGCTTTTGAGTGTATTTATTTTTGATATAGAAATATTCTTTTTCTGGTAGCGTATTATACGAAAAAACCGCCTTTTGTAATCCTTTGTACTTAGGATTATCAAAATTTTCCATATGTTCTTTTATGCCCCAACTTCCCCATTTAGAGTATCTTCCGTGGGAAGAAAAATTCACAAACAATCCACCGTAGTTTTCATACCAATGGTTAAAATATTGTTGATAGAGTTCCTTCATTTTGGGATGATGATTGGCAGCGATTAATTTATTAGTCAGTTCTTCTATGTTTTCATTACCTCTTGAACCCACAAGATGTTGACCACCCTCATATGTAATAAGATCAATAGCGTGTGACTGCGCCACTTCAGAACATTGTTTCATTCTATCGAAGGCTATCTCCATAGACTGCTTTGTTCTTTCCAAAATTTGAGGGACTGTGATATCGCTTACCAAACCTTCATCAACAATAGTATTGGCAACAGAACCGCCAAAATAAGGTGCTATGGCTAAATAATCTGCTTGTATTTTTGTTGGATTTATCGATGGAGTATTAAAATATTCTATAATTTTATTGGCTACATAAGAAATAGACTGAGATGGAAGTACTTTTATCAGACGGTCATCATTGGTAAACTCTTGTTCGAAAATTCTAAATATATCCGCAGAACGTTTCGCGGTATAAAGCCAGGCTAATTCATGCTCCTGAACTGAATATCCTAGCTCTTTTGCCTTATTTATAGCATATTTATGCTGTTCAAATTGACTATTCCAAACCTCATTACTGTACTCTAAATAGATTTTTAGATCGGGTTGAAGTGTGTTATTTAATAATTTAGCTAGTTGTCTTACGTAATTATTATTAGCCTGATGTGGGATGTTAATCCAAGCATTCTTTTTTGAAAAATTACATAAGCGAATAGTGTTTTCCCAAGAAGTACCGTGTTCTTGGCCTTGGGTATGATACGTGTCTTTGGATCTATCGCTCCAGTGAATTACTTCAGAATTGTTTGTTTCCGTCCAATCCATAAAGCGTAACAATTCAAAATCATCAACAAATTCAATAAATTCATCTGTAAACACTTTAGTCTGATACGTATCCACATATTTTGGTAAAATAAGTTTAACATCAGAAATAGGATTATTTTCATTAGATTCTAAAATTTCAAAGATCATTTTATTATTTACTTCTATAAGTGTATTTATCGGAGTTGCTAAAGTGATATTGTTTCCTGCACGAATTCTTACTTTGCCTTTGCCAGTAACAATGAGTCGATACGTTCCTTTTGGAAAAATAGCATCTTCTAATTCTAGAAGTAGTTTAGCTACTTTTTGAGGTACGTTATTATTGGTCGTAAATGGTACTTTCTTCGGAAATCCATTAGGTAAGATAGGTATTTGAAGGTTGGTGTTCCAGGGCGATGAGCCCTCAGCATTTTGGGTAACCCATTTACCACTTTGTTTAAAAATGTCTGTAAAAACAAGTTCGTTAGAATAAAAGTTAACAGAGGTTAGATTAGTACCTATTGGTCTTTTTTGTCCAAATAGGAGTGAAAAAGACATAAACAGCGAGATAAAAATGATAGCGTTTAGTTTCATAATTTTGAAGTATGTTAGCTTGATTTGTAAGTTATAAGTTTTGAAATAGTTTAAATCGTTTCTTTCATAAATTGAGTACTGGATTTTAATTTTATAAATACAATGGTGTTGAAAGCCTGATACATAAAAATCTACAAAGAATTCACCGCACACCCGCATTTATTGCTTCCGCCAAAGATTCGATAACTCAATACAATTTCGTGGGATCCCGATTGATTATTGCTGAACTCGGATATTGGGTAATCATAGGAATACCCTACGGAAAAGCTATTCCATATTCTAAATCCTACTAGTGCGTATACAGACTCCTCGTTTCTATAGGAAATCCCACCCCACAGTTTATTCTGATATTCAGCTTTGACACTGATGTCCCATTGTACAGGAGCATTTTCTACGGTTCTGATGACTCCGGATGGTATAATTGTCCAATCTCTATCTGCTTGGATCCGACTACCCAATAGCGCATTGTAATTTCTAGGTAAACTGCCCGAGGTCAGCGCACCATTTTGAACATTATAAGGTATTTCCTGATCAAAGATTTGATTGGCTGCTATCCCCATAAATATATGTTTAGAGTAGATATATATTCCTAAACTCATATCAAAATTGGTATTTGATATGTTTTGTACCAGAATATCATTTGGATTTTCAACTAATTCCACATCATTTGCATTAAAACTAAATTGAGATCCTCCTACAAAGGTACCTAATGACACAAACCATTCTTCTGATGCTTGCAAGTGATAGGCATAACTGAGGTAATATCCTGATTGCTTAATAGGTCCGGTTTCATCGGCATAAATGAAAGCACCGATCCCAGAGTGAGATTCACTGGCTGCCCTTCTGTTTGTTCCAAACAACAAACTAGTAGGCGCGTGAAAACTCAGTGTTCCTGTCTTCGGAGCTCCTTGAAAACCTGTCCATTGGTTACGGTACCCTAAGGTGAAATCCATAAAATCTTCTGCACCGGTTATTGCAGGATTTAATACCAATGGATTTTGTAAGTATTGAGAGAACTGTGGGTTTTGTTGTGCAGTGCTTGTTATACCCAAAAGTACTAAGTATAGTACTATGATTGTTTTACTACTTATATTAATACGATACATAACATAGGATGCGTTCATAATTGAGGACTTTATTTTAATAGGTTTGAGTAGGTCTTAGGATTATTTATTTGATAATAGTAATCGCTCCTTTATATATCTTTCTATTAGAGTCATTAAGCTCTAGGATATAATAATAAGTTGCTACCGGTAAGGGTTTGTTCTGGTAATTTCCATACCAATCATTTTGATAATTAGAAGTTTCATACACTTTATTGCCCCAGCGATTGAAAATATAGAGTCGATTATTAGGGTAATTTTCTAATCCACGAATCATAAACATATCATTACTACCATCGCCATTAGGAGTAAGTGCAGTAGCAATACGTATGTTAGGAGTGGTAGGGTCTTCGCAGTCGTTGAGCTCGTTAATAGAAAAAGGACCGATAGTTGCGACACACGCCCCAACCTCTACGTTTAGTGAATAACTACCGGGTCCTCTTCCAATAAGATTTATATCAGTTCCCACTTGTGTTCCTGAGGTATCTGTCCAGCTGTAGGTTTCATTACCAGAAGGATTGGTAATGATTATTCCTGTAATGCTTCCATTTGTTTGATCACAATCTGCATTGTTTATTTGTATATCAGAATCGTCCAATATTGGAGCATTATTTTCAGTAAGGGTATAAGGACCAGAAGTTGTAGTACAAGCCCCTTGTGCTACAGTTAGTAGGTAATTTTCTGGTCCCACCCCTATAAGATCGATAGTGTTTGCGATTTGATTTCCGTTTGTATTCGTCCAACTGTAGGTTTCATTGCCAGAGTTTCCGGTAACAGCTATCCCTGTGATACTTCCATTGGTTAGACCGCAGTCTGCGTTATTGAAACTGATGTTAGAAATATCGAGTACAGGTCCTCCATTTTCATTAATAGTAAATGGTCCTGCGGTATCGCTACAACTTCCATCGGTAATTGTCAGCGTATAATCCCCTTGCCCGATGGCAGAAAGATCAATGACTGTTCCTACTTCTGTTCCTGAAGCATTCGTCCAACTGTAAGTTTCACTACCAGAGTTTCCGGTAACGGTGATTCCCGTGATACTACCATTGGTTTGCCCGCAATCGGGATTATTTAGGCTGCTACTGTCAGTATCAACTAAGAGGGTGCAACCGGTACAATTTTTTTCAATAATGGATACCTCATCAATATAATAATATGCAGTATTGTTTATAGATCCTCCAGATGCATTAGTAACATTTGTATTGCTATCGCTGTTAAAGTTACCTATATAAATATATTCTTCACCACCAACAGCAGTATACCCTAGCGCAATTTGCTGCCAGGATTTTGAGTTCAATGGTTGTCCTGATGGGGTTACTACTTGTGGATTTGCTGCTAATAATCCATTGGTATAATTTGGGGGCAGTTCATCAGGGGATAGATACATACCAAGCTGGTCGATAGCAATTGAATAATTCGTTGCAAGCGCCAAATTATAGGATATGTCATATTGCTGTCCTGCTTTTAATGGTTCTAGAAGTTTTACACTTATATATTGGCGATAATTATCTGTTAGTGCGAAATATGCAAAAAAACCAGCATAATTCTCACCATCCGAGGGGGCCAAATTTCCCCTATTGTTCGTCGGAGTGCTTACGGAGGACGAGGTAGCACATTGAGCAAAAAGATCGGCTGGAGCATTGGTTGGTGATTCCCAGTAATAGGCATCAGGCTCGAGTCTTCCCGGAAAAGCCGGACACGCTTCGATGTTTTCAAAGCTGGGGTTAGGAATTAGGTTGTCACCGCAATTTGGAATCGGCAGTTCGGTAACAATTACTGTAACATCAGCTGTATTGACACATGTTCCATTAAAATTTGTCTCTACTGTGAAGATGAAAGTACCGACACTGGTAGGCGTAAATATTGGGTCAGATAGATTTGTAGCATTCAAATCAGATGATGCAGATCCTGACCATGTATGGTAATAGTGATTAGCAGTTGGCGATACATTTAATTGTACCGAACCCTCATTCAACACAATTGTTGTAGGATTGGCAGTGGCTACCACTGCAGGACAAGGAGTATTTACAGTAACAAGGATACGTTCTTCGATAATACAACCATTGCCAAAATCTGCTGACACTATATAGGTCGTATTTTCTAATGGTGATACGTTAGGGTTTTGAGAATTCTCCTGCCCGGATAATGTCGGATCATTAGGAATAGCCGTCCATGAATACGTAGGAGCGCCTCCTGTAGGAGTCACGTTCAGAATAGTAGTATCTCCGGGATTTATAGTTACATCGGGACTTACACTAATATTTTCGGATACCAGTATTTCTCTTACTGAAATTTCGTCTACAAAGACATAACCCAAAGCAAATGCATTAACATCGCTAACGGTGGTCGCATCGTCTTTATAAAAGTTTCCTAATGTAATGTAATCCTCTCCTCCATTTGCAACAAAGTCCTGTCTAAAATCAACCCATTGTGAGGTTTCGTCTAAAAAATCGGTTGTTGGTAGCTCAATTTGAGGAGTAACATCAAGAACACTAGGAGCTTCCAAAACCGGATAGTAGGTATTAGGAATTCCGTTACTAAAATACATCCCAAATCTATTTGTATACAGCACCCAATCGCCAGTAGGAATTCGCCATTTAAAACGTACCATATATCTTTTTCCAGCCTGTAAATTTGTATTCAGCTGTGCCGAAATATACTCTCTGAATTGTGTGGTTCTGTTAAAACTTCCGCTGATAAAAGTAACTAATCCTGCATAACCCTCTCCGTCTGCCGCCAAAGGATTTGTAATAGACACTCCGTTTGTCCATGGCACACCATTTTGTCCTGGACTGCAAGAGTTATATACATCAGGAGTCATTTTCGGACCGATATTATTGAAGGTATTGCTCCAGCTATCGATTTTTTCATATTGATCCTGTCCGGGATTCGGTCCAGATGTATTGTCAGGACATGAGCTGTAATTCTCAAAACTTGGATTGGGCACTAAATTAGGCCCTAAACACTGTGCATTAAGTAAGGATATCCTGAAAATGAAGATTATAATGGTAAAGAATATTTTTTTCATCAATGAAATCTTATTAATGGGTTAAGATTCAAAAAATCAGATAATTAATTTTATAAATACCTCCTTTCATGAATTACTGAGTATCTAATTATTTAAAGTAATTCTTTCTTAAAGGAAAATTTTTCAACTATCTGTGAAGTTGTAGTCTTTAGATAAATGCTATTATGATAAATTTCATTTTTGTAGTGGCTGTAAATGAAATACAAGATAAAATTCAAAACACAAATTGTCATGGGGCTTAAAATTTGAATATATGGTTCTATTAATTCAAGAATTTCCATCATCCTACAAGCAATAGTTATTCATTATTTAACATTATAGCATCATTTATAAATGCTTTTTGATGTATTGCTATCGCTCTACCAAAACATCTGATAAAAATTATCATGATGTAATTGAAAAAAAACATGAGATATGGAAACTCTTTTTTTGTTTGTTAATATAAAGTTAACTTTTTGTATGTCAAACACTTGCAAAGTAGAGGTTTCAATTACTTACAGTAGCATTACAAAACCTTACAATCTTAAATTGAAGTCAAATATTTGCTGTTTTAAAGGGAAGAAAGAAATTGATTTATAATGGTATTATCAGGAAGTTGTAATTTCTTTTTCAACCGATGCGTGATTACGTAAACAGAATTTTGATCAATGCCTAGAATTTCACTTATTTCATAGTAAGATAAATTTATTTTTATGCAAGCACATACTTTCAAATCAGTTGAGGTTATCGATCAGAGAGTCTAAAATTATATTTACTCCCAAACAGCCTTACCTACTACTATCCATGGGAAATACTCTTTAAACTCTTCAAAAGAGAGTTTTACCCTACCATTATTTGCATTGTAAACTCTTTTACGCAATGCATCAAATACATCGCCGTATGGGTTTCGCAAGATAATCTTATCATTTTCTACACCCAAAATAGTGTGTACGTGAGATCTTGAGATCCCAATTTCTAAATTTTCACTTGTATATAATGATAGCGTTTCTAATGTATATCCTTGATCTTTGAATTCTTTTATAGCTCTAAGGTAATCAATGGCTGTATACTCGGAGCAATGCAATGTAGCGATCAGGTGAGACGGGTCATAAGGTGCTAATGGTTTATCATAATCACTATACGCTTTCTCTAGGAGAACATACCAAGATTTGCCTGTAATACCAGGACGTGATAAATTAAAGGGAATAATATCCTCATCAACACGAACATAGCGATTATTACGAATTTTTACTGCATAGGTATTGTCTCCTAGTTCAACGGCAAGTTCTCGTACTTTTTGTGGTTGTTGACTAGCTAGAGCCGCCCATCGACTTGTTTCATTACATGTCTGTAAATATCCTTGCTGTACATCAAATGGACTAGGCAGATCAATACCCCATAGACTTGTTTCAGACATTGGTATATAATCCCATGGCACTTCTGAATTAGCATAAAGATCATATCTATAAGGATCTTCAATGTCTGGGCTATCTAGTATCTTATCAAAATTTTCAAAAGAGGCTACAACATGTAATTTACCAGCATCGATTTCTGTTGAGGATGCATTATGTTTGTCTTCCGGGTCTATCCAAAACCTGGTATTCTTTTTATTCCCAACGATTTTATCTTTACCATCACCAAGTGTAACGAATGTAACTGATGTATTACTTATATTTCTTACAAAATCTAGGCCATCACCAGGGTACACCATTATTGGAGTTTTAACACTACTATGGATAATGATAGAGTCATTTCCTTTACCCCCGTATATAATCAACTCATTATAGGGTTTAGGAATTTTGCATATACCCGAACTGGTTTTTATGATTAAAGCTTTTCCGTTTCGCCATTCATTTACTCTTATGGTAGTTGCATTATCGCTTGCTCGATAAATAACTCTTGTATGACTTGCTAAATTCTTTACAGTCACCTCGCATTTTGAGGCCTTTTTTATTGTTTCCTTGATCGAAGAGTCGTCTCCATTAGTATCAATTGTTTCGATATTTTCTTCTTTTTCACAACTGTAAAAAAATATCAAGATTAAAATAAGAGTTAATTTAAATAATGTTTTCATGATATAATATTGTAATTTAAGTTAATGAAGTCATTTGAACTTTTTGTCTGGAAGCGAAAAAATAGGCTTTTGTGACATAATAATATCTTTTTTAAGTAGCATAGCCTTAGCTAAGGTATGAAAGAAAGATGAAATTAGGGTGCAAAATACGTTTTTACAGCCCAGAATTAAAAGTTCAAATGACTTCAATATGTGTTTTATAGTTTTCCAAAATATATTGTGTTTATATGGTGGAGTAGATGTCCTTCACTATTCATTTAAGCGAGTATTACCGAGCTAATCTCAAGCAATAGTAAATAAAAGATCAGCCACTTCAAAAGTTTTTATTTCCTTAAGACTATCTTTTTGAGTTTGAATTTTAGGTTTGATGAAATAAAATTTCATGCGCTTAAGTTTAAACCACTTCAGTTTTTGAGTTATTACATCAACATAACAGCAAAGGATAAATTTTATTAAAATGATTTGATTTCAAAGTCTTACAGAGGGTATTACAAAAACTTACACTCTCAATTTTATGAAGAAAAACGATAGACTACCTAAATCGATGAAAGAAATTGATTTATAGTGGTATTATCAGGAAGTTGTAATTTTTTTTTCAACCGATGCGTGATTACATAAACAGAATTTTGATTAATGCCTAGAATTTCACTTATTTCATAGTTAGATAGATTTATTTTCATACAAGCACATACTTTCAAATCAGTAGCTGATAAATTGTATTTTTTGTTTAAAAATTTAAGAAAAGAAGGGTGTACTTCTTCAAAGTGTAAAAAAAATGCATCCCATTGTTTGTCTAGTTTAATCTGGTCCTTTATAATATTTTTGGCGTTTTGCACATCTACACTTATAGATGTTGACGTATCAGAAATTTTAGATTTGATATCGTCCAGAATATGATTAATCTGTTCAAAACTTTTTTGTGTACTTGCATTAAGAGCTGTTAATGACACCATTCTTCTGTAAAGCTTATCTTTTTCTTCTGTAGTACTTTTGACCTCGCATTGTAAATGGTTATTAGATTTGACTAACCTATTTTGTTTTTTCCTGTAGAGGATATAAATAAAACTTAAAAATAGCAACACTATAGAAGTAAGGATATAAAAAAGCTTAGTTTTTTTTGAGTTTTCAGTTTCTTTTTGTGTGTCTAAAAGAATACGTACAGCCTTATTTTTATTATTTAAACTATCAATACTGATACTTAATTTATTGATTTTTTTTGTGTATGTATGGGCCTCTTGAAAATCTCCACGCTCCTCTGCAATTTTTTGTTTCAAAATAAAGGCATCGATTTTTCGGTCTAACCTCCCTATAGAATCTGCAATTCTAAGAGTGCGGTCTAGATAATATTGTGCACTGTCTAAAACATGCTCTTTATAAAAGGCTCTTCCCATAAAAAGATTTGCAGACACAGTCGCGTTTGGGTACTTGTAATTTTTACCTGCTGTTATTGCTTCTCGTAAGTAACCTTTTGCTAAATCTAAACTGTCTATCTTTATTGCTACACTACCCAAATTTGTAGCTGTCATGATTAAGTTACGAGTAGACTCTAGTTTTTTAAAACCAATATATGACAATTCGAAGTATTCAAGGCTTTTTTCAAATTTTTTTATTCGGCTATAAAGCTTACCCATATTATTGAAAATCTTGTACTGTGCATTTTCATTTTTAGCTTCTTTAAAATATTCCAGTGCTTTGTAATTATATTGCATAGATTTTTCTGGCAAATCTAGTTCATTATATATCAAGCCTAAATTTCCATAAAATTTACCCCTATCATTAACTGGTAGTTTATCATTAAGGAATGAAATCATTTTTTCACCCTTTAAAGCAGATTGAAGTGCCTCTTCTGCACGTTGGTGTGTAATGTAGACTCCGCTGATATTTACCAAACAATTAAAAACTTCTAATGAGTCCCCAGATTTCTTAAAATTTGAAAGGGCTAGTTTTCCATACAATATCGCTTCTTTGAAATTATCTTCTCCTCCCTTTAATCTGCTTACTTTAGAAAGTTGAAATAATGATTTTCCTTGCCAGAAAAAATTGTTTTTATCTATAGCTAATTGTAAAAGGTTCTTAAATTCTAATTCTGCTTTTTCTGGATCAGAACGTAAGTATCGCATCCCTTTCTCGTAAGATATAGAAAGACTATCGATATTTATATTATTAGAGGTTACCTGTTGAGCATTACTATTCAAGACATATAAAAACAGTACTAATAAAAAAATTGTATGTAAAGATCGTAGTCGTCTCTTTAGGTATCGTATAAATATCATAAAATTATATGGTCATTAATTATTTAATGGATGTGCATTAAAATATTATTAAATTTAATACAAACGTATTTTTAATAATCTTATTTTTGTATATCCGTTTAATGTTCATTAGTTGTAATGCTTGCTATTACGAGTCTATCAAAGATTCTTTCTCCAAAATATCTTCTATTTAGTTTGTAGACA
>CANLYR010000077.1 GCA_947495425.1 uncultured Aquimarina sp.
CTTCTTACAACTATCGAAAATCATTCAAAAAATAAACAAATTGAAATTAGCGTAGCTATTTTCTGAAAGTGCCTATATAAATAAAAACGACATCCACATGAGCGAATGCCGTTTTTGAGCACAATTGTAATAAATCGGAAAAAATCATGCTTGTATTTTATAAGTATTCGTAAGCACTAGTAGTTAAAAATTCTTCAAACTCATCGGAAACAACTAATTCTTTAAAAATCACAATTGCATTTTGATAATTTTTGGTTTGAAATAGAGAATCTCCTACTTGCTCGTGTATTATACTTAATTCGTTTTCAAATAAAGAGCCGAAAAGTTGTAGATTCAGAATTCTTCCGTCTTCTAACTGCACTTCATTTTTTAACCATTGCCATAGCTGTGTACGGCTAATCTCTGCAGTAGCGGCATCTTCCATAAGATTATATAATGCTACTGCTCCGTTTCCGCTAAGCCAATTGGCAATATAATGGATTCCTACATTGATATTTTCCCGAATCCCTTTTTCGGTTATTGTTCCTTTGGGAACTGCTAAAAGGTCTTTTTCTGTTACATTAATATCATTGCGCTTTACATGCATTTGATTCGGTGATTTCATATGGGTATCAAACACCTGCATAGCTAGCTTTACTAATCCCGGATGTGCTACCCAAGTACCATCATGACCGTTTTTTGCTTCACGCTCTTTATCTGCTTTAACTTTAGCATAGGCCGTGGCGTTTCGCTCTTCGTCATCTTTGATGGGTATTTGAGCTGCCATACCACCTATAGCGAGAATATTTCTTTTATGGCACCTTTGGATCACCAGTTTGCTATATGCATCCATAAATGGACTGGTCATGGTTACCTGTGCGCGCTCTGGTACAAGAAATCCTGTATGATTTCTTAGTTTTTTAATGTAACTAAAGATGTAATCCCACCTTCCGCAGTTAAGCCCTACAATGTGATCTTTTAATGCATAAATAATTTCATCTAATTGAAAACTAGCAGTTATTGTTTCTACAAGTACTGTAACTTTTACACTTCCAGCTTCTATTCCCAAATATTCTTCAGAAAAATCAATTACATCATTCCACCAGATAGCTTCTGTAAAGTGTTCTAATTTCGGAAGATAATAATAGGCACCAGAACCATTTTCTTTAAGTTGCTCATTATTGTGAAATAGATATAAGGCAAAATCAAACAGAGAGGCACTCATTTCCTGCTCTTGTATCAAAAGATGCTTTTCGTTAAGATGCAGTCCTCTTGGTCGTACGATTAAAGTAGCTGTTCTTTCTTTAAGTTGATATGTCTTATCTTTTTTTGGATTATAGAACGAAATAGTTTTATTAACAGCATCTTTTAGATTTTTTTGTCCCTGTAAACAGTTTTCCCATAATGGAGCATTACTATCCTCAAAGTCTGCCATGAATGTTTTGGCTCCAGAGTTTAATGCATTTATGACCATTTTTCTATCGACCGGACCTGTAATTTCAACTCTACGATCTTGTAGGTCAGCTGGGATAGGAGCGGCAGCCCATTCGCTATTACGAATCTCTTTTGTGTTTTCTGGAAAAGAAGGATAAGATCCCAGGTCAAACAACTGCTGCTGGCATTCGCGGTTTTTCAATAGCGCTAAGCGTCTCTCGTTAAAACGATCTTGCAAAGCCTCTAAAAAGATCAGGGCGCCATCGGTTAAAATTTCTGGATGGTAATTTCTAACTTCTTTCGTGAAGCTAATTTTCTGACTAAGGTTTGTCTGAATTTCCATGGTTCTTGTTTTTAATGCCCATAGAGGGCTTCTGTAACTGTATCGCTTGAGTGAACAATATTAAAAAAAAGTTTTTTATTAAACAAGCGAACGTTCGCTAAATATAAATAATTTATTTTTTTAACATTTACGCAAAAAAGATTACTTTTGGTCTCATGGCAATAGCAGAAGAATACATTAGATTAATTTTTGGATTGAAAGTCAAGCAGATACGAACTGAGAGAGAGTTGTCGCTTTTTGGGTTATCTAAATTAAGCGGACTATCAAAGTCGTATCTAAACGAGATAGAAAAAGGGAAAAAATATCCTAAAACGGATAAAATAATAAAACTAGCAGAAACTTTTGATGTTCCTTATGACAGCTTAGTTTCTTTAAAACTAGATAAAAACCTAGCGCCAATTGGTGAAATTTTGCAATCAGGGATACTAGATGAGATTCCGCTTGAATTATTTGGCATACAGCAAAGTGACTTAATCGATATCATTGCTAATGCCCCATCAAAGGTGAATGCCTTTATTAGTACAATTATTGAGATTGCGCAGCACTACAATATGAGCCGCGAAGGATTTTATCTAGCTTCTTTACGATCCTATCAAGAGGCACATAATAATTTTTTTAAAAATCTTGAAGATCATGCAATTCGATGTGCCAAATCTTATCAATTAGATTTAAACGGAAAAGTATCTTCTGTAGAGTTAGAAGAAATTCTTAAAGAAGAATATGGGTATACGATCAATACAGCTGGGATCCCAAAACATGAAGAATTAGATAACCTAAGATCAGTATTTGTACCTGCTACAAAAACACTTTTGTTGTCTGATGGTGTAGGTGAAGCACAGAAAACATTTATCTATGCCAAAGAGTTGGGGTATCAGTTTATGAATATTACCGAAAGGCCGTATACGTTTACATGGATACGCTATGATAATTTTGAAGAGGTATTGCATAATTTCTATGCGTCTTATTTTGCCGGAGCTTTAATTATACCAAAAAATCATCTTAGAGATCATCTTAAGGAGCTTTTTTCTATGAAACGTTTTTCTGAAAAAGCATTTCATCACATTATGAATATATATAATGCTTCCCCAGAATCTTTTTACCAGAGACTTACTAACGTATTGCCTAAAGATTTTGGGATGCAAAATGTATTCTTTTTGAGATTTACGCATAAGAAAGGTGCCGATAGATATAATTTAGTTAAAGAATTACACATTACGCATCAGCAACAACCCCACGCCAACGAAATTAATGAGCATTATTGTAGACGTTGGATGGCCATAAAAACATTGCAACGAACTACAAGTGAAGATTTGGACTATGCTTTCAATATTCAAATCTCTGACTATACAGATTCTGATCAGCAATATTTGGTGTTTACCTCTGCTACCAAAGATCCTTTTAGAAAAGAGTATTATCGTAGTATCGGGATAGGGTTTTTAATCTCTACTGCTTTAGAAAAAAAGATCAGCTTTGTTCATGATTCAAAAATTCCAAAGGTAAAAGTTGGAGTTACTTGTGAATCATGTTCCCTTACTGATTGTGAAGTGAGAATGGCACCACCAAAACGATTAATAGCTAAAGCGAAATATAAAAGAACGGCAACTTTGGTCGAAGATATTGTGAAGCAGTATTCTAAATAGGGGTAGTATTTGTAATTTTTATCATATTGAGATTACTTTTTCTTTGTTAGAGAATCTATAAAATGTTTTCGATAATCTGATGGAGCAGTGCCATATTCTTCTCTAAAAATCTTAGCCAAATAACTTTTGCTGGAAATCCCTGCTAAGTCTACTATTTCAGACATTGAATACTCTGTGTTTAAAACTAAATCTTTTATAAGATTGAGTCGTGTTTGCTTTATATATTGTTTTACAGAAGTGCCATATAAGCTTTGAAAACCTTCTTGAAGCTTATTTGGATTAAGCCCCACTTCAGAAGCAATTTCGACTATATTATCTAATTCAGAGATTCTGTTTCTAATTAATTCGGATGCTAACTCTATTTGTTTAATTTCAGTTCTTCTTAGAATAGTTCTTCCGGATAAGTCATTCAAATCATCTTCATATTGTAGAATCTGTTCAGTGAGCATCTGATACGCTTTTCCTTCTAAAAAAAGTTTTTTTAAAAAATCACCTCCTTCAAAATTCTGCATTTCTCTAAAAAGATCCGCTAATTTGAGGCTATAAAACCCGTCGTGATAGAATAGTGCTTTTGCTTCAATATCATTGAATAACTTTTGTAGCGTATCATCCATGGTCACAAGTTCACATTGAATTTTTTGTTGAAATTCGTTTCTTGTAATTTCTAAGCTATTAATAATGGTATGTGTCTTGGGTTTAAAACAAAGTATATGTCCATTAAATAAATCACTTGCCACTATAGCTTCCTGATATTGCGTTATCTCGTGTTCATCATCATAACCTTCAAATCGATGTTTGAGAGAACCTTCTAAACAGTACAGAAATTTAAGTGGATGAACTTTATTGATGGTAAAATGAAACTCAACTTCTTCTTCAAAAATACAGTCGTATTGTATAATGCCCATTCCTCCATCCAAATTGATACCTCGAATATTTCCTTTTCCAATATGATTGGGTAGATTTAGAAAATACTCTCCGCAACTCTGTTCATAGGTTGTTTTAAAAGCTTTGGCTATATTATTTATAACTTCCTTGATAGGAAGCGATTTTACTTCGATAAGAATCATTATTTTCTTTTTAGTAAGAGGTGGTAATTTTATAATGAGATAAAGTACAAAGTTTTAGTTTAAATCATGCATTTAATTACCAAAAATGATAACGCTATCGATAATCTACGTTTTGGACTTTATTACAAAGCTAGCAATTCGAAATTTAAAAATTTATAGTTAAAGGCATTTGATAAGGAGATTATATAAATTTTTATAAAAATTATGTAGGATAAATAAGCGTGATCCTTGGATACTCCTTTATGGGCTTGTAGCTAGGTCGTACTTCTTTTTACATTGCAAGCATAAATTATAAATAATTCTGAAAAAAACAAACTTTAAATACCTTAACAAATACTAAACATAAACTATATAATCACAAATTATAGTTTATTATATTGATCTTTTCTTACTTATGTTTGTGATACCTAATATTCTAAAAATCATTAGTTTATTTAAAAAAACCTTACTTATGATAATGTTGTATCATTATGGTAAGCATTTGTATAGTGCTCAAAATTAATAAAACAGGAATAAAGTAATACATTCGAAGTAACCTAAATGTGTAGACCGATTTCTAATCATAAGTCTACAACATTACCCTTAAACCTAAACTATGAATGTATTCACATCTTTTTGTCATGCATGCTCTCATGTACCCGAAATTAAGATTTTTGTATTGCTATCGTCCGTATTATTACATGTATCTGCGGGTATTTTTTCTATGATTGGTTTTTCAATCTGGAATTTTTGGGATTATATTATTTTTAATCAAGTAGTCTTTTTTATAGTAATAGCAGTACTAATTATACTTTTAATTAATTCGAATAGTTCTAATAGAATTAGAACCCTTTATACTTTGCTGATTGTTATGGCAATATTTTTAAGGTATTATGCTATTAGAAACGCTATAGATGACTATTATTTCACGCTCTTTTTTCTTGTCACTCCGTTGATGTTTTTTATCATACGGTTTGTTTTAATTAAATATTCATCTGGCATCATTGGTAATAATTATTTTGCACATAAATTTTTTCTCATAGATACTACTGAGACAGTAGATGATTATGTATATCTATCCGGAGAGAATAAAGAAGATATTCTGGAAGTAATGTTACTCGATCTTTGTTATATAAAATCAGAAGAAAATTATTGCGAAATTTATTTTTGCGGTATTAAAAATTGTGATGGAAAATTTGATAAAAAATGTAATAAGAAGATTTTTCGTACAAGTATGAAAAATTTAATACATCAATTAGAAAATTATGAATCGATTATACAAGTTCACAAATCTTATACTATTAATTTACTGTTAGTGTCAAAAATTGAAGGGAATATAAATAATTCAAAAGCATTTTTTAAGGGATATGATGTAGAAGTCCCAATTGCCAGATCAAAGAGGAATGTAGTTCTTGATCAATTTAATACTGTAAGAAAACTGTCAAGAGCTACGGAAGTTGAAAATTTTAAATGAAGGACTTAGATGAATCGGAAAAAAGTTGTAGAGACTACTCCGAAAAATAGTAATTCGACTCTGGTTTTGAAAAAAACCAGAGTCGAATTATCAAAAATAACTATATTAGGGTTAATAAACACTAACCACACCAAAGGGATTTTTACCTGTATTGATTATTTTAGATAATTTCAATTTACCAGTAGGAGCTATTCTATACAACACTGATTTCATAGATTGCTTATCGGAATGAGAAACCAATAGGGTAGTACCATCTTTATTAACGGTTACATTATGTGGAGTATTAAATTGGGTTTTTATATTTTCTACAGCTTTTCCGCTTTTTTTATTAAAAACTTTAATTCTATTTGACTGTATTCCCGTAACGATTAAGAAATCTTTGTTAGCTGTAATTCCGTGAGCTGATTCTAACGAAAGTGCACTCACCCTCTTGAGACCATCAGACACATCAAATACCACAATTTTATTGTTATTTTGTACGGGTACATATAATCTATTATCTGATATAAATGTGTGTGCATCACCTCCTACAGCTGCGCTTGCTCTAAGTCTAAGCGTTTGTGTATCATAAACAGCAACATAACTTCTAGACGGGCCATCTAATATGGTCACAAATGCACGATCACCTCTGGGCGATATCACAACATCATGTTGTACTGCATTTTTGGTAATACGTGGAATTTGTTTTTTTGTAGGTAATGCAATCGTTTTAAGTGCTTTATAAGAATTTAGATCAATAACAGAAATTGTTTTAGATATGATATTATTGACCCATAATTGATCAATTCTATCATTGACCCACATGTGAAACGCACCTTTTTGAATAGGGATTCGTCCTTCTAACTTAAAATTTTCAGCACGGTAAACCCAGATAGATTGCGTTGCAAAGTCGCCCACATACAATTGGTTTCTTTTTTTGCTGAAAGCAAGATATGTAGGTTGAGCATTACTCTTAGGTAATTTAATTTGACGTACTTTTTTCATCGTCTTGGCATTAATGATACTAATGGTACCGCTTTCTCTGTTGGCTACTAATAGTAGATCGTGTACTTGCACTTTGCTACCATTCTCGAACTCTTGAGAAATTGGTGGGTCATTAACAGGTTCCTGCTCACAAGAAAATATGATTAAAATAATTGCGGCAAACGCCATTAAAGTGTATAAAAATTTTATTGTTTTCATAATGTTTTGATTTTAAAAATTTAATAGGATTAAGGATTAAGTTTTTTAGAATGAACTGTGTGGTATAAGATATATTCGAATACATTTAATTGTATGTATTTCAAATGTTATGATATTGTATTTTTATTATTAAGTAATTAATAAATCGCCGAATCTCTACTAGCGTAAATCTCCGGCGAGTTTCAAACTCAACTTGAAATTTTAATCTACGTCCCGGCGTCAACATAATGTCATGCTAAGTACGAAGATGTTGGTTTTGTAAATAATGCATAACGAGATATGTTAAAAATTAATACAACATGGGCTTTTGTAGCGCTACTTCTGTTTGTTAATACATTACCTTCATCGAATACATTGTTCTTAATATCTTCATAATTTTGGTGCTGGATTAAATAATTCCTAACATTCGAACATGCACATTTCTTGTATACCAAAACATCAGTTTATTGTTTTTGTTTTGACTTGTCAATAATTTTCATTCCGTTAACTTTAAAATTTTTCATAATAAATTGTTTTAAAAATTAATTAATACTTGAACATTTACAGACACTCAAGTTTGAGTCTAAGTCTTAGTTTTATTTTTTCAAGTAGAATGTGCGTAGAGAATAGAATTTATCTCAGAAAAGCTATTCTTTACACCTTCTTCTTATGTTTAGAGGAACCTAGCACATCTTTCTACACATCTTTATTTGACATCAGAATCACCAGCATATAGATCGTCACAAGTCCTTATGCAATTAAAATGGTCTTGACAAGAGTTTCCGGTAATTAATTTTTATTCTAGGAGGGTTTAATACCCAGAGGCTTGCCTCGCCAGTAAAACATAAACAGTTTGAAAACGAGAAGTCCGTTGAATGCTCCGTGGGCTTGCCCCGGAGAAATTTACTGTGATTTACCGATAATTAAGAGCCCTTCGATTTTAAAATTTTTCGTAATACAATAGATTTTATAGTTGAAAGCGGGATGAAGAAAATCATACCGCTTTCGGCAAACTATTCTTGCTATTTTATAAAATCTATATAAATATACCGCATCGTTGCATACATTTGATTTGTTGAGGGAGTGAAAGATCACCTCCATTACAACGAATTAAGCATTCTCTATGCGCGCTAATCCCACCGTTTATTGATTTGCACAGACTTGTTGATAGTTTATACACCTTTTACATTTAAAATTTTCATATTATATTTGATTTTAAGTATAAATTAATACTTGAACATTTATAGACACTCAAGAATATGTCTCAAAAATTTTCTTCATCCTTTGCGAATAGATTTATATACTAGGTTTACTATGTATTTACAGTATATAGAAGTTAATCTTTATAAAATGTTGTAAGGTTAAAAACACTAAGTAATGTTTTCAAACATTACTTAGTGAATAAAATTATAGAGAAAGTAAATACTAACTATAAATAAACGATTAATTATTTCCATTGGAAACAGTATTCCAATAAAATACAATTTCCCTTCTCTATAATTTTGTAATTATTTAAGTATCATGAATTAATCAAAAACATAGCAAGCAATACCTTCAGCCTTATATCCGAAATTTTGCACTGCATTGTATCCTTCACTACCAGGAACATCAGGGTTTCCTACTGTGTACAGGTAAGTGTCAGCTATTACGTAATCTATATAAGGGAATAGCTCCTGCTTTTGCTCTTCTAAGAACGTAACCAACTATTCCTTGGTATTGACCAAAATTATTTCCTTCAGTTCTATTCGTGGTATAGAAATAAGTTATTTTGGAACCATTTTTAGTTCTAAATCTTTTTAAAGACACAGTTGGCTCCCCAGGAATTGGACTATTTAAAATATAAAAACCTCTTCCTTCTTCTTTATAGCGATCTGGTTGATTTCTTACATCTCTAAGTTCGTCCGCATTATAAGTATAGAAGTACGTTTTACCTTCTGTATCATAAAATCGAATCATTGCTTCTCCTCTTTTTAAAAACTCCCAAGCCGTTAGATACTTTCCAACCTCGTTATTATTGACTACTGTAGGTAAATTATTTTCTACACATTTTCTAGCTTTTCCTTAGAAGGTCTAGACTTTCGCTTAATCGAGGAAGCAAGTGTAAAGGCAAATGATGTACTTTCAGTATCACCACCAAGACGTAAACCATAGTAATAATGATCTTTTTTCGGAAGATAAGTGGCACATCCTAAAACCACATTACATAATTTATATTCTATGGGTTTGCCAGCTATCAATTGTCCTTTATTATCTAAACCATGCCTAACACTTCTATAACCGTAAGTTCCATTAGAAGTTTTGGTTCTTATAAATGGTGTAAATTCTATTCGGTCATTTCCAGGAAAAGGATAAAATATATCTCTTGATGTCCAGGTTTTTTCTTGAATTTCACTGTTTTCTACAGCTTCTGATTGGTCATTTTCAGATCTATTATCCTTTTCGCAAGACGGGAAAAAATAATGTCAAAAAAATGATGATACTGAAATATTTGATTTTTTTCATTAGATATAAATTTTAAGATTAATTAATAATATAATTCCTGTTGTTTTTTATTTTGCTTTGTGATATAGCTATGAGTGATGTGTAAATTCGACTACAATATTTTTTCCAACTCCGTTAAGCCATACTTCTGCGATAATTCTGTAGGTACCATCATGTGGCAGCCAATACGCATGACTTTGATTATTGTTGGTATGTTGATCATCTACTGTCCAGGATTTTCTCCAAGGAAAATTAGATACTGTACTAACCCATCGACTTGATACCTTTTTTTGAACTGTGAGATTCATAACAAATATTCTTCTCGCAAGTAAGCATGGTAAAAATTGTTCATTTGCATACACTCCCACGTTTGGTTGAATATAAAGGCCAACATATCCATTCTTTCTAACTAAAAGTTTAAGAGCATAAACTTTGGTTTGAGCGTTTAGATCTGATGTAATATCCAAAATTGCATTGCACTCGAGGTCTGTAGTACCAGTACCACGATACTCATGAGAATTAGAGGTTTCTATATGTTCAAAATTTTCAAGAGTAGAAGTCACCTTAAGAATTTGAGTTGAATAGGTAGCTTTATCTTCTGCAACTGGATTCTCTGTATTTTCTGATAACTCATTCTCACAAGACAAAAGTAAAATACAAATTAAATAGGTGGCTAAATGCCAAACTATATTTTTTATCCTTTTTATTGAGGTCTTAGAATTTTTAAAATAAAACATTTGTGAATTCTTATTTTTTGTGAATAACATGAACACTTTTGAAAAAGTGAACTTTTGTACAAAGGTTATTGTAATAATCGTTGAACTTTCATGTTTGTGACAAACAACAAAGAAGATTTACGAACTACAAAAAAGTGTTTCAATAAAATTGCTTTAAGCTCAACAAGTGTTAAAATTTAGTGACGATACACAAAGGCCTTAATTTGCTATTTGGAAGTAGGCTTAATATTGTATTCTATAGTATACTACATAACCATTTTATTAGTAACGTTTAACCGTATTTTTGTAACGCTATGGTCAAATATGAGTTTAAAAAATATTGCTTGTTTGTAATTTTTGTAGAAATTAGAGGGATCAAGATACGTTGTAACCTTCATCAAAAATAGGCCATTTTATAATTCAACTTCATGTATTTTAAATCCCAATTGTCATGAAAAAATAATTTGATGAAAACTAGATTATATGTCCGTAAACAGTCCTAAGTTGAATTAATTTTCGTATATTCTATTTAATTTAAGATGGTTATTTATGAATATATTTTCTTTTGGAGTACATTTTATAGATGAAAAGAGTTGTCGATTGCATTTTAAGGAACAACGTGATAAACAAGGTGTTATTTGTAAAC
>CANLYR010000078.1 GCA_947495425.1 uncultured Aquimarina sp.
TGTAGTGATTTGTGATGGAAATCTTAACCACTTTGAAACATAAAAAATGGCCGGAATTTCTTCCGACCATGACTGGCAAAAAAACTCTCTTTTTATCTGTTCAAATGTTTGTAATATAAGCGACATATTACTTCTTCTAAGATACGAAAATCTCTTCTCTTTTCCTGTGTTTGACGGTTTTAAAATATTGTGTGTCGGGACTAATTATCTTGACTGGGAAAATAATCCTCTTTTGTCATTTGTGATAGAGGTTTTTGAGCGTACAGGCGAGATAAGGAATGGAAGAAAGGTAGCAGAGTATAAGGGGGTACGTTTCTATATTATACCATCCACAAAATCTAATTTTAAACATTGTATAATTCAGGGTTCTTTTGCTAGATATTATAATCATGGTAGGGATAATTCTTTTGATTTTAATTACTGGATGATGAATAGTGTTATAGAGGATTTGAAAAATACTTTTAATGTGTGTCCTGATAAGGCTAAAATACAAACCCTTGAATTTGGGGTAAATGTACTAACTACAAAAGCACCAACTGGAATTATTAAAGGTTTAAGAGCGTATAGCAATTCAACTTTTGAAGAAATAGAAACAAAAGAAAAATCTATTGGCAGACAACTGAAAAGGAACAACTGGCGATATAAGGTATATGATAAAAGTTATGTTATATGTGGTAAGAAAACCAATTTACTTAGAATAGAATTGGCGATGGATAGTATTAAAGAGATTCGTGTATATGAGATAGGATTGTTGGATGATTTAAGAGATATGGATAAAATAAATAGACTAGAAATAAGATTGATTAAAATTTGGGAGGAGATTATATTTTACGATAAAGGAATGCAGTATCGTAAAATGACTACAAAGCAGAAGCAGAAAATGTTATACTATTTGGATGCTACAAACTGGGTTAAGTTCTCTCCTAAACAAAGGTCAAGGGCAAAAAAGCATTTTAGGCAGTTATATAGTGAGTTTTGTACCTCAACTACGAAAGCTGATATACTTAATTCAATAAAGATGAAACTCAAAAAATTGACAACTGTAAATAGTCACGTTTTACGTTACTTTTCTAATACAGAAGAATTGGAAAATATGTCACGTTTTACGCACTTGGATAAAGAGATAAAAAGTGACACAAATTGTCAAGGAAACCTAAATGAAAAAATCCTTAGAAAAAGCGTTAAAAAGAAGTATATAAAATGCTGTGTTTGTAAAGCAAGTATTTCTTCTAAAAGATCAGGTGCAAAGTTTTGCTCTCTAAAATGTAAAAACTCATATCATTCCAGAAAAAGAACCAAAACCCGAAAGCAGAAAAGAAAAATAGAGGAAAGAAATCTTAATAAGCTTTTTAAGATGATCCCTAAAAATGAGTTTTACTTTACCTCATCCTATCGATATAAGAATGCTTTATATCACAATAAATTAATAAGTAAGCATGCAGAGGTGTCCGAAGAAATAACAAATGGAATGATATCGGTATATGTAAGAAAAAGAGAAGGTGATGAGGTGCTTATGTCTTTTACAACAATTCGAGCCAAAAAACTAATCAGATATTTGCAATCTATGGCTTATGCAAAAGAAAAAGGTACTGTAAACTAATATGAATTTTTATGCAATACGTTGCGCACGGCAACTGCCAAAAGCTTTGTTATGATTTAAAAAAATGCAACAAAAAGTGCAACAAAAATTGATAAGCTTAAAGGTTTTTAGTCTAATGTGTTGGTTTTTAGTTTTTTATAGAGATGTGGATTTGTTGCACAAAGTGTTGCAGTAGTAAAGGGTTATTATTTTTAACATTTTACAAGAATGACTAGAAAATAATGTCTAAATTTAAGAAGTAAACACATAACCCCTGTGTCCGAATTAGATATTCGGACACAGGGGTTATGTGTTTAGATATAAAAAAGATCCCTTAGCAATAATTTAAGTATTAAGAAAACAGTCTAAAGCCTATGACAGATACTATGAAAAATTTTAGTTCAAAAAAAATTACTGCCTCTTTATTAGTAATTATAGTAGTTTTATTTTCATTGGTGTTTTTGTTTACCAGACCTGCCATTTTCCCATTTTTATCTCTGACTGATACAGGAGAAATAGGTGATACTATTGGAGGGATTACTTCTCCTGTTATTAATCTTATAGCAGCGTATTTAGTTTACGTTTCCTTTTTGGCTCAGGTAAAGGCAAATAAAAAACAACTAGAAATTAGTACCAAACAATTTGAAACATTGGAGAAGGAGATATTGGAAAGTAGTAGGGATAGAAATTATGAGGTTGTTTTGAATTTGTTTAAAGATTTAAAAGAAGATTACTTTAGTCTTAAAACTTTAGATGGAAAATTAATTGGAGAAGTTGCGCTTAAGACATGCATAGATTATTATATAAATCATACACTTGATATACATAGGCCAGAACAAGTAAGAGTATATGATAATATAATAGTGCGCTGGAAATATATCTTAACAGAGTATAGTCTTATAGCTAGCACCATTACCTCAGTATCAATCAGAGAAATGGAAAAGCATCAATTGATAAAATTGTTGCTTAGTTTTTATGAAGCCCATTTGGAATATGCAAGTAATCAACTCATACAAGTGGAACTTCATTCTACCGAGACAGTAATACCAGAATTTAGTATTATTAATGATTTGGCTGATCATAGATTGATAGCATTAGAAATACAAGAAACGAATAATTTGTTAAAGGAAGTTTGAAGTATCTTCTCTAATCTATCAATTTTTGGGTAGTGATAAGTTTTCTTTCCCAACCAAATTTCTCAGAAAACGAGTGATCTAAAATATCTGTCATTAAAACAAGAAAAAAACTAAAGTTGAATGGGAACTCGAAAGGTATGGGAATAATCTCTCCTGTCCTGTTGTTGAAATCAGGATATTTCGTACTCAAAACTTCATCAATTCTAGCGCTGGAATGCACAAGGTAATTTCTTAATTCTCCAATGTCAGTTAAGTATAATATTGGGTTATTGTGTTCTTTCCCTAGTAAATTAATAGTATGGTTCTGATATTTTTGATTAATGAGTTTTTCTCTTAGGTTTAGTTCGAATGTATTTATTATTTTCTGAAGTTTTGATTGCCAAGAGCTTGTTATAAGTAATGATTTAGTATCATTTATTGGATTATCTGAACCATTTTCTTTAAAAGCCTTTTGTACTATGTCTGATACAAATGATTCGAAATTTCCATATACCATCAGGAAGTATTGGCTAGGTAGTTGCTTAGCGCCTTCATGATACATTTTATTGAATTCTTCTGGGGTACTTTGTATAATTACTTCACCTCTTATTATTCTAAATGGGGTGTTAGGTTTTATTTCTGCATTTAGTTGATTAGTAGCTGAAAATTTTTCAAATCCAATATTGCTAAAAGCAGAAAGTGTTGTGTAAGAACCTAATATTCTATTTATTCGGGTAAAATATTGTTGTCTTATCTCTGAGCAATTTTGTTGTGGTAATATAGGTAATCCGTATGGTGAAAGTTCTATAAGTTTTAAAGGATTATTTTTTGCCATTTATAAAGTTTATGTTAAATGAAGATAAGAATATTTTGAAGAACTTTCTTTGAAAATAATTTTGTTGAGGTTCAATAGGATTCGTAATTTTAGATTATGGATGTACATACCCCAGAACAGAGAAGTAAAAATATGAAAGCTATAAAAAGCAAGGACACCAAAATGGAGGTTAAACTTGCTAAAGCTCTGTGGTGTAGAGGGCATAGATATAGGAAAAATGATAAGTCCGTTTTCGGTAAACCAGATCTTACTTTTAAAAAATATAAACTAGCAATTTTTGTTGATAGCGAGTTCTTCCATGGTAAGGATTGGGAAACAGAAAAATACAGAATTAAAACAAATAGAGAGTTCTGGTGGAAAAAGATTGAAGGCAATATCCAAAGAGATCAGGTTGTTAATTCAACTCTTGTTAATAAAGGTTGGAAAATTTTAAGGTTTTGGAGTAAAGAAGTTAGAAAAGAATTAGAACTTTGTATATTACAGATTGAAGAAACAATTAAAGATGCCAAAGTACACGGAGATAAGAGAAAAACTTAATATTAATGTCAAGAAACCTGATCAGACAGAATTAGCGTATTTAACCCATTTTTTGCATACATATAAGAATGGAGCTTCACATTATTTTGAAGAACCAGCAACTCAATACTTGATTAATATTCTTGATAAATTTGATAAGGTTTCTGAACCATACTTTCAACCTTATCTACCTATTGAATGGGATATACCTTTTCCTTCTCCTAAAAAACCAAAATTTAAGTTTATTGATCTTTTTGCCGGAATTGGTGGTTTTCGTTTAGCTTTTCAGAATCTCGGAGGTAAATGTATTTTTTCGAGCGAATGGAATCATTTTGCTCAAAAAACGTATGAGGCAAACTTTGGAGAGGTACCGTTTGGTGATATTACTAAAATAGATGAAAATGAAATTCCTGAGCATGATATTTTAGTAGGAGGGTTTCCTTGTCAACCTTTTTCAATCGCTGGTGTTTCAAAAAAGAATGCCCTCGGAAGGAAGCACGGTTTTAAAGATGAAACTCAAGGGACGCTCTTTTTTGACATAGCTCGAATAATTGAGGCTAAAAAACCAAAGACATTTCTTCTTGAAAATGTGAAAAACCTTGTTTCTCACGATAAAGGTAAAACTTTTAAAATTATTTCTAAGACACTCAAATCACTTGGTTATAATATTCATTGTAAAGTATTGGATGGTAAACATTATGTGCCACAGCATAGAGAAAGAATATTGATAGTTGGTTTTAGAGAAGATCTTTTTAAAAACCAAGAAACATTTGAATTCCCTAAAATGCCGGAAGCATCACATGTAATTGAAGATATTTTGGAGAAAAAACCTGATTCAAAATATACACTAAGTGATAAATTATGGCTTTATCTTCAAAATTATGCTAAAAAACATAAAGCTAAAGGTAATGGTTTTGGTTTCGGGCTTGCAAATATGGATGGAATTTCTAGAACCCTTAGTGCGAGGTATTATAAAGATGGATCTGAGATTTTGATACCTCAACATGGAAAAAACCCTAGAAGATTAACTCCAAGAGAATGTTCAAGATTACAAGGTTATCCTGATAATTTTATAATTCCTGTTTCAAATAATCAAGCATACAGACAATTTGGTAATTCGGTTGTTGTTCCGTTGATGCAAGCTGTTGGTAATGAAATAGTAAAAGAACTTTTAAAACTAAATGAGAAACATACTAGAGAAAGCAATTCGGTCTGCACAGAATTGTGAAATTGCTTTTAGTAAATTTATAACGGCAAATGACACCGGGGCAACTGGAGGGCATCAGGCAGGATTTCATCTTCATAAAAAATCGTGGCCTTTGTTTTTTGACTCGGAAGGAGAAAAAGGTTCTAATAAAGATAAATTTGTATCTATAAAATGGCAGGATGATTTTGAAACCGATAGTAGATTTATTTACTATGGAAGGGGCACTAGAAATGAATATCGATTGACAAGATTTGGAAAAAAATTCCCTTATTTAACAGATGACAACGTAGGAGATCTGTTGATTTTATGTAAAATTTCTGATGAATACTATGAAGCTTATGTTCTTCAAACAGATGATGAAATAGAAGAGTTTTTCGCTGCTCTTAATATCTCTTCAAATGACACTAATGGAATTATTCCTCAACAATTTCAGCTTTCCGAGGAGGATTTATTATTAAAATGTTTTGATGAATTTATCAAAAAGTTAGTTGTTGATTTTCCAACGACTATTGATATTGCTAATCAGGCAAGAAACTGTTATAAAGATGCGTATAGTATCACTCAGGCAATTATTAAGTCTAACCCGGATAAGGAAATCCTAAAATGGTTAGATGCTGAATTCCAATTATTCAAAACAATTGAAAATAATAGGTATTCTGAAATGATTCGAACACCATTTGGATCAGTAGAGGAATTAGTTATTTCTGCAAATACAATTTTAAATAGAAGAAAAAGCAGGGCAGGGAAATCACTTGAGCACCATTTGGCCGAAATGTTCAATATTTTTAAGCTAATTTTTGATTCGCAGGCAGTTACAGAGGGTAATAAAAAACCTGACTTTTTATTCCCAAATGTCGATGCTTATTTTGATCAAAAATTTGATGATAATAAACTAGTCGTATTAGCTTCAAAGACTACATGCAAAGATAGATGGAGACAAATCTTAAATGAGGCAGATCGAATAAAGACAAAGCATTTATTTACTTTACAACAGGGTATTTCAAAAAATCAGCTAACCGAGATGTATAAATATAATGTTTGTTTAGTTGTGCCAAAACCTTATCTAAAAAGTTTCCCGCCTGAATTTAGAGATCAAATACTTACTCTGGATAATTTCATAGGACAAGTAAAGACAAAACAATCATAAAAACATTATGAATTAGTCCTAAGTGCCTTTAAAAGGTACTGTAAACTAATATGAATTTTTATGCAATACGTTGCGCACGGCAACTGCTAAAAACGTTACTATGATTTAAAAAAGTGTCACAAAAAGTGTCACAAAAAGTTATACTGTCACACTTTCCAAGCAACATTCTTTTGTAATGCCTGAGAATACTAGTGCTCTAAAAGCTATACTGTTACTGTATAGTGTTTTGTTGTTATCTATGACAAGTGACTAGATAAGGTAGAAAGAAAATTTGAATAAAATTTGGATTTGTTGACTATATGTTGACTAAAACATAAATAAAAAATCCGTAATAACTTTATAAACAAAGTTTTACGGATTTTTAATGTGGAGTCGGAGGGATTCGAACCCTCGTCCAAACAAGGAATATAACAGCTTTCTACACGTTTAGTTTTTGTTTAATTTTCGTCGATAAGAAAGACCAAAAACCGCCAACCTATCGCTTATTCTCAATTAAGTTTCAAAACAATATCAAGATCCTATTGTTTCTAGGTTTACTTTTACGATACCTCATAATCAATCGCCGCAAACCAAGGCTCTTGAGAGGTATCCTGCTTGTCTACCTTGTAGACCGAGGCATTATCCTACTAAAATTCAGATTATGCAGCTAGGGCGTAGTTATTCTCGCCGTTTAAAAAGGTGAAATAGATATTAACGAGCATTAACTTCATAGCTCGACGTGCTTACCATCCTATTCATCTCGCTGTCAAAACCAGTCGACCCCGAATTAAATTTGTGGTTTAAGATTTAAAGTTTAAAGATAACCTAATTTGGAACCATGAACTAAGAATCAGAAACCTAAAATGGTTGGCAAAGATAACTATAATTGTCATATCTTTAGCGCCAATTTTAAACAACAAAAAATATACCATTTTCATATGACCAAATTCGGTATTATTAAAGAACGCAAAAACCCGCCAGATCGTCGTGTTGTTTTCTCTCCTGATGGACTAAAAAATGTAAAATCAAAATTTCCAGAAGCTTCTTTTGTAGTAGAAAGTTCTGATATTAGAGTTTTTACTGATGAAGCATATAAAGAGGCTGGATTCAAAGTTTCTAATGATATATCTGATTGTGATGTCTTGTTGGGAGTTAAAGAAGTGCCGATTTCAAATTTAATTCCTGATAAAAAATATTTTTTCTTTTCGCATACCATCAAAAAACAACCTTATAATAGAGCATTGTTAAACGCTGTTCTTGATAACAATATCGAATTGTATGATCACGAGGTTATTGTTAATGATAGGGGGTTTAGATTAATTGGCTTTGGGAAATATGCAGGAATTGTAGGTACATATAACGGGTTTAGAGCTTGGGGGCTTAGGTATGCTAGTTTTGAACTGCCAAAAGCAGAAACACTTTCTGATCAAAAAGAATTAGAATCAGTATTGTCTAAAATTAAACTTCCTAATATCAAGATTGTACTTACGGGTAAGGGTAAGGTAGGTAGTGGAGCCAAAGAAATACTGAAAGCAATGAAGATTAAAGAAGTTTCTGTAGAAGGGTACCTTACCGAAAATTTCAATGAGCCAGTTTATGTTCAGATTGACGTATTGGATTACAATACCCGTAAAGATGGTACTATTATCGATAAGAATGATTTTTATAACAATCCCGAAGCGTATAAAGCTAATTTCATGCGATTTGCTAGAGTAAGCGATATATATATAGCAGGGCATTTTTTTGGTGATGGAGCTCCATTTATATATACAAGAGAGGATGCAAAATCCAAAGATTTTAATATCAAAGTAGTCGCCGATATCTCTTGCGATATTGATGGGCCTGTTGCAAGTACATTAAGAGCGAGCACGATTGCCGATCCAATATATGGATATGATCCACAAACAGAAAATGAGGTAGATTTCAGGAATCCAGGTGCTATTACTGTAATGGCGGTTGATAATTTACCTTGTGAATTGCCTAAAGATGCTAGCGATGGATTTGGAGCTATGTTCTTGAGTTACGTGATTCCTGCTTTTTTTGATGAGGACAAAGATGGTATTCTAGAAAGAGCCAGGATGACTCAAAATGGTGAATTAACAGAACGCTTTAGTTACCTTCAGCGATATGTAGACGGTAAAGAGTAATATAATTATTTATAAGTACAGTATGACTACCCAGAACCTTATAGCGCAGATATATAAAAAGAAGTCTTTTTTATGCATTGGCCTAGATGTAGACCTCAATAAAATTCCTAAACATATTTTAGAAAACGAAGACCCTATCTTTGAATTTAATAAATCAATTATTGATGCAACCCATCATCTTGCTGTTGCGTATAAACCAAATACAGCGTTTTATGAAGCCTATGGTATCAAAGGGTGGAAATCTCTTGAAAAGACAATCAAGTACCTGAACATTAATTATCCTGATGTTTTTACAATTGCAGATGCCAAACGAGGCGATATTGGTAATACCAGTACGATGTATGCTAAAGCCTTTTTTGAAGATTTAGAATTTGATGCTATAACTATCGCACCTTATATGGGGAAGGATTCTGTGGAGCCTTTTTTGGCATTTAAAAATAAGCATACCATACTTCTTGCGCTGACATCTAATCAAGGTGCTTTTGATTTTCAAACCAAAAATGTAGAAGGAAAAGAACTGTATAAAAACGTATTGGAAGTTTCAAAATCATGGGAAAATTCTAAAAACCTGATGTATGTTGTTGGGGCAACAAAGGCAAAACACTTATCAGAGATCAGGAAGATCATACCCGATAGTTTTTTATTAGTTCCTGGGGTAGGAGCGCAGGGCGGAAATCTGCAAGAAGTGTGTAAATATGGACTAAATGATCAGGTCGGATTATTAATCAATTCCTCTAGAGGAATTATATATGCATCGAATACAATTGATTTTGCTGAAGCTGCATCATCGAAGGCATTAGAACTTCAAAAAGAAATGGAGAAGATTTTAGATCAAAGAATATAAAAAGGAATGAAAATCACCTTAAAAAAAGATTTTCATTCCCTAATATAGAACAGAATCAACGTCTATTGGCATTAAATACTTGTTTTGCATATCCATAGAGTCCATAGGAGATAAACACTACAAAAAAAGCGATTATTCCGTAAATGATAAAATTTAGTACAATTGAATTCATAGCCCCATTTTTTAATTATTTATATCTTCAAGATATTATATTTTTTCGAAAAAACCTACTTTAAACACTTAGTTATTAGTGATTTATGATTTTTTTAATATATGTTTATACGATAAGAGTAATCATTAGGGCAGTGCTATGATATATATCGATCAATTACATAGAGAAATTAGCCTATCAAACAGACCGCAGCGAATTATTTCATTAGTTCCTTCGCAAACAGAGGTGTTAGTTGCACTTGGATTAGAAGATAGCATTGTTGGAGTCACCAAGTTTTGTGTGCATCCAGAACATATACGAAAAGAAAATACTATAGTAGGTGGCACAAAAAAAGTGAATTATGATGTAATTGATGTATTAAAGCCTGATATCATACTTTGTAATAAAGAAGAAAATACACAGGCGATTGTTGAGGTTCTTAGTCAAAAATACCCTGTTCATGTTTCTGATATCAATACAATGAAGCAAGCATTAGAAATGATCCGGCAATACGGAGAGATTTTCGAAAAAGAAGAAAAATCAAGTACACTAATCACCAGAATTAAACTTGAAGAGCAATGGTTTCTTGATTTTATCGCAGACAAGCCAAAAAAAAGGGTGGCATATTTTATATGGAAAAAACCTTGGATGGTAGCCGGTGATAATACTTTTACAAATGTTATGCTTAGGATAAATGGTTTTATCAATGTTTTTGAGGACAGTAGCCGCTATCCCGAAGTTTCAGAAGAAGAACTAGCGGGCAGAGTTAAAGATTTAGATTTGATCCTTCTGTCATCAGAACCATTTCCTTTTTCAGAAAAGCATGTAGACGAGGTTCAGAAGATTTATAAAAATGTTAAAGTTATTCTAGTTGATGGAGAGTATTTTTCATGGTATGGATCTCGCTTGATTGATGCATTTTCATATTTTAAAACATTACATTAAGTATAGCATTCATTATGTTTTGTTGGCACAAATCTATAAACTCATCCGCACCTTTGGACATGTTTTTTTCTATTCCTTTTTTATGTAAATGATGTTCAACCCGTTTTATGAATTAGCACTTCGTTATGAAGGTTGGAAACGCAATAAAACCTGACATTTTACGAATTTTAGCATAGCACCGTTATGGTGAAATT
>CANLYR010000079.1 GCA_947495425.1 uncultured Aquimarina sp.
ATTCTAGAGAAATGACCATTGGGTGACTTTAAGTCACGAGCCTGAAACTATGGACTTCAAGTCCATAGTGGTTCATTCTCACGAGCACACGACGCAGCGATGACTGCTCCTTCAGAATGCCCGTATAGAATCACTTTCTTTGGATTTTCTATATGCTTCTCTATGATGTGGTTGATCGTATAGTGTATTTGTCGTACTCTATATTGTCTATAGTTTTTGGTATAATATTCTAAAGGTACTGTAAGATTATTTTCATCAAAAATTCCGGCCAAACCCGGTTTTGGGATGATCGCATAGGTATATGTTGAATCAAGCGCTTTATAATCGTTATTAAACCATTTGTAAATAGTAGTTTTTCCTTTATTGATCTTATAAGAGAAGATGGGGTTTGGATCTGTGCCTCGCACAAAAACAACTAGTTTGTTGGGGTTTGTTTTCTTTTTATTATAATCTCTCAAATAATATATTATGGTATCAGATTGCCTCACGATTTTTTCTTCTTGAAAACCATATTTTTTTAGGGCATCATCGATTGTGGGGATTTTTGATGTTTGAGCAATTCCTAAAACACATATAAACATCAAAAAAAGGATAAATACTTTTTTCATTTTTTTATTTTTTTCAGATTTTTCTTTTCGTACTCCTGAAAATTATGATTTTAAGAGTTTCATTGTTTTTTAGATATACGACTTAGCCTACAATAATGGGTATGTGTCATTCATTATTCGATAAGTGAGTCAATTACTTTGAATAAAAATTACGGTTAGTTTTGTAATCTGGCAGGATGATTTTTACTCTTTCATGCTTTATAAAGTAGGTTGGTGATCATAACTTAGGGCTCTGGTCATTTTCCATTGTTCATTTTTATATTGCCAAATATGAGTAAATTTAGCAGATTCGGTTAATCGCTCTTTTTTACCTTTTTCGGTAACGTAGAAAAGGTGCTCGCCGGTAATTATAGCACCATAATTATGTAAAGGATAGACATGCACACTACCTTTTACAACTGCTCTTCGTACTCTTGGGTTTTCACTACCGCATAATCCTGTTTCTACCATTTTCATCATCTGGGTAAGGCCAGAAGTTAATCCTCCTTTATCATGATAGAATTCGAAGTCTTCAATAAAGAAAGTTTTAAAGGTATCCATATCACATGTGTTATAGGACTTCCAGAATTCATTATCCAGTTTTAGAATAGTATTATTTAGTGTCTCAGTAGTGCTGTGATTAGAATTAGATTGTGCATGCAAAGACACCTCTATGGTAAGTAATAATAATGTACAGAGAAATGTTTTTCTTAAATTAATTTTTGATAACATATGTTCGTTTTTTATTGGTTTGATTGGTTTTTAATTAATGAGATTAGTTTATACTAAAAGCAAAACCACCTGAAAAGCCATAATTGATTGGTGAGTACTTTTCGGATGGTTTATTATGATTGATTATGGTTGTGGTTTACTGTCTTCTTACATCTCCCCCAGAAGTATCTACTTCAGATACTTTATCTGGTTTACCGTAGTAACGGATATCTGCTCCACTAGTAGCTTTTCCTGTAAATTCATTTTTTGCATGAATTCGTATCGAAGCACCACTAGTTGCTTTGGCTTCAGACACAAGGCTTTGTAGCTCTTCTGCCCGAATATCTGCTCCACTAGTTGCGTTTGCTTTATGAAAATTCACTTTTCCTGTTAAGTCAATCATGGCTCCACTGGTTACAGAACTAGTTACCGTTTCGGCTTTCAAGTTGAGTTTAATATCTGCTCCACTTGTAGCGCTCAACTGTATATCTTTCTGCACTACAGACTCTTCAGCACTTATACTTGCGCCGCTATTTACTTTTAGCTGGTTTATTTTTGTATAGGAAACAAATACAGTTTTTTCATCTGCAAAATATATATTTTGATCAGAGGTTACATGTAGCGTATTCTCTTTTACATATATTTTAATATACTCGTGAAGATTTTCGTTGGCTTCAACGATTACTTTTCTACCTTGATCTTTTAGTAGAACGACGTCGAGTCCTCTGCTTGCTTTTACAGCATCAAAGTTTTCATTAATGGCTCTTTCTTTTCGTATTACTTCTCCCTGTCCTTTAATTCCATTGAAAACTCCATTGCAAGAACAACATGCTAATGATAAACAAAAAGTTACTAAAATTTTGGCTAGTGTGGTCATGATTTTACGTTTTAATGATTAATGTTCGATTTTTGATTGTTTTTGCCAAATGGCGTGTATTGAATTTAATTATCGGTTTTGATTTCTATACCGTCTTCGTCTATTTTTATATCTACTTCGTCACTCTTGAGACGTACTCCGTGGTCATCAATTTTAAGATTGGTGTCTTGATCGTCTGAGTTGATATTGATTTTCACTTTATCATCATCTTGCCATTCTTTGTATTCCCAATCATTTTCTTCTTGTTCAGGACAATCGTCACATTCAAATTTTCCATCTACTACTTTAATATATCTGCCCTCTCTGCCATCAATGGTGATATAATCATCGTATTTCCAGGAATTGTTAAATGCAGACGTATTTTCTTCGGCATATAGCGTAATTCCTTCAGGTAGGGTAAGTGTAATATTTATTTCCTGATCTCTGTATTTGTTTTTATAATCTGTCATGGCATAACCATCTAATACTAGTGTGTTTCCTTCAATTTCATGCCTATACATCAGGTTTTCGGCTCTTTTTGATGCCTCTTCATAAGATCGTCCTTCGGCTTTCTTTTCTATCATTATACTGGCAACGGTATCCCTTTTTGATGACTTGATATATACTTCTATATCCTGAATAACAATTACCTTATTGCCTTGATCATCTCTTTTGATTTTGAACCCATTTTTACGACGTAAGTGTTTCGCATATCGATTATTTCCTTTCATTTTAATCATAAGGGTATCATTGCTAGTAATAGGAAGCAGTTTTTTTTCAGAAATTACTTGCTCAGAAAAAGCTTCTAAAGTTGCTTGTCGTACACCAACGATTCCTAATCCTATGATTGACAGTATCCATATGCCTAATAACCCAAATTTTGCGGGAGCTCCTATAGATTTTATACTACTTGATAAGATTCTTAAGCCTAAAAGAAATAGGAAGAAGAATGGAATCCCTACAGCAAAGAATGTGATTAATGATAATAACCATATTGGCATTTCGGGGTGATTCCCTACTTCAAAATATTCTATCCATGGAGTATCCATAAAACCAAAAGTTCCTACTGTAAATAACCCAATAAATAGACTGATTAAGGTAACTCCTGCAATTAAAATTAAAAGTACACCAATACATTTTACAAAAACTTTAAGTAATACCAATAATACATCACCCAAGGCTTCAAAAAAAGTTGTAGAGCTGTTCTTTACTTTGGTACTATATTTTTGGTAATCTACATTTTTTACAGTATCAGCAACATGATTAAACTCTTCTTTTATTTTTTTCTCGATATTGCTAATATTTACAGCTTCTCCTTTCATCGCCAAAAAATCAGCGGTAGTTTTTGCCTCAGGAACAAAAATCCAAAATGCAACATAAATCAGCACAAAGGCTCCGCTCGAGAAAATTGTAAATAAGATCCAGGCCAGGCGTATCCATATTGGATCAATACTTAGATAATGTCCTAATCCAGAACTCACTCCCCCTACATACGAGCTGGTAGTATCTCTAAATAGCTGTTTAGAAGGTTTAGCTTTTTGATGCGTTGTTTTTGGTTCATCTTCAAATATTTCATCATCTAACATATAGTCTTCGGGCTGACCCATAATAGTGATAACTTCATCTACTTCTTGGGTACCGATAACTTGTCGTTCATCTTTTATTCTTTCACTAAACAGTTCTGCGATACGTGCTTCTATATCTGCTATAATTTCGTCCCTACCTTGCGAATCAGTAAATGAGCGTTTTATGGCTTTTAAATAGCGTTGCAGTTTTAGATAAGCGTCTTCATCTATATGAAAAAATATGCCTGCTAAATTTATATTGACTGTCTTATTCATGTTACTTCTTTTTTTGTTTGGTTACCAGATTTACTGCGTTTTGTAATTCATCCCAGGTAGTGTTTAATTCTTTTAGAAATAGTTTTCCGGTTTCAGTGAGACCATAATATTTGCGAGGAGGTCCTGATGTTGATTCTTCCCAGCGATAGCTCAATAATCCGGCATTTTTTAATCTGGTTAGTAAGGGGTAAATAGTTCCTTCTACAACGAGCATTTTAGCATCTTTGAGGGTTTCCAGAATTTCGGCAACATATGCATCATCGTCCTTAAGGATAGAGAGTATGCAGTATTCCAGAACACCTTTGCGCATCTGCGCTTTTGTGTTTTCGATCTTCATAAAACTAATTTTTAAAAGTTAAACTGTTCATTTTTTGACCTGCCTGCCAATAAGCAGGTTGATGATTGTTGATTGATGATGATTATTTTATAAATCGTATAGAGAGCGGGTATTTATACGTTTCTCCTTTATTTGCTTTTAATGCAGCTGTTATCACAAAAATTATTTCCATAAAAAAACCTATTAAAGCAATAATACCTACAAAGGAGGCTCCGATTAATGTTCTAAACCCACCAGCATTAGAAAAATTAATTGAGATATCATTAAAATGAAACAGATCTGAGATGGAGGCATCCCCAAAGACATTAAAAATAAAAAATGGGAATGAAAATATGCCTAATATGACAGTATATAATAAAATACTCAGTTGAAAATTAATGGCCTCTTTACCATTATCATCAATAAAGTTTGATTTGTCTTTATTGGTTGTCCATAATAATATCGGAACTATATAATTTCCAAAAGGGATAAAGTATTTAGAAAATGCACCTAGATGTATGAAAGTTGAAATATTGTTGTGGTTGTTGACTGACATTTTTAAAGTATATAATAGTTTCTTATGCAAATATATATCTAAAAGAAGGTATTATGCAAAACATAGTACCATGATTTAACATAAATTTAAGATTTTAAACACTTTTTACCGACATTTCTTTTACCTATATTGTAGCAATCAAAAGCAAAGATTATGATTATTACTCCTAGAAAGCTTAATACCTTCTTATTATTTAAATTACCCTCTGCCTGGATGTGTGGAGTGCGGGTAAAACATATAGATACTAACAGCTGTAGAGTTACTGTGACCCATAGATGGATCAATCAAAATCCGTTTAATTCTATGTTTTGGGCAGTACAGGGAATGGCTGCAGAGTTAACAACCGGAGCTTTGGTAACCGGATATATAAGAAATAGCGGAAAAAAAATTTCGATGCTAGTGGCTAATAATAATGCTACGTTTACCAAAAAGGCTACTGGGAGGATTACTTTTATGTGTACTGATGGAGATTTGGTTGCAGCTGCAATACAAAAAGCGATCGAAACAGGAGAAGGACAAACCGTATGGATGAAATCTATTGGGACTAATAAAGATGGAGTAGAGGTGTCTGTCTTTAATTTTGAATGGACCGTTAAAGTGAAAAGCTAACATTAGTCTAAGTTATTTCTAATTATCATACCTGTATTGAGATTAAATTGTAACGCTTTAGTGAAATTGTTTACTGATACATAAAATACTTTTATTATGACAGCACACGAAATTGACTTTGAAATTATTGGTGAAGAAATGCAATATGTAGAAATAGAGCTAGATCCACAAGAAGGGGTTATAGCTGAGGCAGGTAGTTTTATGATGATGGAAGATGGCATTAAAATGGATACTATTTTTGGTGATGGATCGGCAAAGAATCAAGGTGTAATGGGTAAAATCTTTGGCGCTGGTAAACGTCTTTTGACTGGGGAAAGTCTATTTATGACAGCCTTTTATAATCAAGTTACAGGTAAAAAGAAAGTGAGCTTTGCTTCTCCGTATCCAGGAAAAATCATTCCGATAGATTTAACTAACTATGGAGGTAAATTTATTTGTCAGAAAGATGCATTTCTTTGTGCAGCAAAAGGAGTTTCAGTAGGAATAGAGTTCTCAAGAAAATTAGGAAGAGGGTTATTTGGGGGAGAAGGCTTCATTATGCAAAAACTCGAAGGTGATGGAATGGCTTTTGTGCATGCAGGCGGGACAACCGCAAGAAAAGAATTACAATCGGGTGAAAAATTAAAGATTGATACGGGTTGTATTATTGGTTTTTCAAAAGGTATACATTACGATATCGAATTTGTTGGCGGTATAAAAAACACAATTTTTGGAGGTGAAGGGTTGTTTTTTGCAACCTTAACAGGGCCAGGCGTAGTCTACATACAATCATTACCATTTAGTAGACTTGCTAATCGAGTATTAGCTCTTGCTCCAAGAGGAGGAGATAAAAGTAAAGGAGAAGGGAGTATTCTAGGCGGTATCGGGGACCTTCTGGATGGCGATAATAATTTTTAATTATGTTAAATAAGCGCTAAATGACTTATTTGTTCGTTTTATTTACATATATTAGTGTTTAACAACTTTAAAAAGGTAAGTTTATTCTTACAAAAGCTTGTATGGATATAATATGTATTAAACCCTTGTTAATTTATGGCTAGAGCAATGTTCGATTACACAAAAACTGTGCTTAGAAAAGTTAGTTTTGATGTTAATCTATTTACAAAGGAAGTTCTAAAAGCACTAAATAGACTACTTCCGCATGAGATTGAAGAATTGAAAATTTGGATTCAATCCTTAACCATTAAACAACCAGAATTACAATCTTGTTTAATTTATTTAAAAACATAATACGAAAAGCGGCAGAAAAGCCGCTTTTTTACTTTTGTAAAGGGCTTATTATCTGAACATTTTGAAAAGCAATTGCTCCTTTGACTACACCAGCTATACTGGAATGTAATGCTTCTATAATTTGCATTTTTAGTTCACTTTTATTAAAAATAAGACTGACTTCTCTGGCAGGAGAAGGCTCATTAAAATAACGAAGATTATTTTTTTCATTCTCTTTGATGTCTAAGGTATGTAGATAAGGCAATAGTGTCATACCCAAACCTTCATTGGCTAGCTTTACAAGAGTTTCAAAACTACCACTTTCTAGTTGAAAATGATCTTCATCATAGCTCTTCTGGGTTTTACACAGATTAATTATACCATCTCTAAAACAATGACCATCTTCTAATAGAAGCATATCATCGATATCCAAATCTGTAGTTTCAATTTTTTTCTTTTGATTTAATCGGTGTGTTGAAGGAATATATCCCACAAAAGGCTCATAATACAGAACACGTTCTTTTATACTTTCGTTTTCTAGTGGAGTAGCAGCAATAGCAGCATCCAAATGGCCATCCAAAAGACGCTCAACAATTGCTTCTGTATTGAGCTCTTCAATTTTTAACTTCACTTTTTGGTACTTCTTTATAAAATTATTTAAAAACATAGGCAGCAGGGTTGGCATGATGGTAGGAATTACACCCAGTTTAAATTCACCACCTATAAACCCTTTTTGCTGGTCTACAATATCTTGTATACGCTCGCTCTCATTTACAATATTCCTCGCTTGTTGTACTAGTTTGGCGCCTACCTCGGTAAGTGCAATAGGTTTTTTGCTACGATCAAAAATGAGAATGTCTAATTCTTCTTCAAGCTTTTGTATTTGCATACTTAGAGTAGGCTGTGTAACAAAGGTTTTTTCTGCTGCTTTTGTGAAATTTTGATGTTCGGCTACTGCTAAAACATATTTTAATTGTGTGATTGTCATTGTTGCGATTTTGGATCACAAAAGTAAGAAAGTCATTGATAAAAACTATTAATTTTTAATTAAAAATTTATTTTATCTATCATACGTAATTGTAATATGCCTCAAACAAAAGAGCACGATAGTTTCATGCTCTCTTCAATATTTTTTTAATTGGTAATAAAAATTATTATACCAAAATAGCATCATTAACCAATTGATCGATATATTCTTTTAATGATATTTCATCAGGGAGGTTCATTTTTGTTTTGGCTCTGTTTCTTGATGTTTTAACAGTACCTACGGCTACATTGAGCAATCGTGCAGATTCTTTAAGTGATAAGCCAAGTTTAAGAAATAAACAATGTTTAATGTCATTACTTGATAGTTCGGGATGTTCTTGTTGTAGTTGATGTACAATACCTGGATATTGTGATTCTATACGTTCAGAGAAGATGTCATTATTTTCTGAGGCATTGATAAATTCACTCAGTAGTTTTTTAGCGTGCAATATTTTGTCATAATCATTAGCTACAATAGCAGTATCAAAACTGCTTTCTATTAGTGAGAGTTCTTCTGCTTTTTGAGCTTGCGTAACAAGCATGGCAGCAAGTTCATCTTCTCTTACTCTAATATGGTTTTTAAGAAGTTCTTTTTCTTTTTTCTTTAGCGCTACTACTTTCTTTTCGGCTTTGTAATATTTTCTATAAATGATAGAACTTAGAATAACCAAAAGTATACAAGATAGTCACACAAGTAAGGATATGATATATAGCTTTTGCTTGTCATTTTGGGCAGTAAGGATGTTTTTTTCGAGTAGGATTTTTTCGCTTTTTTGTGTTTGATCAATGAACTTAATTTTGGTGTCATAATAATCGGTGAATACCTTTTTTTCCATAGCACGAATACTGTCTACTACCAACTTTCTTTTTTTATACGTTGCTACTGCTAATTTATGATTATTGCTTTTTTGATAATAGGTGGCAAGATCATTATATAATTCTGGTAGCTCGTTATATTCTTGTGTATTATCAATAGCATGGTTTAGATAATAAATTGCTTTTTTGATGTCTCCAAGGGCATGATAAGACAGTGATAATGTTCTTGAATTAAAGGGTATTTCTGTAAAAGGATCAGGTTTTGATAGTCTTTTTCGAATCACGAATGCAGAATCGATTGCCTTTTGATAGTCCCCCATTAAGTAATAATTATAAATCATACTGTTTCTGAAATGTATTTTAGCATTGGTATTGTTGTGTTTTTTACCATATTCAAAAATACTATTTAACCCGTTGTGCATTTAGGTAATATTAATTTTTAGATTGTTAATGTTTCTATTGAATTCAAACATATTTATAT
>CANLYR010000080.1 GCA_947495425.1 uncultured Aquimarina sp.
ATCAATATGAGTTAATTAAAAAAAGAAAATATTGTATTTTTAAGATCTAGGACTTGGGAAAGGGCTTTACATAGGATACATTGTTAGCCCTCGTTTTTTCTTTTTAATTCCTTTCAAGTTCTTTTGTCAACACTTTTCTATTTCGAGTTAGAAGAACATTAGATTTCCAAATTGTCGTTCTTATCAAACTCAAAATGTGGATTGTATGCGACTTCAAAAACGTGTCCATCAATATCTTTAAAGTAACCACTATATCCGCCCCAATCTGATTTTTCAGCTGGTTTTATTATATCTGCTCCCAATGTTTTTACTTTTTCAATAACTTTATCTACTTCTTCTTCCGATTTGGTATTATACGCAATGGTTATTCCCGCAAATCCGCTACCATCATTTGATAGGTTAGCATCTTTCGCTAAAGCCTCTTTTGAAAAAAAGGACAATACAATTCCGCCCACCTCGAAGAAAGCGATTTTGTCTTTACTTGCTTTTGATTTTTTCCAATTCAAACCTTTTTCATAAAACTCAAGTGTTTTTTGTAAGTCTAATACTCCGAGTGTAATGATGCTTAAATTTTGTCGCATTGTAGTTTGTTTTAAATGAGGGCTAACGTGTTTGTGTATGATTTGTGCGACTTAGAATGCGCAGGATTTTCAGTCATTACACATTGATGTTTAAATATATACATTTTAAATGTAGTAGAAATGGAGCATTAACTATACACGTTGTTACCTGCTGGCTTTTTTTTCTAATTTCCACATTCCAAATGGGTTTTCAAATAGTTCATCTCCACTATACGGTTGATTTCTTTCTTCTTTGATTTCGAATATTGGTGATACCATATCTACACTGAATGTTTGTCCCGAACGAATTTCAGGTTTGTCAATTATTTGATAATATCCAAAAATCGATAGCAAGTTTGCTGAATCTTGAAATTCTTCTTTATAGACGATACTGTCTTTAAAGCCCAAGTTGTGCATTCCACAAGTGTAAGTCATTTCTTTTCCATCACTTATTGAATCAAGAACAAACATTTGATAAAGATAGGATTCTCCAAAACTGTTTAAGAGTTCAGTCCAATGCTCTTTGGTAAATGCTTTTCCAGTAGTTTCTACTTTAATTCCTATTCCACCGGATTTTAAAATTGCTTCTCCAGCTTGAGCAATTTCTTTCGCACTTTCTAAAGTTCCAGTTTCAGTTGATAAATATATTACGTATTCGTGATTGTCGATTAATTCTAAAAATTTATCTGAGACTTGATTTACCATTCCCGCAAATTTGAATGAATCTTTCATTCTGTCGTCTCTTTCGCAAATTTCTAATTCAAACCCTTTGTTCGTTTTTAAATTTAAAAGTACCATTCCAGCAAAAATGAAATCATTCCTATTGTTTTCTGCAATTGCAGTTACAATTTCTGTTCTGTTACTCCAACTTCCTGGTATACAAAGAATCGTTTTAGGTTTTCTTTCAGTTTGGTTAACAGACTTTTCTTTCTTCTTAAAATTGTTATGCATAATCGTGGTTTCAGCTTGCAGGTAACAATGTTATAACAGCAATTGCTATTATATTCCATGTATTTACTACAAATCTAATGGATTTTTAATTGATTTGAAATTGTTTATTGCCACTTGAGTATAAATTTCTGTTGTTTTTGTACTGCTATGTCCTAGCAGCGTTTGAATATACCTTAAGTCAGTACCATTTTCTAAAAGATGAGTAGCAAAACTATGCCTCAACATATGCGGAGTAACTCTCCTATTGATCTTCGATTTTTCTGCTGCCTTAACCACTATTTCTTTTACACTACTTCCACTATATTTAGCTCCTTTAAATCCTTCAAACAAGTATTCTTGTGGTTTCCACTCTTTATAATATACTCTTAATTCTTTTAACACAGTTTTTGATAACAATGAATACCGGTCTTTATTATTTTTTGCATTTTTGATATGAATTAGCATCCGCTTACTATCTATATCTTGAATTCTTAATGCAACGAGTTCACTTCTACGCAATCCAGCAGAATATAAAAGACTTATAATACAACGATGTTTTATATTATTGGTATTGGCAATCATAGCGAGAATTTCTTCTTTTGATACTACTTGTGGAAGCTTTTGTTCTTTTCTAGGTCTTTCAATACTATAAAATCGATTAGGCATTCCCATCACTACCTCATAATAAAACTTAATGCTATTGATCGTTTGATTTATATAACTATTAGATTTTTTTTGATGAACAAGTAATTGCAAATATCCTCTTATCTCCTGTTCAGATAATTCTACAATATCCTTATCCGGATACTGATTTATAAACTTCTCAAATAATGAGATGTATAGTTTACAAGTGTTTAATGCATATCTTTTGAGTTCTAGTTTCAGAAGATATGCTTCTGGAGCATATTTATATGTAGTTGATGTAGTTCTATTACGATACCAGTTCACATCTACAGGCTCATTATCTCGTATAACTTTCTCGTTAAAAAAGGAATTGCCATTAATCCAAGCGACACCTCTAAATTTCTCAAAAACTTTATTTAAATTTTCTTTGGTATGAATAATATAAACCATCGCAAACTCCTTGCTCCACTTAGGATCTGGGAGTTCTTTAACTAAAGCGTGTATTACTTTATCTGGATAAAATTGTAGCCCAATCATCCTTTGATTATTAATCAACAAATGCTTTAATGTAATATGTTTAGAAAGACTCATCATGTAAAAATGGGTACAATTAAGAATATAAATAGTATAGTATTCGAATAGTATTCGTATACTGTTTATATAAAACATGCTGTTATGAAAAAAGTTTGCCCTGTTTGCGAAATTGAGTTTTCAGGTAGATCTGATAAGAAATATTGCTCTGTGTATTGCAAATCAGCAGAGCAATATCAAAAGCGAAAAGTAGAAGAAGAACTGTATTATTCAATTGATAAACAACTTAGAACCAATCGAAAAATATTGAAAGTATACAACAAATCAGGATTATCCACAGTGCGAAAAGAAAAATTGCTCTCAGAAGGCTTCAACCCAAAATATTTCACCCATTATTGGAAAAATAAAAAAGGGCAGGTTTATCTTTTTTGTTACGAATATGGATTTTTATTGTTGAAAGAAAATCAGAAAGAAAAGTATGTTTTGGTAATATGGCAACCTTATATGGACTCTTAGTTTTGAATATGAGAATTAAATAGTAATCACTACAACTCATCTTTTTTGCGTTAGGGATAGAAGTGGCATCCTTTTTTTATTCAGTACCCTGAGGTTTCATACTGAGCTTGTCGAAGTGCTCTCGAAGGGTAAGGAATAAAAAAAGATATAACGGATAGCCCGCCCGAACGCCAAACCATTGGATAACTTTTTTAACCCAGAATATCGATATGAGAAATATCTGAATTTAGTGTAATTTAGGCTTTTATTGCCAATTTCAACTAACAACTAACAACTAACAACTAACAACTAACAACTAACAACTAACAACTAACAACTAACAACTAACCTTAACTAATATAATTCCAGATATTTTTGTGTTTTGCCACTTGTTGATAGGTAAACAATAAGACTTTATTTTTTTCTAAAGAAAGCGAAGGGTCTTCATTAAGGATTTTCATGGCATGGTATCGTGCCGTTTTTAAGATATCATTGTCCCTTACAATATCTGCGATTTTTAAGTTTAATACACCACTTTGTTGTGTACCCATGATATCTCCTGGTCCCCTTAGTTTTAAATCTACTTCGGCAATATCAAAACCATCATTAGTACGTACCATAGTTTCTAATCTCGTTTTACTGTCTGCCGATAGTTTAAAGCTTGTCATTAGGATACAAAAACTTTGTTCTGCACCGCGACCTACACGACCACGTAATTGGTGCAGCTGTGATAGCCCAAACCGTTCTGCACTCTCGATGATCATTACACTGGCATTGGGTACATTTACACCCACCTCAATCACGGTAGTTGCAACCATAATCTGAGTTTCACCTTTTACAAAACGTTCCATCTCATAGTCTTTATCGGCAGGTTTCATTTTACCATGAACTATCGAAATTTGATATGTAGGGGCAGGGAAGGAGCGGGCAATGCTTTCATACCCATCCATCAGATCTTTGTAATCCATGGCTTCAGATTCTTGTATCAAGGGATAAACGATATAGATTTGCCTTCCTTTCTGAATTTCTTCTTCAATAAATTTGAACACCTTCAGTCGATTACTGTCATAGCGATGTACTGTCTTTATTGCTTTCCTGCCGGGAGGTAATTCATCAATAATAGAGATGTCCAGATCGCCATATACACTCATAGCCAAAGTTCTGGGTATGGGTGTTGCCGTCATAACAAGAATATGAGGAGGATAGGTGTTTTTATGCCATAATTTAGCGCGTTGTGCTACACCAAACCGATGTTGCTCATCGATAATGGCTAGTCCGAGATTTTTGAACTGTACTTTATCTTCTAAAACTGCATGGGTACCGATCAAAATATGTAAAGAGCCATCTTCTAATCCCTGATGAATTTCTCGGCGTTCTTTTACTTTTGAGCTACCCATTAACAACTTTACATTAATATCCAGATCTTTTGTTAGCTCTGTTATCCCTTGATAATGCTGATGCGCAAGAATTGCCGTTGGCGCCATCAAACAGGCCTGAAACCCATTATCTATAGCAAGTAACATGATCATTAATCCTACAATAGTTTTGCCTGATCCTACATCACCTTGCAATAATCGATTCATTTGTGCGCTACGGCCAATATCATTTCTGATTTCTTTGATTACTCGTTTTTGAGCATTGGTAAGCTCAAATGGAAGGTGGTTTTTATAGAAACCATTAAAATTGTCACCAACTTCTGTAAAAGGAAATCCCTTAATCTTTTGTTTTCTTATCAGTTTTTTGGTGATCAGCTGCAGTTGAATATAAAATAGTTCTTCAAATTTAAGACGAAATTGCGCCTTGGATAACAACTCTTGGCTTTTTGGGAAATGAATGTTGAATATAGCCTCACTTTTGGAAATTAATTTGAGTTCGCTTAGAATTTCTTCAGAAAGGGTATCATAAAAACGAACTTTGGTCTCCAAAAATAGCTGCTGCATCATTTTCATGATTGCCCGATTGGTGATCCCTTTGTTGGATAGTTTTTCAGTCGAGGGGTATACGGGTTGCATTACCGTTTTTAGATTACCTTGATGTTCTTCGAGTAGTTCCATTTCGGGATGTGGCATACTATACCCATTGTAATATTTGGTTTTGCCAAAAATTACATAGGGTATATTAAGTTTTAGATGTTCACGAATCCACTTTTGTCCTCTAAACCACACCAGTTCAATCTCACCTGTATCATCGATAAATTTGGCAACGAGTCGTTTTCCTTTTTTTTGTGCTACAGTTTTGATGTTAATAATTTTGCCTATAATTTGAACCTCGGCATCATTTCGCTGCAACTGATTGATCTTATAATATTGCGTTTTGTCTATATATCGATTAGGAAATAGGTTGACTAGATCCTGATAGGTGTGAATCCCTAATTCAGAACGTAACATATCAGCCCGCGATGGACCAACGCCTTTTAGGTAATCTATTGGAGTTTGTAATACATTGGGATTCATTAGGACGAATATAGTATTTATTAGTATATAGATCAATGCAAACTTTGCCACATTAGTAATACAAAATCGTTATTTTGGCAGAACATTTGACGATAATAAATTATGCGAATTATTTCAAGCTTTATAATGCTGTTTATTTCCTTCGGAAGTATAGCACAACAAACCAATTTTGTAGATTTTTTGAAGGGTCAGGTTGATGTCATGGTTAATGCCAAGGACAAAGAAGTGACAGGAGAAGTAACCTATACCTTTACTGTGCTTCAATCTACAGATTCTTTGTATATCGATGCACAGAATATGCAGATTAATAATGTAACACTTGATACAAAGGAAATTGAGGTTACGTATAATGATGCGACAATTACAGTACACTCGGATTTTAAGAAAGATGCCAATCATAGTATCCGTATTGAGTATTCAGCGACTCCCAAAAAGGCATTGTATTTTGTGAAAGATGATCAGGGTAACGATCAAATCTGGACACAAGGTCAGGGGAAATACACCTCAAATTGGTTGCCAAGTTTTGATGATATGAATGAAAAGGTAACATTTGATTTGACGATTGCATTTCAAAAGGGTTTTGAAGTAATTGCCAATGGAAAGCTGCTTAAAACCGAAGATATAAATGATACCATACAACGTTGGCAGTATACGATGAAGAATCCAATGAGCAGTTATCTCGTAGCCATGGTTATTGGAAAGTATGACAAAGTGATAGAAACTTCTAAAAAAGGAACTCCGTTAGAGATGTATTATTATCCTAAAGACGAAGATAAATTTGAATCTACGTACAAGCATAGTTCAATGATTTTTGACTTTTTGGAAGATGAAATCGGCTTTGCTTATCCGTGGCAAAATTATAAGCAGATTCCTGTAAAAGATTTTTTGTATGCCGGGATGGAAAACACGGGTACCACAATTTTTTCTGATGCTTTTGTAGTTGATGATACGGCATTTGTGGATCGCAATTATATCAATGTCAACGCCCATGAATTAGCACATCAATGGTTTGGAAACTTGGTCACTGCTACTGAAGGTACACATCATTGGCTGCAAGAGGGATTTGCTACGTATTATGCGTTGTTGGCAGAAAAAAAGATTTTTGGAGAAGATTATTTTTTGTATAAATTATATGAAAGTGCAGAGCAACTTACAGCCTTATCTAAAACAGATCAGGCGACGTCCTTGTTAGATCCAAAGGCAAGTTCGCTTACATTTTACCAGAGAGGAGCTTGGGCAATCCATGCATTGCATAATTTGATTGGTACTACTGATTTTAAAATTATAATACATAACTACTTAGAAAAACATAAGTTTTCAAATGCTACGACAGATGATTTTATTGCTATTGCAGAGGAGGTGAGTAGTAGGGATCTAAAAGCATTTAAAACATTATGGTTAGAAAATGTGAAATTTCCTTCACAAGAGGCTTTAGATATTTTGACAACATCTCCATTTATTCAAAACTATTTAAGTTTAGCACAAGAGCGCACTCAGCCTTTGGCAGGCAAATGGGGAGCTTTGGCAAAAGCTTTGGATGCGCCTACAAACGATTACTTAGGTCAGGAGGCTATGTATCAATTAGAAGGAAAAACATCTCCAGAAGCAATTGCTTTGTATGACAAAGCCTTTAACACCAAAAACACTTTCGTTAGACAGGCTATTGCCAATACGCTAAATACGATTCCAGAAGGTTTAAAGGAGCAATATGAATCCTTACTGCAAGATGCATCTTATGCAACTATAGAGCCCGCTTTGTATCATTTGTGGAATAATTTTCCTGAAAACAGAACTGCGTACCTTGATAGTACAAAAGAGGTTATAGGTTTTAATGATAAGAATGTGAGAATTTTATGGTTGGTTCTGGCATTGAGTTCTAAAGCATATGAAACTGAAAAACATCAACAATTTTTCAATGAATTGTCGGGATACACGGCTCCAAAATATCATTTTAGCATACGCGAGAATGCCTTTACCTATTTAGAAAGTTTACAGGCTTTTAGTGATCCTTCACTAACCAATTTAGTCGATGGGGCGACACATCACAATTGGCGTTTTAGAAACTTCTGCAGAGAAATTCTTGATAACTTATTAAAAACTGAAAAATATAAAAAGAAATATGTAGTTTTAAAGAATAATTTGCCAAAAAAACAACAAGAATTTTTACAAAAAAAACTAACCCCATAATAGAACGTATGCGTGCATTGGTAATTTCCGGAGGTGGTAGTAAAGGTGCATATGCCGGTGGCGTTGCTCAGTATTTAATACAAGAACAGGGCAAAAAGTACGATCTTTTTCTTGGAACCTCTACAGGTAGTTTATTAATCTCACAGTTGGCTTTAGGTAACATTGATAGGATGTATGATATTTATACCAATGTGAACCAACATACTATTTTTAACGTAAATCCATTTGTAGTTAGAAGAAAAGGAAATAGAGAATATGTCTCGATAAACTTTTTTGCTTCGTTTTGGCAGTTTGTAAAGAGAAAACGCACTTTTGGCGAGAGTAAAAACCTAAGACGCTCTATTCGTAGAAATTTTTCTGAAGCTGAGTTTCGTTTAGCTCGTAGAAAAGTTGAAGATATAGTCGTTACGGTTTCCAACCTAACTAAGAGTAAAACAGAATATAAGTCGATTAATGATTTTTCTTACGAGGATTTCTGTGATTGGATTTGGATATCGTGCAATTATGTGCCTTTTATGAGTTTGGTGACAAAGAATGGTTGTGAATATGCCGATGGCGGATTTGGCTGTATGGTGCCTATTAGAGAGGCAATAAGAAGGGGGGCAACAGAGGTAGACGCCATTATTCTAGAATCAGAAAATATGGAACACAATAAGGTCTTAGGAAAAAATCCATTTTCTCTAATGGTTAATTTATTTGGGTACATGTTAGATCAAGTAGAAGGACACGACACCGTCTTAGGTAAACTGGCAGCGATTAATAAAGATGTAGCACTTAATTTGTACTATACTCCCTCAAAACTTACTGAAAATTCGCTTGTTTTTAATAAAAAATTAATGGGCAATTGGTGGCGACAAGGATTTGAATATGCCGCTAACAAAGCAAAACAAGCTGAAGATAATAAGTTGAAAGATATAGATATGGCGGGCTAGTTTTTACTAGGCACCTTCATAAAACACGAAAACTCTTGTAAATATGAGGGTTTTGTTGTATATTTAAGTATAATAAAACCCCG
>CANLYR010000081.1 GCA_947495425.1 uncultured Aquimarina sp.
TTTAATGATGGGAGTTATGAGGTGATGCTACGTTTTGAACTGTTCAAGAAGTACAACAGGATGCTAACACCACGTTTTTTTTAATACTATTTTATAAAATCAAATATGGTAAAATATTTACTTAAGTCATTTTTAGTTTGTGTATTTATATTTTCTGGGCACTATCTTTTTGCTCAGGAAAAGAAATTAGAAAAGGGAAAAATACAGTATGACAGGTATCAATATATAGATGCTCAGGACACGTACCTAAAAATCATAGAAAAAGGCTATAAGGATGCAGATATTCTCAAAAATCTTGCAAATAGTTATTATTTTAATAGTCAATTTGAAGAAGCTTCGCTTTGGTATAAAGAATTAATAACTTCTTATCCTGAAGCTTTAGAGACCGAACCAGAATATTATTTTAGGTATGTTCAGACGTTAAAAGCAACGGAGAAATATACTGAGGCTGATACATATATGAAAAAATTTACTGAGCTCAGTGCAGATGAAACAAGAGTTAGGTATTTTAATGACAGTTCGGATTATTTAGAGCGGATAGATTTTCAATCGGGGAGGTATGAAATAGAAAACTCTTCTATTAATTCAATATATTCCGATTTTGGAACTGCTTTTTACGGAAAATTTGTAGTATTTGCTTCTTCAAGAGATACTCTTATACTTACAAAAACTATACATCAATGGAATAATGAATCTTTTTTAGATTTGTATCAGGCAGAATACAATCCTGCAAACGGGGAATTAGCAGAGGTTCAAAAACTAAGTAAAAAGATAAATACTAAGTACCATGAGTCTACTCCAGTTTTTTCTAAAGATGGAAACACCATTTATTTTACAAGAAATAACTTTAGTAAAAGAAAATTAGGGAAAGACAAAAGTGGAACTAATAAGCTAAAAATATACCAATCTGTTAAAAGTAGCACCGGAGAATGGTCAGAACCTAAAAGCCTACCTTTTAATAGTGATGAGTATTCTACAGCGCACCCCAGCCTAAGTATTGATGAAAAAGTTTTATATTTTTCTTCGGATATGCCAGGTGGAAAAGGGCTTTCTGACCTCTATCAAGTTACTATTCAAAGCGATGGTAGTTTTGGAGAACCAGAAAATCTTGGAGATAGAATTAATACCGAAGGCAAAGAAACATTTCCTTTTATAAGTGCTAATAACGATTTGTATTTTGCTTCTAACGGTCATAATGGTTTAGGAGGATTAGACGTTTATGTTACACGATTAGAACCAAAAACCGAAGAAGAGAAATTAGTAGTAAATGTGGGTAAACCGGTTAATAGTCCAAAAGATGATTTTGCTTTTATAGTGGATGATAACTCAAAACGAGGTTATTTCTCATCAAATAGGCCAGAGACTGTTGGCGCAGACGATATTTATAGCTTTTTACAGTTAGAAGATCTAAGAAGTTTTTGTGAAATTACAATTGCAGGATTGGTTACAGATAAAGATACTAATGAATTGTTACAGGGAGCAAGAGTGTCTATATATGATGATAGCAATAATTTGATTAAAAGTTTTGTTGTCGATGAGAAAGCATCTTATAGTGGAATATTACAATGCGGTACCCCATATTTTATAAGAGCAGAAAAAGAAGCATATAATACTCTTGAAAAGATGGTCACTACGCTAGAGAAAACAAAAACTATAGATATCCCTTTGGCCTTGGAGAAAAAGATAACATCTGCTGATGTAGGTGATGATTTAGCTAAGGTTCTGGCTTTAAAACCTATTTATTTTGATTTTAATGCATCGTATATACGTCAGGATGCTTCCATAGAATTAGCTAAGGTTATAGAAGTATTGAATCAATATCCTGAAATGAAAATAGAGGTAGGGTCTCATACCGATAGTCACGGTGATGATGCCTATAATTTAGAGTTATCACAAAGGCGCGCAACTTCTACTGTAGCGTATATAATCAATAAAGGAATTTCCGAAGATCGACTAATAGCTAAAGGATACGGAGAAACACAACCTATTAATGAATGTAAGAACGGTTCTAATTGCAAAAAAGAAGAATATCAATTAAACAGGAGAAGTGAATTTATTATTATAAAATAAGTTTTTAAAAATATATAATATTCTGACAAAGAACACCTTATTTCTTCTAGGGTGTTCTTCTTTTTTGGCTCAATTATACTATATTCACTTAAGCATGGTTATACATTATGAATTGCTAGTATGATTTCGTAATTTTGACATAATTAAAAAAAATGGAAGAAGAAAAAGTTGTTTTAGTTAATGAAAATGATGAACAAATTGGGTTGATGCCTAAGCTAGAAGCACATCAAAAAGCAGTATTGCACAGAGCTTTTTCAGTATTTGTGTTAAATAATAAAAATGAGTTGATGCTTCAGCAACGAGCACATCATAAATATCACTCGCCAGGTCTGTGGACAAACACTTGTTGTAGTCATCAAAGAGATGGAGAAAGCAATATACAAGCAGGAACACGCAGATTACAAGAAGAAATGGGATTTACTACTTCTTTAAAAAATTCGGTGTCATTTATATACAAAGCGCCTTTTGATAATGGGCTTACTGAGCATGAGTATGACCATGTATTGATTGGTACTTATGAAAAAGATCCTGTTATAAATCCTGATGAAGTTGCTGATTGGAAATGGATGGCTATCGAAGATGTAAAAAACGATATTTCTACATTCCCGCAACATTATACAGCATGGTTTAAAATCATTTTTGAAAAATTTTATTCACATATTACCTTATGAAAATCAAAGCCTTCAGAAAAGCTCATTTTAATGCAGCACATCGATTATATAGAAAAGACTGGAGTGATGAAAAAAATTTCCAGGTATTTGGCAAATGTAGTAATCCAAAATTTCATGGTCATAATTATGAGCTTGTAGTTGCTGTGACTGGCGAAATTGACCCCGAAACCGGATATTTAATAGATCTCAAGATTTTGAAAGATCATATCAAGAACGAGGTAGAAGAATATATGGATCACAAAAATCTCAACGAAGAAGTAGAAGAGTTTGCTACGCTAAATCCCACAGTAGAGAATATAGCCGTTGTAATCTGGGATCGTTTACGCAAAAAGTTAGCGTCTAAGTATGACATAGAAGTTACGCTGTATGAAACTCCTCGTAATTTTGTAACGTATAAAGGCGAATAATATATGGGATTAAAAGTAGGAGATAAAGTTCCCGAATTTCGAGCTAAAAATGATAAAGGAGAGGAATTCAATAGTAATGGAATTATAGGTAAAATGCCTGTTGTGCTTTACTTTTATCCAAAAAACTTTACACCTGGCTGCACCAAAGAAGCATGTGACTTTAGAGATAGTTACGCTGATTTTCAATCACACGGAGCCGAAGTAATTGGGATAAGTTCTGATAGTGCAAAATCACATGTACGATTTAAGCAGAAGTATAAGCTCCCATTCACATTTTTATCTGATACAACAGGGAAGTTGAGAAAACTCTTTGGAGTTAAATCTGAGTTACTAGGCTTATTGCCTGGTAGAGAAACGTATGTTATCGACAAAGAAGGGATTATACAGCTAAAATTTAACAGCTTGAATGCTTCTCGACATTTAAAAAAAGCCCTTGCCAAAGTCAAAGAAATTAGCAATGAGTAGACCCCCGCTACACATATTAAAATTTGAGCCTATTCTAAAAGAAAAAATATGGGGAGGCACTAAATTAAAAAACCTGCTCAATAAACAATCAGATAGCTCTTCTGTTGGTGAAAGCTGGGAGATTAGTGATGTCGAAGGAGATTATTCTGTAGTAAAGGAGGGACAATTATCAGGTAAAACATTACATGAACTTCTAATAGCATATAAAGAAGAACTCATAGGGGATAATAACTTTAAACGTTTTGGGACTAAATTTCCATTGTTGATTAAGTTTATTGATGCAAAAGAAAACCTTTCTGTACAACTTCACCCTGATGATGAAATTGCTAAAAGAAAACATAATTCCCTAGGAAAAACAGAAATGTGGTACATTGTTCAGGCCGATACAGATGCCAATATCATTGTTGGATTTAATCAAGAAGTAAACCAAAAGCTTTACCAGAAACATGTTGATCAGAAATCTATCAAAGATATTTTGAATTATGAAATAGTAAAAAAAGGAGACTCCTTCTTTATATATGCTGGATTGATTCATGCAATAGGTAAAGGAGTTCTTCTTGCCGAAATACAACAAACATCAGATATTACATATCGGGTGTATGATTGGGATAGAAAAGATGATCAAGGCGCGTATAGAGAACTTCATCATCAAAATGCTTTAGAAGCCATTGACTTTAAAAACGAAGAAAACTTCAGAGTTGAGTATGATCAGGATAACGATGGAGTTACAAATTTGGCGACTTGTCCTCATTTTATAACCAACACAATACATATTGACAGTGATGTAATGATTTCCCACGAAGATATACATTCTTTTGTAGTATATATATGTGTAGAAGGGGAAGCTATCATAAAAAATTTAGAAGACACTACAGCCATTACATGTGGCGAAACGATACTTGTACCGGCATGTATAAAAACTATTAAAGTTTTATCAAAAGGTACTAGACTACTACAGACCTATATTTAATAGAAAACATTAATTTTGCATAAAATAAATTTGATATGGCAAACAAACGAGAACTTAAGAAAGACATAAACAATGTATTAGGAGACATCATAGAAGAAGTTTATGTATGGGAATTAGACAATCCAGAGAAAGATAATAAGTCAGGCGAAGCAATTATTGACGAGGCGATAACATCTTTTGATGATTTTATGGCTAGAGTTAATGATCGTAAAGTAGACAACCCCTCAAAGCATTTTAAAACCATTCGTGAGGATTTAGAAAAAACAGCGAACTCATTGGTTGCAAAGGTAAACTCATTATAATTTTTTTAAAAAGTATTTGCAAATTCGGTTACAGGAATTATATTTGCAACCGTTTTGCCGATATAGCTCAGCTGGCTAGAGCAGCTGATTTGTAATCAGCAGGTCGTGGGTTCGAGTCCCTCTATCGGCTCTTTGATAAAGTCTTGAATGTAATAGTTCAGGACTTTTTTGTTTTTGGAACTATAGCATTTGGGACGAGAAGTTTATCCTGAGCGACGCCCTGAGTGTAGCGAAGTGGTAAAGTCGAAGGGAGTCCCTCTATCGGCTCTTTGATAAAGTCTTGAATGTAATAGTTCAGGACTTTTTTGTTTTTGGAACTATAGCATTTGGGACGAGAAGTTTATCCTGAGCGACGCCCTGAGTGTAGCGAAGCGGTAAAGTCGAAGGAAGTCCCTCTATCGGCGCTTTGATAAAGTCTTGAATGTAATAGTTCAGGACTTTTTTGTTTTTGGAACTATAGCATTTGGGACGAGAAGTTTATCCTGAGCGACGCCCTGAGTGTAGCGAAGTGGTAAACTCGAAGGGAGTCCCTCTATCGGGGCTTTAGTAAAGTCTTGAATGTAATAGTTCAGGACTTTTTTGTTTTTAAACTATACATTATTTGGGACGAGAAGTTTATCCTGAGTATTGCACAGCTAGTATTGGTGTATCGTCGTAATACGTATTTGTAAATGAGTACAAATGGTTACAAACAAGTACAAACGGATATATACGTAATATTAACTATATTTGGTTGTTATGTGCAAGCTGAAAAAACCAAAATTGTGAAAACTGAAATTAATACTATTTGGATTGACTTAAATGAAGAACTTTATAAGTTCATTTTGGGACAAATAAAAGATGAACAAACGTCAAAAGATATTCATCAAGAGGTTTTTTTAAAAATTCAAACTAAAATTCATCAATTAAAACATACTTCTAAACTTACATCTTGGGTTTATCAAATTACAAGAAATAGTATTGTTGATTATTTTAGAAAAGTGAAAAATAACAATATATCAATAAATGACTTAGATATTCCAGAAATAGACACTAATAATTTTGATTATTCAAATTTAACAAACTGTATCAATCAAAAAATAGAAAACCTTTCTTCCCAACATAAAGAAGCAATTATTTTAACTTCATTTAAAAACTATTCACAAAAAGAGTTAGCAGAACATTTAAAAATCTCTTATTCGGGGACGAAATCTAGAGTTCAAAAAGCCAAAGAAATTTTAAAAGAAAATATTTTAGATTGCCCAAATGTAGAATCGGATAGTACAGGTAAACTAATAGATTTTGAAAATAATTAAAATCTACTACGTCTTTTTCTAACTAATAGCGTCCATCCTATATAACATATAAAAAAATAAAAATGGACAGTTCAAAAAAAATAATTAACGTACAAATTCTTAACGCTTTTGCGGAAAACGGTAAAGGTGGTAATCCAGCAGGTGTAGTTTTAAATGCAGATGAATTATCTGAAAAAAATAAACTTGAGATTTCTAAAAAAGTAGGTTTATCAGAAACTGCTTTTGTTTCAAAATCTAAAACGGAAGATTTTAAATTAGATTTCTTCACTCCAAATAAACAAATAGCACATTGTGGACACGCTACTGTAGCTACATTTTCTTATTTAAAACAAATAGGCGCTCTAAAAAATAATAGTTCTTCAAAAGAAACCATAGATGGGAAACGAAAAATAGAAATAATTGGAAATTTAGCATTTATGGAACAATTGGCTCCAAAATATACTGATGTAAGTCACAAAGAAAGTGTGATTCTAAAATCATTAGGATTAAAGAAAACGGACTTGATTCCAAATGCACCAATTCAATTAGTAAACACAGGAAATTCATTTATTCTCGTTCCTGTTAAAAGCAATGAGATTTTAATGAATATAATTCCAGATTTTGACTTGATAAGCGAAGTAAGTGATGAATTCGATTTAATTGGCTACTATGTATTTTCTACAGATACAGAATATGATGCTACTTCAAGAATGTTTGGCCCTCGTTATGGAATATTAGAGGAATCAGGAACAGGAATGGCGGCTGGACCACTTGGATGTTATTTATTTGACATTTTAAAAATCAAGAAAAAAAGTTTTAACATTCAACAAGGAAAATATATGAAAGAGCCTTCACCAAGTCTAATTATTGTTAAATTACGAATCGATAACGAAAAAATAAAGGATTTAATGGCTGGTGGAAAAGGAATACTAAATAGACAATTAGAGGTTGAAATAAACATCTAAAAGCCTGCACATAACACAGTATATAAAAAATAGCAGTAAAGAGCTAAACTCGTAGTTTGCTTCTTTTCTGCTATCTTTGTTTTAAAACTGAAAGTTAGTGTGTATGAAACTGCTACTTTTCATATACATAAACGTTACCAGCAATTCAGAAAATAATGAAAGGAGATTTATTGACTAAATATTTTGAATATCATCCTGATTTCGAATTGGAACTTAATTTAATTCAGGAGCCAAATAGAAAAAAATTTAAAAAGAAATTACATAAAGAAACTCAAAAAGCTAACTTTCTATCTACAATTTCGGAATTCAAATTTGCAAAATTTCTTGAATTAGAAAATCTTGAATATACTTACGAACCAAAAATTGCCCAAAATAAAACACCTGACTTTGGACTAGAAATAAATAATTCGAATACATTTTTTGATGTTAAAAGGTTTAATATATCTGATAATGATAAAGAAGATGGATATATATTATCGGATTTATGCAATGAATTAGAGTTGATAAAAAAACCATATGCAATTGACGTTCAACAAATATCTAAAAGTCTTGAAATAGATGTTGATTTAGCAAAACAAGAAATTGAGAAATGGTTGTTAAGTGATGAAATTACTCCGTATAGTAGTTATATATATGATGATCAACTTCAAATAGATATAATTGGTGTACATGATTCCTGCGAGAATATTATTTTTATGTTTACACCGAATACTCCCAAAATTCATCCTAGCAAAATAAAATCCGATATTATAAAAAAATTAGAATCTTATAATGAGGCAATTATTGAAAGTAATATTCCGTTTTTTGTTGCTATTGATCTGACTTTTGATACTTTAATAGACCCTAGAGATTATATGTATTTTTTTATGGCTAGTCCTTCAATCAATAATTCGTATGTTTTAGGAGAGTTTTATAATGACAAAAAACTAAATGGTTTGACTGGTATATTGATAAGTTATAACACCAAATTCTATTGGATAAATAACCCAAGAAATTCGTTTGAAATTTGTTTTAAAAACACCGAAACGGAATACAAGATAAATAGTCATAAAATATAAGAACAGCTGGTAACATTATATATGAAATCAGAGCAAAGATTAGTGCTAGACCGAAAGGCCATTTACTTTTTGCAGGCACCTTCATAAAACACGAAAACTCTTGTAAATATGAGGGTTTTGTTGTATATTTAAGTATAATAAAACCCCGAA
>CANLYR010000082.1 GCA_947495425.1 uncultured Aquimarina sp.
CACAGCAATGACCGTTATTCAGTATATAAATATGTTTGAATTCAATAGAAACATTAACAATCTAAAAATTAATATTAGCTAAATGCACAACGGGTTAATTTAGTCTTTTTATAATTAATAACCGCAGAATCCTTAAGGCCCATATCATTGTAGATATTGGCAAAGGTGCCATGTGCTATTCCTTTTTGAAGTATATTTTCTTCACTCAATTCTTTTGATAACTCTTTAGCTTCAATAGCATATTTTAAAGTACTGGGGTAGTCTTTGAGTTTTCTATATGTATTACTCAGATTGGTTAGTGCTGTTAGGGTCTTAAGAGGACTGTCTATTTCTCTATAAATTTCTAAGGATGCCTGGTGATATTGTAACGCCTTTTCATTATTATTATCCCCTCCTTTGGTTTGAAAAATATTGCCTAAAACCGCATTCATTCTTGCTTGCCATTCAATCAATCCGTTCTTTTTTGCTAGTTTTAATGCTGTTTTGGCATCAAGCTCTGTACTATCAAGATTTCTTGATCTAAATTGATTAGCTGAAGTATAGAGTTGTTGTATTTTTAAAGAATCCGAATGTATTTTGTCTAATAATAATGTATCTGATTGCGCATTTAAGATATACGAAAGAAATAGAACGATCAAAAATATAAATTGAGATAGTCTTGAAATCATATTTTAAAAATAGTCAAAAAATAGTATCTAAAAAAAGGGTATAGTTCTGTACTGAATTTGAAGCTGATCTATATAATCTAACAATTTGTTTTTACTTTCGAGTACCGCAAAATTCAATTTTAAAACCAAACTGCCCATCACCTAAATTTTTCTACACATCTATATTTGTTATCCAGCCAAAGATTTTATAATTCAATACAATTTTTGGCAACATTTATACTACAAAATATTTTTAACGATGTAGTATCTCAAGGTTTGTTAAATTGATTATTGTTTGATAATTACCTTCTTGGTTTCTGAAAAACTCTTATTCTTATAAGTTACAAAATACATACCACTGGGTAATTGACTTATATCAATTACCTGATTATCAATTAGATTTTGTTGTTGTAAAACTGGTTGACCTTCGATATTAAATATTGCAATATCGTATGTACCTTGACCGCTTATTTCCAGATTACTTGAAACGGGATTCTTAAGGATAGACCACTCCTCTTCATTTTGATCGACCTTGGTTGAACTATCGGCCAACCTAGAAATACTTGTACGTTCTTGGGTAGGAATAAATTTCCATCGTGTTGAGTTACCCGAGCAGGATGTAGGTACCTGTCTTATTTGTACTCCTTTTTGAGTAGATCCATCAACCAAATCACCTGATGGCAAGCATTGCATATAGGTATCGCTTATCCTATTATAGAGATGGTATTCGTTAACCACATCAGATTCTTTTAACTCCCATTTCACCCAATTTCCTCTACAACTCTTTCCAGCTAATCTGGTAGTTTTGGTTTTATCATCTCCACAATTACCATCATTGGCTGTTGCATCTGGTTTTCCTGAGACCTGGATATGACCATTTTGAGCTTTATTGTACATATAATATTGATTATTACCGGCATCAATTAGCCTCCATTGTGCTTTATCATCAGCATAGTCCTTGTTAATTCCTCTAATATTTTTGGCAGCTCCTCCACAGGTGTTACCTGTACCATCATTGCTAGCAGTACTTTGTAAGTATTTTGAATACCCTACATTTTCGATGTGATACCATTTGTCTGTACTAATTTGTTCTTGTTCTGTTGCATCTGGTTCTACTTCTTTATCCTCAATTTTAAAAAATGAAGCCTTTGAAAAATTGGCAACATATTGATCGTAGGAAAGATCGTATAAACCGTCACCTGAATCTAAATCATAGAAGCCCATTTGGGCATACAATTGAAGATCAGAAAAACCTCCAGCCGAAGCAAATCTAAGTCCATATGGATTTTTAATAATAAATCTCGATTCATTACTTGTATTTTTATAAACCCCCACAAGACTATATACATGGCCACTTCTTACTACAGGTGCTTCTAGCTCAAATTTACTCGATTGTTTACCTGTAGAAGCTCCGTAACCCGAGTCGAATAGATTTTTGCATCCTTCATAAAGTATTGATTCACTCATTAAAATCTCATCTGTATCCCTATTACGAAATTCTAAAACTTCTGCGGATACATTTATTAAAGGCCAGTCTAAGCCATATCCATAATACACTTTACAGAGTATTGACCACCAAACATTTTTGCTCAACGGTAACGCTGATATAGAGTGCATACGCACATCATCATCAACTCTTGCATAGGTTTGATCCAGAAGGTTCCCATATTGCACTGCATAAGTTCCATCACCAAGATCTACAGCCCATTCCTTTAGTAGTGATGAATTTGATTCGGCCATGCCCTGTATGGGGCCTGCATGAGGACAATTTTCGGCTCGTTGCTGTACATCAAACATAAGTGGTTCATTTCCCCACAATGAGTACCGTGACACTTGATCAATACTTGGTCCACGGTAGAAAAATAGATTAGAGTTTAGATCATCGGGCCAACGCTGCCCATTTAATTCCTTACTTACATACTTATTATTGTTTGGATTGTTTGAGTAGGGTTGATAAAACTCTGTAACACGATGTACTCTGTGTCTTTTCTCTTCTTTGATGGTAGCATTTACCACATCAATTTCTGATTGATCTGCCCAATAACTTGTATTTTCACCGTTTCCTGTGAGTATGTCACTTCCTCCACCAAGGCCTACCAACCATGCTTTCCCAACTCCCAGATATGTAAGTTCATCGGTACCAGCACCTCCATAAAGCCGTGCTTGCAAGTTCACACTTTTGTCTACTACAATTTTATCGTTTCCGTTACCACCTTTTATACTTATTTCATCATAACTTTCAGCAGCATAATTTGTAGTCGTGCCATTAACAACTACCTCTACCATATCATTTTTGTGGCTTACGGTAATATCATCGTTTCCTGAAGTACCAGATATTTCAAGAACCCTAAACGGAATTCCATATTCATAGACTTCTCCGTTATCTGCGTTTCGACCCATGGTAAATCCAAAATTAAAATTAGAATAAACTTCGCTATTACTTGCCTTTATACGATATCTAAACATACTTGCAGGGGGTAAGCCTTCGTCATTATAACTAGTTGTATTGGCAGGTAAGGTTGCTATTTCTTTCCAGCTCTCTATTGAACTTGCTCTTTCTAAAACATATCCTGTTTCATCTGTGGCATTATCCAGCCAGGTAATTAGGATATTAGTATCATCATACGTTTCAGCTTTTAAAGATGTAGGAGCAGTTTGTCCATTTATGATTCCACTAAGCCCAATCAATAGACAAAATGAAATATGTGTACTATATTTTATTAAATAAGATTTCATGTGTTTTTAGTTTAAAATGAATGACCTATCTGATTAAGGGTAACCAGACAGACCATAATGGACTAACCAGTGATGTGATTTGTATGTAGTAAAATAGAGTTAGTTCCCCCACAAAAAGATAGGTTAGCATGAATATCAAATAAAACTTGTGCTGGAGACATCCCTAGAAATGATCAAATCATTCCCACAATACTTTGTTTACCTTAATCGCAATAAAATATTTTTTAAATTCTTCATAAGAAAGTGCTATTCTACCGTTTTTAGGGTTATACTCTTGCCTCCATAAAGCATCGAATACATCTCCGTATGGATTTCTAATAATAATCTTATCATTTTCAACTCCTAAAACTGAATGCAGGTGAGATCTTGGAATACCAATTTCTATATTTCTTTTATAAGAAGAACACTCTAGTATATATCCCGAGTCTATGTATTCCTGTACCTTTTTAAGGTGTTCATTTGCGGTGTAGTCATTTCTAGTATTAATGAGCGTAATGAATTGATAAGTCAAAGGCTCTGGATAATTAAAATTTGATAAACCACATACCTTTTCAAAAAAACAAACCAGGATTTTCCGTTAATTCCTGGACGCGATAAATGAAAAGGGAGAAAATCCTGATCTACGCGGGCATACTTTTGTCCACCTATTTTAAACGCATAGGTACCATCACCAAGTTCTACAGCCAACTCTCGTACTTTTTCTGGGAATCGATCAACTACTGAAGCCCATCGGCCCGTAAAATCACATGTCTGAAAAAAGCCTTGCTGAACATCGTATGGACTAGGTAAATCAATACCCCATAAACTAGTTTCTGAAATAGGAATATAATCCCATGGGGCATCAATATGTGCAAAAAGATCAAATCTGTCATCATCTTGTATCTCTGGTCCATCTAATATCATATCAGAATTCTCAAAAGAGGCCACAACATTTAGTTTTCCAGATGATTTTTCTGTATTCGATGCATTATGGGTATCCTCCGGGTCTATCCAAAATCTAGTGTTCTTTTTATTACCAATGATTTTATCTTTACCATCACCGAGTGTAACAAATGTAACTGATGTATTACTTGCATTTCTTACAAAATCATGACCATCACCAGGATACACAATTACAGGAGTTTTAACACTGCTATTGATAATGATAGAGTCATTTCCTTTACCTCCATAAATAATCAACTCATCATAAGGTTTAGGAATTTTGCATACTCCCGAATTTGTTCGTATTACTATTGCCTTATTACGAAATTCATTTACTCGTATGGTAGTTGCATTATCACTTGCACGATAAACAACTCTTGTATGGCTTGCCAGGTTTTTTATAGTCACCTCGCATTTTGAAGCGCTCTTTATTGTTCCCTCAATTGAAGAATCGTCTCCACTTGTGTCTATTGTCTCGGTAACTGCTTCTTTTTCACAACCGTAGAATAGTATTACCGTTAAAAGAAGAGCTAATTTTGATATTGATTTCATAATAGCATTGTGTGATTTAAGTTAATTTGAGTTTTATAGTTTTCTAAATACAGGATGTGTATCTGGAGAAAAACACCCACTTTACTAAAAAAGCAAAAGGGTATTATTTGGCTAACCTAATGTAAGTAGTACATAAAAGGTTAGCCACCCCCAAAGCTTTTATTTTTTTACAACTATTTTTTTGGTTTGTGACTTGTTTTGATTTCTATACTGTATAAAATACAATCCATCAGGAATAAGGGTCATATCCACAGATTGATTTCCGGATAATTTTTTATCATCCATCACCTGGCGACCATTTATATCATATAAACTTATAGTGTAGATCTCATTGCTATAGATCTTTAACATATTACCTACTGGGTTTTTAAAAGTAAATGGTGCTGTAATTTTTACATTCTTGAGATCAATATTCTCTTTTTTTGTTGTTCTTAATACTCTACCAGTATAGTACTGATCATCTATAGGAGGGTCAAAAACTACTAGACGATTTATAATAGGAGAATTATCTCCATATTGTCTATATATGGCTATTTCTTCAGATGTATCGGTATTAGAAAAATGGCCTGAAGTGATTCCTTCAAAACTGTATCCTCCGTAACCAAACTCACTGAGTAATTCCCCTTTTGAATTGATAATTTTTATTCTATTTCCTATAGATACTGCTAATTCAGCAATTTGATCATTATCAAAATCCCCTGCTGCAATTCCTTTAAAAGAGGTTGTTCCTATAGTAAAAGATCCTTTTCCTTTTCCATCTGAGTCAATTATTACTATTCGATTATTGGTAAGTGGGTTTCCATCGCCATATGATCTATATATCGCTAATTCTTCTTTTATATCATCATCAAAATTACCCGAAGTAATACCCAGAATATCATAACCATAAGGTAAAACAAACTCAGATTTATGCGAACCATCTGATTCAAAGACAACTACTCTATTTAAGATGGCTGAGCTATCACCATATCTTCTATATACGGCAATTTCATCGGTCCCATCACCATCAATATCAACAGCAGTGATCCCTTGAAAAGGGTATCCTCCATAGCTAGTAGATTTTATTAATGTCCCATCTGACTCAAAAATCAATATCTTATTTTCTTTACAGACTGCTATTTCATCATTACTATCAGCATCAAAATTACCTGAAGTAATCCCATTAAAAGGCTCATCGCTAGTATATGTAAAGTCTTTTTTCCAGCTTCCATCAGAATCAAAAATAACTACTCTATTTTCATCAGTGCCATAAACCGCAAATTCTCCAAAATCATCATTATCAAAGTTTCCTAATGCAATACCCTTGAAATCATAATCACTATTTGTTGCCCTATCAGTTGCCAAAGGTTTTAAACTATTAACATTTCTTTTGGTTGATTTACCACTTGAAACATAAACATCACCTTTTTCGATAGTAGTTCTTGGCAATTGTATTGATACATTTATAAGATTTCTTATTTTTTGAGTAGGGTCTGATACATGAATTACATCCCCTTTTAGCATCAAAGCACATGGTTTGCTTACACTAATGGTAGTGCCTGAATGAGTCAACGTACCTGCTGAATGAAAGATGGCTAGAATTATATCTAAAGAATTGTGTTTGATCGCTTGTAATTGGGCAGTATTGGATATAATTGTAGTATTACCTTGGTTATAAGCTACTGCTTCTGACCTACTCGTAATATTTGGAACAATACTATAAGAATAACTTGCATTAGTAGGATTTTTACCATGTTCAATCCATAGTTTAAAAATATCCCTGGGGGATTTGTTATTTGGAGTTTTTGTTTCATACCTTAACTTGTACGAAGACTTTTCGGGGAAAAAGTAAGCAACACTATCATGCCGAATCCAGTTTAGATTAGAGTAAGTATGTGTTTTGGCTGTTGGGCGTATTCTGTCTTCAGATCTATTATTATTTTTGGCTACAAAAGAATGACCATCACCAAAACAATTATTTACAGTTGTCGTAACAACATCTCCAGAAGTGCTTGAGATCCCAGCTCCTAAAAAAACAATTTCTTCATCAAAATAAAAAATAGATTTTTTTGCTATAACTTCATAATCACTTTGATCCAAAGTAGAGGCACCATACAAACCATCGGATACACCTCCTACAAAATTTGTCTCTCCGTAAGCACCACCCCAAGCAGGCCTGTTAGGGAATTCAGTATCTTCTCTTGTAGTTATTCCTGGTATTTTTTTCCAATCCCAATAATCATAAATATCATCATATTCATTACCGTTCAACATCAAACACATGTTGCCATATGCCGCAAAATTGCCTTTAGTATTTTGCCCATTTCCCCATTCAATTTCTGCTATCCTAGTAGAGCTAGATCGAGTAGAAATGTAATAATCATCTCTAGAATGAGCCATAACATCGGATAGGTAAAAATGAGTATTTGAAGGAGTAACATTGTAAGAAGGAGATTGGGTACCGCTAGCTCGTTGTATTGTATTTTCATATATCTCGGCATTACTAGGATCTAAAACCTTTAAATCTTTCCAAAATGAATGTGCTCCAACTAGGGTATTATTACCAATACCCCTACCAATTGTATTAAAATCTACATATTGTCCACGCATCGTCCCTATTAACCCCTTTATGCCATAAGAAAAGTTCTCCTTCGGAATATCAAACTCACAAAAAGTATCCTTGTAATTCTTGGCAATAGATACCACTCCTACAAAATACACCAAACCATATGACCAATTCATGTATTGATCTCCATGTTCTTGAAAAGAAAAATCAGCTTTAATTCCTGCAGTGCCAAGTTGCCTCACACCAATGCGATTTTCGATAAAATTCTTGGTTTCTAGCATTAGAGTGTAATCGCCAGTTAATATTCCTCTATAAAGATAATGAGTCCCTATATCCAACATATTGCCTCCATCTCCTCTAGCATTAATTTGATTTGGTTCACTATGATATTTTTTTAAGTAATTAGTACTATTGATATATGTTTGATCGGTTGATGAAAGAGGATCGGGGCTATGCTGATTTAGTATTATCAAAATTTCGCCTATCCGCTGAGGCCAATAGATTTCATTCACCCACCAGTTTGGCGTATAAGTCCAGTTTATATCATGCCAATAATTTAAACCTTTGATTATAGCACTCCTGTACGTAGCGTTATTATAATTTGCATTGCCTGGGATATTTGCTGCGTATACTTTGGCTATTTTATAAATATTGTCGATAATTCCATAATTAACTCCTCCGTATGCTCCTATATCTGGCCAGGCTCCACTAGATAATTGTGTATTGACCAAGTGTTGCGTATCATTAATTTGTTGCGTTGATAAACGATTAGGAATTATTTGATTTGCAATACGCTGTTTTATAATTGCAATATCGGCCGAATGATTTTATGCTATGAGTATAGCATAAAAAAAAATTGAATATCCGTAATTATCCATAATTGATAAAAAAGTCTTATTTTAGATTAAAATTATAGTATGAATATTTTCA
>CANLYR010000083.1 GCA_947495425.1 uncultured Aquimarina sp.
TTTCGAAGAGAAGCTCTTCGATAGACTTGTAATTGCTGGAATTACAGGATTATGATTAAAAACGGATATTCAAATTACAAAATATTGAATTAATTATGCTTGCCAATGAATTTAAATCAAAAGCATTAGAGAAAAAAGGTGATTCTATGGGTGCAATAAAATATTACAAGAAGGCCCAACTGCTAAAAGATAGTTTAAAAACCTTGACAAACGTTCCTAAAACGACAGAAGTATTATTAAATAACCAGCAACAAAAATTAACAAAAAGTAAGCAAGGATTTCTAAGTGCACTTGATAAAAGGAATAAAATAATACTCGGTGTGCTATTTTTGGCTGTTCTTATCTTGATCTTTTCGTTATATTTCTATCGGAGATATAAAAACAGATTGAAATTCTTGGAGAAAACGCAAAAATCACTAACCAAAAGTTTAAACCATGCAGTAGAACAAAGAGATTTTCTAAATAGGCAAATTACTTCGTCTTCGGCAAATCTCGCAATAAATACAGATGTCCTTCTCAAAATAGGAGAATTACTTAATAAACTTTCAACAAAAATAAGTTCTGAAGGAGATAAAAACAGTATAAAAGATACGCAACATCTTATTAATGATACATTAGAACTTAACAGGATGTGGGATTCGTTTTTTGTTCATTTTGAAGAGGTACATCCCAAATATATAGAAAACCTAAAAACGAATTATAATCTTTCTTTGAGTGAATTACGTCTTTGTGCTTTTATTAAAATGAACTTGTCCTATAAAGAAATCGGACAAATATTAAATATCACACAAAGTAGTCTTCATGTAACAGTACATAGATTAAAAAAGAAGTTTTATTATTTTGATGATTGTGTAATATGTCCTTCTTACACCGGGACATATGCTATTGAAATTCCTATCAAAAAAATTATGCATCTCCTTAAGAAATATAACACAAACCCCATCCTAAGTTAATTTCACCATACCAAATATTTCTAGATTCTTTGTCATACATTAGCCGAAGAGATTTAATCACCAAACTAATGAAAGACAACTTTAGTAACATCATAGATTCAAAAACACCCGTCTTGGTAGATTTTTTTGCTGATTGGTGCGGCCCGTGCAAAGTACTTGGCCCTATTCTTAAACAAGTTAAAGATGAATTAGCAGAGCATATCAAAATTGTAAAGATCGATGTTGACAAAAATCAAGCTCTGGCTTCAAAATATCAGGTTCGAGGTGTGCCTACCATGATTTTGTTTAAAAACGGAAAGCAACTCTGGCGACAATCCGGGGTACTACAAAAGAATGAAATCATTAAGATAGTGAACTCACATTAATAGTAACAAAATTCTACAACACCCACACCAGATTTAGGATCTTAGTAACACCTTTATAAAGCAGATAAACCTGTAAGGTTACTGTCTTACAGGTTTATCTATCTTTTTAGAATTATTAAAACGCGAGTTCGATATAAAACTAACTGATATGCGTTTAATTATATCATCTATTTAATTTCTTCTCCCTCTGGGAAAAGTCTAGCCTGCTGACTAGGCAGGGATGAGGGCTTTATATTTTAAAAGTAATTACTGGTTTATTCGCATGGTTAGCAATATCCTCCCCTATACTTCCGCTAAAAAAATGAGCCAATCCTCTTCGACCATGTGTAGGGATTGCGATAGCATCTGCTTTTATCTTATTACTATAATTAAGCACTCCACTTTCTACAGTAAAATCACTATAGAAAACGACGTTATCATACATCTCTAGATTACCCGAGTCAGCTTTAAAAAGAAACTCTTTTACTCTTTCTTCTATTTGATGAGTGCTTTTAAATCGTTCCCCTGGTAGATTTATATACAACAAATGCACGTTGGCTCCCAAAGATTCGAATAGTGCCATTGCTTTATGATACGCTCTTAAATTTTCCATTTTGAAATCACATGCAAAGACAACCTCTTTAATCTCAAAATTTTCGATTGCATTTTTAATGATCAATACCGGAACATCAGAAGTACGTACAACTTTTTCTGTGTTAGACCCTATAAACACTTCTTCGCGCAAACCTGTTGTGCCATGCGATCCCATCACAATCAGATCTACATCATGTTCATGAGCAACCTCATTAACTTCACTAAAGATTTTATAGTTCTGTACGGTTTCTGTTACTTTAATTCCTTTTAAGTACTCTTTATCCAAAAAAGTTTCAAATCTCTTTTCGGCAAGTTTCATATAATATACAGCTTCAGCAACTTCTTGACCTTCATTTTTGGTCAAGATAGCTTCAGATAACCCAAGCATATGCAGTACTACAATTTCAGCGTTTTGTTGTTTTGCTATGGTTGCAGCTGCTTGCAATGCATACTCTGAATATTCGGAAAAATCTACGGGGACAAGAATTTTTTTCATCTGTTTTTTATTTAGTTAGGATAAAATTAGACAGTATCACCGTCAAATACCATGACAATTATCATAGTATTGATTGTCAGAATTCATACTGATCAGTATATGTACTGTTACATCCAGCTATGAGTATAAAAAAGCGTGTATTTGATTTTCATGATGTGATCAGATGTTTTTTAGAAAAGATAAAAAAATTCTTGAAACTGACTATCTCCGAGGAAGAGCCATCGTAGAATTATTTAGATTAAATTTTTTAACCACCTTCTTAAAATTTTAACCTACAACACCCAAATTTCGGCTATTAGGATCAAAACTTTAGCCTATAAGGCCTTCTGGAGGGTCTTTTTGATGAAAAATTAGACTTCTAAGGTCTAATTTTAAGGTCTCCTACTTAAAATTTAGACTTGCGAAGCTAAAATTTGAACCCGTACATCCTAAATTTTGACTCTCGATGTAGAAATTTGAACCTCTTGAGTCTAACCGAGGGCCTTTTTGGCCCAACCGAAGGTCTCTTGATCTAAAATCATTCATTCTATAACATGACTACAATGAAGGAGTTTAAGTTCTTGAAGATTATAATTCATCAAAACAATCATGATTTTGTAAGCCATAACGTCGTAGTTTCCGATATTTGAGTAAAAATTTAAGCCTTGAAAAAAATATCCATACTCATCGCCTCATTACTAGCTTCTGCAATCTATTCACAATCCGACACCATTCCTCTAGACCAGGTCATTATCAATGATTTTACAATTCCATTGCAACAAAAAGAGGCTACAGATGCCGTTTCGGTGATTAGTACAAATGATATTAATAGAGGAAACCAAACCGAATTGCAACCTATCCTTAACCGTATCCCCGGTGTGTTTATGCAAAATGCTACCCTAAATACTAACAGAATTACAATTAGAGGAATCGGTGCTCGTAATCTATTTGGTACAGCAAGTATCAGAGCTTATTTTGGAGACATTCCCCTGACCGATGGTAATGGAGAATCTGCTATCGAAGATCTCGAGTTAGCAGCTTTGTCGAGAATAGAAATTCATAAAGGACCTTCATCAAGTAGTTATGGTGTAGGATTAGGGGGAACAATTTTATTACAACCAGAATATACAAATACAAATACTACTGAAGGAAAAATGGCTACTTCATTTGGCAGTTATGGATTGAGAAGAGTTTTGGCAAAAGCTGCATTGGGAAGTGAAAAATCTAGTCTCAGTGTCTTATATAGCAACACGCATAGTGATGGGTATCGAGACAATAATGAGTTTGACCGTACTACAGTGACACTAACTTCGAATCTCAACTTGGGAGAGAGAAATGAGATTTCAATTTTGGGGAGTTATGTCACGCTCAAAGCTGGTATCCCTAGTTCACTAAGTCAATCTGCTTTTGATGAGAATCCAAGACAAGCAGCTTTTACCTGGGGGCGATCTCAAGCTTTTGAAGACGTTGATTATGCGATACTGGGAGCTACATGGAAACATAAGTATACAGACAAATTAACTCATAACACAAGCGTTTTTGGGTCTTTTAAAAATAATGATGAACCAAGACCTTTTAATATTCAAAAGGAAGAAGCAAACAGTTTTGGTATTCGCAGTAGAATTTTGGGTGCACATCGCCTGGCACAAAAAGAAGTAAACTGGACCATTGGTGGAGAATTATTTTTTGAACGCTATACCAATAAGACGTTTGAAAATTTATACGAAGATTTTCCTGCGGGCACAGGAAGCGTACAAGGAGATCAACTTTCAGACTTAGATGAAAAACGAAATTATTATAACCTTTTTGCTGAAGCAAATTACAGGGTAACAAAAAAATTACATTTCAATCTGGGCGTGCACCTCAACCAAACTTTTTTTGATATTGAAGATCAGTTTTTATCGGATGGTGAAAATAGTTCTGGGGCTTATGATTTTGACCCTATCCTTTCACCCAAAATAGGGGTTAATTATGAACTCAATACTAATGTTATTCTATTCGGAAATATTGCTCATGGATTCTCTACCCCCACTACGTCGGAAACATTGTTACCCGATGGGTTATTTAATCCAGACATCAAACCCGAAATCGGTTGGAACTACGAAATCGGCACTCGTTATACTATATTAGACAACAGACTATATGGTTCACTTTCACTGTACACACTTAGAGTAAAAGATCTGCTAGTATCCAGAAGAACTGTAGAAGATAATTTTTTTGCCATCAATGCTGGAAAAACAATTCATAATGGTATAGAAATGCAAATGAACTACACCATCATCAGAAAAATCCCTTTCCAAATACACTTATTTGCCAATACATCGATTCATGACTATACGTTTGATCAGTTTGTAGATCTCGATGATGATTTTTCTGGTAATGAGCTTACCGGTGTTCCATCAGAGGTAATTAATGTTGGCTTGGATCTAACTTCTAAAAAAGGATTTTATGGTAATCTTACTTTTCAGACCGTAGGTGAAATCCCCGCTAATGATGCCAATACTGTGTTTGGTGACGCTTATGAATTACTGCACGGCAAAATTGGTTATAAAAATGAAACAGGTAAACACTTTCTCTATGATCTTACTATTGGGGCAAATAACATTTTAGACAAAACGTATACTTCTCAACTTCAAATAAATGCCAGAGGTTTTGGTGGCAATGCTCCTCGATATTTTTATCCTGGACTCCCGTTTAATATGTATGGAGGGATTAACATAATTTATAGATTATAAAATGAATTTCTTTGTATTTTTCAGGAATGAATACAACATTTATGAAATCTTCACCATTTCTTATATTCTTAATCATAGCATTTTCAGCCTGTGCACAACAAAAAAAAGAAAATGATATTCCGCTAGAAGAGGATCCAAAAAATTACACGACTGAAATCGTTGTTCCTGACTTACAAACCCCCTGGGGTATGGTTTGGTTACCCGATGGTAGCATGCTTATTACAGAGAAAAGCGGAACACTTATTCACTACAAAGATGGCAATAAAACGCTTGTTGGTAATGTTCCCGAAGTATATCAACGTAATCAAGGAGGTTTATTAGACATAGAATTGCACCCTAAGTACGAACAAAATGGATGGTTATATATCTCTTACTCCTCAAAAGAAGGTACAGAAAAAGGAGGAAATACAGCGCTCATAAGAGCCAAGCTAGACAATAATCAACTAACTAATATAGAGCACTTATACAAAGCAACCCCAAATACCACAAAAGGGCATCATTTTGGTTCTCGAATTGAGTTTGATAATCAAGGTTATTTATATTTCAGTATTGGAGATCGCGGAAATCGAGATGTTAATCCACAGGATATTACCAAAGATGGAGGAAAAATCTATCGCTTCAATGATGATGGAAGCATCCCTAAAGACAATCCCTTTGTAAATAATAAAGATGCCAAAAAAGCTATTTTTTCTTATGGTCATCGCAATCCGCAAGGCATGGCTGTACATTCTGATGGAACGATATGGGTGCACGAACATGGCCCCAAGGGAGGGGATGAAATTAACTCGATCAAAAAAGGAAGCAATTATGGATGGCCAGTAATTACTTACGGTATCAATTATAGCGGAACTTCTATAACCGATATCACCAAGAAAGAAGGTATGGAGCAGCCTATATACTATTGGGTTCCTTCTATCGCACCAAGTGGCATGGATTTTATCACTAGTGATATATATCCCGATTGGAAAAATCACCTGTTGGTAGGTTCTTTAGTGTTTCAACGTTTAGAATTACTAGAATTAACAGATCATAAAGTAACCAAAAGACAAAAGTTATTGGATGGTATGGGGCGTGCGCGTAATGTAAGACAAGGTCCTGACGGTTTTATTTATGTTGCTGTAGAAAATAAAGGTATCGTAAAAATAACCCCAAAATAATTGTAGTTATTCGTTATTCTGATTCACTTTTTATGTCGCCTCGCTACAGAAATTCAAATGATGATTAAAATTAAAATTTTGATGAAAAAACATATAAAACACTTCCTTATTCTAGAAATTATCGCGTTGATTATGGGTATTTCTAGTATTGCTCAATCTGGAGAATCAAATTCCGAGTATACAAAATATACAACTACTGAAATCCAGGACACAGCATTAACAAAAAGTATAGCTCGTGGTAGAGAAGTCTATAATGATTTCTGCATGCAATGCCATCTCGCAGATGGAAAAGGTACACCAAATGTATTTCCGCCATTGGCCGAATCAGATTGGTTAATTAATAAGCGAAAAGAAAGTATTCACGCAATCAAATACGGATTAAATGGTCCTATTAAAGTTAATGGCAAACCCTACAATAGCGCCATGACATCGATGGGATTAGAAGACGAAGAAATTGCAGATGTGATGAACTATATCATGAATAGTTGGGGCAATACACAAAAAACGATGGTAACTGTTGAGGAAGTGCAGCATGTTGATCAATAAGAACCTTTGAAAATAATAATTTAACGTGATTTCTACACTGAAATAAGTTCTTGTGTACTAGATTAGGTAACACAAATTATTACTATCTTTTTATTTTAAAATTAGTATACAATTTTATGGTATTATGCGTTACTAATTTTAAGACATGATCACACACAAATGAAGGGGGAATTTTCACTTACAAAATCAGTACAGATACGATTTTTGGTATTAATTACAATGCTATTGATCACATATCAGGCTGATGCCCAAAGAAAATTGATTTCTCCTAATAGGTACCGATTCAAATATCGTTCTGAACTATATAAAGGTACCCGACTGCAGATCACAAAACAATTAAGAACTATAAAAAATAATTCGAAATTCGTAGGTATTCCCGAAGAAATACAAGAAGAACTTAACACCCTATTCGGAAAAACAAAAAAACAACCCATCCCAAAATACTATAAACAACATGCTATACTATTTCTTGATGCGCTATATAGCTATGAAGAATTTGCAAACATCTATGAGAATGCGCTCTATGAAGTGGTACGTAAAGTTAAAAAAGACATGTATGTGGTTGATTTTAAATTTGAAAGAGCATTTACTAAAACCAAAATAGTATTAGATCGTGTAAAAAAAGAAGATGCTGGAAATGACAAAGAGATTGAGCGTTTAACCAAAGATCTATATGACAGTGAAACTAAATTATTATGTCATCGATGGATGAAAAAAAGATTTGAAAAATACAAAGATATAGATATTATCAAAAACCCAGACCTACTCATTATGGAATTTAAGAAATCTGAAGCCATTAATGTGTTTAGAATGTATACTGAAAATAACATTGCGGCTATTACACCATATCTCGAAAATCAGATTATTGATTTTTTTTATAAAAAATCATTACCCGAGATACATCCAGATAAACTTAATTTGAAGTATATTGATAAAATATAAATAATGATACTGCTTCGTTTTAAGACTATTGAAAAATATAACACTATGAGTAGTTTAACCCGTTTTATGCATTAGCATTTCGTTATGTAGGTTGGAAACGCAATAAAACCTGACATTTTACGAATTTTAGCATAGCATTCTATCATAAGGGGTTTTGAGCCTCCAATACGCAATTTAAAGACACGCTTACCTAACCTAATGCAAGGGCTTGCAAGCACCAGTAAAATCAAAGGTTTGATGCGCTTTCTTCTTTCTCTTAAAGATAAAACAGAAAAATCAATCTCACCACATGGTTATCGAAAGTTGGAATATGAGCTTGCTCATCAAAAACTAATGCATAAAACAGGTTTAATGTGCCTGTTCTTTTATAGAGATTATACCAAATCTACAATAAGTTGTCATAAATAATTTGTTTATATTTTTTGTGAGCTACAATCGATTTGATCAAAT
>CANLYR010000084.1 GCA_947495425.1 uncultured Aquimarina sp.
AAATATTCATACTATAATTTTAATCTAAAATAAGACTTTTTTATCAATTATGGATAATTACGGATATTCAATTAATAGTATAATATATTATATATAAGGAGGTTAACGCTGTTTGTGTTGGAGTGTAGTTGTGTAGCGAGGTAGTTTAGCAAATAAAGTATTTTTATTAAACCTTAAAATAGCCGTAGTACTGTAGCTAAATTGTAGTAGGGAGATTATAAGAGGATATTAGGTATAAAAACAAAAGCCGATAGTATAAACTATCAGCTTTGAATTAAAATAAGATTCAGGGCTTAGATTAATCCTTAAATAAGTCTGGATTATCCGATTTATTATTGGTGTTTTTGCTATCGTCTTTTTTGTTTTTACTATCCCTCTTGGTATCTCGTTGGAATTTGTTTTCCTGTTCATCAGACATTTTACGGACACTATATACCTTTCTTGGGCTTCTGCCATCGATACGCTTAGATATTGCCTTGCCATATCCTAATTTTTCAAAAGCTTGTGATAGTTTTTTGTGATTTAATTTTAATCCGGAGAAAGCAGAGAGTGTAGAGAGGATTTCAGAGGACATTAAAAATAATGCTTGTGGAGCTTCTGGATCACATGGTTCATAAATCTTTGCTAGCCATTCTTGTTCTACAGTAGCCGTTTGGAAATGCTCATTCATTTTGTTGAGCTGTTCTATTTCTGAATCTGAAAACCAATAGGAATATCCTTCGTTAAGCAAGTTTACGGCTTGCGCCCATACCTTATCTATGGGTACATCATGCTTAAAATTTATCTTTTCTGTAGAGAATACAAGATACCTGCGGTTGGAAGTATCGGTTAAGAACTGTGGATTATTTACAGAACCCATAAATGAACACGTTCGCGTTCTGGTTTTTGTAAGTCTGGCAAATGCTTTTCTATTCGTTACAAATGGGGTAGTGATAATAGCCTTTAATGAATTGAAATCTTTAAAGAATATATTTTCTAATTGATCGTCAATATTTACCAACCATTTTTCGGCTAATAAGTTAACCGTATGATTATCAGTCATAGATGGGTTGATATGACCACAAACACTAAAATCCTCCATTCCTTTAGGAGTTAATTTATTGAGCCATGTTGTTTTTCCACTACCTTGCCCTCCGACCAGGATAAGACATGTTTGATTAATCCCCCTTTTCAAACAAGTAGCCACACTTGCTACTAACCATTTTTCTAAATAGGTGCGCCAAAGCTCGGTTAGCTTTAGCTCATCGGCTTGTAAATCGGTAATCTCTATGGTATCGGAAAGCATTCCTATGTAATCCTTTCCATCATGTTTAGGTAAGTTCCTAATGTACTGCATTAGGGGATGGTAGGATTGCGTGTATTCTGATCGTAGAATTTTGTCTAATGTTTTATCAGAGCATTTTAAGCCCTCTAATTGTAGATCTATCCAGATCGTATTTAATACTCGATCATCAAGCGTTTTAAAGTCTTTTTCATGCGTTTTCTTAAATTCTAAGGTTAAGGTTAGCGTGTTAAAACGCATTTGATAATTTTCTTGTAAATAATCTTGAATATCTGTTATGTAATTGGTGCGCCTTGTTGTGGGTTTTTGATTTACGCTAGTATCTTCTATTGAATAGTTATCGTCGTTACTTTCTATATCAGAATCGAGGTTGGTCGTTCCTCCAATTTCTTTATATTCTAGTGCCATCTTTTATTATTTTACTATTTCTTACTTGTTTGAGTGCTGCCTTGATTTCTTCGTGTACAGGTTCATACAGGATGCTTTTAAGCAGTTTACTCTTTTCTGGTGGCAGATCTGCAATAAAATCATTAAGCATATCAGAGTGCAGGAATCTTTTTTCCTTGTGTAAAAGTTCTGCCCAATCTATGAGCATAGATTTAGGTAAAGCGATAAAACGAGGAAAATCCATGATACCATGCATAATACAAACCGCCTCAAATTGTATGATACGGTCTGTTAGTTGTTCCCTGTGTGTATTGTTGGTAATTTGTGTTTGCTTAAGTTCTGATCTTGAAAATTCTATTTGCTCTTGCGTATGATTGTAATAACTGATAAGGGTTTTAAGTATTTGGTTTTGTTTTTTGATAAACCGTGTACTCACATTACCCTTATCAGCCAAGTATTGTAAATCATTTTGCATTTGATGGATTGCTCGTTCAAAATCTAATGAAACATTCTTGTGATCTTTATGCACAAATTAATTCTGAATGTTGTGGTATTCCTAAATGTTTGACAATGATTTCAACTTGTTTAGGCGTATAGCATCTGGAGAGATATTCCCCAATCTGATTTTCTATTGGTTTTAGCCAAGTGTTAAAAGTTTCTACGGTAACGCCATAAGACTGGGCGATCGTTTTTTTTGATGATGATTTGTATGTCCCTTTCATAATGATTCATCTTTTAAATTTGTTTTCCATTTTTTTAGAAGTTGTATTCCAGTACTACCTTCTGCGCATCATTTTATGTCTGACTTCGGCGTTATTTACTTCGTAATTCTTCAAATCATCTGCTGTACATTTTAGGATAGATGCAATAATATCCAAATCTTGTGCAGGGATATCTCCAAATTCATCTGCGCTGATAGTGCAATAGCGGTCAAAAGTACGTCTGGTTTTTCCTAACGCTTCGATGATATTCATTTTTGTTTTTCGATAATCGTTCATAGGAAGCTTTTCAATACGCTCCTTGATACAATACTTGTAATTCATAAATGTGTTTGATAGTTTTAAATTAAAAATGTGACATACTGGATTTACGTGTATAGTCGATGAACAAGTAGGGTAGGATGTGTTTTTAGCACATTAACAAGAATTAACTTATGTTAAACATTATTATTGTACATATTTTCTGTTTTTAGAAAATTTTTTCAATTATTAGCAAATATTTGCATCAAAAGTAAAACAATATTGAATACGTTTTGTGTCTATTTTAAGACAATTTTTACCTGAAGAGTTTTAAAAAACAATACTAATTTTTCTTATAGAATGTATGCTTACTAAAATAGTACTCCATTAAATTTTTGAAATTATTAATGTTAATGAACTAATTTTGTACTAAATACAAAAACATGGAATCAGAACATCAGTATAAAGAGTTTACCGAAAAAATCGACACTCAGTCAGAAGAAATGATGAAAAATTTCAATGATCATCTAATAGAAGTGAAACAAAAACTACCTAATGCAGATAAAAGAGGTGTTTTTGAAAGTTGGGCTATTCAAAAAAGAGCAGGCTTACAAGTAGTAGTACAAGAACTTTCAGAAGATAATGAGAAATTAAGAAATTTTATAAAGCTAAAAAACATATGATCTTTTTAATTAAAAACCGAATATAGAAGTCACAAAAATACTTTTCTCAGAACAATAAAAATAAGATAACAAAAATAGGCTGATAATAATTTTAACAAGCTATCAGTAAGGGCTTGTACTCTTTTAAGTATTCTGAAATCTCTTCTAAGTATTTATTTGAAAAGTTCGGACTTGGCATCATTGAGGTTACAAATCGGACAATATTGTCTGGCTTTTTTGTTTGTAATCAGTACTTTTATACATAAGATATAATAGTAATTGCTATTATAACATTGTTGGGCACAATAAATATTACAGATGACAAAGAAAGAACTAATAGAAAAAACATCATTCGGAGAAAGTATTGCCGAATTGGAAGCTGACAAATTAAATGATTATTTTTTCCAAACTGATTTCTGGAGATCAATTAGAGGAGGAACAAATGACATTGTTTACGGTGCTAAGGGTGCTGGTAAAAGTGCGTTATATACTAGTCTAACAAATGATATAGACAGTCTGTTTGATGATGGTATTCTTGTGTCTCTGGCTGAAAATCCAACAGGAAATACTGCATTTTCAAATTTAAAAAATGACCCGCCAACTTCAGAAGTTGAATTCATGAGGCTATGGAAATTATATTTTTTGGTCATAACTTCAAGAATATTAGATGAGTATAACATTCAAGATGATAATGCTAAAAGAATTAGAAATATTTTAATTGATTGTAATTTAATTCCTGCTCAAAATAAACTTGCTAGTTTTCTAAAAGTATGTTATGATTTCATGAAATCTTTCCGAAATAGTAAAGAAGTTAGTACCACTGCTGAAATAGATCCTTTAACTGGAATGTATACAGGTCAAAAGTTTTCATTATCCTTTGGAGAGCCCTCAAAAACTGATTTTGAAAATGGTCTGATACCTATTGAACATGTTTATGATTTATTAACAAAATGCTTAGATAACAATAATATTAAGCTTTGGATAATTATTGACAGATTGGATGTTGCTTTTACCGAAAGTGAAGAATTAGAAGCAAATGCATTAAGAGCTTTATTTAAAGTTTACTTGGATCTTGCTCAGTATTCTCAAATTCAAATAAAAATCTTTCTTCGAGATGATATTTGGCAAAAAATCACGTCTGGTGGTTTTCGAGAAGCCAGTCATATTACGAGATTCCAAAGCCTAAGTTGGACAAAAGAAACTCTATTGAATATGATAATACGACGAATATTAGATAACAAACATATTGTCGATGATCTTAATTTGGATAAAAATTTAATTTTATCTGACATTAAAAAACAAGAAGAACTTTTTTACACACTATTTCCAAGTCAAGTAGACTTAGGTTCAAAAAAACCAACTACTTTGGATTGGATTATTTCAAGAACAAGAGATGGAAATGGGATAAACACTCCAAGGGAACTTATTCAATTGTTAAGTCATGCTAAAACTATCGAAATAAAGAGACTTGAAACAGGTATTAATGATTTACAAGGTAATCAAATAATATCAAGACAAGCCTTAAAAGAATCAATTAACGAGGTAAGTAAGCAACGATTAGAGCAGACAATATATGCAGAGTTTCCTGATTTAAAAGAATACATTGAGGCATTAAGAGGTGATAAAGCTGAACATTCATTAAAAACACTAAAGGCTAAATGGAAAATAGATGAGGATAAAACCTTAAAAATGACAAAAGAATTAGTAAAAATTGGATTTTTCGAACCAAGAGGAATAGCTGATAATACTAAATACAAAGTCCCTTTTTTATATCGACCATATTTGGAAATACTGCAAGGAATTGCTACTATAAACTAGAAAATTACTGTGCCCAACAACGTGTCCTATACTTAATTGCTACAACTGGCTAAGCGCAGGATCTTTTCTTACAATTCACTATATTATATTGCGGAAAAATAATCGCGTACTTGACCGCAACAAACCATACACGAACACGTTAGCGATCAGCATAAAATCTTCTAAATCATATCATAATCGTCTTATTAGTCTATTAGTTATTCACAATATCCGCCTAGTTATCAACAATACTCACATATCAAGAATTCTATTAAAAAAATAATAAAATATTGATTTTCAATGTTTTATGTAATAATTAGTATATGCCAATCCAATACAAATAAATAAATCTTTGTTTGTTTCTTAATTCGTTTACACTTTAACCTGTTGATAATTAACTTTTTTTGATCGTATATTTGTAGTATTAATGAGGGGAAATCATTTGTAAAACAATATGTTAGTTTCGAATGATAAAGGGAAATTAAGAAATGAGCTTAATAGAAGAACTAAAAAAGGAAAAAGCAATTTTAGAAGAACGTATTTCAACTATTGATACGTTACTAAAATCATACATTGGTTATGATAATGACATATCCGTAGAAAAGCTGGATTCTAAAAGTTATGAAAGCTCAATCAATAAAACTAATTTCCCAACTAAAGGAACTTGGTTGGAACAAATCATATATATTATCAAGGATAGAAACAGGTTTTTACACAATAGTGAAATAGCTGAAGCTCTAATTCCTCATTATTCTGACAAAGACATAAATAAAATAAAAAGGAGAGTATCTTCAGTTTTATCTAGTGCTTTAACGAAAAAGACTATCCCACATTTAGTTAATTTCAGATTTTCAAACTCGCGAAAAGATACTGTTTGGGGTCATAAAAATTGGTTAAATGACAATAAGGAAATGATTGATGAACACAAGTATATAAACATTAGAAAAAACAACTATGATAATCAGATTGAGTTTTAATAAAAAAAGCACTCAATCAACGAGTGCTTAGATTATGTCGCGTCTTTCATTAAGGACGTATGAGACGGGAAAAGTGAAAATAAATCTACCGATTAGAAATAAATTCTTTCATTCGGAATTAACACTAGTCTTACCGTCGGAATGAGGGAGTTGGTTTCAGTCGGCTCCCTTTTCTCATTTTTCAAATATACTAATTCTATTTTAATTGATTAAAACTATAAACAAACAACAAAATGAACAAGCATGTAGACAACATTATATGAAATCAGAGCAAAGTCTAATACCAAGTCTAAAGGTCATTTCCTTTTTGCGGTGGCGCTAGATTTTTATAAATTGAACAAGAAATAAAAATGCGCAAATAGATCAATTGGTTCTGGCTTTCTTGCCTTGCTCCGATTCATATGTTTGGCGTTAGCATTAAAAAGAAATGAAGGAATCTGAAATATTTCAGCAAACTGTTTTTATATCGTACTCACATGATAGTGAGGAACATAAAGATTGGGTTTTACAATTAGCGACACGACTTAGATCAAACGGAGTAAATGTAATTTTAGATAGATGGAATTTAAAATTAGGTAGTGACCTAGCCTCTTTTATGGAAAGAGGCCTTTCTAAGTCTTCGAGAATTGTAAGTGTTTGTTCCAGCGCTTATGTGAAAAAAGCAAATGAAGGCAAGGGAGGTGCAGGGTATGAAAAACAAATCATGACAGCCGAATTCATCAGTGATCAAAATAATAATTGGGTCATTCCATTAATAAAGAACAACCAAGATGACAGGAAAACTCCAACATTCCTTGGTGGAAGGATATACATAAGTTTTGAAGATGCAAATCTTTATGAAACCAAATATGAAGAATTGTTGAGGGATTTGCTTGATGAGCCTGTATTGCCTATTCCTCCAATTGGTAAAAATCCATTTCAAACAGTCAAAGAGTTTGCACAGCAAAAATTTATACCATCCAACGAAAAGTATGTATCACCTGCAATTAGTGGTAAAGTAACCTTTGACTACTCAAATAATAACGGCAGGTATTTTATAGGACAAGGTGAGTTAACGTTTGAACTTGATTTTTCAAAATCAAGTGACAATAATATCCAACTTTATAATGATCCTTCTAGCATTAGATCAGTGGCAATTGCGAAGGGAAAGGAATTGATTAATGAAATCGAAGATGCTCGAGTTTTTGATGGTTCATCGAGAGTCAGATGTTCGAACATCAATCAAATTACTGTGCTTCAAAATAGCAATGGATTTTATGCTGCGATTTTGATTAAAGCAATCAAAGATGATACCCGTGGAGCAGAAAATGATGAAGTAACTTTTGAATACCAAATTCAATCAAATGGATCTCCCGATTTTAGAAAATAAAAAGCCGCTAACAATGATAATGCATAGCACCCTACGGGATGCTAAGACACCATACACGGAACGTTATTCTTAATTCGGGTATATTAAACAAACATCCTTTACAAAGTTATAGAATAGTTAAAATATTTTATTGCAAAATTATTTTAGCAAGCAATTAACAAGGCTTGATACTCTCTTGTATATTCCGAAATCTCATCTAGGTATTCCGCAAAAGAGTTCGAACTTTGCATCATTGGGGTCACATCAAGCAAGAAACCACGCCATTCGGCGTGGTTCTTTATTTTAAGGAAAAGCCAAACGTAGTTTGAAGCTTTGGAGTAAAATAAAGAACTAGAGCGATAGCTCGTGGTTTCTTATTTGCAGTAGTGAGTGTAATGGGATCAACGCTAGTTAATCCCTTCGCGGTCACAAAACGGACAATATTGTCCAAAGCCAGACAAAATTGTCTGGCTTTTTTGAAATTGGAGTAGGAAAAACTCCATCTGGAGGCGTGCATATAAGGTATAATATATGTTGAAATAAAACCGACTATCCTCGAGGGAAAGCCATAGAAGTATTCCGTCAGTTTTATTTTGGCACCTTCATAAAACACGAAAACTCTTGTAAATATGAGGGTTTTGTTGTATATTTAAGTATAATAAAACCCCGAA
>CANLYR010000085.1 GCA_947495425.1 uncultured Aquimarina sp.
GAAATGAGAGACCATATGACGAATCGTAGACTCCTTAAACAAAGAAGTACTATACTCTATATCTAGAAAAAAACCTTCTGATGAATCTTCTATAATAAAACTTAACTCATATAAACTATTCCTTTTTAATTCAAGGTTTTCCATTGACAGAAAAAGCTCTGTTTCAACTTCTGACTCAAAAGCCTCTTGTATTCTTGTTTTATTATTATGCATTGAAAACATTACTTGAAACAACGGACTTCTTCCATTCTCTCTAGTATTTACGACTTCACTTACAATTTTTTCAAAAGGAACCTGTTGATGATCATAAGCTTCAAGGGTTGTAGTTTTAATTTGAGATAATAAAGATGAAAAACTTGGATTACCACTCAAATCACTTCGTAAAGCCAACATATTAATAAACAGTCCTATCAAACCTGATATTTCTTCTTGTTCTCTATTAGCAATCGGTGTACCTATACAAATATCATATTGACCACTATAGCGATATAACAATATCTTTATAGCTCCTAGAAGTGTCATAAATAAAGTTGTACCTTCTTTTTGAGATACCTTATTCAATTCGATAAGTAATGAATCACCTAAATTAAAGGTCATGCTATTACCGGATATTGTTTGATCTTTAGGTTGTACATAATCTATTGGTAATTCTATTGGAGAAGTTTCAGATAATTTATTTTTCCAATATCCTAATTTGTTATCCAATCTATCTCCTGATAGGTATTTCCGTTGCCAAATGCTATAATCTGCATATTGAATTGGCAGTTTTGGTAATTTATTAGGTTCACCAGACAATTCAGATCTATATAGTTCAAATGTTTCTTCTAAAAAAATTGGCTGTGACCAACCATCAGAAGCAATATGATGCAAATTAAATATCAAACGTGTTGCAATACCATCTTCTTCTAATAAGGTAACTCTAAGCATATGATCAGAAGACAGATCAAAAGGTTTGTTTATTTCATTTTCTATAACTACCGAAACTGCTTCATTATCTAATCCCGTTATTGAAATAGATTCTTCAAAAGACCAAATTCCTTTGTCCAAAATATGTTGATAACCAACTCCTTCATATTCTTTTATAACTGTACGCAAAACCTCGTGACGATCAACAACTCCTCTAACGGATTTCTCTAACACTGTAAGATCTAAAGAACCATTAATTTTGAAAACCCCAGGCATATGATAATTTGAACTGTCTTCCTCTAACTGATCAATAAACCATAATCGCTCCTGAGCAAAAGATAAAGGAATACGGCCTAAATAGGTTTCCTCAACTATTTTAGAGAATACCATTTTTTCCTGATCAAGTATATATAGAGACAGTTCTCGAATCGTAGTATACGTAAACAAATCCTTTATGCGAACATCTACTTCAAAATGACTACGGATAAATGTTACCATCCTAGTCGCTAATAGTGAATGCCCTCCCAAAATAAAGAAATCATCATCGATACCAATTTGTTCTAAGTTTAATATTTCTTTCCAGTAAGCAGTTAAATCTTTCTCTACATCTGTATTTGGCGCAGCATACTCAATATTATTGGATATAGAAGCATTATTAGGAGAGGGTAAGGATTTCTTATCTACCTTATCGTTGCTGGTCAAGGGTAGAACATCCAATTCAATCCATAACTGAGGAACCATATAATCTGGCAACTTCTTGCTAAGATGAGTGGTGATCGCTTCTCTATCAAAACTTCCATTAATAACTAAATATCCAACCAAACGTTTGTTGTTTTGATCATCTTGATTAACAATAACTACGCCTTGCACAACCTCCTCTATTTCAAGTAGTACATTCTCGATCTCGCTCAACTCTATACGATACCCTCGAATCTTTACCTGACTGTCTTTACGACCGATAAATTCTATATCACCACTTGGTAACCATCTCACCAAGTCTCCTGTTTTATATAAACGTTCTCCTTCTTTAAAAGGGTGAGTAACAAATTTATCGTTAGTCAATTCTTCCTGATTAAGATATCCTCTGGACAAACCTGAACCACCTAAACATAGCTCACCTAAAAAGCCAAAAGGCTGTAGTTTATTATATTCATTTAAAATATAAACACTAGTATTTACTACAGGTTTACCAATGGGTATGACATTATAATTCTTATTCTTATCGAAATTATAAATAGTTGAGTTAATTGTGTTTTCTGTCGGACCATATGAATTGTATAAATCCGCATCTATTCTTTTACCAATTCGTTCTTGAAATTTATGATAATCTTGTAGTGGCAATTTATCTCCCGCAGATATTATATGACGTAAACTAGAAATACGATCAATATCCTCATCACTAAGAATATCAAGCAACTCATGTAGAAGAGTTGGTGGTGTTTTCACATATGTTATCTTATGATTTTTGATAAGAGAAACAAAATTTTGTCGCAAATCAAACTTAAATTCAGGTGAAGCAATAATACACTTCATACCTGAGAGTATTGGTAACATATACTCTTCCAAAGTTCCATCAAAACTAAATGATCTGTAAAATAAGGTAGTATCTTTATCTGTTAATTTATAAAAATCCTGATAAAAATGGCACTTTGAAATTAAAGAACCTTGTTCAATCATGACTCCCTTAGGTGCACCGGTAGTGCCTGAAGTATAGATTACATAAGCTAAGTTTTTTGAAATAATAGTTGGAACTATAAATTCTTTGGAATATAAATCTGTATTTACTCTAAAATTAGAAAGCTCATCATCATCAATACAAACCTTACAAGAACTATCGGAAAGCATATAGTTGATACGATCTTCTGGATATGACAAATCAATAGGAACATAAGCTCCGCCAGTCTTTAAAACTGCCAATATTGAAACAATCATCCAATCACTACGATCTAATTTAACACCTATTAAATCCTCTACTTCAATCGCATAATTTGACAATAGATAATTGGCCAACTGATTGGAACGAGCATCTAATTCACGATATGTTAATTCTTGATCTCCAAAGACCAAAGCAACCTTATCGGGAAACGATAAAACTTGTTTGGTAAACACATCTATAATTGTATCATCAGTAGAATGAACAACATTAGTAGTATTAAAATCATTCAACATCTCATATCGCTCCGTTGAAGTAAGCATATCTAATTCTCCAATACATTGACTCGAATCCTGAAGAATACTATCTAACAACTCCTCAAAATGCGAAACTAATCTCCTAATCGTAGAGTCTGTAAATAGATCTCTACGATAACTAATTTTGATAGTTAACCCATCCGAAGTTTCTGTACCCTTAAAACTTAATTCAAACTTAGAATTATCTGTGTCAAAAAATGATTTTTCTAAACTAAATCCATCACTATCTTGATCTGTATCACTATTTGAATCTTCATTATTCTGCATTGCAAACATCACTTGAAACAATGGACTACGACTTATATCACGATCCGTGACCACCTCACTTACTATCTTCTCAAAAGGAACCTGTTGATGTTCATAAGCACCCAAGGTAGTATTCTTAACCTGATCTAACAAGGCATCAAAACTTGGATTGCCACTCAAATCACTTCGCAAAGCCAACGTATTGACAAAGAAACCGATCAAGCCTGATACCTCTTCTTGCTCTCTATTGGCTATCGGTGTACCTACACAAATATCATCCTGACCACTGTAGCGATACAACAACACCTTAAAAGCACTCAATAAGGTCATAAACAAGGTCGTACCTCTAGACTGTGATAAATCTTTAAGTCCTTTTAATATCCTGTCATCTATAGTAAAATCAATACTCGATCCAGCCATACTCTGCTCCTTGGGTCGAGCATAATCCAACGGTAACTCTAATGGGGTGACTCCAAACAACTGATCTCGCCAATACTCCATCTGAGCATCTAAACGATCTCCTGACAGATATTCTCGCTGCCAAATACTATAATCAGCATACTGAACCGGAAGAGCCGGTAAGACCACTGCTTCTCCGCTAAGCTCTGAACGATACAATTGTAACAACTCATCTAACAAAATAGGATGAGACCAACCATCAGAGGCAATGTGATGCATATTAAATATCAAATGCGTAGCAATACCTGATCGCTCTAATAAAGTAACCCGTAACATGTGATCGCTACTCAAATCAAATGGCTTGGATATCTCTAAATCAATAACCTCTTGTAATTCCTCTTCTGATAAACCATCTATAGCAATCGAAGCATCAAAATTCCATAAATCTTCTCGTAGAATTTCTTGGTAACCAACTCCATCTTCCTCCTTATAAACCGTACGCAACACTTCATGACGATTTACAATACCATTGATAGCAAATGATAAAACTGCGCGATCTAAATCTCCTAAAATATCGAAAACTTCTGCCAAATGATAATTAGAACTACCCTCTCCTAATTTATCAATAAACCATAATCGCTCCTGGGCAAAAGATAAAGGGATGAATCTAGGGCGAACGCCATTAAATATCTGAGGTAATGATTCTTTTCTTGATTTTTCAATATAATCTGATAATTCTTTAATGGTAGGCTTAGTAAATAAATCTTTTACATTGATATCTATAAAAAATTTACTTTTAATAAATGCAGATACGCGAATTACTAATAATGAATGACCTCCTAGAGCAAAGAAATTATCGTTGATCCCTATTTTGTCTATTTCTAATAAATCTTTCCATACTTCAACTAATTCTATCTCAACATCCGTACTAGGAGGAATATACTCAGTTTTCAAAACCTTTTCTATATCTAGATCAGGTAAAGCTTTTTTATCTATTTTACCATTATTAGTTAATGGTAATGTTTCCTGTTCCACCCATAATTGAGGAATCATATATTCGGGTAATTTATTACTTAAAGAAGCTATAATAGTTTCTTTATCAAATTCACCTTTTACGACTACATAACCTAACAAATATTTATTACCTGATCCATTTTCTTTGGCAAGCACACAACAATTTTTAATTGAATCTTCACTCAACAATACTCTTTCAATTTCACCTAATTCAATACGATACCCTCGAATTTTTACTTGATCATCCTTTCTGCCTAAATATTCTATATTTCCGTCTGGTAACCATTTTGCTAAATCACCTGTCTTGTATAAACGATCATTTTCCTTGAATGGATGATTAATGAATTTATCGTTAGTCAATTCATCTGTATTCAAATACCCTCTGGACAAACCTAAACCATCTACGCATAGTTCTCCTATGACTCCTATCGGAGATAATTGATTATAAGAATTAAGTAAATAAATATTTCTATTAGTAATAGGAGTCCCTATAGGTATAGTAGCATCTAGCCTTTTAACATTATAGTAAGAAGCGCAAACTGTACTTTCTGTCGGGCCATAGGTATTAAAAATATTGTATTTCTTATATATATTAGAAATGTAATGTTTTTTCAATACATCACCTCCACTAATTAATGTTCTTATTTTAAGCTTATAATCTTCATGATACTCATTTAAGAATTCTAATACATAAGGATTCGTGCTCAATACTGTAATTTCATTTCGCTCACACTCTTGCAAAAGTTGATTTAAGTCATTCGTATTTTCTGACAAAACCAAACAACCGCCAGAAATTAATATTGGAAAAATTTCTTCGATTGAGGTATCAAAAGCAATACTAGCTTGCTGTAAAATTCTATCAGTATTGCTTAAATTGAAATAGGATTGAAAAGTTTTTGTGTAATCTAATAAAGAAATATGTTCAATCATAACTCCTTTTGGCTTTCCTGTAGAACCAGAAGTATAAATTATATAAGCCAAATTATCTGTCGCAATAGAAACTTCAGGATTCGAAACATCGCATAATAACAAATTGTCTTCAAAAGCTTGAATAAAATCAACGTCTATTGTAAGCTTGCATGAACTATCATTTTGTATATAAGAAATCCTGTCCTCTGGGTAACTAGGGTCTATGGGAACATAAGCTCCACCTGTCTTTAATACACCTAATATTGAAATAATGGTCCATGCGCTTCGGTTTAGGTTAACACCTATTAAATCCTCTACTTTAATATCATAATTTGACAATAGATAGTTTGCCAACTGATTTGAACGATTATCCAATTCACGATACGTTAATTTTTGGTTTCCAAAAACCAAAGCAACATCATCAGGAGTCAATTCAACTTGCTTGGCAAACAAATCAAGAACTGTCATGTCTTGATCATAATTTACTTCTTTGATTTTGTTAAAGTCAAATAGCAAATGATTTTTTTCTTCATCAGACAACATTTCTAATTCTCCAATTGAACATGTTGAATCTAATATAATATTCTTTAATATTTGCTCAAAATGAAGTCCTAATTGCTCAATTCTTGAGTCATTAAATAAAGCAGTACTATATTCAATATTAATGTTTAAACCTTTTTCTAACTCTTCTATAGAAAAAGTTAACTCAAATTGAGTGACCTTATTTTCAAAGGATACTCCTTCTAGAATAAATCGGTCACTATCATAAGTCGTTTCTGTTGTTGAAACTTCATTATTCTGCATTATAAACATCACTTGAAACAATGGACTACGACTCATATCACGATCCGTGACCACCTCACTTACAATCTTCTCAAAGGGAACCTGTTGATGTTCATAGGCACCCAAGGTAGTATCCTTAACCTGATCCAGTAATTCATCAAAACTTGGATTGCCACTCAAATCACTGCGCAAAGCCAACGTATTGACAAAGAAACCGATCAAACCAGATACCTCCTCCTGCTCTCGATTCGCAATAGGAGTACCCACACAAATATCATCCTGACCACTATAACGGTACATCAATACCTTAAAAGCACTCAATAAGGTCATAAACAAGGTCGTACCACTAGACTGGGATAAATCTTTAAGTCCTTTTAATATCGTATCATCTATATTAAAGTTTATACTAGCCCCTGCCATACTCTGCTCCTTGGGACGAACATAATCCAAGGGTAACTCTAATGGAGTTGTGCCTAAAAGTTGATCTCGCCAATACTCCATCTGAGCATCTAAACGATCTCCTGACAGATATTCTCGCTGCCAAATACTATAATCAGCATACTGAACAGGAAGAGCCGGTAAGACTACTGCTTCTCCACTAAACTCTGAACGATACAATTGTAACAACTCATCTAACAAAATAGGATGAGACCAACCATCTGAGGCAATGTGATGCATATTAAATATCAAATGCGTAGCAATACCTGATCGCTCTAATAATGTAACCCGTAACATATGATCGCTACTCAAATCAAATGGCTTGGATATCTCTGTGTCAATAATCCCCTGTAACTCCTCTTCGCTTAATCCATCAATTGAAATACTGGTCTCAAAATCCCATAAATCTATAGTCATCACTTCCTGATATGGAATACCTTCTAACTCCTTATAAACCGTACGCAATACTTCATGACGATTTACAATACCATTGATAGCACGTGATAAAACTGCACGATCCAAATCACCTTC
>CANLYR010000086.1 GCA_947495425.1 uncultured Aquimarina sp.
GTCATGTTTTGGTATATAAAACTGAAGGGAATCAAGAGTACTTATTATCTTCTGTGGTTTTGAGTCCAGATGTTTCAGCAGATGATTCTATAATAGATTCTTTGCGCGAGATGTGTAAGGATGAATTGCCTTCGTATATGCATCCTTCACATTATAATATTGTAGATGAGATGCCTATTAACTTGAGTGACAAGGTTGATAGTAAGGCATTATTGGAATTGTTTATATCTCAGAATGATTTAGAACCTTCATCAAACACGGTTGCATATGTTGCACCGGTTACCGATATAGAAAAGCAGTTAGTTTCTTATTGGGAAGATTTATTAGAATTGGATCGGGTAGGAATTAATGATGATTTCTTCGCATTGGGTGGTCATTCGTTGTTGATTATTCGATTATCAAATTACATACAAAAACATTTTTCAATAGAAATACCTATTAGAATTTACTTTGAATTTACAACAATTTCAGAATTTTCTAAATATATGAAATTAGCAATGGTAGATCAAGAAGATGAAGAATTTGAAGTTCTTGATTTTTAAGTACACAAAGTATTTTTTCAATTTTTCAAATAACAAATTAAGTAAGAGTTTTAATGCTAGTATAGCATATAAAAACAATAATAAATCTATAAAAGATCGAATACTCTATTCAGTCTATAACACTATGTTTTCCGAGCAAGTATATAAAACTTCATTTTTAGTTTGGAAATAGATAAATAATATGAATCAGTAAAACAAGTAATATGAAAGATTTTTCAAAAATGCATCTTGCAGAAGCACCACGTATAATAAGTTCAGAAATTCCTGGAAAAAAATCCAGAGAACTGTTAAAACTTCAACAAGAAATAGAAGGTAGTATTGTTTCATATCCAAAGAAGATGCCAATTGCAATTAAAAGAGCAAAAGGAGCTATTATAGAAGATGTGGATGGTAATTATTTTATTGATTTTTTTGCGGGGTGTGGCGTTTTAAATGTTGGACATAGCAATGAAGAAGTTCTTAGTGTTGTGAAAGAACAAATAGAAAATGTTATCCACGTTCTTGATTTTCCGACAGAAACTAAAATGACTGTAATCACGGAAATATTAAGTCATTTACCGTCTGAATTGAGAAACGATTATAAAGTAAGTTTTGGTGGTCCAACAGGGTCTGATGCTATCGAATCCGCAATAAAACTGGCCAAAATAAAAACAGGAAGGGATACAATTATTTCGTTTACAGGAGGGTATCACGGTATGAGTTCTGGTGCTTTAGCCCTCACATCGGATACAAGTTTTAGAAATAACCTTACTTCATTAATGCCAAATGTACATTTTGTACCGTTTAATTATCCGTATAGATCAGATTCTAATAATTATGATAAAGCAAGTTGTTTAGATTATTTTGAAAATATACTTAAGAATAGTCATTCGGGTGTTCCTAAACCTGCAGCTATTGTAGTAGAACCTATTCAAGGCGAAGGTGGGAATATTGTTCCAGAAGTTGGATATATAGAAGAATTAGTAAGAATAGCTCATGAAAATGACGTTCTGGTAATTTTTGATGAGATTCAGAGCGGATTTTTTAGAACAGGAGAGTTTTTGGCTTTTATGAATACAAAGGCAGTTCCTGATATTATCACTATTTCAAAAGGCCTAGGAGGTATAGGACTACCATTGTCTGGAATTATATACAAAAAGGAAATTGAAGCATGGGGTCCAGGTGCTCATATCGGTACATTTAGATGTAATCAAGCAAGTCTCGCAGCTGCAAAAGGAGCATTTGATTATGTAAGGAAATATAATATAAAAGAACATGTAAAAGACATGGAGGTTTTGCTTGTAAATGGTCTAAAAAAATTGCAAAATAGATATCCTGTTATTGGAGATGTAAGAGGTAAAGGCTTGATGATAGGTGTAGAAATAGTAAAGAACATTGAAACGAAAGAACCATTTCCAGAGTTTGTAAGTCTTTTTAGAGAAATATGTTTTCAAAAAGGATTATTGTTTGAAGTAGGCGGTTATCAGAACAATGTTATAAGAATTGTCCCCCCCTTAAATATAACTCCCAAAATCATTCAATCTGCATTAAATGTCATGGAAGACGCACTTAGAACTTCTTGCGATTTTTATTTTGAAAAAGCAGAAAGCAAAGTAATAGCAGAAGTTTTTAACTAAAAAAATAATTTAAAATGAAATATTTTAAACTTTTAAATAAAAAATCAAATACTTTCTTTGCTTTTCTTGTTCTACTGGGGTTAATGGACAGCGTTTGGGTGACCACACTAATTGCTTTTATAGATACAAAGATTACTGGAAATCCATTACCGATATCGATTGTTGAAGAATATGATGCGGCTTTCTATGTATTTGCTATGATTTTGTCTTTTATAGTTTCCAGATACTTTCAATCACATATGGTAAAACTTACGTGTAATTTTGGAACAGATTTAGCGCTTTCTATTTTTGATAAGCTAAGATTTACAAATTATAACGAATTTCAGGAATTAGGACAGGATAGAGTAAGAACTCTTATGTCTGATGTAGGAACTATACAAAGATTTCCTACTACGTTTATTGAAGTTTTTAAAGCAGGTGTAATGACACTTATCGGGGTTTCTTATATGTTTTACACACATCTCTTTGCAGCACTTATTTTATCCTCGGTTATACTTGTACTAACTTTTATTTTTTATTTTAGAAATTTATCAATAGAAAATGATATAGAAAAATTAAGAGATCTTCAAAACACAAATGAAAAGCATACAAATAATTTTTTACGAGGATTTAAAGAAATAAAGACCAGTATAACCAGAAGTGGAAATATATTTCAATATATCAGTGATATAAAAAATAGTATAAAATTGCTTAATATTAAAGTGTTGTCTAAGTATATAATAAATGAACTTTTAGCAAGCCACGCGGTATATATGGTCATTGGAGTTATTCTTTTTTTACTTCCGATGATTATGAATATTCAAACCTCTGTAATCACTAGTTTCATCATGATTATATTTTTCTTAACAGGGCCACTTACTATACTTGTATCAGAGATAGAGGAGTTTACAAGAATGAATACAGCATATAAAAGAATAGACGAGTTTAACAGAATCATAAACTCGTCTGAGTCTACAAACATTGGATATGGAGATTTAACCAATATAAATGAATCGTTTGAAAATCTTGAGTTTGAAAATTTGATTTACGAGTATTTTGATAAAAAGAAAAATTCCACTTTTGTATTAGGCCCAATTAATCTTAAAATTTCAAAAGGGGAGTGCATTTTTATTACAGGTGGAAATGGTAGTGGCAAAAGTACATTTATTAATTTGCTTACAGGATTATATGTTCCAATATCCGGAAACATTCATCTTAACGGTACTAAAATAAATGCAGAAAATTATCCGTATTATAGGGATCAAATAGCCAGTGTATTTACAGATACTTATTTATTTGACGAAAATTATAACGGATTTGAGATTAATCCAATTAATATAGAATTGAATGATTTGGTTAATGAAATGAAAATTTCAAATATTTTGAAAATAGATGAAGATAAACAAGTTTTCAATTTAACACTTTCCAAAGGTCAACAGAAAAGATTAGCATTAATATATGCTTTGATGGAGAAAAAAGATATCATAGTTTTAGATGAATGGGCTGCAGAACAAGACCCAAAGTTTAGAAGTTATTTTTATAATGTTTTAATCCAAAAGATAAAAGAATCAGGAAAAACACTTATTGCTGTTACCCATGATGATGAATATTTTAATTGTGCAGAAAGATTGATAGAGTTTAAATATGGGAAGGTGTATAAAGATCTTACTATTAGTGAATTAAAAGAAGTTGAAGTTTAACACAACCGATTCTACTGCAATAAATCAAATTTTCTTCTTTCTAATGATTTAACCCGAATTTATAAACATTGTTTCACTGTAACATAAAGTTTCTAACTAGTTTTTATGAATTTTTAAATATTTAATTTTCAATAATTTAAAAACTAGTTAGATGGAATGCATTAGAAAATCTATTACATCTTTATTCTACTGCAAATACTATCGCTACGCTACTTTTTTTGATTTCACCGTAGCTGTGCTACGCAAAAACCAAGAAAAAGCCAGTATTTATGGTGTCTAAAAGCATCATAACAAAGTTCTAACGCATGAATCGGGTTTAATATCTGACCATTTAATGATCTTCTCTTTTCATAAGATAGAATCATTCACCAAGTATTATTTACTAAAATAATACACTTAAAAAAACAGATTTATTTAGTTTTTTAAAATACTTACCTAATCTCTTTTAAGAGATTTTGGGGTATAGTTCAATACCATAACAATTCAAGAAAATGAACAATATAGAATCAATAAGTATCATAAATTTATTAGATACTGCTTTAGACAAAGGAATTACCTTTTTTTTAGAGGGTGATAATTTAAAAATTAAGTTATCCAAGGGAAAAGAGTTAGATAAGAAATTTATAGATTCAATTAAACCATATAAGAATGATATTATAGTATTCTTAAAAAACTCTTTAAACGATCTTGATGAAAATTATGATGAGAGAAAAAAAGTAGATGCAGTAGTTCGACCTGATTTGATACCATTATCCTTTTCACAAGGCCGTTTGTGGTTTGTCGATCAACTAGGAGAGGGTAGTTCAAATTATCATATGCCAGGTGTCTTTGCTATTGAGGGTTCTTTAGATAAGGATATTTTATTACAATCTATTAGGGGTGTTGTAAATCGTCATGAAGTGTTGCGGACAGTGTACAGGGAAGTAGATGGTATCCCTTATCAGAAGATTATGCATAAAGATCAGTGGTGTTTTGAATCTTCTATTGCTGTAGATGGTTTGTCAGAGAATGAGTTAGAATCAATCATTGGTTTAGAGATCGATAAGCCCTTTGATTTGAGTAGTGATCATATGTTACGGGTTACTTTATTAGAGCGATCAGGTATTGCTACGCATTTGATATTTAATATGCATCACATTGCCTCTGATGGTTGGTCTCATCCTATTTTTTTAGAGGATTTATTGTCGTTTTATCACTCAGAATTAAATGGGGTTGAAGTAGCATTGCCAGTACTTCCAGTTCAGTATGCTGATTATAGTATTTGGCAGCGGGAGTATCTATCGGGCGCTCGTTTAGATGCTCAGATGGAGTATTGGCGAGATCAGTTGTTTGGAGTCACCCCATTAGAGTTACCATTAGATTTTGCTCGTACCAACGAACAGAGTATGGCTGGAGCTAATTTGAATTTTACTATAGATGATAAGATATTAAAAGGACTTAAAGATTTATCACAGTCTAGAGGTACGACCTTGTTTATGACCTTGTTGAGTGCTTTTAAGGTATTGTTGTATCGCTATAGTGGTCAGGATGATATTTGTGTAGGTACACCGATAGCCAATAGAGAGCAAGAAGAGATCTCTGGCTTGATTGGTTGTTTTGTGAATACGTTGGCTTTGCGAAGTGATTTGAGTGATAACCCAAGTTTTGATGCCTTATTAGATCAGGTTAAGAATACTACGTTAGGTGCTTATGAACATCAACAGGTTCCTTTTGAGAAGATAGTAAGTGAGGTGGTCACGGATCGTGATATGAGTCGTAGCCCATTGTTTCAAGTAATGTTTACAATGGATGATAGTGAAAAATCATTGGACAATTCTGATTTAGGATTAGATGATTTTGACTTAAAAGAAGTTACTTTTAATACAGATACAGTAAAGTTTGAAATGATTTTTTCAGTTTCAAAATTAAACGATGGTTTAAGTATTGATATTGAGTATTGCACTGACTTATTTTCGGAGTCTACGATTAGAGGATTCGTTTTGCATTTTGAGGAGTTGTTAGATAGTATTCTTCAAGATTCGAGTCAAAGTATTGGAGCACTAGAGATGTTGTCTGTCAACGAGAAGCAAGAGGTATTGTTTGACTTTAATTCGACTGCTGTAGATTATCCAGATGATAAGACGATAGTTGATTTATTTTCTAAGCAAGTTGAATTGACCCCTGATAAAGTTGCTTTAGTTTTTGGTGATCAGGAATTGACTTATAAAGAATTGGATGTTCGTTCCAATCAGTTGGCGCATTATCTTGTTGACAAAGGAGTTGAATCAGGTTCTAGAGTAGGTATTTTATTCCGTCGTAGCACAGAGATGATCATAAGTATTTTCGGTGTTTTAAAATCAGGAGGCACTTATATCCCTTTAGATCCATCACTTCCTTTGAATCGATTAGAGTATATACAAGATGATGCTTTTATAAAGTATGTTGTTGGGAATGATATTTCTTTATATGATGATCTAGGTCTTTCAAGATCGATGTATTTGGATTTCAGTATTTCTTCGGTTTTTTCAACAGATAAGATTTTAGATAATAGTAGTATTGCATCCTCCGCTTATGTTATGTATACCTCTGGTACTACTGGCCGTCCTAAAGGTATTGATATTACTCAGGAGAATATTTTGACTTTGATTTATGATCAGGGCGATATTGTTATACAAGAAGATGATCGAGTTCTTCAATGGTCAAATTATGCATTTGATGGATCTACTTATGAGATATTTGGTAGTTTGTTATGTGGAGCAACATTGTACATGATCAAAGAATCGGAGGCTCCTTATGCCTCAGAATTATCAAGGATTTTTGATCAGTATGATATTACGTTAAGTTTTATGACAACGGCTTTGTTTAATTCCTTTGTTGATTATGATTTGTCAGGGTTGTCAGGAGTTCGTAAACTATTATTTGGAGGGGAATTAGTTTCTGTTGCTCATGTTGAACGTGCATTATCTGTTTTGGGTTCAGATACATTGATTCATGTTTATGGTCCTACCGAGACGACAGTCTTTGCTACGTATTATCCGATAAATTCGGTTACTTCTATTGGGAATACAGTTCCTATAGGATATCCATTATCCAATACTCAAGCCTACATTTTAGGCGATAATTTAGATGTTTTACCCGTTGGTGTTGTAGGTGAGTTATGTTTAGGCGGTTCTGGTTTATCCAGGGGGTATTTGAATAGAGAAGAGTTAACAAATGAAAAATTCATTGAGCATCCTTTTAGATCTGGCGATCGTTTATATAAGACAGGCGATTTAGCCCGATGGTTGCCCGATGGTAGTATTTGTTTTATAGGCAGAAAGGATGATCAGGTAAAGATTCGCGGGTATCGTATCGAGTTAGGCGAGATCGAGAGTATTTTACAAGAGGTATCAGGTATAAGTCAAGGCGTTGTTCAGGTAGTTTCGGATGGTCAGGGTACTAAGCGATTGGTAGGCTATGTTGTAAGTGAAT
>CANLYR010000087.1 GCA_947495425.1 uncultured Aquimarina sp.
CGCTCCAAATCTTCAACCAATATTACTAACCTGAAATAAAAAACGTCCTTAGAAGAGCGTATTTAGGATCAGTTTTTGAAAATCATTGGGTTGTGCAGCGGTTACCATTGTTAGCAACAGTATTTATTTCATAACATTCATTTTTCTAAGACCAAGAAGAGTTAAATCCAATCTTTTTTTAATGAAAGAATCGAAATCGAACTCTTTTTTAGGCTCCAGATTTGTAGCAAATAGGTAAGTATCATTTTTAAATTCAACGAACCCAACAAACCAACCATTGTATTCTCCGTTAATATTTGATAAACCAGATTTTCCACTAAGTTTATATTGGTCAGTTTCTTCAATGAGCATAATATTTCGCATTATACGCTCAGTTCTTTTGGAAATAGGAAGTTCAAAGTTGTAGAGCCTTTTCAGAAAGTCGATTTGTTCCATTTGACTTATTCTTGATTCTCCTTCTAGCCAAAATTTATCAATGTTGGTAGAGTCGATTTCTAGATTCCCATAGTTAAGTTTTGATACATAATCATTCATTCTTTTTGAACCGACTTTTCTTGCAACTTCTTGATAACAATGAACACAAGAAAATTGAAAAGCATCTCTAAGGATTAAGTCTTGTTCCCAGTTTTTTAGCCATTTCTTTTGCCCGTCCCATTTAAATATGACACTATCATTTTCAATCACGCCTGTTTCAAGTCCGATAATTGAATTTGTGATTTTGAATGTAGATGCTGGTAAATTCCCTTTGTTTGACCATTCAAAGTCATTTGAATAGTATTTCTCCTTGTTTAAATCGTAGATTAATATTGAACCTTTAACATTAGAAGAATCAATAATTGACTGAAATTCAGGCTTTACTATTTTATTATTCTCAGTTTTTTGTATTTCAGTCTTTGCTATTTGACTTCTTTCTTTACAAGAGAAACATAGAAATAATAGTATTGTCAATGTGGTTATCTTCATTTTTTTATATTGGTGCTAACGTTTAATATATGTATCGAAGCAGAGCAAAATGTTACCTTGCTTTTCGATTTTTCTGCGCATTGGTTGCTAAGTTCTCCATTCTGCAAGCATTGCGCCTTACCAAAAATACAACAACCAATCGAATGATCACTTAGCTGCTATGATCACATATATGATGTTAGCCATTCGTTTTTTTAATTCCAAAAAATTTTCCATTACATTTATTGCCTCTCGAAAATTTAATTTTCTTTTCTTAGATAATAATTGTATAAGATCAGTCCGGTTATTTTCGTTTAAATAAGATACTAGTTCCAATCTTTCAATAAAAATATAAAACTTTGAAAACTTATAACTAAATACAATAGATGTAGGTGTTGCTGTTCCGAAACCTATATATTTAGAACTTTTACTATTATTGTATTGTCTAAAATATAATTCCTCCAGATTAGATCCTAAAGAAAGAAAATAGTCAGTCTTTTTGTTTTTAAAGATGACTTTTTTATTACTAGACAGTTTTTTTTCAACAGCTTTCGCACTTAATAAGATGCTATCATTCTGTACAACTGCAAAATACTCTGTAATTTTTTTTCCAAACTCATCTCTCAAGGTATACGAAGCAGAACCTAATCTATTTTTAATTTTTAATGGAGCTTCAATTTTTTTAGAAGGACTTTTTTTTAAAAAATCTTCATAAGTATAATAAAGCCCATCCTGTAATCTCAATTCATTTTGGGAAAATAATATGTTTAAACTAAATGAAAAAATTATGATTAATAGAGTTTTACATGGAATAAATCCTGGGAAAAATTTAATTCGAGACATATTTTCTGTATTCTATATATTAATGATGGCTGACGGTCTGTGCAAACGATGTAGACGCGTTAGCGGCTATAGCCGTTTTGCACTTTGTTGGCAGTAGTCTTTTTTAATATTTCACTAAGCTTATTTAAAGAAAGTTCTAATTTTTCTAGTTCTAAATAACCAAAACCTAATCGAAAATATCTTTTAGATTCACCAAACCATTCTCCATTTGCTATTTGAATTCCGATCGCTTTGGATAAGGTATAAAATTCTTCAATGTTGTCTTTAGTAAATCGTTCTTCTTTTAGTTTTATGCAGCAAAGTGCACCAGCTTTTGGTTCAATCCAACTAATTAATTCATTATTTTGTTCAACCCAAGTTTTGATTAATTCAAATCCTGCTATCGAATGAATTTTTCGATTTTTAAAGATTTCAATTTCCTTATTAAGCACTTTCAATGCTACAAATTCATCCAAAACAGAATTTGAAATTATAGTATTCATTTTAGCGATTCCAACTTGTTCAATAAATTTTTTATCGCTCGATTGAAGCCAGCCAATTCTTAATCCTGGAACTCCATGACATTTGGACAAAGACGAAATAGTAATGATATTATCTCTTAAACCAGCATAGGTTGGAATTATATCATTATTCCCATATGTGGCTTCACGATATGTTTCATCAATGATTAATCTACAATTTGGATATTGAATATTTAAACGTTCTGAAATTTCTAATATTTCCTCTTTAGTATGAATTGTCCCAGTTGGATTTAAAGGGGAAACGAGAATAATTAATCTTGTCTTATTTGTTATTTGAGAAAATAATTTATTTATATCTATCCGATATTCCTCTTCAAAGTGCAACTTGACTAACACTCTTTTAAATCCTAATCCTTCAATTAAATCCATAGTAGGTGGAAAGTTTGGTTGTACAGTAATTACTTCTTCACTTTCTTCACATAAACAAAGCATCGATAAGAAAATTCCAAATGCAGCACCGTTTGTGATTACTATTTGATTTCTATCTACATTCAGTTTTTCTCCAATTTTTTCCCGTAACTTTTTATTTCCTTGTGAAGTTCCGTATTCCAATTTTAGATTCTTTAATTCATTAGAAAATTCGTCATCCCAAATTTCACTAAGAATTAAATCCTTATTTGTGCTTTCAGCGAGATTAAATTCTAATCTTTCATCCAAAAGTGTAATTATATCATTAACTGGAAATTTCATTTCTATATTTTTTTTGATTACTGCCAACGACTCGGCTATGGTTAGTACGGGAATTAAAAGTAGTGAACTTTCGATTAAGCACTTAGCCAAAACTTTTTATTTTGTTTTATCTTTTTCATTATAAATCCAAATCAAAAAGATTTGGCGGACTTTATAAATATACAAAACCTTTAGGTTAAACACTTTTTAGCTATGTTTTATACACCGTGTTATCTGCTTTTTTTATTCGGTATCTTTTACGGTCAAATTCATCATCCATTTCTTCTTTAGGATATTCTTTTATCAATTCTATCAAACCATTTTTAATTAAATCATCTAAATCTTTATAAGATATATCGTTTAATGAAAATGACTCAGGTTTTCCATTAATTTCAAGAGTCCAAGGATACCACATTAATCCCCATATTTCCCAATAATATTCAAATTCAAAACAATTCGAATTACCACACTTTTCTAGAATTTCAGAATATAAAGTTTTTAATCTATCATTCATTACTTTTTTCAAAATTGAATGGTTGTTTTGATTTTGTACTGTTTAAAGAAGGTAGTTTTTTAGTCATTTATTTCTGGTTGGTTAATTCCGTAAATATTTTCTTTATTTTCGGGGTATAATTTTTTCATTGTTGAGTAATAATCTGATATAAATCTATTCAAATTGGTTAGACCACTTGTAGAAAATCGAATAGTATCTTTTTTACTTACAATTTGTAAAGTTCCTCGGCTATTGGGATCTGAAGTTCTGTATTTTTTGTTTCTATCGACGAATTTTTCAAACTTCCATAATGTGTCTGTAATAGGTATCTTCTTGTCATAAATAACTTTCCATTCTGGGTCGTCATTAAATGTACTTTCCATAAACTCAGAACGAACGTTGATCCTATTAGCCTTTTTAGTAATTTCCAATTTTTCATACGCCTGATAAGTGCAGACGGAGTGATTAAACCATACTTTAATAGTGTCCATTTCCGACATTTTTTGCCTAAACTCTGAAAAATCTTGTTCAAGTTTAAAATCGGTTAATGGTAATTGAGTTTTCTCTTCAGTTTCTTTTTTACAAGAGACTAAAGTCAAAAGTATAGCAGATATTTTTATTAAAATCTTCACAATGTATTACAACGCCAAATATATGAATCGGAGCAAGGCAAACAAGCCTGAACCAATCGATTTATCTGCGCATTTTTATTTCTTGTTAATTTATAAAAATCTAGCGCCTCTGCAAAAAGGAAATGACCTTTCGATCTAGCACTAAATTTTGCTCTGATTTCATATAGTGTTGTGGGTAGTTATTTTCCTTATTATTTTTTCTTGGTCAGTATCTAGTCGATATCCATCATTTTTGAAGTTATCAACTATTTCGATTTTATAAACCGACAAAGTTTCCTGTAATATTTTTTCAAAAAGTCCAAGTCTAGATCTTATTGAACAATCAATACTGCAAATTTCAAACTTATTTGGCATGGTAGATTTCAGGAAGAATTCAAATACGGTATAAGTGGTTAATAAATTCTTCTTATCAATTCTATTATAATTGAATTCCAATTGTTTTATTCCTTTAGATTCTATCAAATTGAATAAAATATCTTTTGTATTCTTGTAATGTCCTTCAAATACAAAAGGTAAATTATCGAACTTTATGTCTTGTTCTTTCCGGGGCATTTGGATCTAGATAAATTTCGATAATTTTATTAAAGTCAGGGTTATCAAGTCTAATATTTCGTTTAGGGATATAACGATTGACTTTTTCATTGAATTTATATTTGATAATAGGTTCAAAATAAGGAGTTTTTTTTTCAGGGCCATCATTGGAGCCAAATCCATCATTCCATGGAATATGCTCCTCATAATAGTCAATAAAGCTTTCAACTTTAATGAAATTTGAAGGAATTATAGAATAATAAGTATGGTAGATAAGTGCTCCAAGAAAGAGCAAACCCATTAATCCTAAAATAATTATTATTAAATTCATTTTTCTTCAATTAACCACAACGTTTAGCTATGCGTAGTGCGGAGGCAGAAAATCACTGACTTTCGATCCAGCACTTAGCCAAAGTTTATGTTTTGTGTTTATTTTTCTAAAATACTAAATTTAAATCTTTGGCGACAAACCAAATAAGCACTGATTTTTCGATTAAACCAAAACCCACATCATCGTATAGGTGTTGTTATAAGCTTTTCTTTAATTCATAACTTTCTCTTTCTTCTTTGATTTATGACCAAACAAATGAATTACGTTATAGTTTTTTATATTCCTCTTTTCGTGCGGTTCAAAATCGAGTTTTATCGAGAACTCAGTCATATATTTCTCGTTATCTACATTTAAGAATTGACTATTAATTAATGTTATAGCGTGAATTACATCTTTATGAAAATTATTAACTTTTTCAACAGGTATTATTTCGAAATCATCTTTTCCGTTATTTATTAAAATCACTTTTACTACTCCCTCAACACCTTCGTCAATAAAATCCTTTTCAGGATAAGGATAGATCAGTTTCTTGTATATGGTTCTCACATACTCATAATCATTTTTAGTCTTCAGTCTTAAGAACTCTTCAAAAGTATATTTTTTGTAGCAATTCGATTCTTGAGAATAGGATTTTTGAACTATTAACAACATCAATCCAATTGTGATTAATAAGAATGTTTTTTTTGATTTCATATTTATTGTGTTCGTTAAGATACATAGTTTACACAAGTTAAAGCTTAGGTGATATTAGAATAACAGTAGATATAAGAAATATGTAAATACTCCTAGTGTTGTTATAATTGATAGTAAGGAATATAAAGTTGTTTTTTTGTCTTTGTTCTCTGCGAAGTGAATGAACTCATCTAACCCTAATTCATTAACACCAGCTTCTTTTCGACTTTTTTCCATCATTAAATACTCTATAAAAATCAAGAAGATTAGGTTAAGAAGGGGAACCATTATAACTTTAATATTTATATCTGTTTCAATTCTTGAAAGAGCAAAGTACCCAGCAATCAATATATTATTGAAAGTAAATAATTTATCGTGTATTCTATTAAAATGACTTAGAATGTTTTTAGTTGCGTCTTCTTTAATTTTTTCAATTTTCCTTGTGAATTCCTCTACCTCCATAATTTTTAGTGCAATTTATTATACAAGTCCAATTTTAAACTTGTCAGCTATTTCTTTGTCGAAAACTATAGTGAAATAATCTTTCATTCCCATTGGTTTGCTGTCAGTAATTTCAAGTGCAGAAATCCATATATTTTCTCCGCTTTCAAATTCAATCTGTACATCTTGAGGGTAGTAATTCCGTTTTTCATCATTTAGTAAATTCCAATAAGACCAATAACTCTGAATTCTATTTATCTTTTTTCCAATTAATTCAGTCCAGTTCGGATTATCAGATACGTTATATTTTTTTGCTCCATTTTCAGGACTAAATACAGATAAAATATTCCCCTTTCTAAACTTAACATCATATTGAGTGAATTCATTACCCCAAACAAAATAATAAGCTGTTTTGTCCTCCATGATTATTTCAATTCCATAATCTAATGAGTGAAATTCTGTTTCATTCCACATAGGTTCTCCGTAATCTATTTCATAATAGTTTACGTCAGAAATTGACTTTCCAATTAATTCTTTAATCGGCTTTTCGTAATTATTGATTTCTATTTTTAGAGATTCTTTCAAATGTGGTATATAATTCCCCCTATTCATAGGACAGAATAATTTAAAAATAAGATGTTAATGATGTTGAAAGAGGGGGGTCTGGG
>CANLYR010000088.1 GCA_947495425.1 uncultured Aquimarina sp.
GAAAATATTCATACTATAATTTTAATCTAAAATAAGACTTTTTTATCAATTATGGATAATTACGGATATTCAATTAAATTTATATTAAATAATGAAATTTTTTAATACAACTGTTTCCAGAACGACCTCTTTTTCAATTGAATCTTTTGAGACTCATAAAGATGATATTATTTCTTTTTTTGAAAAAAATACACTTTTTCAACTATCCATATTAATTGCTTCTAAAGATTTATATAACGATTTAAAAAAAAACAAAAAAAACAAAGTAAAAACATCTTTAGAAAACTACTTCAAACGCGCCCATTTTAATGCTGTTCCTTTTGGCACTTTTAGCAAAGTAGGAACCTTACAATGGGATGTAAGGCATAAAATACGTAAATGTAATACCGCTTTTGTAACCATAACTGCAGATAACTCTGTTTTTATACAAGAATTGTCAAAAGCATTACAAACCGATTGGATCAAGTGTTTGTATTACACCAACCCTACCATCCATTTTCTATCACAAAATAGACTGAGTTATTATAAAACTAACGTTACTTCTGATTGTAATTTTAAAACTGAATATGCAGAGTTAGATTTTGATGAGAATACAGAGTGGGTTATCAATCAATTTAAAAATGGAGCTAAAATTCCAGAAATCACAAGTCTATTAGAGAACGACGGTTTTGAAACAAATGAAATAAACAATTATTTAACTACAATTATTGAGGCAGGACTTATTATAAATTCGTGCTTGTTTCCTCCTCGAAACACTTCCAAATCATTAACAATCAATAATTTTGAATCTCTACTTATAAAAGAAAAAATTCATACAATCAATTCTAAAAAATTAATGAATTCTCTTGTGAACCGTTTAACCGAAGAACAAGATACATTAAGTAAAGAAAACACGCACAAAAACCTGTATATGGTTACTGGCTATGACCTGATGGAAGGAGGTATTCACAATAGTATTAAAGAAAAGATAAAGGATTATATCAATTTTACTTTAGCTTTTAATCATCATGATAAACCAATTACTAAAAAATTATTAGCATTTGGAAATGAATTTTACCATCATTTTAATGATGATTTTGTGCCTCTTAGTAAAGTTTTTAACCCCAAATGTGGTCTACAATATAATGCTAAAGACAAAAGTGTATCTAGCGCCTTGCCTACTGCTATTTTTAAAAAAACAATTACATCTAATAACCAACCTATTTACATGGATATGCCTGATGTTAAGGCAGATCATTTATTTAAGAAGTTAGGCCCAACCTTTGGCGTGATGTATGAGTTGTTAAGATGTAAAGAAACGGGAAAGCAAATCGTGTATTTTAAGTCGGTTGGAGGAAGCTCTGCCATAAATATACTAGGTCGTTTTGCTAATGCCACTGAAGCACTTTGTAAAGAAATTGCAACCTACGAAGAGCAAGTGTACAATGAGCAAATAGTAGCAGAAATTAATATGATTATGCAACCTAGAGCTTTGAATGTTTTTTCAGAAAAAAGATACTATAGACATGTAATATCACTAAACACGACTTTTGATAAAAATTCAATTCCCGTTTTTTTTGAAGATTTATATGTGAAATTTAATGGATCTAGATTTATATTAATATCAAAAAAGCTACAAAAAGAAATAATCCCTAGGCTCACCTCTGCAATAAATTACAAGCTAAGCAAGTCTAACGCTTATCACTTTTTATGCGATTTACAGTATCAAAACAAAGAATTAATTCCTACTAATTTTGATATGAATTCTTATGCTAATGTTGGTGTGCCATATATACCTAGAATTTATCTCAAAGATGATATACTGCTACGTCCGGCACAACTTTTATTAGTGAATAACAATTTGAATCTAGAAGATTTTAAAGTCTATGTGTCTAAATTGATCAAATTGTATTCTTTTCCAAATAAAATTTGTGTCTCTGATAAAAAAGGTACCATAACCATGGATTTTGAAAATGAAGAAGCCTTTTCGGTACTTCATAAAAAAATACTAAAACTACATTCATTTTATATTTCTGAATCTCTGTATAGCTCGTTTACCCCTCAAGTAAAACAAGGTACAGAACATTTTGCGCACGAGTTATATAGTTGTATAAAAAATGTTGATTTTGAGCCTCCTAAACCTCTATCCAATAGTACAATTAACTTTAATAAAGAACATCAAAATACACCAATACTTTCAGAATGGTTATACCTAGAATTATACTGTAATACGTATGGCGAAAACGAAATAATAAATACCATTATGGAATTTATGCCTAGCACAATAGAACTCTTCTTTTTTGTACGGTATAATTATCCTAAAAACCATCTTAGAGTTCGTTTTAAAACACAATCAATAGAAGCAAAATCTATAATACTTACAAAAATAGAAGACTTAAAACGAAACAATTTGGTTTTAGAATATCTTATAAAGCCATATAACCAAGAGTTGGGGCGATATGGTGGGGAAAGATTAATGATACTATCAGAAAAAATATTCCATTTGGATAGCTTAGATACTTTTAATCAAATTATTAAATATGATACCTTAGATCAGGAGTCGATATTTTTACAAGCAATTTTTAAGATAAAATATTACTTTGAATTTTTTGATCTAACATTAGATGAAATGATATCTCAGTGTGAGTTAGGTGTTGCGGCATTATCCAAAGAGTTTCCTTTAGATAAAGTACTACGAAAATCATTTAATAAACTGAGTAAAGATTTATTGGTAAAAATAGATGAAAAACAGCAGCATCGATTTTTAGAAATCCCCGCTCTTAAATCTGAAATTACTTTGCATCTTAAAAAAAGAACTAATAAAAAAAAGCAATATGTCTCTGATGTTATCCATATGAGTATAAATCGTTTATTTAATGACAAACCAAGATTCAAGGAGTTTCAAGCGTATTATTTTACACTTAACTATTTAAAACAATTAAAATTTACAAAACATAATTGAATATGACTATTTCAAAGTGACCGGGCTTTCCCAATTTTGATGGTTAATCAGTATTTAAGATTAACTTTTACTACAATGTTAAGTTTAGCATCTAGGTTCAAGAAATTGAGGAAATATACAGTATTCAATCTAAGGGATTGTAATGTTTTATAAATAGATAATTATTCAAAGGAAAGGTATTTTGACTACATCTACCGAAGCCCTTGTTAATTGGTTTGATTAGTCAAGTTTTTAAATTTATGATAAAAAAGCCCTTCTTCGCAGAAAGCTTTGAAGAGTGAAGATGGATTCGGAGAGGTCTGTAGTGTTAAGAATTGATCAGGTGGATCAATTTAATGTAGGAGCCAGATGGCGCGCCGGCCGAATCCCCAGAATACACAGAACCCTGCCAAATAGCAGGGTTGAAGTGGAGTCGGAGGGAGTAAAACAATACCATTTTAGGGAATCTTTAAAACCTACAATACTTTTGTTTAATACTATAAATACTATGTTTATAGGTGGTTAATAAACTTTTTTGTTATTGATGTGTATTGTTAAGAATTGATATTGGTTGACTAAATGTTGACTAGATATTGACTAGATCTAAATTTTATGATTAAATTTGATTGTTCAAATGTTTAAGTAATGGCAACAATCAAATATCTGCTTCAGAGTAAGTCCGATAATGCACCAATCTATCTTCGTCTTTCTTTAGGTAGGGGCAATACTATAAAACGTAAAACAGGTTTGTATATTGGTTTTAATGCTTGGAGTACTGCTACGGGTTTGCCAAAACAAAATGACCCTGACAATAAAAATTTAACTGAGGATCTAAGAGAATTAAAAAGCTTTGTACATAAACAACTAAATGATGCTGGTACAACTGGTGTTGAGGTAACAGGTGATTGGTTAACTACTAATATCGATAAACATTTTAAACGAGTCAAAGAAAAGAACTTGGACTATTTAATAGAGTATGGGGAATACTTTATTAAGAACCTGAATTATAAGGTTACCGATAAAGGTAAAAACGGGGTTTCAAAATCTACTCAGAAGAAATATAGAACTATCGTCAATAAACTAATTTCATATCAAAATCACATCGGTAAAACAATTCTTATAAAAGATGTTGATTCAACTTTTAGAATTGAATTGATGGAATATTTTAAAAAGGTAGATAACCTCAGCGATAATACTATAGGGAGATATCTAAAGTTTGTAAAAAGTATTTGCTTGGATGCTAAACGAGAGGGAATAAGTACAAGTGGCCAATTGGAGTATTTTAAAGGATTTACTGTTAAAGCACCTAAGGTGGTATTGTCTTTCGAAGAACTAGAAACATTAAAGAAAAAGAATTTTAGTAATGAAAATCATGAAGTCGCAAGGGATTGGTTGATTATTGGTTGTTATACAGGTCAGAGAGTTTCGGATCTGTTACGCATGAATTCTAGTTTTATAGAAGAAATCCGAAATTTCCAATTCATAGTTTTGGAGCAAATAAAAACAGGTAAATTAGTGCAGATACCTATTCATAAGGAAGTGAAAAGTATTTTAGATAAAAGAAATGGAGAGTTTCCACCATTGTTTACAAGTAATATGGATAGTAATAAGGCACTGTTTAATCGTTACCTTAAGCAGCTCTGTAAGCTTGCAGAGATAAATACCGTTGTTGAGGGGAATGCTTTTGACCCGAAAACAAAGAGAACTACAAGTGGTACTTTTGAGAAACATAAATTAGTTTCTTCACATATTTGTCGGAGATCTTTTGCGACTAATTTTTACGGCAACCGTAATTATCCAACACCTTTATTAATGAATATTACCGCGCACAGTACAGAAAGAATGTTCTTAGATTATATCGGTAAAAAACCAATTGATTATGGTTTGCAGTTAGCAGAAATATGGGCAAAAGATGCATTAAGGGAGTCTAAAGAAACAACAATAAAAATTGTTAAAAACGCTTCAAACAATTAGTGTTGTTTGGGTACTATTCCTAAACCGACCTTGTAACAAATCGTATAACGAATCGTATAACGATTGGTTACTATATTTTTGTTTAAGCTTATTTTAAACTTATGGTACTGCTTTTATATAAATAGATTATCGAAATGCATTTTGTATATTTATTATTGAACTGTATTGTATATTGTTTAAATGGATGTAAAAAGCTATATCGATGAATTCCTTCAATTGATAAAAGACCCTAGGAATGTTTCTCCCTATGAGTTTTCTAAGTATTATCCTGAGATAGGAGAATTAGGTAACCCGAATGATCTATCTAAAGAGGAAATCGAAAAGCATTACTCAGATCATTTAAGATTCAAAGCATTCGAAGGTTACAATGGTTTTGTGTCTCTGAAATCTAAGATATATTTAGTATTGGATTTATTCAGTAAATTAAAGAAAAGGGAACAAGAAACTCTCATTAATTATTATGTATTAAAGTCAAAAGAAGAAGATGATATTGATTTAATATTTGCTTCAAGGGATAAGATACTTTCAAAAGAAGAATATTATAAATTCTTAGGGATGTATACGGCCTTTTTAAATAACATCAAAAGAATTATATATGAAGAGTTAAAATATTATTTAGACCTTAAAGATGGCAATGAAAATAAAGAGGTTAATGATAATCCATATCCAAGGATTTTTTCAAGTTCAAAATCTTTTGATTTATGGATATATTTGACAAAAAACAACAAGCGATATGCATACCGTAGTTTTATGTACCGAATGATGTGTAAAGATAAATATATATTGGTTGGAGATGCAGAATTTAGAAACTGGCTTTCTGAGACATTTGAAGATGAGCCTTTGGATAAAACAAAACCCTTACCACATTATCATAGTGAAGAGAGAGAACTCATTTATTTCAATGCTAAACAATTGATTATGAATAAAAAGTAATATTGTCTCTTAGAAGATACAAATTTGTCTCTTCAAGGATACAGGTTCCTTCGCAATTTTGATATAACTAAAAATACAAGTTATGTCATTAATACAATTTATACAGCTAACACCAGAAGAACTACAAAATGAGATCATTCAAGGTGTAAAAAAAGAACTAGATCAAATCAAAAAAGATTTCCAGCCTAAAAATCCGACACAATATCTAACGAGATCCGAAGTAGCAGATATGCTAAAAATCGACTTGTCTACGGTGCATAATTGGACGAAGAGAGGTAAACTAGTATCTTATGGTATTGGGTCACGTGTCTATTACAAACGTGCTGAGGTTGAAGCGGCTCTTATAAAGCTTAAATAGTATTGAAGCTATTTATGGTGTAATAAAAAAGAGAGCAAAAAAACCAGTCATGGTCGGAAGAAAAAATCTTCCGACTTTTTTGTTTTTTTGCTTATTAAAAGCACGGTATAACCTATTGA
>CANLYR010000089.1 GCA_947495425.1 uncultured Aquimarina sp.
GAGAAGTTTATCCTGAGGGAGGTACGACTCGAAGGAAGCCCAAGTGGGACCACAGGTCTTAAAAGTTGTTTCTTTCAGTAGGAGCAGCTTTATCTTTGAGATAATATCTATTCTTTTCAATTTCTTAATTCAAATCTCTGCCACTTATAACAAAATAGGTATCTTATGAGTTTTGGTTCTTTATAATCGGTGATTGAACTGATATGATCAACCTTGAATCCAATTTAGACGTATTCAGCAAAAGTTAGCTTCATAATAAGGTAATAATAATTATCCTTTTACAAAAACTTCTTCATAAAACTATGCTTATAAGACCTGCCTAGTGGCACTGTTTTATGATTTGTGATATAAATTTGATTGCCAGATACCTTCTCAATTCTTGAAGTGTTGATAATGTATGATTTATGTACTCTCATAAATTTCTCAGAAGGTAAAAGTTCTTCCCAATAGCGTAAGGTTTCAGAGGACACATACTTTTTGTGTTGCAGGTGCAGTTCTGTATAATCAGCATCTGATGCAATGTAGATGATATCATCGATAAGAATGCGCACAAGGTCGTGACCTATTTTAATATATACATCGTTTATTGTTGTGATTTCTTCATTAGGGATCAAATTTTGTTGTCTAACCTCAACCTTCAAAACAGCTTTAACAAAACGTTCAAATGAAAATGGTTTCAACAAGTAGTCCACCACATCAGACTCGTAACTCTCTAAAGCATAATCCGGAAAAGCAGTTGTAAGAATCACTCGAGGTGGATTAGATAACGTTTTCAAAAAGTCAATGCCTGATATTTTAGGTAAGTGAATGTCTAAAAAAATGATGTCTACTTTGTTCAATTTTATGGTTTGTGTAGCTTCCAAAGCATTGGTAAAAGTTCCTATAAGGATTAATGAACCTATATCTTCAATATATTTTTTCAAAATACGTTGTGCAGGCAATTGATCTTCTATGATGATACATTTCATTGTTCTCTGGATGTTTTTAAATCGATAGTCAATTCAACTTCGTATATTTTTTTATGAGCCTTGATATGCAATGTATGACCTTTTGGATATATAATAGAAAGTCTTTTTTTTACATTTTCTAAACCAATACCACTGTCCAAATTATTGGTATTGGTTTCTGTTTTGTAGGTGTTAGAGCATTTGAAATAAAGCAAGCCGTTCGCTGTAACTTTGATATCCACTTCAATATTTATACCACTCGTTTGACTTGAGCTTCCGTGCTTCAAAGCATTCTCAACAAAAACGATTAAAATCAAAGGAGCTACCCAAAAATTTGATTGAGCTATACGTTTTGAAAACGTAACAGTACCTCGCCCTTCTATTTGTAAACGCCCAAGGTTGATAAAGTTTTCTAGTTGTTCTACCTCTTTTGATAGTGAAACATATTTTGCCTTGCATTCGTATAACATATACCGCAACACACCCGATAATTCTATGATGAGTTCTGGTGTGCGTGGCGATTTCTCTATGGCATACGAATACAAATTATTCATATTATTAAATAAAAAATGCGGATTGATTTGAGACTTCAAGAATTGTAGTTCACTTTCTTGTACAGAATCTTTTAATTCTTTGACCTCTTTTTGTTTGATAAGGGCATCCCAACCAAATTTGAAGCCAGCCAAAACCGATAATGTAGGCAAAGTGCTCATAAGGTTATACCCTACACCTAGAAATCTTCTACCACGAGTATCGGGGAAATAGATTTTTTCTAATATAGTTTCTTCGACAAAAATTACCCATGCTACCACCAATACAACATATACTGCAAACTTGAGGTACACACCTGGGTAAAGAAATCTAGGAAGAAGTGTATAATTTATGACAAGACCGGCACTTACAAAATTCAAAAAGAACACATATTGATAGGGCTTTATTTCAGGATTACGACGATCAAATGAATAAAAGATGAATACCACAATATGTAATATCACCTGAAACCAAACCTCTTTATTTAATACTATTTTTTTCACAAGTATAGAACACTAAAAACAAATATAGTTTTTTGATTTTTCAATGATGAGAGCTAAGAGGTGATCACCTCAAAAACTTCTCTAAACGGTAAATCTATCCGGATTAATGACAATAGTGTTATTTATAGGATTACTATAGCTGTTTACCGAAATAGATTTTTATAACTCTTTTCTTCTTCTTTTCTTTGAATGATAAAATTATAATAATGAATATACGGGTTCTTTTAATACTAGTATTATTTGCAGTTAGCACTTGGGCTCAAGATAAAGAAATATTAGTTTCAGGATTGTTAGTTGAAGCTGGAACAAGCCAACCCATACCTTATGCCACGATCGTTTTAAAAAACAAAAGTAATGATACTACAATCTTAGGAGCAATAACAAATGATCAAGGGGTGTTTGAGATGAGAACCGAAAAAAAAGATTTTTATATCGAAATTAGTTTTATGGGGTTTAAGACGATTCGGCTGCAAGATTTTAAGATATTAGGAAACGAAGTTTCTTTGGGCACCATTAAACTTTTTCAAGATAATCAAATGCTTGATGAAGTGGTCGTAAGAGGAGAGATTTCTAAAACAGAATTTAAGCTAGATAAACGTGTTTTTAATGTTGGAAAAGATCTAAGCAGTACGGGAGCTAGCGCGTTGGAGGTACTTAATAATGTACCCTCGGTTAATGTTAATATCGAAGGAGAGATAAATTTGAGGGGGAGCGGAGGGGTTCAAATTTTGATTAATGGTAAGCCTTCTGTATTAGCCGATGAGTCTAGCAATGCCTTGGGCACAATCACCGCAGATATGATCGAAAGTATAGAAGTAATCACCAACCCTTCTGCAAAGTATGAAGCGTCTGGTACTTCTGGTATTTTAAATATCATTCTCAAAAAAGAAGAAAAACAAGGATGGAATGGTTCTGTATCTATCAATACCGGTGTGCCTGACAATCATAGTATAGGAGCAAGCTTAAACCGTAGAACCGAAAAATTTAATCTATTTACACAGTTTGGAGCTGGATATCGATCACTACCTAGAGATAATGAGGCAATTAATCGAAACTTGACCGATAATGAGGTGATTTTTAGTGAAGGAGAGAACTTTAGAAATGAGACCTTTTTTAATATCACTTTAGGTACAGACTATCATCTTAATAAATACAATGTTTTTACGCTTTCTGGAAATGTTGCTTATGAGATCGAAGACCAACCCTCTGAAACTAATTTTCGTTTTTTTGATGGCACTAATACTTTGATATCTAGATGGATGCGGGATGAAATTACTGAAGCTACGAACCCCAAATGGCAGTATGAATTTAATTGGAAAAAGCAATTTAAAAACAATAAAGAACATACATTCCAGCTAAGTGCTTTAGGGAGTTTCTTTGGAAAAGATCAATCTTCACTGTTCACAGATACTACACTTGAGGGAGAAAATGTAGATAGCAACCAACGTACTGCTACTAATTTCCAACAAGCAGATTTCACCTTTAAAACAGATTATACGAATCCATTGACAAAAGAATATACTATTGAGGCTGGAGCACAATATGTTATAAACGATGTGGGGAACGATTTTAAGGTCGAGGATTTCATTAATGGTAATTATGTTGCAAATGAAAACCTAACTAACGATTTTGAGTGGAATCAAAAAGTGTTGGGTATTTATACCACAATAGCCTATGAAAATACAATTTGGGGAATTAAAGGAGGACTACGTGTAGAAAACACTGATTTAGAAACATTATTAGCCAATACTAATGAAGCAAACTCGCAAAATTTTACCAATTTCTTTCCCAGTATACATTCCTCCTATACGTTTGGTGAGAAGTTTTCGCTTCAGGCTGGTTACTCAAAACGTATTTTCAGACCTAGACTATGGGATTTAAACCCATTTTTTAATATTCGTAATAATTTCAATATCCGTGCGGGAAATCCAGAATTACAACCTGAATTTACCCATTCTTGTGAGTTAACCAGTATTTATAAAATAGGAAAAGCCAGTATGAGTTCGAGCCTCTACCATCGTTACACAACTGATGTAGTAGAACGCGTATCAACCTTTGTAGACAATGTTAATTTTACTACTCCAGAAAATATTGGTACAAACTCTTCTTTAGGTTTTGAAGCCAACGGAAAATATAGCCCTGCAAAATGGTTAACATTTACTTGGGATTTCAATTTCAATTATTTTGAACGAAAAGGAACTTTTGGTGACCAAGTTTTTGATTTTACTGGGAACCAATGGTCAACTCGATTAGGATCGAAAATCGGCTTGCCAGCGGATATAGATTTAGAACTGAATGGCAATTACCGTTCTGGATTTAAAACCGTGCAAGGAGAACAAAGTGGTTTTGCTTTTCTTGATATGGGGATGCGTAAAAAAATTCTAAAAGGGAAAATAGTTCTAAATCTTGGTATTCGAGATATATTTATTACCAGAATTCAAGAACGTTTTGTCAATCAACCCACTTTTGAAACTTACAATTTTGGGCAACGCGGACGCTTTTTTACTTTTGGACTAAGTTATGCTTTTGGCAAAGGAGAAGCCATGACATATTCTGGGAGAAGAAGATAGTTATACATATCCAAAATCTCATAGCTCAATTATTATGTATCAATCCAAACTATAGTGTTACTCCTTATTGATTGGTTTTGTACCAAGTCGCTTTACAGGGTATTAACACATTTAGAGTGAACTAAGAAATAAATTACTCCGATCGTTTATTTACTAAATAACCTTAACTCGGCGAATTTAAAAGGTATCACTTTACGCTTACCTATCGAAAACTGTTAAAGCTCACCAAAAACAATAGATCCTTAAAAAAGTATTTATCTTTCTAATAAAAAGATGAATAAACAAGGTCTGTGAGGAATTATTCAAATTTAAATAATTGTTTTTTCTATAAGTAGGATATGCGTTCGCTGCTTGATCATTTTCAATTCCTCCTGTATTCTAGCCATTTAAGCGTTCTATAATATGTGGTTTTAGAAAAGCCGAATTCTTTACAAATGTGTTCTCGATTTACATTTGGATTAGCTTTTAAATATCTATTCACTTCGATTGCTTTTTGTACAGATTCCTTGTTTGGTCGATTAGGCCTACCTTTCTTATTGCGTTTTGTCTGATAAGGGTTATTTTTGAGAGCGTCTAGTTTAAAAACGACATCTTCGTGATCTAATTTCTCAAATCCATTTTCTGTTTTCAGTGCTCTAAAAGTAGCTGAAGTTATGGTGTTTTTCTCCTGCTCCTGGATATAATTGTATACAAAAATTAAAATATTAAACTTTTTATACTCCTGCACCATCACTTTACCTCCTATCAATTGGCGGATGAGATCTTTTTCTTTGGCAACAAAGTTGAGAGCTTCCTTTTTATCATCATCACTAACAGGCGAAGTTCTATATTTTTGACTATCCTCCCAGTTTTGTTTGACAAGGAATTCAATAAGAATTTCTATTTCATTTTTGGTAGCAAAACGCAACTCAAAATCAAACGTGTTCTTAAAACTATCATTAATCATATATTCAATTTTAGACTTAATTTCTCTAAGGTACAACTTTGAGTAATATGGCATAAAGTTAAGGTAGAATAATGAATCATTACGGAAAACCGTAAAAAATGTTTTTGAATATCCGTTTTTAATCATAATCCTGTAATTCCAGCAATTACAAGTCTATCGAAGAGCTTCTCTTCGAAAT
>CANLYR010000090.1 GCA_947495425.1 uncultured Aquimarina sp.
TATATAAATATGTTTGAATTCAATAGAAACATTAATAATCTAAAAATTAATATTAGCTAAATGCACAACGGGTTAATAAATATAAGTTATATATATAGCTCCTTCCCCTACCAGGGGAAGGTGGCTTGCCCACAGCAAGACGGAAGGGGTTTTTCCAAACCCAACTAAAAACTAAACATTTATATCACGTGAAGCTACCCTTTCCGAACTCGAATACTCGAGCCCACCTTTCCCTCACAAAGGAAAGGAACTATGATAGTAAAACTTTATGAAAACATGATACTTTACACATAGTAAAAAGACAGTCGTAACAGTTCCTTCCCCTAATCAGGGGAAGGTGGCTTGCCCATAGCAAGACGGAAGGGGGTAAATCATGCACCATTAGAAACTACTATTAACCTGCCGTGAAGCTACTCTTTCCGAACTCGTATAATCGAGCCCACCTTTTCCTCACAAGGGAAAGGAACTATGATAGTAAATCTTTATGAAAACATGATACTTTACACATAGTAAAAAAATAGTCGTAACAGCTCCTTCCCCTAACCAGGGGAAGGTGGCTTGCCCATAGCAAGACGGAAGGGGTAAAACCTCAAACTATATCAAAATTATCTCTTATTTCTTGTAAAACAGAAGGAAGGTGATCAAAAACCATATGATTTTCAAACCGAATTACTATAAAACCTAAACTTGCAAGATCTACATCCCTTTTATTATCCTTTTCCTGAGTAGCAAAATTCATATGAACTTCTCCGTCCAACTCAATAATTAGCTTTTCTTGGGCACAATAAAAATCAACAATATAGTTTTTAATACTATGTTGCCGTCTGAATTTTCTTCCTTCTAATTTCTTATTCCGAAGGTGCTTCCATAAAAAGGCTTCTGCAGGAGTTAAGCTTTTGCGCAGTTCTTTTCGGTAAACTTTTAGTTCTGGTTTATCATGTAGTTTTTTCTTCATACTTTGTATTATCTACCCTTTCCGAGTTTGAGTACTCAAACCCACCTTTCCCTTACAAGGGAAAGGAGCTTCAATGTAAAAATTTGTTTTTAAGTATTCTAAATTCCAATAGATGAAATAAACCAAATTATAACTAATAGGTTTTGAAATTACAAACGGCAACAGCTCCTTCCCCTAACCAGGGGAAGGTGGCTTGCCCATAGCAAGACGGAAGGGGTAAAACCTCAAACTATATCAAAATTATCTCTTATTTCTTGTAAAACAGAAGGAAGGTGATCAAAAACCATATGATTTTCAAACCGAATTACTATAAAACCTAAACTTGCAAGATCTACATCCCTTTTATTATCCTTTTCCTGAGTAGCAAAATTCATATGAACTTCTCCGTCCAACTCAATAATTAGCTTTTCTTGGGCACAATAAAAATCAACAATATAGTTTTTAATACTATGTTGCCGTCTGAATTTTCTTCCTTCTAATTTCTTATTCCGAAGGTGCTTCCATAAAAAGGCTTCTGCAGGAGTTAAGCTTTTGCGCAGTTCTTTTCGGTAAACTTTTAGTTCTGGTTTATCATGTAGTTTTTTCTTCATACTTTGTATTATCTACCCTTTCCGAGTTTGAGTACTCAAACCCACCTTTCCCTTACAAGGGAAAGGAGCTTCAATGTAAAAATTTGTTTTTAAGTATTCTAAATTCCAATAGATGAAATAAACCAAATTATAACTAATAGGTTTTGAAATTACAAACGGCAACGGCTCCTTCCCCTAATCATAGGAAGGTGGCTTGCCCATAGCAAGACAAAAGGGGTAAAAGTCAAATATCACTGGAAACTACTATTAATCTGACGTGAAACTACTCTTTCCGAACTCGTATAATCGAGCCCACCTTTTCCTCACAAGGGAAAGGAACATTGATAGGGTATATAATATTATCAAAAAGGAATGCTTATATAAATCAAAAAGGATAATAGTAAATACTCCTTCCCCTGGTTAGGGGAAGGTGGCTTGCCCATAGCAAGACGGAAGGGGTCTCTTTAAACAATACTACCATCTAGCAGGTTGATCACGCGAGACCCATATTCTGCATTACTTTCAGAGTGGGTTACTTGTATAATGGTAACACCCTGGTTATTCAATTCTTTGAAAGTTTCCATGATTTCTTCTCCTTGCTTAGAATTTAAATTCCCGGTAGGTTCATCAGCTAGGATTAGTTTTGGACTGGCGATAAGTGCTCGTGCCACACCTACTAATTGTTGTTGTCCACCACTTAATTGTGAAGGAAAAAGATCTTTTTTACCTACGATATTAAATCGATCCAACGTATCAGCGACCAAAGCTTTTCGTTCGGCGGCGCCATATTTCTTATACAACAGTGGCATTTCGAGATTTTCTCTCACCGTTAACTCATCGATTAAATGATAGGACTGAAACACAAATCCTACATACTGTTTGTAGAGATTAGCACGATGTTTTTCTTTTAGTGTATGTACCGAATCTTCTAAAAAGTGATATTCACCTTCATCAAAATCATCGAGCATCCCGATGACATTGAGCAATGTAGATTTACCCGAACCCGATGGCCCCATGATTGAAATAAAATCCCCTTCATTCACCCAGAAATTGATATCCTTGAGTAAAAAAACTTTTTGTCCGCCGGATTGTACCCATTTCGATATATTTTTTAGTTGTAATAACATTGTTGTTAATAGATTTAAATTCTTATTCTGTTCGTAAACTTTGTACCGGATTTGATAATGCAGCTTTAACTACCTGAAAACCTACAGTAACTAATGCGATCCCCAGTGTGATCCCTGTTACTGAAACAAACAACCACCAGCTCATTTCAACTTTATAAGCAAAATTCTCTAGCCATTTATATCCCATGTAATATGCTAATGGACTTGCAATAAGTATGGCCAGAAGTACAAGTTTTAAAAAATCTTTTAGGTGCATTGAGGTGATTCTAAGAATCGAAGCCCCCAGAACCCTTCTGATTCCCACTTCTTTTTTTCGTTGCTCGGTCGTAAATAATGCCAAGCCAAATAAACCGATACAGGCGATAAAAATAGCAATACACATAAAACTGATCACAACTTTTGACGTCTGTTTCTCTGCTCTATAGTTTTTTTCAAAATCCTGATCCAGGAACGAATACTCAAATGGGACTTCTGGATTTATGTTTTGCCATACATCTTTGACATCGGCGATAGCTTTTTGATAGTCTACCTCATCTCGTATGGTCGCAATACAATAATTTGCCTGCCCAATATTTCTACGAATTCCATAAGGTGTAATAGGTTCATGAAGACTCTTATAATTAAAATCTTTAATGATCCCAATGATTTCTAGATGATATTTTTCTTTTTCCCATTCGTAATAAATTTTACGCCCCACAGCATTTTGGAGGTTATATCCTAGGTTTTTGACTGCCATTTCGTTAAGTATGATCGCCAGGGAGTCTTTTTTCTTGTTTTTGGAAAACGTTCTTCCGTAAAGCAATTCATATCCCAGCGTTTGGATATAGTCGTCATGGACACTTGCAAAATGAACCCAAACGTTATCATCACTGGTCTTATCTTCAGCATAGAAAGAATTATCGCTCAACATTTCAAAACCGGGATAGCTATCGCCTCCTGTTACCGAAACGATATTTGGGCTTTTTAGTACTTCTGTCTTCAAAGTTTCGTATTTGGAAGCTACTGTTGCACTTCTTAATGGTAAGACAAGCTGTTGTTCTTTTTGAAACCCAAGGTCTTTCTCTTGTAAGAACTTCATTTGCTGCCATATTACTCCGGCTACCAAAATGAGTGCTGCAGATACTGTAAACTGAAAAACAACAAGCCCTTTTCTGATCACCTTTGCAGAAAATGTGGTAGCTAGTTTACCTTTGAGCGTAGTGATAGGCGCAAATGATGATAGGTATAATGCCGGGTATAACCCAGATAGCAGACCTGTGAGTAAGGCCAGACCTATAATCCAAAGGATAATTTCGGGATACTGCAAAATTGTTAGCATTTTGCCGGTAAGTGCATTAAATGAGGGTAGCAACAAAACCACTAAAGCGATTGCAATGCCCAGCGATAGTATACATAACAGTATTGATTCTCCTAAAAACTGAAAAATCAACGCTTCCCTTTTTGCGCCCAATACCTTTCTCATACCCACTTCTTTGGCTCTTTTTTCTGATTTTGCAGTACTTAAATTCATGAAATTAATACAGGCAATCAATAATAAGAATAAAGCAATAGCACTGAAGATGTAGATGTAGGTCATGCTTCCGTTTGTGCTTACTTCCCAATGTAGATCTGAGGTTAAGTAAATAGCTGTTAACGACTGTAAAAACAATCTTTTTGTAAGCCCAGGGGTGGCAATATCTGGAATGATATATTGCTCTACAAACGCTGGTAATTTTGTTTCGAGTTGTTTGTAATCGCTCTCTGGAGTTAGTTTGATGTAGGTATGAAATAGACTATTGGTGGCCCAGTTTTTTTGACCATCTACCCATTGCCCTATATCTGAATTTTTCATGGATAAAAAGATATTCCCATTAATATGAGACTTTAGATTTTTCTTAAATACTCCTTTTATGGTATATTCATTTTTTCCATAAGGTATTTCAATAGTAATTACCTTATTTATTGGATTTGCTTTGCCAAATAACTTCTTAGAAACGTCTTCAGAAATTACTACAGAATTGGGTTGATGCAATGCTGTTTCTGAGTTACCATATATAAAATCATAGGTAAATATTTTGAAAAAAGTAGAATCGGCATAATAGCCATGATGTACATAAAATTGTGCATCGGATTGCTCATACTTCAATAAAAATTTATCAATATTCGGAAACTTCAACATTCGTGTTGCTTCTTCAATTTCTGGATAGTTAGCTTTGAGCCCTCCTGCCATAGGTGCAGAAGTTGTGGCAATTTGATCTGCTAATGCTTCCATGACAACTCTGTATATCCTATCTGCATCTTTATGATGTGTATCATAACTGGTTTCGTCCATAATAAAGAGCGTGAGCAATATACATGTGGCCAACCCAACTGATAAACCAAAAATATTAATAAAAGAGAATGTTTTATTCTTTACTAAATTTCGCCATGCGATTTTAAAATACGTTTTAAACATAATTGTTGTTTTTTGATGATCTTTATCAGGTATACAGGATTTTGCAAAGCGGCTTTTATTGCCTGATAACTCACCGTCACCAGTGCTATAACCAAAGCTGAAATTCCTGCCAGTGCAAACGTCCACCACGAAACATGTATCCTATAGGCAAAATCTTCTAACCAGCTATTTATAAAATACCAGGAAATAGGTACTGCCAAAACAATAGAGATCAAGACCAGTTTAATAAAATCTATTGATAAAAGTGTTGTTATACCAAATCTACAATAAGTTGTCATAAATAATTTGTTTATATTTTTTGTGAGCTACAATCGATTTGATCAAATC
>CANLYR010000091.1 GCA_947495425.1 uncultured Aquimarina sp.
TCCTTTGTTTTCATAATATAAAAGTTTAATGGTTTGTATTATATTAACTTAGGATACTGCTTTTACATTGTTGCTATAAAAAATAGGCGAAATAGTAATAAAATCAAGGGTTTTGGCTCGTATCAAAGATTGTGCTTAACCAAAAGTTTAGTGCTTCTAAATCGCCTACTTTTCATATACTAACCGTTATCTGCAAGCCAAAAACAACAAATGAACCAATCAAGTAACATAGAAAAAATAACTTCAAAATCTTGGGAACTGGACAAAATTCATATTTCCCATAATGTTATTGATTATAATACTCTTGGAACAAATAAATCGAAGAATGAAACAGAATATGTTAGACTTCATTTCGGTTTACAAGGTTCGTATGACTTCAAATTTGCTCAACTTAATTCTTCTTTTCAGCTTTCTGGACATCATAATAATATTATGTATTCAAATGGACTCGAAATAGAGGTTGAGAATAAAACTGAACGAATTGAAACTTTTGGAATTAATTTCTCTACGGAATCATTCGTAGAAATAGCAAAAAATGGTAACGAACCATTAAAAAGACTTGCAGAAAAAGTAATGAATCGTGAAAACTCAATTCTGTCATCTGAATGGAAAACCAATAATTTCAAAATTCAATTGGTAATCAACGAAATTATACATTGTCAATATTCAAATGAACTTAAAGACTTATTTCTACTTTCCAAAAGTATTGAACTTCTTGTGCTTCAAGCTGAGTTATATAATGAGCATAGTACTCAGAATTACATAAAATCTAAAAAAGACAGAACTAAGTTAATAGAGGCTAAAGAATTATTAACAAGTCGAATAGAAAACCCACCTACCTTAAGTGAACTTTCTAAATTAGTAGCATTAAATGAGTACAAACTAAAAAAAGGCTTTAAAGAACTCTTCGGAACTACCGTTTTTGGTTACATTCATAAAGTTCGAATGGACTTAGCCAAAAGGTTATTACTTGGCACTTCAAAAACAGCAAAAGAAATTGCTTATGAAACAGGTTATGGTTCGCCACAACATTTTTCAAAAGCATTTAAAGAACAGTTTGGAATTCCTCCGAATAGTATAAGAAATGTTCCCGATTCTACAATTAAAAATAATGATGATTCATCAAATTTGAACACTTAATATAAAATTCAAAAAAGATGAAAAAATCAATGATTATTAAAAAAACAGTAGATTTTAAAGTAACCAAAAAACAAGTTTGGGATTTACTAACTAATCCAGAAAAAACAAAACAATATATGTTCGGTTGTGAAGTATTATCTGATTGGACAATTGGAAGTGAAATAATTTGGAAAGGTAAAACGGAAGACGGACAGGAAATCATTCACGTAAAAGGAGAAATAACAGAAATTAAAAACGGAGAAAAAGTTTCTTTTACAATGCTTGACCCAAATATCGGAATTAAGGACATTCCAGAAAATTATGTCAATCTGACGTATGAATTAAATGAATCCGAATCAGGAACAGTTCTTAAATTGACACAAGACTTTACGGGAACAGAAAATGCCGAAAAAAGATATAACGAATCCGCAACTGGTTGGGATATGGTAATTGATGTGATAAAAAAGCTTGCTGACTGAAAAGCCAGCAGATAATCGAGTAGACGGCTCTCCCCTTGATTGAGGAGAGTACGCCTCTCACACCACCCAGCGTACGGGTCTCGTACTGGGCGGTTTGTTAACTTGACCTGATTTGCAAGTAGTACTTGGTCATAGAAAGATATCCCCTTTGTTCTAATCGTTTTAAGGTAATGGTAGTACGTAGTATAGGGCTTTGAGCCACTGCCCATCCTCCCATTCGTGTCCTGCTCCAAGCATAGGCTTGACCAACAGATATCCCCAACCTTATAAGGCTACGCCTTTTCTTGTCGGGTTTCTTCCAGTGGTGCCAGATGCAATACCTTAATCGATTCCTAAGCCATTCATCTAAGGCTTTTAATTTGCCTTGTATCGATGAGAGTTTAAAGTAGTTGATCCAACCTTGCTTTAATCGTTTCAGTCGAGTGATACGTTCATCAAAACTCATAGGGATCGTCTTGCGGGTCAGTGCCTTTAGCTTTTGCTTAAAGCCCTTCCACGCTCGTTTTCCTACCACAAGCTGGTATTGCCCTTTACTACCTTTGCGATAACTTGACACGAAACCATATCCTAGTATCTCAAATTGTAGGGGGCGGCGTATACCACTCTTCTCTCGATTGATAGGAAGTAACAGTGTATCTCTTAAATACTTGTAGATACTGTTACCTATCCGCCTAGCTGATCGCATACTCCTCACATAAATACTGAAATCATCTGCGTAGCGCACATAGCAATGACCGCGTCCCTCTAATTCTTTATCTAGCTCGTTGAGCAGTATATTAGATAGTAGCGGACTTAAAGGCGAGCCTTGCGGTACTCCTTTCCTGCGTTTGTGTAACCTGCCTGATATTAGTATCGGTGCTCTTAAAAACTTACGCAATAACTTCATAGTGGCTTTACACTTCACTTTCTTATAGATCAAGGACAGCAATAGATTGTGATCTACCTCGTCAAAGAAACTCTTTAAGTCGATATCGATCACGTCTTGATATCCTGCATTGATATAAGATAAGGATTGTTGTACTGCTTGGTGAGCATTGCGCTTAGGGCGGAACCCATAGCTGCCGTCTTGAAAGTCTGGCTCGAATATAGGTTGTAACACCTGATTTAGTGCCTGTTGAAATACCCTATCGGTAACCGTTGGTATGCCCAGTAATCTGGTCTTACCATTACTCTTTGGTATCTCCACGCCTTTTATCGGGCTGGGTCGATAACTTCCACAACGTATCTGGCGTTGTGTGCTTTTAGGTAAGTAGATAAGGACGAGAGTTCCATCCCGTCAATGCCACCTGATCCTTTGTTGGCACAAACTTGCTTGTAAGCCTGATTTAAGTTCCTCTTTGATAGTACTTCTTCTATCATTACTATTTGTAATTGGCGCATTCATTCCATACTGGCTATCGTATCAAAAGGAAGGCTATCCTTTGCTTGATCCAACTCCTAGTACCGTTTGAATACTATTAACATTTGGTCCTTCATACTACTAACCTGTAATACTACTATGACCGCTGCTGACTTCTCTACATAACCAACTCGTGGCTTTAGAGACCTCCCATAGTAAGGCAATTAGCTTCCCGTGAATCCCTGCTAGATCTACTGATCAATCCTGTTCCTCACCATGTGAGAATCGGGGCGTTAGTAGGATGTGTTACCTTACCCGAATTGATCAGCCTCTTATCCAGTTCCTGTTCGTCAGTACCCACATTTGTAGTCTCGCTTACTTCACTGCATACCTCACGGTATACCAGCTTGCGACTTACTAATACTTCCTAGCGTTACCTAGACGTATAAGCGGACTCTAACCACTCTAGCTAATCCAATAGAATTACTATTGGTTATCATCTCTCAAATCAGCTATCTTTGAAAGATGTTTGCCATTTATGGCACACACACAGTATATAAAAAATAGCAGTAAAGAGCTAAACTCGTAGTTTGCTTCTTTTCTGCTATCTTTGTTTTAAAACTGAAAGTTAGTGTGTATGAAACTGCTACTTTTCATATACATAAACGTTATAGGCAATTCTAGAAAAACTGAATTAGCATATGTTGAACGACATAAAAATGAATGTTGTACAAACCGCAAAAAATGGAGTGGTGAATGAATTGACGATTTTTCATTTCTCACAAGAAGAAAATTTTGTGTCAGCTAATTATTCTGGAGGTCTGATTAGACAAGGTTATTTGGTAGGCCAATTAGATAATGGAATATTAAGCTTCAGTTACTGTCAAATAAGAACAAATGGACAAATCGATAATGGAAAATCAAATTGTATAGTTTCATTTGATGAGGGTAAGATAAAACTTGAAGAAAAATTCGAAATGAATTCAAAAGATACGATGGAAAAAGGCACAAATATTTTAAAAGAGATTTAGCGATGTATATCAGCAACGAGACAAGAGAGCAAACTGAGGATAGACTGATCAAGGTTTTGAAATCGGCTAAGTTTAGAATCTACGAAACTCCTTATTACTTTAAAGAAACTTCGGTTAATGACTTTTATTTCGATCCGAAGGCTTTGGCAATGGTAAAAGATGAAGAAGTTTGGAGCTATTTAATCCCCATAGGAAATACACAAACTGAAAACTTCAAAATCTTTAGTTTCCACTTTAAAGATGGTTTGGACAATAGTGGATTTGTAGGTTGGTTAGCAAGCAAAATTAAGGAAGAATTAGGTTCAGGGTTGTTTGTAGTTTGCGGACAAAATTCTAAAAAAGGAGGGATTTTTGACTACTGGGGTTGTCCAATTGAAATTGCGGATGACGTACTAAGTTTCATTAATAAACTAAAAAATTAAAAACCTATAACACTTATATAAAAAAGCATTAAAACGCTTTTTATATTAAACGTTGTACAGCATTCCCTAGTGAAAAATCAGTTTAGCTTTTTCGACAACCATATTGAATAAGGGAAATATTAAAATAATTAACAATCAGTCAGTTAATTTTGACATTATTTGGAATTAGAATGGGAATAAACTTAAAAACATACTTTCTATATAAACTCAGAGAAAATAAAGCGTTGTTAATCAGGGCTAATCGTCCGGGTTATAATAATGCAAATCAAAATCAAGAAAACGAAGCAGGAAAAATCCTCAATTCTAAAATTGATTTACTCTTAGAAAAGTACCTAAAGAATAAGCGAAATTTATGTCCTGAGTTTATTGGGGAATTTCAAGGTTTACCAGAGGGGGATATACTTTATGAAGAGTATGGTAAACTTGAATTATACAATTTGAGGTATACTACAACTCGTTATGGTAAAAACTATATTTTCATTTCAATAGCTGATAATGAAGATGAGTTTTTAAAAATTATCTCGGAAGAAGGTTTTGCAGATAATGGGTTTGTTAAGGAAGATATAAATCTACCAAGCCAATCAATAAAATCAACAGATTTTATTACTGAAAATGATTTTGACCTGTCTATAATACCTGACGCCTATACAGTTGATTTAGAAGATAAAAGGTTAAAAAATAAAAGCATATAACATTGGTAACCGTTGCACAACCTGTTAATTTCTAACAATCCGACTTTAAATGCGCTCTTTTAGGAGCGTTTTTAT
>CANLYR010000092.1 GCA_947495425.1 uncultured Aquimarina sp.
CAGTATATAAATATGTTTGAATTCAATAGAAACATTAACAATCTAAAAATTAATATTACCTAAATGCACAACGGGTAGTATTAGAAATTTTGTGTAAGGGATAGAAGTGACATCCTTTTAATGAAATACCCAGAGGTTATACACTGAGCTTGTCGAAGTGTACTCGATGGGGTATTTTATTAAAAGATATAACGGATAGCCCGACCCATAGGGATACACCCAAATTAAGAACCGTAAATCGTATATCAAAAAAAGAATAAAATGTTAGCTGAGAAAACAATAGCAAAAGAAGTATTACAAAAGGCATTTTTGACCCTCTGTAAGGCAAAGTCAATGACAGCCTTGTATGAAGAGAACTTCAAGACGGTTTCAAAATATGTGCATGCTACTTCCAGAGGGCATGAAGCGATCCAGATCGCTACGGCAATGCAATTATTACCCCAAGATTATGTGTTTCCGTATTATCGTGATGATGCAATGCTTTTGGGTATTGGAATGCGACCGTATGATCTGATGTTGCAATTATTGGCTAAAAAAGAGGATCCTTTTTCTGGTGGAAGAACCTATTATAGTCATCCAAGTCTACGAGATGATGATAAACCTAAAATCCCCCATCAATCTTCGGCTACAGGGATGCAAGCTATTCCTGCTACAGGTGTTGCCATGGGGATGCAATACAAAGAGCTAATTGGATTAGAGGATAAAAATTTAAAAGACATGCCTCTGGTGGTTTGTTCATTAGGAGATGCATCGGTAACCGAAGGTGAAATTGCAGAAGCGTTCCAGATGGCAGGGTTAAAGCAATTACCTGTGTTATACCTGGTGCAGGATAATGGATGGGATATTTCGGCTAACGAAGCAGAAACTCGTGCTCAAAGTGCTTTTGAGTATGCTGAAGGATTCAACGGATTAGATGCCATTTCTATTGACGGAGCAAGTTTTACCGAGAGCTACCTTGCGATACAGGAAGTGATCAAAACAATTCGTGAAGAACGTAGACCAATGCTTGTGCATGCTAAGGTTCCTTTACTGAATCACCATACTTCAGGAGTACGTATGGAATGGTATCGGGATGATCTGGAAGAAGCTCGTTCTCGAGATCCTTATCCCGTATTGCGAAATCAATTATTAGATACAGGGTTTACCGAAGATGAAGTTAATGCCATTGAAGCAGAAGCAAAAACTATCGTGGCAAAAGATTTGTCTGAGGCAATGAAAGCTGAAGATCCAAAACCAGAGGATTTACTTACCAATGATTTTGCACCAACGCCTATTACAGAAGAAATGGGAGAACGATCTCCGGCAGATAAAGAAGAGGTTGTCATGGTAGATTGCGCTTTGTTTGCAGTTGAAGAATTAATGAAAAAACATGCAGCGTGTTTGCTATATGGTCAAGATGTCGGAGGAAGACTGGGAGGTGTGTTTAGAGAAGCAGCTACGCTCGCCCAGAAATTTGGTGACGAACGTGTTTTTAATACACCAATTCAGGAAGCTTTTATTGTAGGATCAACGGTGGGGATGTCTGCGGTAGGTTTAAAACCAATTGTAGAGGTACAATTTGCAGATTATATCTGGCCGGGATTAAATCAATTATTTACAGAAGTAAGCCGATCTTGTTATTTGTCTAATGGAAAATGGCCGGTATCGATGATTTTACGTGTTCCTATTGGAGCATACGGTAGCGGTGGCCCTTATCATTCTTCTTCAGTAGAGTCTGTGATTACAAACATAAGAGGAATCAAGATTGCCTACCCAAGTAACGGAGCCGATCTTAAAGGGTTGATGAAAGCGGCATATTATGATCCAAATCCGGTAGTGATTTTAGAGCATAAAGGACTATATTGGTCCAAAGTAAAGGGGACGGATGCTGCGAGAACAATTGAACCTGCAGAAGATTATATTTTACCTTTTGGGAAAGCCAAAACAGTGCAGCAAATTTGGCCACAAGATGAAAAAGAAACAGTAACGGTGGTAACTTATGGTATGGGAGTGCACTGGGCACTAAACGCTACAAAAGAGATACAAGATTTGGTAGAAATTATCGATTTGAGAACACTATATCCTCTGGACGAAGAAACAATCATGGAATCGGTAAAGAAAACAAAAAAGTGCCTTGTGGTAACTGAAGAACCAAGTAATAATTCGTTTGCCAGAGCCTTAGCAGGAAAAATTCAGGAAGAGTGTTTTAGATATTTAGATGCTCCTGTGATGACTATCGGATCAGAAAATATGCCTGCAATTCCTTTAAATAGTACATTAGAACATACTATGATTCCTTCTACAGAAAAGGTGAAAGCTAAGATTGAAGAGTTATTGAGATATTAAGCTTTGAAATTTTGAATCCAAAGTACTTGTTTTCGATACACCTCACTTTTAGTGAGGCACTCAAACTGACGTACTTTGGATTCAAAATTTATTGTTGGTACATCTCGGACGTGGTCAAAAGTAACGAAATGAAATTTTTTAGAGTATTAGTTTAGTTGTATTACTTTTTCTCAAAAATACCAAAAAGTTCATTTCCTTGCCTTTCTGGAATTGAATTATAGCACTTATCGAAAATTTGGGCTTCGAAATGAGTTTGTAAATATGTCAAATAGAGTTTTTTATTTCCACCAAAGGGACGTTTCTCCATATCATCCGTGAGTGGAAAGTCGAACCAAAGCCCTACCAATTTCCCTTCAGATTTTAAGAGATCAGCCATTTGTTTTACATAAGCCAATCTGTTTTCATCTGTAGGAATAAAAGAACAGAAAAAAGTTTGTTCCAAAATGAGATCATAGTTTCCTTTTAGTGTAAAAAAATCATCTAGCAATAATTGTGACTCAGGAAAATCAGGGACTCTTTTTGCAAAGGTATCTAATGGTTCTGGTGAGATATCTAAAACAAAAACATTCGTAAACCCTTGTTGAAATAAATACTCTGCTTCATATGCATTTCCAGCTCCTGGAATCAGTATTTTGATGGTCTTATCGGTTAATTGGTCGATATATGCTTTAAGTGGATTAGAAATATATCCAATATCCCAGCCTGTACGGTTTTGGTTATATCGTTGTGTCCAATATTGACTTTCTTGAGATTGATCTTGGAGCATAGTAATGTTTTTGGTTTAGCCAATTTTTATCAATATTGATAAAGAATGTCCTTGTCAGTATTAGTAATATTTAGCTGTACACTATTGCCACTAACTTTTAGGCTTGAAATGTCAAAAGTTAATTCTTTATTTATAAATGCTAAACATGCTTCTTCATTTTTTAATGATAATCGTAAGTTTCTTTGAGGCGGATTTGATTCCAATAGTACTGTAGAGTCAATTAGTTTTACTTCCCAAGAGTTTCCATCACAACCACTTGCGCTGAAATTAATTTTGAGACAATTATCAATGATCTCAAGGCTATTTATTGACAATTGGTCATCGGGAGCATCAGCATATAGATTTGAACTAATTAAGGTTTCGGCGCTACAATTACTAGAATTGTCATCAGTGTCATCATCGTTATTACAAGCGAAAAATATAAAAGAAGTAATTAAAAGTATTAAAAGACTATTTTGCATATCACGAGTTTTTTATTAGATGTTTTTTTCTCTAATTGGTTGCGGTATTCTGGTTTTTTCTATATTGCTTACTTAATTATAACTTATATATGGATAGTATCTCCACAATTATTTTAGCGGCTTCTCTCATGATAATCATGTTAGGAATGGGATTATCGCTTGTAGTTAATGATTTTAAAAGAATATTTATATACCCAAAAGCTGTGTTGCTAGGCTTAACAAATCAAATAGTAATGCTACCTATACTCGGATTTACGTTAGCTTCTTTATTTCCTTTACAGCCAGAGATAGCCATAGGAATTATGATTTTGGCGGCCTGCCCAGGTGGGGCAACATCTAATTTAATATGTCACCTAGCAAAAGGGGATATCGCATTATCCGTTACTTTAACAGCAATAAGTAGTTTTATTTCTATATTGACAATACCTTTTATTGTAAATTTTGCATTGCAACATTTTTTAGATGAAGGACAGATGATTGAGTTAGATATTCTTAATACTATCCTCCAGATTATGGTGATTACTATTATTCCAGTTGGTATTGGGATGATGATTAGAAAATATAAGGAAACATTTGCATTACGCATGGAAAAACCTGTTAGAGTTGCCTCTGGTATAGTTATGATACTAGTTATTGTAGGAATAACTGTTAAAGAAAAAGATAATTTTGTTTCTTATGTTCAACATGCAGGATTAGTTGCTTTAAGTTTGAATACTGTTACAATGTTAATAGGCTACTATTCTGCTAAAATTTTTAATATAAGGAGTCAGAGTGCTATTTCGATTGCTATAGAATCTGGAATTCAAAACGGCACATTGGCCATAACTATCGCAGTAGTTTTGCTTAGAAACACATCGTATGCTATTGCTCCAGCGGTATATAGTTTATTGATGTTTTTTACAGGTGGTATTGCTATTTATTTTGGAAATAAGAAAAGTAGAGAATCACTAACCACGGATTAATATTTTAGTATTGAATAATACTTTTTGAAGCGTCTTAACTCTTTTTTATAGTTTCTTGCTCAACTAAGTTATTTTAGAAGGGTATTGTTTTTAAAGTGAAATCTGCTTCAAGAATGATGTATTGCTATCCTATTCAAATATTTTATTATGTTGAAATATATATCAATCAAGCATGATTAAAAAATTGATAAAAATCAAGTTTTAGTTTGATCAATTTGGAATCATGAAAAGATGTAAGTATTTATTTTTGGTATATTAATTATAGCCCCAAGCTTGTGAAATTGAAAACTACCGAAAATTCTCTAACTCAATCCAATGTCTGTAAGATATTGTCTTTTATTTACCTATTCTTACTTTATTGGTCTCAAAAGTAGTTAAAACTATGCACTTTAGTGCATTTCGCTTTAGCTTCTAAAAACCCTTATCTTTGA
>CANLYR010000093.1 GCA_947495425.1 uncultured Aquimarina sp.
CGGTAGGCTCTATATAACAACTGATAAGCCTGCTCGAGTTCATCTTTTTGTGTTGCAATTTTAAAAGTAAAATCGGGTAGAGGGTTATTGGGCAGTTCTAGTTTGTTACGAATTAATTTTCCTTTTACAAAACCGGGTAAGTTTTGCAGTACTATTTTTTGTGCTGCTTTCATATAAGGTTATTTTAAATGTTAGACTTGAGGGGAAACTCAGGTGCTAAGAGAAAAAAAACACATCACAATACCTTAAAAAAACGCTTACAAAAGATTTACATATAGATTATAAAAGATTTACTAATCAAAAAAAGAAAATTAATGCTCTTTATCGCAGGAAAGAATAAAAGTCACAATTATGCAATTGCAAAAACTCTTTTTAATATCAAATAATACAGTTTCATCAAACAGTAATAGAAATAAATACTCCAATATTAGAAAAAATGACAAAGGAAATTTGTGAACAAGGACAGTCTAAAATCAAAACCGAAAAACGACAGTGATTTGTTAGAAGCTCTACAAAAATTATAATTCAATAAATAGAGTAATCATAAGAGGAGATCATAAGAATATTTCAAATTAGTGAATAATAATTGATAATCTCTAGGTTTCTCCTTATGAACCATAGTTATGGGTAGTAAGAATATGTAAAACACCAAATTGCCAAAGCTTAGATACGTTTGATAAATGTAGCTCAAACTAGGAGATCTATTACATAAAGAATGGTAACCGAATAATTTTTTAAACGAACAAATCAATGCTTCTACCTCAAATAGAAATTAATTATGTTCGTAGAATTGTAAAAAATTAAATACACTTTGATCCTTAGGTAGATCTAACTTTTTCTTCAATCGATATAAAATCGTATGAACACTATTGAGATGGATATTCAATAATTGAGCAATCTCTTTGTTGGAAAGGTTCATTTTAATAAAAGCACATATCTTTAAGTCGTTGGGCGATAGATTATAATTTGTAGATAATTTTTGAATGAAATCAGGATGTACTTCTTCAAAATGTTTGAAGAAATCATACCATAGCTTGTTAAGTTCTATATTATTTTCAATATCCAAAAGTGTAGTGTTAATTTCAGTTTTTATATCTTTTGGGAGTTCTTGCTTATTAGTTTGATCTAAAATAAATTTCACTTTCTGTAATAAATCATGTTTTACCGCTAAGTTTACTTTACTAGTAGCAATTTGACGGTTTAGATGATCTCTTTCATATTTTATATTATTTAATAGTTCTTTACTGTAGTGCTCTTTTGTTCTAAAGGAGTTAATCTGTTTTAGATTATATCGTTTAATTACAATGATTAGTATAATTAATATGATTATACTGATCAAACAAATGTAGATAATCTTCTTATTCGCAGTAAATCTTTGATTAAAAACTGTTTCTTTGAGAGCCATTTTCTCATCCTTGTTTTTTAACAAAACATTAGTAATCTCAGTTTTGTTTTCCAGTGCCTCGATACTATCTTTTAAGCGATTTATCCTTTTAAGAATTGGGATAGTTTCATTAGTCTTTTGTAGTGTTTCTAAGGCTTCTACTTTAGATTGAAGTACATTAAGTAGTAATGTTAAATCACCATTTCCTCCTAAATCATCAAGAATTTGATCTGCATAATATAGAGTGCTATCAGCAATTTTTAATTGAGCATAAAACGTTGGGATTTTGCTCATGGCTATCTTATAGTATTGATTTTTTTCTACAGTATCCGTATGGCGAACCGCTTGCCACCCGTATTCTAGTGCTTTTTTAGGCAAATCTAAGTGGGCATATGTCAGAGCCATGTTAGTGTAGAGTATACTCATATCTGACTTTAACTGTGCAGATTTGTTAAAATCTTCTGTCTTTTTATAATAAACCATCGCTTTTTCCCAGTCTTTTTTAGATAAGTAGGCGTTTGCGATGCCTAGTAAACAAGGACTCTGAAGATCGGTACGGTGTTTCTTAAAAATATTGAGTGCATTTGCATAATTGGCTATGGCAGAGTCTGGTCGCTTTATGTTCTCATATATTAATGCCAAATTTCCATATGACACTCCAAGAGTAATACTATCTTTTTTATCTTTTATCGAGGCTTTGATCTGTTCCAAGTTTTCTAAGGATAAAGATAGCGCTTTAGGATAATTCTTAGTTTTTAAATGAATACTGCTTAAAACATTCTTAGTAAAAATAATTGAAGTAGAATCTTGAATTTTGGAGAACTGTATTATGGACTCATTTAAAAACTTTTTTGCCTCTATCCAATTATTTTCTCCTCCGATTTCAGATAAAACAACTCCATAATTACAGTTAGCCCTTGCTATCCATTTTGGTTTTTCAGTTTTTTTGGCAAAGTTCAAATTTTCTAAAGCAAATAATTTAGCTTTTTTAAGATCACGTTTCATATAAAAAGTTACTGAATCGTGTACGATCCAAAATTCCTTTTTCAATCTTAATTCAACATCTTTTTTAGTAGTTTTTTGTCCATGGAGTTGTAAGCTTAAGAGCAAAATTTTTAAAATTATTAATGAGTATGATATTCTATGCATAACTAAACTGAAATTCTCAATTTAAATTAATTTTCTACTTTTAAGTAGTACGGTTTTAGAGCAAGCTTAGAACTATTCATGTAGAATTTTACTGAATCTTCTAACTGAAAAAATCTCGTATTACTTCTCTATAACTTTGACTAAATCGTTCTATAAAACTATTTTGGTCAGGTTTTCCTAGTTGGATATAACGTACTTTAATATCACTTTGCTTACACCAATCTTGGAATTGAATACTCGTAAATTCTAGTTCATTATCCACCAGTATCCATCTTGGTTTTCCATCGCACTCAATAGGCTTGTCCAGTTCCTTAGTGATTCTTGCGCTAGCAATTAATACATCAGTTGTTATCCAAAGACACTCATTATTAAAATCATCTATGAAGCCAAGTGTTGTAATTTTTTTATCATTTAAAAACTATTCTACATAAAATTAATACTTCTACTTCAAACAGGAATTAATAATGTTCGTAGAATTGTAAAAAATTAAATACACTTTGATCCTTAGGTAGATCTAACTTTTTCTTCAATCGATATAAAATCGTATGAACACTATTGAGATGAATATTTAATAATTGAGCAATCTCTTTGTTGGAAAGATTCATTTTAATAAAAGCACATATCTTTAAGTCGTTAGGCGATAGATTATAATTTGTAGATAATTTTTGAATGAAGTCAGGATGTACTTTTTCAAAGTGCATAAAAAAGTCTTTCCACATTTTGCTGAGTTCTAGATTATCGCGAATGAGATATTGCGCATTTTCTAAGTTTTTTTGCATTTCCTTAGACTTATTTTGTTCTATAATTTCGGCAAGTGTAGTACTTAAATGCTGTAAAATGTCATTCTTGATCGCCACATTAGCAGTAGCAGTTGTGATTTGTCGATAGAGAAGATCCTTTTGTTGTTTTGATTCTTGTAGTTTGGTTTCTAGCTCGGTTTCACTACCACTCAAAAAAGTGAATTTAGATCTGTATTTATAAAAAATTAAGTAGAAGGAAAAAAATAGTAATAGGATTACTATACTAAGAATAATTAGTACTCTATTTTTCTTATTGATATTGTTGAAGAATTTTTCCTTCATCACTTCTTGTTTTCGAGTTTCTTCTTTAAATAATATTTCCGTGGTTTTCTGATAATTTTGCTTATTTTCTGTACTATTTTTCAAGTTCTTATATTTTATGAGGTAAGTATAGGCATTAGCAGAGTCTCCTTTTTCTTCAGATAATTTTGATTTTAATTCATACGCCATTAATAGAATTCTATTTGCTTTAACACCAGAAGCTAATGAGATCGAACTGTCTATATATAAATTAGCACTGTCTATCTTTTTTTTTAAAAAGAAATTTTCACCGATATTATAATATAAGGCTGAAGTATAGAAACTGGATCCAGGAAAGTTTTTTGAAGTAACCAAAGCTTTATGATAGTAATAAGTAGCTTTGTCAAAAATCTCTAATTCTTTGTATGTATTACCTATATTATTTGCAGTGCTAATTATACTTCGCATATCTTGATTTTTTAAGCTTATTTCATGAGCTTCCTTTTGTAAGAGCAAAGCCCTATCAAAATCTTTTTTCATTTTATAAGCTAAAGCAAGATTGCCTATGGAAGAAATTTCTGCTGACAGTAAGTTAGTATCCCGATGAAATATTCTTCGCGCCTTTTCAAGGTGTACAATAGAAGAATCAATAAGTTTTAATCTTAAATAATTGGTTCCTAGAGTAATATGGCTAGTTCCAAGAGTTTTAAAACTTAGTTTATCAATCTCTTTTAGATATTGCGCTAAAACCATGTTTTTTTTTGAATAACTTAATGCAGCAGGAAAATTATTTAAGGTCGAGTACGAATATGATAATCCATTTCTGGTATTGAAAATACCGATAGAGTCGCCAAAATTTTCAAATAATTTAAGGGATTGCATATATAATTTGATAGCTTTTTTACTGCTTTTTTCGTTTCTATGGTTTTGGAAAATATTTGCCTTTAAAAGTAAGCCATTTGCTAGAAGAGAATCTTTCTTGATATTACGAGCAAAATTAACAGTACTATCGGCAAACTTCATAGATTTTTCTAAATCAGTTTTCATGTAAAATCTTGCCGAATCTTTTAATTGAAAAAACCTTGTATAACTTCTCTTCAATGTTCCTTGAGCTACCAAGCTATTCGGATTTATTAGAAGAAAAAGAAGTATTAAAGAAAAATTTATAATTGATTTATATAATATTTTCATGTGTATCTGAAATGTATCTAGCTATTTATATATATTGCATTAAAGATAAATTTTTTATTGAATATCCGTTTTTAATCATAATCCTGTAATTCCAGCAATTACAAGTCTATCGAAGAGCTTCTC
>CANLYR010000094.1 GCA_947495425.1 uncultured Aquimarina sp.
TTGTTGTGTGGTAACTACAATTTACTGCCTTTTAGCAGTTTGCACAACTTTTTCTAAATGCACAACGGGTTAGTTTAACTTTAAGTACTTAATTGAACTTTTAAATTATGATTTTTGGTTATGCTCGTGTAAGTACAGAAGAACAATCTCTAGATCTTCAGCTTGACGCATTATTGAAAGAAGGCGTGCAAGAAAGAAATATCTATACAGATAAGGTATCCGGTATCAAGGCAGAACGTAAGAATTTATCAAAATTGCTAGATCATTTATGGGAAGGGGACACCTTAGTTGTTTGGAAACTTGATCGTTTGGTTAGAAGTTTGATTCATTTGACTAAATTAATGAGGGATTTTGAGCAAAAAGGGATAAAATTTCGCTCAATTACAGAACCTTTTATTAATACAACTCAAGATTCTCCGCATTCTATGTTTATAACAAACATTTTTGGAGCTTTAGCACAACTAGAAAGAGATATTATCATTGAGCGTACCAAAGCAGGACTGGAATCTGCTCGTAGACGGGGTAAGGTATTAGGAGCACCCAAAGGATTAAGCCAGAAAAATAAACAAAGAGCTAAGTTATGTGCCTATTATTTTAAAGAAGGTAAACTAAGCGTGAGTGAAATTTGTGAAAGAGTAGGGGTGTCCAGAGCCACATACTACAAGTATTTAGACTATACAGATTTAGGCGGAAAGAAAAGAAAATACAGAAAGAAAGATTCTAAATAACTGATTCCTGTGGAAAACCGTAATTATCACATTAGTAAATTATTGATATTGTAGGACAACAAAACTCAATAAAAAGATATTAGATCTCGGCTATTAAGATGAAAATAAATAAGACCTATCAAAGCCTTTTAGATAAAGCCATTAATTCAATGTTATCTGCAATAGAAATTTACAACAAGCCAGATTTTAAATATAGGGAAGAAACGTTTTCTATTTTATCGATTAATTCTTGGGAGCTTCTTTTTAAAGCTAGACTTCTAAAATTGTCCCATTATAAAATGAATTCCATTTATTCAATGGAGAATAAAAAGAAAAAGAATGGGGAGAATTCTAAAATATTACAACCTAAATTAAATCGTTCAAAAAACCCAATGACTATTAGTTTAGCAGAGTCTATTTTAAGATTAAGAAAAAAAGATGAGCATATTAGTTTGAATTTAGTTAAAAGTCTTTTTGCTCTTATTGAATTAAGAGATAATGCGATTCATTTTCATAATAGTTCAGACATATCTAAAGAAATCCAGGAGTTAGGTTTTGCATGTATTAAGAACTTTATGGAGCTTATTCAAAGGTGGGAACCCAAAGTAAAATTAACACAATACAATTTTTACTTAATGCCTTTAGCCTATGTAGATTCTAATATCGAATCAAAAGCGATATTAACCGATGAAGTAGCTAATTATCTTAATTTTTTAAAAAAGAAAGTTTCTGAAACAGACTCGAGTGATAACGATTTTAGTGTTGCTATTGGTATAGATATCAACTTTAAAAAAAATACAACATTAGAAGGAATAGGAATGAGGTATGATTCGGCTGGTATTCCAATCAATATTTCTGAAGAAGATATAACGAAGAAATTCCCTTTGACATATGACAATGTAACTACAAAAGCCAAGGCCAGGTATAGTGACTTTAAGCAAAATCAGAATTTTCATAAAACTATGAAGCTCGTCAAACAGAATAAAAAGTTATCACATAATAGAAAACTAGACCCTAATAATCCGAAATCACAAGTAAAGACCTTTTTTAATGCCAATATTTGGCAAAAATTAGATAGAAAATACACAAAGATATAGAACACTCATGTATAATAAAGTATTAAAAAAGTTATAAAAGTTCGATAAACTGATGAAGTATTAACTCTTAAAACCAAAGGATGAAATTAAAAGATTTTGTATCAAATTCAATCTCAGAAATTATTGACGGTATAACTGCTGCTCAAGATCTAACTAAAGATTCAGGTGCTATAATTAATCCAAGGGGAAAACTTATTAATACTGAATCTGAGTCAATAGCAGGGTACATTCAAGATAATGAAAGCAAAAAAACACCTATAGTTGAATTAAAATATAATGTTGTAGTTGAAGCTGATGTTTCAGAATCTGGTAAAGCGGGAATTTCTGTAGTAGGAGGCATTTTTGGTATAGGTGCTGCTATTTAAGATAAAAATGCAAATCGTTCCACAAACTCAATAGCGTTTTCCATTCCTATTTTGTTTCCAGTAGGAAATCCAGGCAAAAAGTAACTAAAGTTCAATAAAACGATCATAAACCAATCTTGTAAATAATGAAACAATTAGCTGTATTATTTCTTGTGTTATCCTTGATAATGAGTGGTATTACTTTTTATAAAAATCGCGATTTAAATAAGGAATTGGGATTGTTAAAATCCCAAAATGAAGAGATATTGGAGAAGTTTGAGAATTTACAATCAGAACTAGAAGAAACACAATTAGAATTGGAAGAAGTATCATATGAGAAAGATGGTTATCAACGATTATATAACGTAGCAATAAATAGTTTGGAAGAATTAGAAGCTCGGTGCAAAAATAAAAATACCGAAATGTTTAGCTTCTAATTTAGTTACTCCAAAGCCTATATTAATTAGTAAAAGTTCAATAAAACGATAAGAAACATGAAAAAATCAAATCATATTTTTTGTACTACTATATTAATAGGCACATTACTTAGCTGTGGAAATACAGAAAAATCTGAAACAACAAAAGCAATTGAAAAAGTAGAGATACCATCTGAAAATGCGAATAATCTAAAAGCATTAGAAGAAATCAAAACAGAATCGAAAATTAAAAATGCTTTTATTTCCGATGATAGTATTTTGTACGTAGAAGTTTTAGATGATGGAACCTCTAGAGATGGATATGCAGATTACTTATGTCAAGTTCTTTTAGATTTCAAACCAATAAATCTTGAAGTTAAGGTAATGAAATTTGAACCTAAAAAAGACTTAAAGAATGATATTGTAAATGGAATTATTTTAGGAGAGAGTAATTGTAAATACTAAAAGTTTAAATAAACGATAATATGAAAGAAAGTGATAAAACTATCAACAGAAACACTTTAGTAATCGGTACAGTACTAAATGCATTGAAAAGCACACTGTCAGATTCCCAAAAAGAAACTTATAATGAAGAGATAGAGAATTCTATCAAAAAGATGGGCTTTGATAGCGAATTACAAAATTTACTCCGAAAACATAAAGTTTAAGTAAACGATGAAGAAATATAGACGAGTATTTCAAGGAAATCCAGATTTTAACAAATCTGCTTTTTTGAATTGGCGAATAGAAAAAAATGACAGAATAGGAAATTTGATTTCTATTGGGCAAGGGTTTATAAGATCTAGTAAATACACACTAGAGCTTTGTGTGCAAGACAATTCGAATAAGATAGCTGATGAATTAATATTCCCTATTTTAACAAATTTGAATCATGGTATAGAATTATACTTAAAGGCACTGATTTGGACTTTGAATTTTATTAAATCAAATGATAAAAATTTTCCTAAAACTCATAATTTATACGATCTCATGGTTCAGTCATTGGAACTAATACATGATGTTGATGGTGACGGTGCTGGAGGTCATTTTGTAAACTCGGCTATTGTCTTACTAGATTATATCAATGAAATTAATGAAACCATCAAAACTGATAGCAAGTCAGATAATACCGATTTTTCGAGATATCCATTCAGCAGAAAACTTGAGGATCATTTTTATGTAAGCACTAAGGATAATGTTGAAATAGACATTATCAACCTATTAGAAATCATAAATGAGATAGAACAAGTTCTGGATGATAGAGTTAATTACTTTTATTATCATAGATTGTTAGAAACAGATTAAAGTTCAAAAAACCTATGGCTAATAATAAAGATAAATATATTAAAGACTTAGAAAAATTTAGAGATAAGTACATCGATAAGTCCGGCAGATCACCACTTAATAGTTGGGAGTCTAAAGCTTCGCAAGAAATATATCAAACAATTTCAGATTTAAAATATAGAATAAAACAATTAAAAGTCTAAATAAACGATGACAGATCCTCACCCTAGAATTGAGACGTTATTTAATAGTTTAAAAGATATAGGAATTGGAGATTTTTTAATTTCTACCGCTTTTAAGAGATATTTGATTAAATCAAATGCTGAAGAGTATTGGAATAAAACACTGATGGAAATTGAATATAATAGAGTTGTAATAATGGCAGGAAGAGATTATAATTACGCAGATTCATTAGGGGCATTTGCTATTACATTAAACTCTCTATTTATTGATAAACCTGAAGATTGCTTTGGTCTCGTAAATGATGTAATGAAAGAGTTCGCAAATTGGAAAGGTGAAGATTTGAAAATAGAGGAATTAGTTAAAGACTTAGAATTATTATCTGCACCTGAAAATATTATAAAAGATATAAGATTGTTGGGTAATAATTTTAGCAAACCAATACCTAAGTCTATTGTACCTAAAGAAATTTGGAATTCCGACAAAATTCAAGGGTATATTAATAAAATGGATGAATCCATTTCAAAATCCGATTATAATTTAACCATAACAATAGCATATACTTGTCTTGAAGGTTTATTCAAAGCTTTTATTGGTCTCAAAAGTAGTTAAAACTATGCACTTTAGTGCATTTCGCTTTAGCTTCTAAAAACCCTTATCTTTG
>CANLYR010000095.1 GCA_947495425.1 uncultured Aquimarina sp.
TTTGATCAAATCGATTGTAGCTCACAAAAAATATAAACAAATTATTTATGACAACTTATTGTAGATTTGGTATAATTCCTTCATAAATCTTTTAATTTCATCTTATAACCTTATATGTTCTAAGATTTCTACGCTATGATTGATTAACCTATTATCTTCTATTCTCATTTATGAGATATTTGTTGTAAAAGTATGAAGCAAAAAAAATCCTACGTATGCAGTAGGATTTTTTATATAAATGAGATTGTATTATTTTATTTAAAGAATTACTTAACTTTCTCTACTATAGCTTTAAAAGCTTCAGGGTTGTTCATCGCTAAATCGGCAAGAACTTTACGATTCAATTCGATATGATTAGCTTTTATTTTACCCATAAATTGAGAATAAGACATACCATGCATACGTGCACCTGCATTAATACGGGTAATCCACAAAGCACGGAAAGTTCTTTTTTTGTTTCTACGATCTCTATAGGCATATGACATTGCTTTATCAACCGCATTTTTCGCTACTGTCCAAACGTTTTTACGACGTCCGAAATAACCTTTTGCTTGCTTAAGAACCTTTTTTCTTCGAGCTCTTTTTGCAACAGAATTTACTGATCTTGGCATAATTTTTAATTTTTTAGTAGTAGGCGATTCAACAATTCTGAATTCTGAATTTTGAATTCTTTTTAAATGGCCTAACTCCTGGGTTTGTATTAATTTTAACCTGATTAAAAAATAATTACTTTAAACGTAATTGTTCTTTAATACTATTTTCATCGCTTTTGTGCACTAATGTTGTGTGCGTTAAAGCAAGCTTACGCTTTTTAGATTTTTTCGTTAAGATATGACTCTTAAAAGCATGCTTTCTTTTAATCTTACCAGTACCTGTAAGCTTAAATCGCTTTTTTGCACTGGATTTTGTTTTCATTTTAGGCATTGTATCCTTGTTTTAATAATCTCACTTATTATTTTAATAATTCTTTTTCTAGAATTATGTGTTACTTATTTTTTTGGAGCGATAAACATAATCATACGTTTACCTTCTAATTTTGGCATTTGCTCTACTTTACCATATTCTTCTAACTCTTGAGCTAGTCTGAGCAATAAAATCTGCCCCTGATCTTTATAAATAATAGAACGACCTTTAAAGAAAACATATGCTTTTAATTTCGCACCTTCACTCAAAAATTTGATAGCATGCTTTTTCTTAAATTCATAATCGTGTTCATCTGTATTAGGTCCAAATCTAATTTCCTTAATAACAACTTTGGTAGCTTTAGACTTCAAAGCTTTGTCTCTTTTCTTCTGTTCATAAAGGAATTTTTTATAATCCATTATTTTACAAACAGGAGGTACGGCTTTAGGTGAAATCTCTACAAGATCTAAACCTTGTTGTTCAGCAAGCTCCATGGCTTTCTTTGTTGGATATACTCCAACTTCTATATTATCACCTACTAGGCGTACTTCATCAACACGTATTTTGTGGTTGATTCTGTGAGCATCTTCTTTGATTACTCTTAGTGGTTTTTGAGACCTTCTTCTTCTTATTGCTATGACTTATAAATTTAAATTAAACTTAATTTTTTTATTAACCGTCAAACGGTTTTAGGGTTTCGTTTATTTCATTATTAATTATTTGACCAAACTTTTCAATAGATATGGCTCCTAAATCTTCGCCACCATGTCTGCGAACTGAAATTGTATTGTCTTTTTCTTCTTGTTCCCCTACGATTATAATGTAAGGGTATTTATTCATTTCTGCTTCTCTTATCTTTTTGCCAATAGTTTCATTTCTATCATCTGCAAGGGCGCGAATTTCGTCATTTTCTAACAAATTTAAAACTTTTTCAGCGTATTTTTCATATTTCTCACTGATAGATAGAATTATAGCTTGTTCTGGCATGAGCCAAAGTGGGAAATTACCTCCAGTATGTTCTAGCAGGATAGCAATAAATCTTTCCATACTTCCAAAAGGGGCTCTATGGATCATAACAGGTCTGTGTGATTCATTATCACTTCCTTTATATGTCAGATCGAAACGCTCTGGCAGGTTGTAATCAACTTGTATTGTGCCTAACTGCCAACTTCTGCCTAATGCATCTTTAACCATAAAATCAAGCTTAGGGCCGTAAAATGCAGCTTCGCCATTTTCAATGATATAGTTAAGTCCTTTATCTTTGGCAGCACTAATAATTGCATTTTCAGCCTTCTCCCAATTGTCTACATCTCCTATATATTTACCTGGGTTGTCTAAATCCCTAACAGATACCTGCGCTGTAAAATTTTCAAAACCTAAAGATCTAAAAACATACAGAACTAAATCAATAACCTTCTTAAACTCTTCATCTAATTGGTCTGGAGTGCAAAAAATATGAGCGTCATCTTGAGTAAAACCTCTCACACGTGTTAGTCCATGTAGTTCACCACTTTGTTCATACCTATATACGGTACCAAACTCGGCATAGCGTACGGGTAAATCTCTATAAGACCAAGGGCTACTATTATATATTTCGCAATGGTGAGGACAATTCATTGGTTTTAATAGGAATTCCTCACCTTCTGCAGGTGTGTTAATAGGTTGAAAACTATCTTCTCCATATTTCGCGTAATGCCCAGAAGTAACATATAGTTCCTTTTGTCCTATATGTGGTGTCATGACCATCTCATATCCTGCTTTTTTCTGAGCCTTTTTTAAGAATTGTTCTAGTCGATCCCGCAAAGCAGCCCCTTTTGGAAGCCAAAGCGGTAATCCTTGCCCTACTTTTTGAGAAAAGGTAAAAAGCTCAAGTTCTTTTCCTAACTTTCTATGATCGCGTTTTTTTGCTTCTTCGAGTAATTCTAAATATTCTTTTAATTCCTTTTGTTTAGGAAAAGACGTGCCATATACTCTGGTGAGCTGTTTGTTATTTTCATTCCCTCGCCAGTATGCTCCGGCAACACTCATTATTTTTACAGCCTTGATTAATCCTGTATTAGGAATATGTCCTCCACGACATAAATCTGTGAATGTATCATGGTCGCAAAAAGTTATGGTTCCATCTTCAAGATTTTCAATTAATTCAACCTTGTACTCATTACCCTCACCTTTGTATTTAGCTAATGCCTCAGCTTTAGAAACAGATCTCATTTTGAAATCGTGTTTTCCTCTTGCTATTTCAAGCATCTTATCTTCAATCTTTTTAAAATCTTTATCAGAAATAGTGTTGTCTCCAAGGTCTATATCATAATAAAAACCATTGTTTATTGCAGGTCCAATAGATAATTTAACACCTGGATATAGCTCTTCTAGTGCTTGAGCCAAAACATGAGATGTAGAATGTCTAAAAGCAGTTTTGCCTTCATCGTCTCTCCATGTAAATAAAACTAAGTTACCATCTGTTGTTAATTCGGTTGTTGTTTCTATAGTAGTGCCATTAAATTTTGCAGAAATAACATTTCTAGCAAAACCTTCACTTATATCTTTTGCAACATCTATAGCAGATATGCCACTGTTATACTCTCTAACCGAACCGTCTGGTAACGTAATTTTGATCATTTTTTTCTAATTAAAGGAGCAAAGATAATACGATAATAAAACCCATACAATATATAGTAGATATTTAATCCAAATAATTCCTCGAGGCTTCCATTTTAGTCTCTCTCTTCGTTGAGAGGGCGGGATGTTGGGAATAATGATTTTGTTTGGTTTTGACCCATAGACCAAAATGAAATTAATAAAATACTTTCATGGTTATATATTGGATGGTTGATTTCAATTTTTTTGTTCAATTAAATTATTTCTTCTGGTATTGTTTTTTTTATGAGGATTCGGGATAAGAAAAATATCCCGATCGCGCTTTACGCTATATCTTTTATCAAAACCAAATACTAGCCTTGTAGACTAATAAACCATGCGTACTTAGAATCATCTACTAACCCTGTCGAAATCGTGTGCTGAGCCTGTCGAAGTATATGGTTTTGATAAAAGGATGTCGCTTCAATCCCTATCCTGTATTTTATTTAGTTGTAAACATTATGTTATCAAGGCATTACAAAAAGATTAAGAAATACTTCAAAAAAATTGTTGTAATACTGAATAAGGGTTGTATGTTTGCACGCTCAAAACGGGATAATGTTTTGAGAGTTCATTGATTTTATTTTGGATGATTTATTTTTTAGCGGAGTTTTAAAAACTTTAGGTAAAAGTTCTTGTTATACAAAAAAAGGGTTGTAGTTTTGCATCCTCAAAACGGGGGATTCTTTTTGTGAAGTTCATCAAGATTTCAGGGTTTTATTTTTTTTAATTTTTTTCAAAAAAATAATTCAAAAACACTTTGTAGAATAAAAAAGGGTTGTATATTTGCACCCGCTTTGAGAGACAAGTGAAGTTCATTTAGGATACAGATTAGATTGGATAGGGTTATTTGTTATAGCTTTTTAGGGTTCGATTCCTTAGGTAATTACAAGCGTATATTAGGATTATTGATAGTGGTTCTAGGTACGAGAAAGTTCATTGATATATTGATTGACAGCGCGTATTAAATGCATAAGCATTTATTACAGAGAATAAAAACTAGAGA
>CANLYR010000096.1 GCA_947495425.1 uncultured Aquimarina sp.
TCTAGAGAAATGACCATTGGGTGACTTTAAGTCACGAGCCTGAAACTATGGACTTCAAGTCCATAGTGGTTCATTTAAAACAATCTTTTTATCAAATTCATCCGCTACTAAATTAAACCTCCCCTCATCCACCTTATTAATTAGATAACCTCTCTTTTTATCAAAATTATCAATAGATTCACTAAAATAGATACTATCATTTTTTACATAGAAAGATCTCAATGGCAATAGTGATAAATCCCCGTGATATGTAATTACTGTATCATTTTGAATTTTGATTTCATAGTATGTTGAATCTAAGTCCAAAAAGTTCCAATTTCCATCAAAGTTATATGACTTGTTACCGTTTTTTCCACAGGAAAACAATGTAACTATTAATACCATAATTAATTTTTTCATTTACTAGCTTCGTTAATATTAGATATAAATCTATTAAATTGTTCTAAATTTCTAAAGCTCTACATTTAACGTAAGTTAGTCTTCAAAACTAAGAACCACAATTGAGTCTTAAAAAGAGAATTTTACCCTTTTTATTCATTCCAATTGCTTCCAATTGCTTGTCATCAATTTTTCTAATTTGATAGACTGCCTTGAAATTCGATTTCGAAGAAAATAACTCTAGAAAGTAAGAATCCTCCATATTGTCTATTAACCATCCTCCTTTGATAGTCTCCTGCCCATCACTTTCAATTAATTCCATGTAGTCGGTCTCAACTTTGTCATAAAGAAGATAAGGGGCTTCTTTGAACTGGAGCTTTCCTTCATCATTCATCCATACCTTATTCAGGAATCTGTCTTTTAGCGATTCTGTTACGAGAATCCTTGAAACCTCAACTGGATACAGGTAGATTCTCTCTTTATGTTTTTCATCCAGCAGTATCATCCTTGAATCTGACAATTCCTTGATTTCATAAAGAACCTCTCCTGAGTTAGAAGATAAAATGATTCCATTCTTTTCATCAAGATGATAGCTCACTTGTTGCAATGAATTATCACCAAGGTATTTAATCACCAAAGTGTCATTTTTTGTTAAATCTATGATATAATTATCAATTGATGCATGCCATCCTTTATCTTTTGTGGTTTCAACATTGTACACTAACCACTTCTTGTCCAAAAAATGGAGATTGTCCTGCGCAAAAGATTTTCCGAATATTGTGAACATAAGAAGTCCTATTTTAATTCAACACTCCATTGTTCTTCAAAAAAAGTTTGAGTAATAAATTCAGCATCAAACATTTTCATAAAATCACTAAAGGTAAAATCATTATCTATCCAATAACCATAATTTTCATTAAATGGCATTTTCATTAAAACATTTTGGTCTTTATCTAATCCAATCTCTCGATTTGGCAATGAATTTTCATCCTCAAACTCTAAAAGCCAAAACATTACTTGATCTATTTCATTTTCAAAATCTGGATTTGCCTTAGGTATAAAAATGCTAACTAGCTTTTCAAAGATTGATTTTGTTTTACCACTATTAGATTTTACATTTTCTAATTTTATTTTTAAAAATTCCATGTGATTAGATTTTAACGTTTAATATGAAAATGTCCTGGATCTTTTACTCCCCGCTAGCGCGAGCGTGTCGCTCGTGCCGATTAGATTTGTAATCCTAGTAAAAATCCTTCACTATCAATTTTTAAAACGGTATGATCCTCTTGATAATTTCTTGCACTGCTGTATTTATAATCAACAGCATCTATTACAAAACCTGACTCGACAGGGTTATTATGAATATAATCAATTTTTTGCTGTATTACTTTATCTGTCCAAAGTTCAATAGGCTTGTTGTGTTGTTGCCAAAACTGTCTCTTGGTTATGTTACTATTCTTTTTGCCTGCTTTCTCCATCATCCATAGTAGCCATTCTTTTCTACTTTCTTGAGGGTTTTCTTCTATTGCTTTCATTACTTTTTTGGAAGTGTAGCTTTTAAAATCTCTAATTAATCCTGATGGATCGCATTTACCAGCTCTAAAAATTAAATGGACATGGTTAGGCATAAAACAATATGCATAGACTTCCATACCCTTTTGTTTTCTGCAGTATATTATACTTTCTGCTAAAATCGATAGATATTTTTCTCGTACAAAAACATCGATCCAATAGACGGTAGCAAAACTTATAAAATACAATCCTTCCTTATTATGAAACTTATATTTTCTACTCATCTTACTAAAATATAAAAAGCTGATATATTGCTAACATAGCTTTTATTATTTTTTCACGTCTTTAACGGCACGAGCGACACGCTCGCGCTAGCGGGGGAGGAGTAAGGCTTCTATTTAAAAATAAGATAGTTAGTGATAAGCATTATTTTTTTGTGCTGTAAAAGTTGTTTTTTTGTAAATATGGTTATCCGTACTTTTAGGTTTTATTAAAATTCTGAGTTTAAAGTTTTGAGGTTTTGAGTTGCGTTGATATACCATGAAGTTTTTGTAAAACGAGTTTGCACAAAAGTGTTTGATAATTGATGATTGTTTATAAAAAGCAGTCCCATTTCTTTACAAATGGGACCACTTCTATTACAACAAAAAAACAGCTACAAACCATTTGGTTTGTAACTGTTTCCTATACTTATCCATACCCGCTAATCTTTAACGGCACGAGTCTACAGCCATAGCGCAAGCCTTTGCTTAATATTGCTCGCGCCAGGAAGTATTTCAGGCATTATATTTACTTATAAAACATCATCCCTATTTATCAAGGCCATTCCACATGATACTGTTGAAAAGGCTTTTTTTATAGGTGATCTTCCCTTTAAACAAAGGCTCTTCCTGTATCATATGGAACAGCTCCGTATCACTTAAAGAGGTTAAATACACAGAAGGTTGATTTTTTACTTTGACCTCTGCATAGTGGAACACCTCAAAGGGTAATAATCGAAACGTACTATTGCGATAAAAAACAGGAGCTGCACAAAGCTTTACTTCTTTGATCTGATCACTGTATATTTGTCTTTTCACACCTTTTTTTTCTATGTACAACATTTCGTCTTCTATTATTATCAAACGATTAGTTTCGAAACGTAGATAGTCAAAAAAACAAAATAAAGCTAGAATTAAAGGTGTACCAACAATTGTAGAGTGTATTATCAATATCTTGAGATTATTACCGATATCATAATAGTATAGTAAGATTAGATTTACGATTATATAAAAAAAAGTAAACCCTAGATTTTTATATATAAATCTGGTTGATATTTTTAATTCCATTTTACAAATTTATTAAACTATCATCACATAGCACCGAAATCTCTGGTCATGGGAACTTTGATAGCTAAAAACCATAATAGCCCAGAGAATATTCCGGGCCATTATATTTACTTATAAAACAGCATTCCTATTAATCAAGGCTATTCCATGCGATACTATTGAACAGGCTTTTTTTATAGGTGATCTTCCCTTTAAACAAAGGCTCTTCCTGTATCCAATAAAATAGCTTCGTATCACTCAAAGAGGTTAAATACACAGAAGGTTGATTTTCTACTTTGATTTCTGCATAATGGAACACCTCAAAGGGTAATAATCGAAACATACTATTGCGATAAAAAACCGGAGCTGCGCAAAGCTTTACTTCTTTGATCTGATCACTATATATTTGTCTTTTCACACTTCTTTTCTCTATGTACAACATATCGTCTTTTAATATTATCAAACGATTAGTTTCGAAACGTAGATAGTCAAAAAATAAAAAGATAGAGATTGCTATTGGTGAAAACAAAAGGAAAGCTGTAATTGGTTCTAAGAAGAAGTAGAAATCAGGATATGTATAATAATATATTATCAATACCATTGCCGATAGAGAAAAAAATGCAAAACTTAGATTATTATAAATAGACTTTATTGACACTTTTAAATTCATTTTATAAAGATATATTAATTAACGCATCATGCCAAAACCTCTGGCAATATTACTGGGTGAAAAATTTACAGGGTGTGTATTAGGTAACACAACATCATTCCAAAAATAGTTGGCAGCCTGATAAATCCCTTGGCTGGCCTGAATAACCACTCCGGCTGCAGCACCATACAAGCCTCCATACTGAGCACCTATAGCGATTGGAGCTAAAGAAGAACCTACATTCCAAGCATGTTGAGATCCAGAAATTATACCAGAATTATAATCCATGTTACTATTTATTGCAACAAAAGCAGCGCCTACATTCCCTAATCCACCACCATATCTTCCTATAGTCCCAGCATGCCGGATAAACTTTAAGTTCGCACTCGCACCCACTCTGTCCATAACCGGTAAAGACTGCCTATAGTTCAGGGCTAAACCACTGGCAACAGTTGAAGCATCTCCCATAAGTCCGGTACCTGAGAGTACCCCTTCTAATTCCGCTGCCTTATTGGCAAAGTATTCTTTGTAAGGGTTTGGGGGTTTGGGGGAGGTTACTAAATGCGCGGCATGGTTTAGCCCAGCGGTGATGGCGATAAAGAAAAACACCATTTAATTCATGTGGATAGTTCTATGATCAGTGAGGCCTCTGCTAAATTGTTAAAAGGTAT
>CANLYR010000097.1 GCA_947495425.1 uncultured Aquimarina sp.
CGGGGTTTTATTATACTTAAATATACAACAAAACCCTCATATTTACAAGAGTTTTCGTGTTTTATGAAGGTGCCTTAATATACCCATGAAGAAACCCTCTTGCCCTATTAATGAAGAAGATTATTTGCCCTATAATGATCATCAAAATGTAACCAAATATGTTTAGATTAGGTATTTGAGTAATTGTATAATATCGTTTTTCAATAAACAAGTCTGACAAGAAAAAACCAAAAACATCAATTAACAAAAAAATCCCACACAAAGTCAAAATCCAATGAATCAAATTTAGTGTATTTGATAACATGATTTTGATCCTTATTAAACCAAATATATCAAACCAATTAAACTCAAAATGAAAGCAAATCCTATTGCACCATAATATTGCGAAATAACATAGTATGTGTCATATATATTTAAATCTAAAGTATGCTGATTTTTGTATACTCCCAAAATGATAAGAAAAGGAACGATTCCCCAAAACAGCAAAAAGGGTTTTTTTAAAATTTTCTGCATCGGTTTATTGAACTTTTATTTGAACTTTTCCCAGAACAAGCGATAGTTGTTATTTTGGAATCCTAATTATAATTGCTTCTTTATTATGAGCTTAATAATCAATCCAATTATTATAACCATCTGTTCTAGAAATTTGATTCGGAGGTGATGAATCAGGATAAACAGTATATATTTGATGGATCACATTCGAAACTTTAAGAACATCTTCTTGGTTAGTGCCAAAATACTCAATAAAGCCATAATCATATCCAGTTTTCCCATAGTATATCCATTTAAGGGTATTAGGATTGAGATTTAACCGAATCCATTCGTCTAAACTGTCTAATTCCATATGTCCCGCTTCGAGTATTATAGAAAATGGATTGTTGCGAAGCATCTGATTTCTCTCGGATTGATCTATATTAAGGTTATTTAACTCCAACTCTATCAACAGTTCTTTATATGTTCTAAGCTTCATTATCAGAATTTATCGTTTATTTAGACTTTGTTATTCATCTTTTTCAGCAAATCTTTGTAATTTCCCTCTTTTTAACCAAATATAAGGTTTTGTAGTACCTCTGATTTTTTCGCCTTTTCTATCAATTCTAAAACTCATACTATCTTTTTCAACAAGTGCATATTTTTTCTCAAAAGGTAATCCAGCAGTATATGTGATAGGAATTACTATCTCTCCTACTGTATTAATATATCCATATTTTTCGTTTTTTTTCACTAATGCTAACCTATTGCTAAAGTCTCCAAGTGCATTGAAATCAAATTTAGGCTTAATAACTTTCATGTTTTTCTTATTTATATACCCAATAGAGCTTTTAATCAATACCTGAGCTAATCCTTCATTAAAGTGCCTGATTTTATCGTATTCAAAAGGAATAACAGCTTGGTTTTTGATATTAATCATACCCCATTTGTTTTTAGATTTCGCAAGGAAAAGATCATCTTTTATATCGCTTATATCTTCATACATAATTGGGATTATAACTTTGTAATTTTGATCAATTATCCCAGTCATCCCATTGTTACGTATTCTCATATAACCATTATGGAAATATCCAGAAATTTCATCATATAATGGATGTAATACAATATTTCCATCAGTATCAATTAAACCTTCCTTAAGCTGTATCTTTTCTATTCCATAGCCATATTCAATAAAAGTTCGACTCCCATTCTTACCTGTTATTTTTTTCTCTTTTTCAACTTTTATAGAATCAATCATAAAAATAGCCTTATTGTCTATTATTGGTCTATAACTAAAAACTAAACTATCATTGAATACTTTTTCTCCTCGATAATTTAAATAATTCCACTTTCCATTTTTTTTTATGGAAGCATAATCTTTATAAAATGGAAAAGCATCTTCATATTCAAAAGGAATGATCACCTCGCCCTCTATATTTATAAATCCACTCTGATCTTCTTTAATAGCTAATCCAACGTCACTTTCATACCAAAAAGTCAATCTATATTCAGGAAACAATTTATGTTTAGAATTTGAGAACACTATACCGGGTATATTATTTGAGATTATGTTTGATTTTCCATTGTAAAAATCAGATGCATATTCGTACTTTGGAGTGATAACAACTTTACCTTTAGAATCAGTAAAACCATATTTCAAAGAATCTTTCAAAGAAGAAAAAGCTCTATACATCAAATCATTATAATAAGTATTGAAATCATGTTCTATATTTGGAAGTATACGCATTCCCTCTATTAAGTAAACATTACTCCCTAATTGACTAAAGACAGAATTAACCGTTAATAAAAAAAGTAGTGTGATTTTTTTCATCTATGCATATTTGTTTATCGTTTATTTAGTCTTTAATTAAGGTATATATACTTAGTAGTAATGATAGTCCAGCACAGATCCAAAACATTCTTTGTAAGTATTGATCCCTAGTTCTATTTTTCTTTATTTTCTTTAAATGCTTGATCCAACCTCCATTCTCTATAATACGACTCCCTTTTGCAGTTATAACCACCATTTCTTTAAATGACTTAACTACACCTAAATCAATCATTTCATTAGCTAGGTGATCTCTATCATTTTTATATAAATATGGTTGATCGTATTTATCTTCTTCAACAAATAGATTGTCTACGAACAAACATCTTTTTTCGGCATCGCTTACTAATTTTAAGTTTTTATCTATATGATAATCTATATTTTCAACCATGGGTTTATTGAACTTTAAAAATATTAACTATCATTGCTAAAAATCCATAATTTGAAACATGTAATGTAACCAAACAGAATAAAAAGTCACAAAACAACAAGCCAAAGTTCCTGTTATAAAGAATAACATTCTAAAACTATAGAATCTTCCTTTTCCATTGAGATAGTAAGAATCTAAAATTTCCACTAAAATTCCTAAAGAGTAAAAAATATTAGCAATTATCCCCCAGATTATAATTCCAACTATTTCTTCAAAAAAGAAATATGGCCACATAGCCAAAATGCTAATTACTCCTGTTAGCCCAACAGCAATATTAAACCACAATCTCTTCTTTTCCCACCATTCCACAGAAGTATTTAACTTTTTATCATCGATCATTCAAATACAGTATTTTTATCTTTTTCTAAATTGGCAATAATCCATTCCTTGAAATCCTCAATACCCAATAAATAGGCGTTATTATATAATTCTTCTATTTCCATCGTTTTATTGAACTTTTAGTCAAGATCTGGTTTCTTATTGGATGACTTAAATAGATTATCAGATATTTTTTCAATACTTCCAAGAAACTTAAATTGATAAAGTCCAATGAGCATGCTCGTAACACTAAAAAATATTTTTTGTTTAATTAAAAATCCGTTCTTGTAATCTACTTCCAAATAACTAAAACCAGCTATTATCAATAATGTTCCTAAAATGGTTAAAATACCGCTGGTAATAATTCTCTGAATATAAAGCTGCTTATCAACTTCATCTGGTAATCTTAATATAGTTGGATCGGATTTAGCTTTTAAATATTCCTTTTCATTTATTTCTTTATCTTTTTTTAAAAACAAAGAGCCAGCAATAGTACCTCCTAAAGCTCCTAAGAAAAATTGATTAAATAACTGATAGCCAATTTGACCAAATTCATATTGTATCCATTCTTCAACTAAATGTAGTTGCAGAATGACAATAGCTATTATACATATTGGAAAGCTGATAAATAATATAGCTAGTATTTTTTTGTATACCGATAGTTCCATGGGCTCCTTTTTCATATCGATTATTTAAACTTTTTGTTATACATTTTTAAAATATAAACTTTATTACTAACCTACTGGTAGTATTCACACAGTCCCGTACGAATTCTGCTAACCATTTGTATGAATCTCCATCGAAATGAGAATCACTATTACTATTTCTAGCATTCGAAATTGCACTTGTAATGGTTGTAATCAACAAAATTGCTTGCTCTGGATAGTTTACTTGATCATTTTTAAGAGATTTTTCTATATGTTCTCTGACAGTTTTTGCTAGAATTTGTAGTTTATCTGGGTTAGGACATATTAATTTTTTTTCGTTAATGAACCACTATGGACTTGAAGTCCATAGTTTCAGGCTCGTGACTTAAAGTCACCCAATGGTCATTTCTCTAGAAT
>CANLYR010000098.1 GCA_947495425.1 uncultured Aquimarina sp.
GAAAATATTCATACTATAATTTTAATCTAAAATAAGACTTTTTTATCAATTATGGATAATTACGGATATTCAAAATTAAAAAGAAAAAATGTTCAAAATTCAATTCCTAAAGAAATAGAAAAAAGTATTTTACAAGGATTAGATAAATTTGAAGTAGAATTAAAATTTTTAGACAAAAGTATCTCATCAAAAGGAATAGCTACACTTCTAGGAACTAATACTTCATATTTGTCTTTCGTCATAAATTCTCATAAAAAGAAAAATTTCTCGAAATATATAAGTGATTTAAGGATAGATTATAGTATTAAGAGACTAACTGAAGATAAAAAATTTAGACTATACTCTATAAAAGCCATTGCAAATGAGATAGGGTTCAAATCTCAAGAAGCATTTTCAAAAGCATTTTATAAAAAAATAGGGGTTTATCCTTCTGAATTCATTAGCAAAATTAAATCAATCGATCAAAAATAGAATTTAATAAAGTAAAAATCTCAAATGAAAAAAATATGCTTTGCGTTACTTTTCTTCTCACTATCATGTATGGGTCAAGATACCGTAGTTACTGATAGTAAAGTATTAGTCATTGGGTATCAGGAAAAAAAACTTCAAGATACTATAATGAGAGAATGGCAACATAAAGATATTATTGCAGACACAATTCCTGGGATAAGTTCTAAAAAAGCATATACTTTATTATCAAATGGATTGAAAAACACCATCATTGTTGCCATAATAGATAGTGGAGTTGATATTGATCATGAAGATCTAAAAGATCAAATTTGGTTTAATACAGACGAAATCCCTAACAATAATAAAGATGATGATAATAATGGTTATGTTGATGATATACATGGCTGGAATTTTTTAGGAAATTCGAGAGGAGAGAATTCTTACTACGCTAGAAACGAGTATGTAAGAATTTTAAAGAAGAATGGTTTTTTTAATAAGAAAGAAGCGCTAAACATATCTCCAAAAGAAAACGATTCTGTTATTTTAAAAGCCGCAAAGTTATATAAAGATGAAAAAGTTACTCTTGAAGAAGACAAAGCCTATGTTTTCCATAAAAAGAAAGAGTATGAAAAAATTAACAATCAATTACAAAAGTACTTTCCAAATCAAAACTATACTCTTGATAAACTGGCAACCATCGATACCGTTGCAAATCCAGATTTAAAAGCTCCCGTTAAGATGCTTCATGAATTTTTGGAATACGGGCTTACCCAAGAATGGCTCAAGGAATATGAAATGTATAATGATATCATTGAAAATTATAAATTGAATCCTAATTATGATGATCAGATAGTAAGTGGTGATGATAAGGATAATGTTGAAGATAGAAATTATGGTAACAATAATATTAAAGGGGATGTTGATATAGAAAACCATGGAACTGTAGTAGCTGGTTTGATTGGAGCATCCAGAAATAATGCAATAGGCATGGATGGTATTACTGACAATGTTAAATTAATGATTTTAAGAGCTGTTCCACATGGTGATGAATATGACAAAGATATTGCTCTAGCCATACGCTATGCAGTAGATAATGGAGCCAAAATCATTAATATGAGCTTTGGTAAATTTTTCTCGATGCAAGAAAAATTAGTGTCTGATGCAATGAAATATGCGACTAAAAACGACGTACTGATGATCCACGGAGCCGGTAACGATAGTAATAATATAGATACTACTAATTTTTATCCAAAAGATTACTTCAATAAAGGTACGGCAGAATTTACTCAAAATTTTATCAATGTAGGAGCTACACATTATAAATTAAACCAAAAACTACCAGCTTATTTTTCGAATTATGGTAAAGCAAATGTAGATGTATTTGCACCTGGATATAATTTGTATACAACGTTACCTAATAATAAGTACATATACGAAAGTGGAACATCTCTTGCTGCTCCTATTGTTTCTGGTATTGCTGCCCTGATAAGGTCAAAATTCCCAAATCTAAATGCATCGCAAGTCAAGCAAATTCTTATGGATTCTGGATACTCTTATCAACTGGAAGTAACTGTACCTGGCAAAAGAAAAAATCCGAAGGTTCCCTTCGATTCCCTTTCAAAATCAGGCAAAATAGTAAATGCTTACAATGCATTATTACTTGCAGAACAGGTTTCAAAAAATAAAAATTAGTAAAAAGATTTTGGCTGGCAAATCGGTCATCCCGACTATCAGCCCAAAGAATAAAGCATACCCAACATATTAGAAAATTCAAAAATCACAATAAAAACAGCAACGTTTGATCGTGATGTTTTTTTTTACACCTCCTTCTGTAACAAATCTTTAGCGTTTCAGTCTTCTATTCATAGCTATTAGGCAACCATATTGACTAGGATATCGTCTAAACAAATAGGAACTTTATCGAAGTCAATTCAGATAATAAATTATGAACTATACCAGCATTGTACTATCCTCTATTGTATTTTTCTTTATAAATCTAGCTACTCAAGCACAAACTATTACTGCAAAAGTACTAGACAAAAAAACCAATCAGCCTATCCCCTATGCGACCATACAGGTATCAGAAGATCAAGGAATCATTACTAACGAAGAAGGGAGGTTCAGTTTGATTCTGGGCAGTACTCATAAGGATCTCGATTCTATATACATTTCGTCTATGGGGTATGAAAAAGTTGGTGTTTCGATCAAGAATCCCACCGATAGTATTATCTATATTACACCCAAAGCTATTGCGCTAGACCATGTTTTTGTAACCAATAAAAATCTTACTGTAGATGAAATAATTGATCAGGTTAAAGAGCGAATCCCAGAAAACTATACTTTTGGATTATCGCAGCGACGTCTCTTTTTTAGAGAATCTGAGTTTAATACGATCAAAAAATTAAACATCGCTTTCAAAAAATCCACCATCAAAGAGCTTAATAAAAAACTGGTTGATAGTGTAGTGACGCTAATTCCTAGAAAATCTGAGTACTACACAGAAACGCTTTGTGATCTGTATGGTGATTTTGAAAAAAGAAAAGTGAACGTCATCAAAGCTGCCGAGCTCTATGATAAGCATAATCAAGTGTCTATGGAAGCCATGTCTGACCGTATGGAGACCATTTTTAAGAAAAACGTAAAACCAGATTCATATCTCAAAATTAAATCCGGATGGTTTGGCACTAAAGTACAGGTAGACTCTATCCTAGAAAACACCAATGGTGCTAATGAGGTTAAAGACGAGCTTGATAAACAGGATAAAAGTGACTTTTTTAAAAGCCAGAAGGAAGCACTAAAAATGTTGACAACCAGTCTTTTTTTTAACGAAGGTGTAATGTCTAATTTTCTTAATAAATCCAGCAGATATAACTTTGAGCTTGTTGATTATACCTATATAGATGATCAAAGTGTATATATCATTAATTTTTCGCCCAAACGCAGTGAAGATTTCAAAGGTACCTTGTATATTAATACTCAAGATTTTGCGGTAGTTCGAGCAGAATACAAAAATGTAAAACACCTCAGGAATTTTAAGCTTCTAGGAATTCATTATCAAGATAATCTATATAGTGCAAAGATGATGTTTGCCAAAGGGGCAAACCTAAAGTATGATTTAAAGTTTCTAGAGATGTACAGAGGAGGATTCTTTGGTATAGATCGCCCGCTAAAAGTAATCGAAAAAAATAAACATGTAAAAGGAAAACGTAAACAAAATGAGTTGTCCCTAGAGATCGATGCCGTGAATATCTATAAGCAAAAGTTTGAAATTGTTGTTTTTGATACCAAGCCCCTCACCGAAACTGAGTACACGACCCATAAAGAGAATACATCGATCAAACCTGAATATTTATCCCGATACAATCCCGAATTCTGGAAAGGATATAATATTATAGAACCCAATACAGCCATCAAGCAGTTTATAGCGGCTCCAGAATTGGAGTAAAGCTATAAGAATACTAATAAATACCCGTTGTGCATTTAGAAAAAGTTGTGCAAACTGCTAAAAGGCAGTAAATTGTAGTTACCACACAACAATTTAATA
>CANLYR010000099.1 GCA_947495425.1 uncultured Aquimarina sp.
GAAGGTGATTTGGATCGTGCAGTTTTATCACGTGCTATCAATGGTATTGTAAATCGTCATGAAGTATTGCGTACGGTGTATAAGGAGGAAGATGGTATTGCTTACCAAGAAGTGCTGGATAAGGATAAATGGAGTTTTGATAAACCTTTAGCTGTTGAAGGTCTAAATAATGAGGCTTTACAAGAGGTTATTGATCTAGAGATATCCAAGCCATTTGATTTGAGTAGCGATCATATGCTTCGAGTTACCTTATTGGAGAAAGAAAGTATTGCCACGCATTTGATATTTAACATGCATCATATAGCATCCGATGGTTGGTCGCATCCTATTTTGTTGGATGAGTTGTTACAATTGTATCGTTCAGAACTTACAGGCAAAAAGATTGATTTACCATCTCTTCCTGTTCAGTATGCTGATTATAGTATTTGGCAGCGGGAGTATCTATCGGGCGCTCGTTTAGATGCTCAGATGGAGTATTGGCGAGATCAGTTGTTTGGAGTCACCCCATTAGAGTTACCGTTGGATTATGCTCGACCCAAGGAGCAGAGTATGGCTGGATCGAGTATTGATTTTACTATAGATGACAGGATATTAAAAGGACTTAAAGATTTGTCACAGTCTAGAGGTACGACCTTGTTTATGACCTTATTGAGTGCTTTTAAGGTGTTGTTGTATCGCTACAGTGGTCAGGATGATATTTGTGTAGGTACACCGATAGCCAATAGAGAGCAAGAAGAGGTATCTGGTTTGATCGGTTTCTTTGTCAATACGTTGGCTTTGCGGAGTGATTTGAGTGGTAATCCAAGTTTTGATGCCTTGTTAGATCAGGTTAAGAATACTACGTTAGGTGCTTATGAACATCAACAGGTTCCTTTTGAGAAGATAGTAAGTGAGGTGGTCACGGATCGTGATATGAGTCGTAGTCCATTGTTTCAAGTGATGTTCGCAATGCAGAATAATGAAGTTTCAGATAGTGATACAGATCAAGATAGTGATGGGCTTAACTTAGAAGAAGTTTCTTATTCAGACCATACATCTCAATTTGATTTAAGTTTTGATGTTGTTGAACAGAATAACGGTTTGTTTATTAATATAGAATATTGTACCGATTTATTTTCAGAGGATACTATAAGAAGATTAATGATGCATTTTGAGCAATTATTAAATAGTATTGTGGAAAGTTCGACAAGCTCAATAGGAGATTTGAAAATGTTGTCTGAAGGTGAGAAGCACGAGATATTAACCCATTTTAATGCGACAACTGTAGAATATACATCAAATAAGACGATTATCGATTTATTTACCGAAAAAGTTGAATTGACCCCCAATAAGGTCGCTTTAATTTTTGGAGAGAAAAAGTTGACGTATCGTGAATTGGATGAACATTCTAATGAGGTGGCTCATTATTTAAATAATTGTGGGATTAAGGAAGATAATTTAGTCGCTATTTGCTTAGATAGATCACTAGAGATGATAATAGGCATTCTTGGGATTTTAAAATCTGGAGGCGCTTACGTACCTATAAAACCTGATTATCCTGAATCTAGAATATCCTTCATTCTTGAAGAAATTAATTGTTCGGTTATATTGACCGATTCTAAATGTGTTAAATGTATTCCTGCCTTACCAAATCTAAATTATTTAATACTAGATGAGCAATTATCTACCCATTTAAAATCTTCATTAGACGTATCCTTATCTCCATCTTCTTTATCATATGTAATATATACTTCTGGAAGTACAGGTACACCTAAAGGAGCTATGGTTGAACATGCAGGTATGTTAAATCATTTATTAGTAATGATAGATAGTTTTCAAATGGATTCAGACACGATTGTTGCATTTACTGCTCCATTTACGTTTGATATATCGGTATGGCAAATGCTAAGTCCTCTTTTATGTGGCGGACAAATTGTTGTTTATAGTGAAGATCAAATCCAAGATCCATCGTTATTAATAAATCAGTTAAATACAGATGGTATTACTTTATTACAATTAGTACCTTCTTATATGTCAAGTTTGTTAGATTTAAAAACAAAATCTGATTTAAGTAATTTAAATTACTTTCTTGTTACTGGTGAAGCTATTCATATCCCTTTACTTAAAAGATGGTTTGAAAAGTATCCTTCGATTTCGGTGGTTAATGCTTATGGACCTACCGAAGCGGCAGATGATGTGAGTCTTCATTTTATGTCTGAAGTTCCAAAAAAATCAATTGTACCGATAGGTAAACCCATATCCAATATCCAATTATATATTGTTGATCAATCGAATAATTTATGTCCAATTGGTGTTATTGGGGAATTATGGATTTCAGGAATAGGAGTAGGAAGAGGATATTTGAATAGAGAAGAATTGACCAAAGATAAATTTATTGCTAATCCTTTTAAAGAAGGAGAACGATTATATAAATCTGGAGATTTAGCACGTTGGTTACCTGATGGTAGTATTGAGTTTATAGGTCGTAAAGATGACCAAGTTAAGATTCGTGGTTATCGCATGGAATTAGGCGAGATTGAGAGTACATTATTAGAACTAACTACGATTGATCAAGCTGTTGTTGTGGCCAAAGAAAATGATAATGCAGTAAAACATTTGATTGGTTATGTTGTTTCGAGTGATTTTGATAGAGATTTAATTATAGCAGAATTAAAGAATAAATTACCCGAATACATGGTTCCTCAACTGTGGGTAGAACTGGATGAAATGCCTTTAACAAGCAACGGAAAGATAGATAAGAAGTCGTTACCTTCTCCAGATTTAACAGAATTATTGAGTGAGAAGTATATTGCTCCCAGTACAGATACAGAAATAAAATTAGCTGGATTTTGGCAAGAGATTCTTAAAATTGATAGAATTGGAATACGTGACGATTTCTTTATTTTGGGAGGACATTCATTATTAGCAACTAGAGTTGCAACTTTCATCCGTAGTCATTTTGAAGTAGATATTCGTATTAAGGATTTATTTAGTTATACCACCATTCAAGATTTATCTCTTTATGTTGATAGCCTAGAGTCCAGTGATGTTCCTAAAATATTGGTTAATGACCGTTCCGATTGTATTCCATTATCATTTGCTCAAGAGCGCTTATGGTTTATTGATAAATTAGGAGAGGGTAGTTCGAATTATCATATGCCAGAGATTTTTGATGTTCTAGGGGATTTGGATCTGGATATTTTATTGCGTTCTATTCGTAGTATTGTCAATCGTCATGAGGTATTACGAACGGTCTATAAGGAAAAGGATGGGGCTATATACCAAGAAGTCATGGCAGAGGATCAATGGTGTTTTGAATCCTCGCTTAAGATTGATGGTTTATTAGATGATGAGTTAACAACTGTTATCGACTCAGAGATTGAGAGATTTTTTGATTTGAGTAGTGATCACATGCTTAGGGTTACTTTATTAGAAGAAAAAGGAGTAGTAAAGCAATTGATTTTTAATATGCATCATATCGCTTCTGATGGATGGTCACAACCAATTCTATTGAATGAGTTAATAGCTTTGTACCGTTCAGAGTTGAAAGGAGAAAATCTAGCATTACCCGCATTAGAGATTCAATATGCGGATTATAGTATTTGGCAGCGAGAGTATTTATCGGGAGATCGCTTAGATGCTCAGATGGAGTATTGGCGAGATCAGTTGGTTGGAGTTACTTCTTTGGAGTTGCCGCTGGATTATGTACGTCCCAGTGAGCAGAGTATATCTGGTTCTAGTTTGAGTTATGATTTAGATTCAGAAGTATTAGAGAGTTTAAAATCATTATCCAAGACTAAGGGCACAACTTTATTTATGACCTTATTGAGTGCTTTTAAAGTACTCATGTATCGCTATAGTGGTCAATATGATATTTGTATAGGTACACCGATTGCTAATAGAGAACAAGAAGAAATATCAGGTTT
>CANLYR010000100.1 GCA_947495425.1 uncultured Aquimarina sp.
AATCAATAGGTTATACCGTGCTTTTAATAAGCAAAAAAACAAAAAAGTCGGAAGATTTTTTCTTCCGACCATGACTGCCATATTGGTACTCTTTTTGTTCTTGTTTATTTTGTTGATACTTATTCTTTCATCAATTTAATTACTTCTTCTTTACCCGCTTTGGTGGTTACCACTACAAAATACACCCCTTTACTTAATGCAGCAATGTTGAATGAATTTTGACTTGATTCTAAAACAGTTTTACCCATCATAGTAAACACTTTAATGCTTTCAACATCGACATTCAAGTTCACAACATCCCTTGCTGGGTTAGGGAATATAGACAATGATGGTGTATTCTGATTTGAAATCCTGTTGTCTACCTTAAAATAATACGTTTGTGTTGTATCTACAGATTTATTAATAAACTCAATAACTACCCTGTACTCACCAGCATCAGTTATATCACAATTTAAGGTGGTGGATATATCAAACCAACCTGAGCTACAGCTAGAATCTGTAGTAGGACAATTGTTCTCTAGTTCTATATCACAATTAATATCGTTAAACTTTTGCCAGACTATAGAAGCGACACCACCAAATGGAAGATCTATTGCTTCTCCGTTTGCGTCTTCAATTGTAATTGTTGGATACACCTGTCCTGTGATCGCACAAAAGATAATCTCATCTGCATAGTCCAAAAGTGGGTTCTGTGCTGTAGATTCTACTATAACGAGTTGATCAACCGTACAATTGCCTATATCAATAACTGAAACAATATACTCTCCTGGCGTACCTATTATAAATATATTATTGTCTTGCGTTGCAATTGCAGTATCGGTTTCTGCATCTTTTAGGACATAAGTATAAGGCAATGCTCCTCCTGTAGCATTAATCTCGACAGTTCCATCGGTATCATTAGTTATTGGTGTTACTGTAAGATCTACTGCTATCGGCAGCGGTTCTTCAATAAACACAGTTACGATGTCTTCACAAAATGTAGCACTATCAATAACTCGTGCTGTATATGTACCGGCAGAAAGATTGGATACTACAATGGTATTACCAATTGAACTGCCAATCGCCACTATAGCTCCTGTAGCATCTTGTATAACTTCGTAATCAAATATGGTAGTCGATCCATTTGAATTGACATTTAATACAATTTCTCCATCACTATTTCCCGGGCAACTTACTGGGTTAACTACTGCTGCATCAAGTTGTAGTTCTACCAATTCGGGAACAATCACATCAAATGTAGCTATACATCCATTAGCATCTCTAACAACAATAGTATAGGCACCTGAAGCAGCTATTGAAATTGAAGTAGGAAATGACACGATAGGTGTAAAAACATCTGTTACATCAAGACTCCACTCATATGCTCCTGTACCACCGGTAATATTAGAGATTTCAATAATAGCTTCTTCACTACCAAGAATACAGCTTAACTCTTTAATTAGTGAAACGTTAACCAATATTGTATCAGGAACTGCAATAGTTATCGATTCCTGATATAAGCATCTTTGTTCGTTAGATTCTACTATTATGGTATACTCTCCAGACAGCAAATTCGTAAAAACAGCATTAGGTGCATCGGTTGGTCCTATATTTTGAGAAATGACACCATCAATACTATTTAAAGAATACAGATATGGAGGTTCTCCTTCAACAATATCAATACTCACTTCACCAGAATCATCAACACATATTGGATCTTGAGTAAGCAAGCTTATCGTTGGTTCTTCATTAAATAATATGATTGGATTAGATGGAAAAATACAGGCTTCAGATCCTCCTCCAACTTTTTTGGTGTTTACGGCGTATACTCCCTGTGTATCTAGACCACTAAACATGGGTGATGACTGGTAAGGTAACGTAGACCCATCAGGAAGAATCAATTGATATTCATATTCATCAGATGAATTCTGAATTATTAAGGTTCCCGGATTATCACAGACGATTTGTTCTATAACAATAAGGTTTGGGTCAAAGTTGTTTTGAAATACATTAAAATAGAAAGATACTGTACAGTCACCTTCAAAAGTGGCATTGATCCTATATTCTCCTGGTTGAAAAACAGTAAAATTAATATCAGTACCTACTTGTACCCAGTCGCCCTCGCAAGCAGAATCAAATGTAGGACAGTTTTCGTCTCTAACTACCACAGGGCATGCTGCAGGATCTAAACGTTCCCATGAAATATTAGTAGCGGTTGTAAACTGTGAATCTATATTAAATGTAGTGCCGGCTCCACACAAGAAAATCTCTGGTAATGGTTCTGCTGTTATCGGACATGATCTCACATTGCCATTAACATTTGGATTTGTACCCAGATTATTAACGATATCAATAACTGGATTATTGATTTCACCTACAGCATCTTCCACGACAAATGTTTCAATACCATCCAAGCAATCGGCTGCTCCGGTTTTTGTGACTATATATGTTCCTGGTCCTATTACATCAAGTGTTTGATTTGTACTCAATATTAGTCCTGGATTACTTGCGTTCTCCCAAGAATAATTAGTAAATCCAGAACCAGCCGTTAGTGCTATTGATCCTGAGCAGATAAGTGCTGATTGGGTTTCAGAAAAACAAATATCCTCCCGAATTAATATATTTGGCTCACCTACTACATCGAATCCACAGGCATCTTGTTCTAAGATACTTTCTTTATCGATTATAGAAACCCCTGATGTAGCCCCGGTATACGAGAATGTAACCTTGTTTTCAATTATGTTTGAGCACGCATCTCTTAAGCTAGAACAATCACTGATTACTTTTGCTCCGAAACTTAGCTTTACCGGTACATCAAACCTTTCTATGACGTTGTTGTCGATCGTAATATTGATTTCTCTTGTGGCTTCATCATAAAGGGCTGTCAATCCTGGTTCTGTAAAAATAGTTCCATTAATAAAATCAACATTTACAGGTAATACATTTCTAATTGATGCACTAATGATATCTTCATTCCCCTGATTCTGTATTATTAATTCATAAAACAATTCATCTGCAAAATTCACCTCTCCACCAGTAATATCTAATCCATTAGCATCTAAAACGCTCTCTTTTACTGTGAGCTCTGGTGCTATAACTTCAACCTGAAACGAGTTAAAAAACACCGAAAAAGCATCTCTTTGTGTTCTTAAAGAGAATTCTGCAGTGGTTTGATTATTTCTGATTACCGTATTACCGGGATTTGGTATGTTGAAAATATCTGCATCAAATCCTAATGTATTCTGCGATGCAGGAATTCTTGTAGTACTATATGTGCCATCTACAGAGATTGAACTATCAAAAAAATTATTTGCTGTATTAGCAGGGGCAGTAAATAGATTCTGCTTTATCCCATCAGCATTGGTAATCATAAGATTATCACCACCAAAACTTGAATCCCCTTCTAGTGCTGCAATGGCATATCTGGCATTAACAGGTAGTGGTGCCGGAGGGGTCATAAACCCTGAGTAGGCAAATGACTTATCCTGATTACCTGGTATTATGTTTAAATACCCATTCTCGGTACTGATATACTTTTGGGATAATGTGTTATCTTCATAGGCAATAACAAGCATCCATCCTCCTGAAATACCGTTGGAATTATTTGCTGCAATACCTGTAGCTGCTCGCATGTCTGCTATGGTATATGTTCCGCTAGGGTTTGCAACATCTTTTAATAGGTTTGTGACATCCGTATAACAAACATATGGAATATCGATTGCCGCTGTGTTACTCGGGTTTGTAGCTGTGTTACGGTATCCATCGTAAATAACCTGAGTGCTAGACGAAGAAATACTTAGGTAACTACTAGCACCCGGGGGTTTAATTTGGCACTTTCAGAAAATAGCTACGCTAATTTCAATTTGTTTATTTTTTGAATGATTTTCGATAGTTGTAAGAAGATTT
>CANLYR010000101.1 GCA_947495425.1 uncultured Aquimarina sp.
CGTGGGAGAGTAGGTCGCCGCCTTCCTTGAAACCCTTCATTATAACAATGAAGGGTTTTTTTATACCATAGTTTTAACAAAAGTAGTAGTATAGGGTATTATCAACATGACTAAAAGTTATGGTTAGATTTCTATTAATATGTATCGTTATGTTTTTTAATACTCATTATTAAACAATTTTTATGTTGTCTAATTTGCAAAGTATATCCTAACCCATTACTTTTAAATGTATCAAAATATTTTGGACAAATGATGTACAATACAAATAATTGGATTATTTCGCATTCTAAAAATGTATTGATAGTTCCTGTTGTACTTAGTGTTCTAGTTTTCCTGCTTCTTGTATTGTTTCAGCCTTTTGAATATCGATCAAATTCTTTGCATAGAATTATAAGTGATGCTTTGCTTTCAGCTTTTTTAGTTTTCTTTGCCATGGGACTTACAAGATTATCGTTCTCATTTTTATTTGAGAATAAATTACTGAATGTTTTTAGTCTTATTTTAAATGAAGTGGTAAAGGCTTTTTTCGATATTATTTTATTTTTAATATTTTCTTTTTTAATCAATATTATTTTTGCAAGCTTTGATACTATCAACTATTCTGTTTGGTTATTACTTTCATTAAAGTACATATTAATATTTGAGTTAATATTTATTCCTTTATCTATATTCTTAAACTATTATTTTTATCATTATTCTTTTGTAAATAGAGATGGGAAACCGAGAATACAACATGGAATTGCTGATCAATATACCAATATCCAAGAGCAGAAACTTATTTTAGGTGCTATTGATAAAGAAAAACAACTTGAAATACTTCCAGATTGTCTGGTGATGGTTAAAAGCTGTGATAATTATGTAAAGGTTTTTTATAAAGAGCATGGTACTGTGGTTTCTGGTTTACTTAGAAATACTATTTGTAATATCATTGATATAGTAAGCGAATACCCTTATATAATACAATGTCATCGTTCTTATTTAATAAATGTAAATGAAGTGTCTAAAGTTAAAGGTAATACCAGAGGCTATCAACTTGTTATTAAAGGGGTATTGGACACAGTGCCAGTTTCAAGATCAAAGATAGCCAGATTTAGAGAAGCTTTAAATAAATAGGGGACTTCGTATACACTAATAGTAGTTTAATCTAAAAATCTTCCCTTTAGCCACATTAACTTCCCAGTCATCCCATTTTATTGATTATTAGATAGTATTCTTCTTTTTTTGCATGAGAAATTATAAGTGTATTTATCATGAAAAAAATAGTGTTATTAATTATTTTCCTTTCCAGTATTTTGATTTGTTTTGTGCAATGTAAAACAACTAAAAGTAATAATGTATTAGATGCTAATGGTACATGGAGGCAAGAGGTGCTAAAATTTCCTTTAATTTTTGCAAGATCATTACCATACAAGGGCGAAGAACATATACGTTTTGCAGAGGGTTGGGGAGATGTTACTAGTGAAGAATATTTTAGTTATGTATTCGTTTGGATTTTGGAAGAAAACCCAAACCTAACTACAAAAAAAGTTGAGTCAGATATGAATACATATTTTACTGGTTTGATGAAAATGGGACTAATTATAAATTTTAGATTTTTTAAAAAATTACCTCAAACTTCAGTATCTTTTACCAGTAATAGCGGATCAAATACATCTTTTCTAGGTAGTATTGAGATGTATGATGCTTTTTTTAAAAAAGAAAACATACTTTTAAACGCTACGGTATCTGTATCCTATTGTAATAAAATAGGAAAGCATATAGTTTTTTTTCGCTTATCGCCTAAAGATTTTAGACACGCTATTTGGAAAAAATTGAACGATGTAGCTATTAAATTTGATTGTAATCTAAAATTAAAATCGTAGATTATTGTCTCGTATTACCAAACTTAGTAGAATAGAAAACAATCGTAAACTACTTGGTTAAATACAAGATAATTTTTACAGTTTACATGTTTAAATGCTATAACAGAAAATGGTTTAATTGATACACGATTTTTTGTGTTTAGGTAATATGAATAAAAAAACGACACCGCTTAATATTGGTGTCGTTTCAGAAAAATTTTATTTTGGGGCTACAAAATAAAATTAAATTTTCACTAATTTCCTGTATGACCAGCAAATTGTTGCATAGCTGTTTGTGTAAGCTCTTTTGCTCTATTCACATAAAAATTCTTTGTGTCGTCAAGAGATTCATTTTTCAAATCATTTTCACTTCTCAAATAATCATTTTGGGATTCAAAAATTGATTCTTCGTTTAGTACAACACTCAATTCCTGAAGTGCAGTTTCTAGTTTATGTAAAGCCTTTTCGGCTTTCGATTTTATTAGTGATTGCTCTCTAAGTTCGGCAGCTCGTTTCGCTTCAAAATCAGCCTTCATTTTATTTTGTTCGGCGATTTGTTGTTCTAATTTTCTTTGCTCGATTTCTAATTGACGGCGCTTTTCTTCTAATTCTCTTTGCTTCTCAGAAACCTCATTTGATGCTTCGGCAATTTCATTTTCTTCTTCAGTAGAAGTCTCTTCTGTATAGGCGTAGGTACCAGCATTTGCTTGGCACGCAGTTAATTGTTCTAAAATTTCTGAACCTAATTCTTTGGCGCGTTTTGCAAAAAATCTACTACGCTCATAGGTATCTTGTTCAAGTGAACTTTGCATATCAACTTTTGCTTCATAAGCGGTTTCGTTGGCTTTCTTGCAGCCACATTGGTTAGCTAAGTTTTCTACTTTTTCAAAAGCTTCAATAGCTTTATCAGCATATTCTTGAGTATGATATACATTATTAGCACCATGGGCTTTCTTACTATGTGAGTAAGCATAACTAGCAGCAGTTAAGGCATCGTCATATAGATTTTGACCGTATATCTGAGAAATAAAACAAGATAAGAATAAAATAAATGCAATTTTTTTCATTACAAGGGGGCTTTTAATCACAGTACAATGATACAATATTTTTTATTTAACATCCAAATAAAAACGTCATTAATCGATAAAAAACGTATTTTATCTTAATTTTTACGGGGAAACCTTAGTTTTGTGGAATAAATATCCTACCATTTTAGGAAGCATACTATCAATATTGATGTAATTCAAATAAAAACGCTAATATTTATTTAATATTTTAGCATGAATGTAAAAAAGTATATTTTATTTGAATATCCGTAATTATCCATAATTGATAAAAAAGTCTTATTTTAGATTAAAATTATAGTATGAATATTTTCAGT
>CANLYR010000102.1 GCA_947495425.1 uncultured Aquimarina sp.
GCTAACCCATTCTCTATATCACTAACAGGGGCTACATAAATTACTTTACCTATTGAAATACCTTCTGCAGTAGGTAATGACTTACGATCAACCTTACCATTTCTTGTTAACGGTAAAGTTTCCATCTCAACCCATAACTGAGGAACCATATACATCGGTAACTTTGTAGATAAATGAGTAATGATAGCATCCCGATCTAAATCTGATTCACTTACAACATAGCCTACCAATCGCTTAGTACCTTGACTGTCCTCATCCACTTGGACAACGCCTTGATTTATACCTGATACTTCATGTAAAACACTCTCGATCTCGCCTAACTCGATACGATACCCTCGAATTATTACTTGATTATCTTTACGACCTATAAACTCCATATTACCATCAGGTAACCATCGCACTAAATCTCCAGTCTTATATAAACGATCGCCAGCTCTAAAAGGGTGTTCAATGAATTTTTCATTTGTTAATTCTTCTCTATTCAAATACCCCCTGGATAAGCTCAACCCGCCAACACATAACTCTCCTAAAAACCCAAACGGTTGTAATTGATTATACTCATTTAAAATGTATGTACTAGTACCATTGACTGGTCTACCAATAGGTATAATATTATAATCTTGATCTTTATCAAATTTATGGATTGTCGAGTTAATCGTATTTTCTGTTGGGCCATATGAATTATAAAGATTGGCGTTTATTTTTTTACCTATTCTATTTTGAAATTTATGATAATCTTGTAATGGTAATTTATCTCCTCCCGATATAATATGACGCAGGCAAGAAATACGATTAATATCATCGTCTGTAAGAATATCTAATAACCCATGTAAAAAAGCAGGAGGCATTTTTACCAATGTTACTTCATGTTTTTCTATAAGAGATATAAGATTTTGTTGCAAATCAAATTCAAACTCGGAAGAGGCAATTATACACTTCATACCCGAAAGTAATGGTAACATATACTCTTCCAGAGTTCCATCAAAACTAAATGATCGATAAAATAAGGTAGTGTCTTTACCACTTAATTCGTAAAAATTCTGATAAAAGTAGAGCTTTGCAATCACAGAACTTTGTTCTATCATAACTCCTTTAGGCTTGCCTGTAGTACCAGAGGTATACATTATATATGCCAAATTTTTTGGGTTAATAACCGGAGCAATAAATTCTTTAGAATATGTATTTATATTTTCTCTAAAACAAGATAATTCTTTATCATCAATACAAACCTTACAAGAGCTATCAGAAAGCATATAAGATATTCGCTCCTTAGGGTACGAAAGATCAATAGGAACATAGGCTCCTCCTGTTTTTAAAACTCCTAATATTGAAATAATCATCCAATCACTACGATCCAAAAGAATTCCAATCATATCATCAGGGTTGATAGTATAATGGGAACTTATATAATTTGCGAATTGATTTGTACGTTCATCCAATTCTTTATAAGTCAACTGCTGATCTCCATAGATCAATGCAACATGATCGGGAGTAAGTAAAACTTGCTCCTTAAACAAATTAATGATCGTCTTATCATTAGGGTAAGTATACGAAGAAACATCAAAATCATTCAATAAGCGATGTTTCTCTTCATCAGATAACATCTTTAATTCTCCAATACTTTGACTCGAATCCTGAAGAATACTATTTATAAGTTCCTCAAAATGAGACACCATATTTTTCATTGTAGATTCTTTAAATAAATCAGTACAATACCCAATATAAATACTTAGCCCTTCTGAAGTCTCTGCTACAGAAAAAGTCATCTCAAATTTTGCACTGTTCATATCGAAAGAAACCTCTTCTAAGTTAAATCCATCACTATCTTGATGTGTATCACTATCTGAAACTTCATTATTCTGCATTGCAAACATTACTTGAAACAATGGACTACGGCTCATATCACGATCTATAACAACCTCGCTTACAACCTTCTCAAAAGGAACCTGTTGATATTCATAAGCCCCTAACGTAGTATCCTTAACCTGATCCAACAATGCATCAAAACTTGGATTACCACTCAAATCACTTCGTAAAGCCAAGGTATTGACAAAGAAACCGATCAAGCCAGAAACCTCTTCTTGCTCTCTATTGGCAATAGGAGTACCTACACAAATATCATCCTGACCACTATAACGGTACAACAACACCTTAAAGGCACTCAATAAGGTCATAAACAAGGTAACACCCTTGGCTTGAGATAATTCTTTTAAATTAGTTAAAACATCTTTACTTAAACTATAACTCAACCTATTTCCTACAGAACTATGCTCTACAGGGCGTGGATAATCCAACGGTAACTCCAATGGAATAACCCCATTTAAATGAGAACGCCAATATTCAAGCTGACTATCCAAGCGATCTCCCGATAAATACTCCCGTTGCCAGATACTATAATCGGCATATTGAACCGGTAATGAAGGTAGATTAATTTCTTCTCCTTTTAACTTGAGTCTATATATTTGCAATAACTCATCTAATAAAATGGGATAAGACCATCCATCGGATGCAATATGATGCATAGTAAAAATCAAGTAAGTCGCTATACCTTTGTTCTCTAATAAAGTAACCCGTAGCATATGATCACTACTCAAATCAAAAGGTTTATCTATCTCTTTGTCAATAATATCCTGTAAATCATCTTCTTTCAGTCCATCAATAGCAATTGAAGGATCAAAAGACCATTGATCCTTATCCATTATCTCCTGATAACCTACTCCAAAATTCTCTTTATAGATTGTTCTTAAAATCTCATGACGATTTATAACACAATTGATCGAATGTTCTAGAAGTTCTAAATCAATATTTCCTTTAATAGAAAAAACTCCAGGCACGTGGTACGAAGTATCTTGTTCAATAAATTTATCCATAAACCATAATCGTTCCTGTGCAAACGACAAAGGAATTCGTTCTGGTCTCGAAGCAACTAATATTGTTGGAAGATTTGTTTTCTCTAATTCATCTATATAAATTGATAAACTACAAACTGTAGTATGGATAAACAAATCACGAATACGAATATCTACTCCAAACTCTCCGCGGATAAAAGTTGCAACTCGGGTGGCCAACAACGAATGACCACCCAATGCGAAGAAATCATCATTAATTCCTACCCGATCCAATTCTAATAAATCTTCCCAAT
>CANLYR010000103.1 GCA_947495425.1 uncultured Aquimarina sp.
TCAGGGGTCAATTCAACTTGCTTAGAAAATAAATCAACTATCGTCTTATCATCTGGATAATCTACAGCAGTCGAATTGAAAGCATTCAAAATCTTATCTCGATCACAGGAAGATAACAGTGTTAACTCTGAAAGTTTATCTACAGAAGTATCTATTACTTGTTCAAGAATATTTTTGAAATGCCCTTTGATATATTCAATAGTCTCTTCATCTAATGATAATGAACTATAACTAAACAATACTTTTAACTGATCATTTAGACTTGCAATAAGTGTCAATAAATAATTTGAAGAATCTATACTTTCATAATGATCAACATCCAAGATCTGTTTGTTTTCTTTCAGCACTTCTGCAATTGGATAATTTTCAAAAACAAGTAGACTATCAAACAAATCACCTTCTACATTGCTTAATCCTTGAATAGCAGAAAGGCTTGTGTATTGATGTTCTCTACATTCGGTATGCTCTGATTGTAATCGTTTTAGCCAATTTGTAATAGGTTCATCTTTCTTTATGCTTATATATAAGGGTAATGTGTTTATGTATAAACCAATACGCTCATCAGAATTTAATAACTCTGGAGGTCTTCCTGAAACGGTAACACCAAACACCACATCTCTGGTATTTGTATATTTATACAATAAAAAGGCCCATACTCCCTGAAGTATTGTATTAACGGTTAACCTATTGTTTTGAGCATACTTTTTAAGTTTATTGGTAGACTCTTCTGATATTAACAGATCTGATACTAAAACCTCATTTGCATTCTTATTTCTTGCATTACTTACACTACTGAAAGGTAAAAATGTAGGAGCATTTAACTCCTGTAAATAATTTTTCCAAAAATCTCTTTCCTTATGTTCTTTTTTTCCATCAATGAATTTTATATAATCATAATAAAAATCTTCTTCTTTTACCTGTAAGGCATTTCCATTTACTAATGCTTCATAACCTTTTAGTAATTCGTCAAAAATATTAGACATTGACCATCCATCGACTAAGATATGATGATGAGTAAAAAATAATGTACATGATTTCTCTCCTGTTTTTACAAAAATAAGACGAATTAAAGGTCCTTTATCAAGCTCGAAACGCGTTTCGCGATCTTTCTTACTTAGAGATGCTAATTCTGTCAATATTTCAGATTCAGAATACGTACTATAATCGTATTTTACAACTGGTAAGGTTACGTTATCATGAACATATTGTACAGGTAAAGGTAGTTCTTTATAAAAAAAAGAACTACGTAATATGCTATGATTCTTTAGGACATTTTCCCAAGAAGTAACAAATGCATTTACATCTAGTCCATTGGGAAAACCAACAATTGTTTGATTTAAATAATTTGTTGAATTCTCATCATACAATTCATGAAATAACATCCCTTCCTGGAGAGGACTTAACTTATAAATCGATGGAATACTAACTCCTAAGTTTTCTAATTTTATCAAAAATTGATCTAATTCTTGATACGTTACCTCTTTTTCAAGTCCAAAATCAGAAGGAGTATTTGCAATTCCTTTCTTTTCTATACAATGAATTATAATTTCTTTAAGATTAGATATATATTCATTTGCAAGTAACTCAATTGTAGTATTGTTATATTGTTTATTTGAATAGCTCCAGGTAATTTGCAATTCTCCATTACTAATTTCAGAGTTTACCTCAAGCTTACTTTTGAAAGGAAAGTTATCACTTTCATCATTTCCTGAAGGCTCTAAAGCTACATCAATAAATTCATTTTTTCTTATCACATGATCTAGTTGTCCTAAATAATTAAAAACGATGTCAAAAGGAAGTTTGCATAATGATTCTCTAATTTCATTTGATGGATGCATATAAGCGAGTGCTCCAAAACCTATCCCTTTTTCAGGAATTTTTCTAAGTGTTTCTTTTGTAGATTTAATGACATCACTAATACTCATATCTGGATTCGTAGTTAGCAAAACTGGATATAGATTAGTATGCCATCCAACTGTATCACTTATATCAATTGTCTCTGAAATGTGTTCTCTACCATGACCCTCTAAACCGATAATCACATTGTTGCATTTTGACCATTCATTAACAGTTTTGGCAAGGCTGCCGAGTAATATATCGTTTATTTCTGTATTATAAGCTTCATTTGTTTTTTGTAATAATTGTTGTGTTAATTTTTCGTCTAATTTTAAATAATAGTTTGATACATCTTTTAAAGTAGAAAACGAATTTTGCTGATCTACAGGTAATTCTTTATACGATTGTACAATTGATTTCCAATATGGATATTGGGATGTAACATGATCTTTTACCGCATATTCTTTTATCGTATTAACCCATTGCCTATATGAAGAACTTTTCTTTCCTAAAGTAACCGCTTTATTTTTCTTTAATGTATCTAATATTGTTATTATATCATCCAATAAAATCCTCCAAGAGACACCATCAATTACCAAATGATTTGCTACAACAAATAATCTGTTTCTAATGTCAGATTTGGGTGTAGCAATAAGAACCGTTTTGAAAACCTCACCTTTTTCGATGGACAAATTTTTGTGAGAATGCTCGCAGATTTCAGTTATTTTTGTCGTTAAATTTTTAGTATCAACTTCATCTATTTCTTTTATCTCAAAGGATTTATTAATTTGCCCATATTTTTGTATCCATTTGCTGTCTTTATCTTTTTTATATACAAACCGAAGTGCATCATGATGATGAACCAAAAGCTCTATTGTTTTTTCTAAAAAAGAAATTGGAATTGTTTTTTCTACTGATAAAAGAACGGATTGATTATAATGTGTATTACTTGAATGAAAATTTTCAAAATATCTCTTTTGAATAGGTAATAAATCACTTTCTCCTTCTAATTTTCCTTCTTCTGCTTGAATAATAGAAGTATTATTTAAGATTATTTTTGATAATTCAGCAATAGATTGATTGTTAAATAAATCTATTGGTTTTATATGATAACCTAATTTCTTAATTCTACTAACTACTTGAATTGTTATAATTGAATCCCCTCCTAACTCAAAAAAGTTATGATTAACTCCTATTTTTTCTACTCCTAATAGATCTTTCCAAATAGAAATCAAGTGCTCTTCTACAGCATTACTAGGTGC
>CANLYR010000104.1 GCA_947495425.1 uncultured Aquimarina sp.
GCTAGTAAAAGTAACTCGTAGGCTCATTATGCAAAAGGCACGCCGTCACACATAAATGCGCTCCGACCGCTTGTAAGCGTATGGTTTCAGGATCTATTTCACTCCCTTATTCAGGGTTCTTTTCACCTTTCCCTCACGGTACTGGTTCACTATCGGTCTCTCAGGAGTATTTAGCCTTATCGGATGGTCCCGACAGATTCATACAGGGTTACACGTGCCCCGCACTACTCAGGATACTACTAAATTGATGCGCTTTACTTATACCAGGCTATCACTGTCTATGGCTTGGCTTTCCAACCAATTCTAATTCATTACACCGCTTATATTGTAGTCCTACAACCCCGATATTGCCGTAACAATATCGGTTTGGGCTAATCCGCGTTCGCTCGCCACTACTTACGGAATCACTTTTGTTTTCTTCTCCTCCGGGTACTTAGATGTTTCAGTTCTCCGGGTTCGCCTCCGCCAATGGCGGATGACATATCTTCAATATGCCGGGTTGCCCCATTCGGATATCTGCGGATCAATCAGTATGTGCCTGTCCCCGCAGCTTTTCGCAGCTTATCACGTCCTTCTTCGCCTCTGAGAGCCTAGGCATTCCCCATACGCCCTTAATTAGCTTATGTCTATTGCTTTAATTTGCTCTTTTTAATCTTTGCCTATAATAACTAAGTAACTCAATTATTATAAACCTCTTTTATTATTTCATCAATTGTCTCCTGCGAGAACAATCAATGCTCGTATTTCTTAATCAATATGTCAATGAACGTTTCTTCTAATTATGAATTCAAAATTATGAATGCAGAATTAAAATATTTAATTAAACAATTTTGAACTCTAAATTCATAATTCTTAATTAAAAAAGTGGAGAATATCGGAGTCGAACCGATGACCTCCTGCGTGCAAGGCAGGCGCTCTAGCCAGCTGAGCTAATCCCCCATTCAAATTCAGAATGTAGAATTCAGAATGATGAATTTAGAATGCTCTACTTCTAAAATTTCCTTTCAATAATATAATCAATGAACTTCTATTTAATAAATGTAAAACTGAAAAATTATAAAGGAAAAAGTCAATAAAAAATAAACTTTTACATTTTAAATTTAAACTTTTACATTTTAAATTTCGTAGTCTCAGGCAGACTCGAACTGCCGACCTCTACATTATCAGTGTAGCGCTCTAACCAGCTGAGCTATGAGACTTCTTATAGTAAGGAGCACAAAGTAATAAGTACAAAGAAATTGACAAAACAAAATTCTTCTCTACTTAACACTTAATACTAAGTACTTAATACTCAATACTAAAAAAATTATTAATCGACAGCTTAAAAACTAAAAACATATAAGCGATACATTCCATCGTATCATCTCTTGATTGCCTATACAGGCAAATCTCTAGAAAGGAGGTGTTCCAGCCGCACCTTCCGGTACGGCTACCTTGTTACGACTTAGCCCCAGTTACCAGTTTTACCCTAGGCCGCTCCTTACGGTGACGGACTTCAGGTACTCCCAGCTTCCATGGCTTGACGGGCGGTGTGTACAAGGCCCGGGAACGTATTCACCGGATCATGGCTGATATCCGATTACTAGCGATTCCAGCTTCACGGAGTCGAGTTGCAGACTCCGATCCGAACTGTGATAGGCTTTATAGATTCGCTCCTGGTCACCCAGTGGCTGCTCTCTGTACCTACCATTGTAGCACGTGTGTGGCCCAGGACGTAAGGGCCGTGATGATTTGACGTCATCCCCACCTTCCTCGCGGTTTGCACCGGCAGTCTTGTTAGAGTTCCCGACATCACTCGCTGGCAACTAACAACAGGGGTTGCGCTCGTTATAGGACTTAACCTGACACCTCACGGCACGAGCTGACGACAACCATGCAGCACCTTGTAAATTGCCCGAAGGAAAGTCTATCTCTAAACCTGTCAATCTACATTTAAGCCCTGGTAAGGTTCCTCGCGTATCATCGAATTAAACCACATGCTCCACCGCTTGTGCGGGCCCCCGTCAATTCCTTTGAGTTTCATTCTTGCGAACGTACTCCCCAGGTGGGTTACTTATCACTTTCGCTTAGCCACTCAGTCCGAAAACCAAACAGCTAGTAACCATCGTTTACGGCGTGGACTACCAGGGTATCTAATCCTGTTCGCTACCCACGCTTTCGTCCCTTAGCGTCAATTAATTGTTAGTGATCTGCCTTCGCAATCGGTATTCTATGTAATATCTATGCATTTCACCGCTACACTACATATTCTAACCACTTCACAATAATTCAAGACTTGCAGTATCAATGGCAATTTTCCGGTTGAGCCGAAAACTTTCACCACTGACTTACAAACCCGCCTACGGACCCTTTAAACCCAATGATTCCGGATAACGCTTGGATCCTCCGTATTACCGCGGCTGCTGGCACGGAGTTAGCCGATCCTTATTCGTAGAGTACCGTCAAACAAATACACGTATCTGCGTTTCTTCCTCTATAAAAGTAGTTTACAACCCATAGGGCAGTCTTCCTACACGCGGCATGGCTGGATCAGAGTTGCCTCCATTGTCCAATATTCCTCACTGCTGCCTCCCGTAGGAGTCTGGTCCGTGTCTCAGTACCAGTGTGGGGGATCCCCCTCTCAGGGCCCCTATCTATCGAAGTCTTGGTAAGCCGTTACCTTACCAACTAACTAATAGAACGCATAGCCATCTCTTACCAATAAATCTTTAATTATAAATCGATGCCAATTCATAATACTATGGAGCATTAATCCAAATTTCTCTGGGCTATTCTCCAGTAAAAGGTAGGTTCTATACGCGTTACGCACCCGTGCGCCGGTCGCCATCTGATACAAGTACCAATGCTGCCCCTCGACTTGCATGTGTTAAGCCTGCCGCTAGCGTTCATCCTGAGCCAGGATCAAACTCTTCATCGTTTGTCTTTAAATATGATTCCAAAACAATACAACGGAATTATAATCGTATCTCTAAATGTCTCTAGTTTTTATTCTCTGTAATAAATGCTTATGCATTTAATACGCGCTGTCAATCAATATATCAATGAACTTTCT
>CANLYR010000105.1 GCA_947495425.1 uncultured Aquimarina sp.
CCAATAGAATATAACTATACATCCGCTCAAAAAACACGCCTATAATTCTCTCAACGGGATATTGATACTCACTCTACAGGACCTCAGCACAAAGTAAAGAGGGTCAGGAGGATGTTGTAGTAAGCGGGTTTATGGAGTAAAATCCCTCCCTCGCCACGAAGCGACACCTCCCCACCCGTGGTAGGGAGTAAGCTTTATGATTTTTGTGATTTATCTCTTTTATATCTTTCCAACTTCCTCGGCTTTTGAGGTTTTAATCGCACGGTTTTTATAGCACCAATATCGTAAAATCTGTAGTTTGTTATAATTTTCTGCTGCGCTTAGTCGAGGACTATATGTACAGACTAGCCTGTGCATTAAAAAACTGTATTATAATCATCTAATGAAGAAATACCCCCAAAATATATATAATGAAGTGGTTTAAAATGGTAACTTAATTCCTAAATCACCAACAAAAACCCCTGCTGCATATGAAGCTGCAAATAATAAAAGAACGATCCACGGAATATTTTTTATAATTTCTTTTTTCATGGCTGTTTTGTGTTTGAAATTAAATGATTAGTTGATTTTTTGTTAATAATAATATGAATACTTACTTCTGAGATTCATGCTATTTTATAATATATTAAAGATAAGTATTGTTTTTTTTAGCTTTGATTAAAACACCTGCAATTATACATAATAAACCTAAAGTAATGACTACTGTATAAAGTATAGGAGAAAGTTTAAAGGTAAATAACCCTATACCGATGATCGATAAAATACTACCGCTACTTACAAGATAGTTTCCATTTATGTTTTTCATTCTTCTATTTTTAAAATTAATTTCTTTGCTTGACTTATGTGCAAAAATCTTCAAGCTTTGAGGGTTTTCTTGTTAGTGTAACTTTTTTAATTACAAATCAACATTACCATTTTTACTTATGCTATATTCTCACCTCGTGTTGTTGTTCATGCTCCGAAATTAGGAAGATGTATAAAGCAGAAGTCTACAATCACTTAAGGTGGCCAAGCACTTACAAAAAAGAGACCGCCTTTCAGGCAGCCCTTTTTATACTAATTGTATTATGTAACTAGTTTATCATATTATAATACGTATATCCAGCATGAAACGCTACAAATGGTAATGTTAATAATCCAAATCCGCCAGTAATTTTTGTCAATTCCTTCTGACTTAGTTCTTTGACTTTATTATCTTTTTTCATATTTGAAACTTTTAAATAAGTTTTCAAATCTTTAACAAAATATAATATGTTTACTTTATAATATGCTGTGCTTCACTGTACTCAAATCCTAAGAAAAAGAAAAACGAAAAAAGTACAACTGTAATAAACAATAACCATAAAATGGAAGCCGGAGTAACAGGCTGCATTAACTGTAAAAGATCTTTAAGAAAACTCATGATTTATAAATTTATAATTAAACTATTTTTTAATTCTATTGTGCAGCTGCGAAATTATAGCCAGCATTAAAAAAGAAAGAGCCAACAGCAACTGTAAATGCAAATGCGGCAATAATTGATCCTCCACTTATATTATTCAGATCTTCCACATTAAGTTCCTGTAAATTTAATTTTTTTGAAGTCATTTTTAAAATTTTAATGATTAATAATTTGATTTTAATTGCTTACTATTAATTTCGTCAAATCGATAGTATACTTATTTTGTTGCAACAATAGTAAAAAGAACTGCGCAATTCCTTTTACATTACAATAATACAAGATCTCCGTCCCGTTTTTCGAGACGCGGCTATAAAAATTGAATTTTTTTGTATTTTTTTCCCACCGTAGATTGATTGTGCTTCCTGCTGGCTTAAGTCTACAGTAGTAAATCCAAAATTGAATTTTACTTCTTCTGCATATACAAAGCTTTCTATTCTTAAATCATATGCTACAGGAGCATTCAATTCTTTCATAATATCAATAAGCCGATACACTTTTGTCCTGGAGATTCCCAATTTGGAAGCTAATACCCCAGGCGTACCTGTTGCTTGCAGGCGAATAAGTCGATCAATTCTTTCTATAAGTTCAATTTGTTTTATAATAACATTCATAACTGTATATTTTGAAATTTGTGTAAGGGAGATTATACTAGAAATAGTGGTTTTGCTTTATCCAATTTGTAATATAGGTGCACCATTAGGTGTAATAGTATTACGTTGTACAGGCATTTGTTTTTGCCACAATTCATAATACCTTTTTTGGCTGGCATACAAAACGTTATGGCTTCCTTCTTCTAAAACTTTACCTTTCTCTAACACAACAATTTTATCTGCGTTTATAACAGTACTTAATCGATGTGCAATAATAATGATGGTTTTATGATCATCGCGCAAACTTTGTATGGCTTTTTGGATGTAGTTTTCAGAAGTACTATCTAGTGAAGAAGTAGCCTCGTCGAGTACTAAAATTTCTGGATTTTTATATAAAGCTCTGGCGATTGCAATTCGCTGTTTCTGCCCTCCAGAAAGTGTGGCTCCGTTTTCACCTAGATAGGTAGCAAAGCCATTGGGAAGGTTCTCTATATATTCAAGAATTCCAATTTTTTTGCATACTTGAATGATGCGTTCTATATCGGGCGCAAACTCACCTACAGCAATATTTTCTACTACATTACCAGCAAAAAGATCAATTTTTTGAGGCACTACACTAACCAGGTTTCTAAGACTACTATATTCTATATGTTTCAGATCTTGATCTCCTATAGCTATTTTTCCTGTGTGTATAGGATAAATATTTTGTAGTAATACTATTTCTATGATAAAATGTCATAAATATTTCATATCTTTTCTATATGGGAAGAGATAGAAAATTTAAAATA
>CANLYR010000107.1 GCA_947495425.1 uncultured Aquimarina sp.
TGACCGTTATTCAGTATATAAATATGTTTGAATTCAATAGAAACATTAACAATCTAAAAATTAATATTACCTAAATGTACAACGGGTTAAACTACAATTTTGGAATCTTATATTTGAATATGAAATCTTTTAAGAAAGTAGGGTTGGTATTATCAGGTGGTGGTTTTAAAGGAGTGGCACATATAGGAGCAATACAAGCCATAGAAGAAGCCGGAATACAACCAGAATACATTTCAGGAACGAGCGCTGGAGCTCTTGTAGGGGCATTATATGCTGGTAAGTATTCGACCGAAGAAATTAAGAATCTCTTTACAAAAACACCCTTGTTAAAGTTTAATCGATTTACTCGAAAAAAGGCAGGATTTTTAGATTCTGAAAAATTTCATGATGATTTTGAGTCATATTTTCCCAAAAATTCTTTTGAAGCTTTACCCAAAAAACTTTTTATAACTGCCACTAATCTGGTAGAAGGTACTGTGAAAGTTTTTGACAAGGGAGAGCTAATCAAACCTCTACTAGCTTCTGCGGCATTTCCAGGAGTTTTTTCACCTGTTATGATTGATCAGGAATTATATGCAGATGGTGGTATCTTGGATAACTTTCCTATAGCACCACTAAGGAAAAAATGCGATTTCATTATTGGTATTGATGTATCCCCGATTAAGAAACCCAAAATTACAGATTTCAAACATTCTTTTAATGTAATGCAACGCGCGTACTACCTAAGAGCAATGCCCAATGCAGAAATCAAATGCAACCAATGTGATATCATAATTCAGCCCAAAGAACTAATACATCATGGTATATTTAATAGTAGTAGCTTAGATAAAGTATATGATCTGGGATATCAAGAAGCAAAAAAGCAAATCGCATTATTTCTAAAAAACCAAAAGAATGATTCAGGAGATAAAAAATAATTATGGACATCTTTTAGAAGATGAACTCTTAGAAGAAATCAATCAGGTAGGAACTTTTAAAGAAGTCCCAGAAGGGTTTGAGCTTATCAAAGCAGGGAGTTACATAAAATCAATGCCGCTAATCATTAGTGGAGCAATAAAAATTCTAAGAGAGGATAATGATGGAGATGAATTATTATTATATTTTTTAGAACAAGGAGATACCTGCGCCATGACGCTATCCTGTTGTCTAGTAAATCAAAAAAGTGAAATCAAAGCTATTGCAGAAACCGATGCAAAACTTATTATGATACCTATTGATAAGATGGAAAAATGGACTGCAAAGTACAAGTCTTGGAGGAATTTTGTTTTTGAAAGCTATCATAAACGATTAATAGAAGCGATTGAAACCATAGATAGTATTGCTTTTCTTAACATGGATGATCGATTACTAAAGTATCTTAAAGACAAGATTAAAGTTAATCAAGATCATACTATTAATAACACACACCAACAAATAGCATATGACCTACATACTTCGCGGGTTGTAATCTCCAGACTTCTCAAAAAATTAGAAAAAGCCGGTAAAGTGAAACTTAATAGAAATAATATAGAAGTGTTAGATATATAGCCGTATGTAACAAATGTTACTGCATCACCTTTTTCTTGAGCTTATTTTTGTCAAAAAAGTAATTGATGCAGATAACAGATATTCTAGGATACTCGGGAGCACTTATTATAGGGGTTGTATTAGGTTTAATTGGTGGTGGTGGTTCTATATTAACCGTTCCCGTATTTGTTTACCTTATGCATATTAGCCCCATAACAGCAACAGCATACTCCCTTTTTGTCGTTGGGGTTTCTGCATTAGTAGGAGCTGTAAATAATCTAAGAAAGGGTTTGGTGGATATACGAACCGCTATACTATTTGCTATTCCTGCTTTTATTGCAGTATACACAACCAGAAAGCTTCTTGTACCGGCAATTCCTGAACATCTTTGTAGTATCGAAGAGTTTAGGATTACCAAAAATATAGGTGTCATGATATTTTTTGCAATCATTATGCTATTGGCTTCAATTTCTATGATAAGAAACAACAAAAGAGATGTCAAAACACTTAGTAAAGTAAAGTATAACTATCCTTTAATCCTTATAGAAGGTGCTGTTATTGGAGTATTAACAGGTCTCGTTGGTGCCGGTGGAGGATTTTTAATTATTCCAGCGTTGGTATTGATTGCAAATTTACCCATGAAAAAAGCTGTTGCTACTTCATTATTAATTATCGCCATAAAATCCCTTATTGGCTTTGTTGGTGATGTTGAGAATTTAGAGATAGAATGGAGTTTCTTATTACTATTCACCGCTATTTCTGTAGTCGGAATTTTTATAGGCATATATTTATCAAACTATATTGAAGGAAAGAAATTAGAAAAAAGTTTTGGATGGTTTGTTTTAGCAATGGGAATATATGTAATCATTAAAGAAGTAACTTAATCCATGGTTTGTAACTATTGTTACTGAAATGAAATAATAATTACTGTATTTTTGACAAATAAATAATAAATAAATTGAATATCCGTAATTATCCATAATTGATAAAAAAGTCTTATTTTAGATTAAAATTATAGTATGAATATTTT
>CANLYR010000108.1 GCA_947495425.1 uncultured Aquimarina sp.
GCTGCTGATAACACAGGAGAACGGTTAGCCCCATCAAAAACAATCCCATTGATCCTTGCTCTGGGATAGAGCACCGTTTGATTGGTATACCCATTATAATACCCCAAATAATCCTGAGCATACGATGTTTTATCAGGAACACCCGATGGGTTTTGATATGCCATCGTATACACTTGAGGATCTTCATCGGTTTTTCCATATATCGAAACAGTATCTAATTTTAGGCGAAGCTCATTGGTCTTCATCCGGGAAGGATCTTCATGAAATCCGGCACCAAAATAGGAATGGGTAAAGGCGATGCGTTTATGAATTGGAGGGTTCGTGTAACAACCCGGTTGATAGCAAGGGGCATGCACACGCAACTCTGATAACGCACTGGGAACATCTAGTGCTAAATCATAGCGGTTTTTGAGTACAGTAGAAAAGATCATATTTCCATTGTGGATAACCGAGCTCAAAAAAGATTGATTTAAGTAGGATTCGGGTTGTACTAAAGTGCCAAAGGTAGGCGTAACCGCGCCATTGGGCTTTGGAAAGGGATTAACCACATGACCCGCACCTGGGGGGCCGTAGGGTTGCAACCAATACCCCGTTTGTTGGTAGGTAAAATCATACGTGTCTTTTTTTAGTGGAGATTCGATACGGGTAAGCAGCCATGAAGAAACATATTCATTAATAACACCTCCCCGAAGCAAAGTATCATAATTGGTTACATTAGTCGTTTCTAATTGATTAAAATAGTAGATCGTACCATCTTCTTTGGTAATGACCCATTGGGTAATATAATTTTTATAGGTGTAGCTAACCTTGGTACGTGGGTTTTTTAGACTTTTGGCCTGCAGGGTCTTGGGGTCGATCACAAGCTGCTCATCCAGACCGGGAGCATGCACACTAAAATAATCCATCTCGATATCCACAAAGTTTTTACTGGCTTGTTCTAAAAAATTATAATATCCAAAGGCTTCCTGCTCGGTATCAAAAGCAGGATATTCATTTTGAGCGGTATACGCCAGTACTTTTTCTTGTACTTCTTCATTGTTTAAAATCGTCCTGTAGTCGGAAGCTATATAATCATCGGGCTGACCATTAACAATTCGAGTGACCCGCCCTCCGATGGTTAAATTCCAGCTTAGCCCCACCCACGAAGCCTGTTGTTCGACCTTAACGCCTTGCGCATCATACTGCATCACTACGGGTAGGTTGAGCTCTCTACCGGTATATTCATATAACGGAATACTGATATTGGGGGTGCCCGTATACAGACTTACCGGAGTATTGCCATATTTTTCGAAAAAACTCGCCTCCGGGGATTTGGCAATATGAGAAAGTTTGGAGAGCTCTGCTGGAAAATCATCAAATAGTAAAACTTCCTCGCCGCCCTCATCCTGGGCACTGCTAACTGTACATATTAGTAGTAAAGCAGTGATTAGATAATGTGGTATCCTAAATAAATGTTTGGTATTCATAGTTGTATTTATATGTATTCGTACTATTGAAAATCAACATAGCGATCACAGCACCTATGGAGCTGGCAATTCATAATCAGTTGCGCTATATACTTGTGGGTAGGAGAATCGGGTGAAAACCCGGATAAGAATCTAATTTTTGATTCCTGATGCAATAGTAAAACATTACAGTTTTATTTTCCGGAACTGTGTGTTTCTGAATGTTAAAGTTTTATTAAAATTTTAACATTGTGTTATGGTAACATGTGTTTGGTTGTATTTGTAATATGTACTAGAAATACATAGGTGATAATTATATCGTTTTGGTTGGATAAGAGAGACAAAATACCCCTCCGTCGCCATGAGGCGACACCTCCCCACC
>CANLYR010000109.1 GCA_947495425.1 uncultured Aquimarina sp.
CCTTTTACCACTGTCTCGCAGTTAGAAGCGGCACCATTAGAAGACAAAATCACCAACATCACCTATCACGATGGATTAGGAAGACCCAAACAACAAATCGCTGTAGGAGCAAGTCCTGTCCTTTCTTCAAAAACTAACTTGGCAGTTATGGATTGGACGGCAGGACAAGGCAGTACGCCTTTTTTTAATCAAAACGGGCAGACTTCAGAAAACAGTCGAGAACTGGGAACTGATCCTACACGACAACAGTCCTTGCTTTGGAAATGTGGCAATGATCCACAAAGCGATCCAGATGGAGGCTGGAATACCAATTATTTTCATATCGATAATACCGTTGGCTATCAATATAGCGTATGGGTAAAACGAACCGGATCACAAGACGGCACCACCTATCATGGCACTCAAAATGTCAATACCCTTGATGGTACACCAGACGGTAATCCGTATTTCTGGCATGGGGATTTACCAAAACTGGATACCTGGTATCTTATCGTAGGAGTGATACATCCTTATAACTATACCGGAGGTGATCAGGGAATTAGTGGGGTCTATGATATCCATGGTAACCGGGTGATGGATGGCAAGGAGTTTAAATGGAGAAGTAATGTACATACCTCTCGATTTCGAAGTTATTTATTCTATAGCACAGATACTAGTGTACGCCAGTATTTCTGGAAACCTATTATTCAGCGATTAGACGGTAGTGAGCATAGCCTTACCGATCTCAATGTGTTTCTTGGTAAAAACCAACTTACCATGGATTGGAAATCAATACCAAATCATAATACAGGAGGTACACCCTTCTTTAATCAAAATGGAGAGACATCAGACAACAATAGAGAATCAGGACACAATCATCATGGATTGCGTACTGTGCTCTGGCGATGTGGGAACGATGCCGCTCGTAATGCCGATGGTGGTTGGAACACCGATTACATCAATGTAGACAACAATGCAGAATATCGGTACAATGTTTGGGTAAAACGAACCGGTTCTCAGGATGGAGATACCTATCATGGCACGAATAACGTAGAAGACTTAAATGGAGTAGCACAAGACAACCCGTATTTCTGGTATGGGGATCTGCCACAACTCGATACCTGGTATCAGATAAGAGGCGTTATCCATCCGCAAGGGTATACAGGAGGGGATCAAGGGATTAGTGGAGTCTATGATGTTAATGGCAAAAAGGTACTCGACGGCAAAGAGTTTCGATGGCAATCTACAACGACTACGGCAAACTTTAGGAGTTATTTATATTACAGTACCGATACCAATGTGCGACAATATTTTTGGGATCCTGTAGTGCTAAAATATGGTGGGAGTTTAAACCCAGACGCAATTCCTTTACAAGAGGAAGAAACCCCACAACCATCCGATCTTATCTCCCATATCGAATATGATCCCTATGGAAGACAAGCTAAAGCATACTTGCCATTTAAGGCTAATGGTAAATTCGGTAGTTACAGAGCCATAAATAAGAGGTACCATATCGATAGTTATTACCAAAGTAAGTATCCTGATGATTTTACAGGAACGGGGATCGATGAAGTAAATGCCTATAGCGAAACGATCTTCGAACCCTCCCCACTGAATCGGGTACGAGAACAAGGAGCCCCGGGAGCCTCATGGAAAGCCAACCCCAATAGTGATACCGATCATACCATCAAATTTGATTGGGATACCAATACAGCCACCGAAGTAGTTCATTTTGAGGTAACCTTTGACAATGGAGATACCCAAAAACCACAATTGACCAAAAGTGATACGTATGCTGCCAATCAATTGTATGTGACGATCACCAAAGATGAAAA
>CANLYR010000110.1 GCA_947495425.1 uncultured Aquimarina sp.
TACGTTGGTGATTGTAATACACCTCTACGATACTTTTGGTATAATGAATAGTGGTTTCTTTCCCAATATATCTATAAGGGACACTATAGTAAGTTTTGTCTGGTGAAAAATATACATATCCTATTTTCTGTACTTTTGCTCTTCGATATTCCTTAAGTTCGTAAAGGGTAATAGGCAAGGGTTTTAGGTATGTTCGTTCTACGGATTGGAAGAGTTCTAAACGACTAGCTTCTTTTCTTTTGAATAGTAGATTGTTATAGCGCTCTAATAATCGTTTTATCTCCTTGTTTAAATCCTCTAAAGAGAAAAAAGTCATCTCACGTAATGGATAATAGATACGCTGGTAGGCTAGGTGTACTGCATTCTCTACTAAAGCCTTATCCTGTGGCGAATAGCTCCGGGTAGGATTAATTACACAATTATAATGCCTGGCAAAATCTTTAAAACTACGATTGATTTTAGCTTCATATTTACTAGATCTTGTGACTGCAGATTTTAAATTATCCGAGACAATGGCTTTAGGTACGCCTCCATAAAAACGTAATGCATTTTCGGTTGCAACAATCAGATCTTCTTGCTTTTGACTCTTGCAGGCCTCAACATAGGTATATTGGCTATTGGGCAAGATTGCTACAAATACTTCTACTGGAATAACTTCGCCTGTGGCCTTATCTACTATATGAAGTTTTTTACCCGCATAATCTATAAACATTTCATTACCAGCTTGGTGTTCAAGTTTCATAGAACCTTTAATCTTTGCGTATTTACGCCGATAATGTTCCATAAATTGTGTATAACTGTAAGGATGATGTGCTTTGTTAGTATATTCCTGATAGTGGAATAGAAATGTAAATCCTGGATGATTACGGGCTTTGTTGATCCCTTCAAAATAGCGCATCAACTCATCATATCTGGGGTTGTCAATAGTGGTATGAGAAGGAAAAAGTTTTTCTAAACCCTCAGTATCAAAGGATAATAACTCTTTAAAGGTGTAATCGCTGCTCTTGAACAAACGAATATAATGGTTTACAGTATTGCGAGAGATACTCAAAGTAGCTCCTATACTACGAAAGTGATAATTTGTTTTAAGTCCATTGGATCAAGTGTGTTGGCCATATCGCTTTTTAATGTGATATGGTAATTACTTGATCTCTCTAAGTGGTCACTGAGCAATGCCGAAGTGTGGTACGAATCAAAACGTTATACTGGCACGAATCGAACCGAAATCAGGTCATCAAAATCTGAAATGGCACTAACCAAACCGATATAAATGGCACAGTTTGAACCGAAATACCTGGCATTATAACTCCGAAATCAGTGGCACAAATCGAACCGAATTAACCAATATGCCAATTTATGTGCAAAAAAGATTTAACGGTATTAATTAACCTGCTTAAAATCAAGTTCGTCTCTTAAATTACAAAATCATTAACTTGACAAAAAAATCAATAATCTCAAAAGGCGAAATCATAAAGAAATATTTTTCCATTTACTTAAAAATTAATATTTTAATTTATTAAATATTTTTCTTCTTTTATAATACAACATCCAAATTCTTGTCTCGAATTCAAGTTGAAAAAATAAGATTATTAAAAATACGTTTGTATTAAATTTAACAATATTTTAATGCACATCCATTAAATAATTAATGACCATATAATTTTAGTTGTATGTCCTGTAAACAGTCCTAAGTTGAATTAATTTTCGTATATTCTATTTAATTTAAGATGGTTATTTATGAATATATTTTCTTT
>CANLYR010000111.1 GCA_947495425.1 uncultured Aquimarina sp.
GGCACCTTCATAAAACACGAAAACTCTTGTAAATATGAGGGTTTTGTTGTATATTTAAGTATAATAAAACCCCGAAAATGGGCGATATTGCCAAAAAACGGGGTTTTCTTTTTTCCTGATTATGAAAATACAAAGAATTTCTGACTTACAAGGTCGTCTTTCACTTTTTTCCCCTCTCGGAAGATTATGACCTGTTTTATGAGCGTTTTTTAAAGAGCGATCTGGGTAAGGTCCACCAGGCAATTCCCTGGGAAGAGTTGGTTGGTACTTTTGGTTTGAGTGAGAATCCCTGTGGCAGGGATATGATCTTTAGCCCCAAAGGCCGTTTGGCCCTTATGTTTCTAAAGCACTATGCCAATTGTTCTGATAAGCGACTAATAGAGCAACTCAACGGTAATTTGGACTATCAGTTTTTTTGTGATATCTCTTTAGGTTTTAAGCGCTTGGAGAATGATAAGATCGTTAGCCAGATACGCTGTGAGCTTGCCCCGTCTTTAAAGACAGATATAGTGGAGAAGGTACTTTACAATAAGTGGCGGGATTATATCGAGGGTGCTAATCAAGTAACTGTTGATGCTACCTGTTATGAGAGTGAGCTGCGTTACCCTACCATACAGAAGCTACTATGGGAGGCAACAGACTGGCTATACTATCAGTTGCGCCAGACCTGCAAGGCACTGGGCATAAAGATGATCCGAAGCAAATACCTGAAATGGAAGCGGCGCTATCAGGGCTTTAGTAAAATGAGAAGGAAAACCAGTAAGAAGCGTATCCCACTGACAAGAGCACTGCTAGGACTGCTAAAAAAGCTGATCGGTTTTGAAAAAGAATTGCGCGATAGCCATGACATTACCTTTAGGGTGAATTATTACCGCCGGGTGGCCACCATCAAAAAGATCTACCAGCAACAAAAAAACCACTTCAGGACAGGGGCAAAAATCAAAGACCGTATTGTCAGTATCGCAAAGGACTATGTGCGCCCTATCGTTCGGGGCAAAGAAGTAAAACCTGTCGAGTTTGGAGCCAAAGTAAATAAACTCCAAATCGATGGGGTTAATTTTATAGAACATATCAGCTTTGATGCCTTTAATGAAGGTACTAGGTTACAGTCTACTATCTATAAAGCACAAAGCCTTACCCATAGAAAAACCAGAATTCTCGGGGCCGATGCCATTTATGCTACTAATAAGAACAGGAACTATGTCTCCAAACACCATATCCAAACGGACTTCAAAAGAAAAGGGAAACTACCTAAAAACTACGGAGATGAAAAAAAACTCAAAGCACTCATCACTAAAGAAAGAGCATCGAGGCTTGAAGGTAGTTTTGGTAAAGAAAAAGAACATTATCACTTAAAGAAAATCAAAGCTAAGACCAAAGAGACTGAAATCCTCTGGATCTTCTTTGGTATACATACTGCCAATGCCCTGGAGATCGGAAGGCGGATGCACCAAGGACAGCTTAGGGAGGCTTGCTAAAAAAATACAATAAAAATCAAGGGGAACGTGCGACCCATTGTCAAAAAAACCTTCAGAAACTCAAAAATATACCACAAATAATCAAAAAATCTTCTTACAACTATCGAAAATCATTCAAAAAATAAACAAATTGAAATTAGCGTAGCTATTTTCTGAAAGTGCC
>CANLYR010000112.1 GCA_947495425.1 uncultured Aquimarina sp.
TGAACAATGTTTGTTAGATTCAGATTCGTTGTTGATCCGTCTTCATCCACATAATCAATACTTGCATTATCAGCATTGAGTGCGATCGTAGTTAGCGTTTCTAATCCAGCTACATCAATAGTAGTAGTTGATCCATCTTCATCGGTATAGGTAAAGGTTCCATCTGCATTGGCTACAATGGTAGTCAAAGTCTCCAGATTGGCTACGATATTGGTCAGATTTAGATTCGTAGTTGATCCATCCTCATCCACATAATCGATACTGGCATTATCGGCATTGAGTGCGATCGTGGTTAGGGTTTCTAATCCAGCAACATCAATAGTAGTAGTTGATCCATCTTCATCGGTATAGGTAAAGGTTCCATCTGCATTGGCTACAATAGTAGTCAACGTTTCTAGATTCGCTACGATATTGGTCAGGTTCAGATTCGTTGTTGATCCATCTTCATCGACATAATCGATACTGGCATTATCGGCATTGAGTGCTATGGTAGTAAGCGTTTCTAATCCAGCAACATCAATAGTAGTAGTTGATCCATCTTCATCGGTATAGGTAAAGGTACCATCCGCATTGGCTACAATGGTAGTCAACGTTTCTAGATTCTCAACAATGTTGGTCAGGTTCAGATTCGTCGTTGATCCGTCCTCATCCACATAATCAATACTTGCATTATCGGCATTTAGTGCGATCGTAGTTAGGGTTTCTAATCCAGTTACATCGATATTAGTAGTTGATCCATCTTCATCGGTATAGGTAAAGGTTCCATCTGCATTGGCTACAATAGTAGTCAACGTTTCCAGATTCGCTACGATATTGGTCAGGTTCAGATTCGTTGTTGATCCATCCTCATCCACATAATCGATACTGGCATTATCGGCATTGAGCGCTATGGTGGTTAGCGTTTCTAATCCAGCTACATCAATAGTAGTGGTTGATCCATCTTCGTCATTATAGGTAAAGGTACCATCTGCATTGGCTACAATAGTAGTCAACGTCTCAAGATTCTGAACAATGTTTGTTAGATTCAGGTTCGTTGTAGATCCGTCTTCATCGACATAATCGATACTGGCATTATCAGCATTGAGTGCGATCGTAGTAAGGGTTTCTAATCCAGCTACATCAATAGTAGTAGTTGATCCATCTTCATCGGTATAGGTAAAGGTTCCATCTGCATTAGCTACAATGGTAGTCAACGTTTCTAAATTCGCTACGATATTAGTCAGGTTCAGATTCGTTGTAGATCCATCTTCATCCACATAATCAATACTGGCATTATCAGCATTAAGCGCGATCGTAGTAAGGGTTTCTAATCCAGCTACATCAATAGTAGTAGTTGATCCATCTTCATCGGTATAGGTAAAAGTACCATCAGCGTTAGCTACAATGGTAGTCAACGTTTCTAGATTCTGAACAATGTTTGTTAGATTCAGGTTCGTCGTTGATCCGTCTTCATCCACATAATCGATACTGGCATTATCGGCATTAAGCGCGATCGTAGTTAATGTTTCTGCAAT
>CANLYR010000113.1 GCA_947495425.1 uncultured Aquimarina sp.
CCATCGGCTAGGATAGCTTCTATACCCAGGATGCTGTCGTATCGGTTTCCATAATTGGTATGGCCAAAACCACGTTCTAGGACATTGCCCACGATACTGGCATGGTTGCCTGCTCCGGTAACATCCATTTGTAATTGGGCATTATTTTGCTCTAGGTATTGATAGAGTTGTTTTTGTGATACTCCAGGTTGTAGGGTAACATACCCCAATTCTTGGTTACACTCTAATATTTTATCCATCCTGCACATATCGATGATGATTTGGTTTTTTGCAGTACCTTGTGCGGTTCCGTAGCCGTAGTTTTTTCCTCTGGAGATAGGGTATAGGCTTATGCTATTGCGATGGGCTATCTTTAAGAGTTGTTGTATTTGTTCTACAGTAGTAGGATAACATGCAAGTAAGGGATATACCTTTGAACCGTTAAGGGCAAAGGCATATCGTTTTAAAGTTCTTTTATCATAATCGACCCCCTCAATGCCCAGGAGCATAAAGAGTTCTTCTTTAAGCATTTTAAGCTTAGGGGTGTCATCATTTTGTATGACAATAGTTTTAGGGTTTTTATCTACTTTTTTCATTGGTACGGGGGATATGTGTTTATGCTTGAGATCTTAAGCTACACAGCTGCTATTGAGATAATCATATTGTTGATAGATAGTGTTTAGATTTCTATACATAGTATTGCTTAATCGATCCCCTAGTCGGGTTTGTTGCTCAAAGAAATACTGATATAATTCTTTATCGAATACGGCTATGGGTTGTTGTTGATCGGGCAAATGAATATTGGCATAGGAGTTAATGAAGAAGAACTGATAGATACTTTTATGAGCGGGTAGGTTTTTATATAGTTTTTTCATTCCTTGTATCCAGTTTTCTCTAGATCTCATGGGTACGGCAAGATGTCCGTTGACTTTGTCATAAACTTTTACCTTTCCAATTCTATCAAAGAGTAATTGATGTTTGTAAACAAACTCATGTAATGGATTTACAGTAATGACTAAATCATCTACCCTAAGATATTTTTTTGCATATTGCTGCATGATATTATTGGCCATCATCGGTAAGAGTTGGTTTCCTTTACGATATTTGGGGTGACTGGCCAGGCTTCCTACCTCGGCGATGAAGCGTCCTTGTTTTCTTAGATGATCCAGTTCATTTTTGTAGAGTTCATCCATTGGGAGCCCCAATTCAGAGTCTGGAAACAGACTTATGGTAATGGCTACTTCGTTGCCAAATTTACCTACAAAAGTTATTGCCAGAGGATGGGCATGTTGGGGCATTAGATGTAACCCGCTATCATTAGGGTCGATAAATCCTTTTTTTCGGTAGGCTCTATATAACAACTGATAAGCCTGCTCGAGTTCATCTTTTTGTGTTGCAATTTTAAAAGTAAAATCGGG
>CANLYR010000114.1 GCA_947495425.1 uncultured Aquimarina sp.
TATAATTCCCCCCGTAATTAGGGCAGTAATTTAAGTTCAAAAATTGATTAAATTTACTGTATTATGAAACGAAGAAAATTTACTGCAAAATTCAAGACCAAAATTGTTTTAGAAGCTTTAAAAGAGCGAGAAACGACCAATGAGTTATCTCAACGATATGATGTTGCTCCGCAGCAGATCACCTCATGGAAGCGAGAATTTTTGCAAAATGCCGAAGGTGTTTTTACTAAGGGCTCTAAATCGCAAAAAAGCGAGGCAGAGGAGAAGGAAGATCGTCTATTGAAAACCATTGGAACCCTAAAAGTTGAGAATGATTTTTTAAAGAACGCCTTGTCATGAAACAAACTCCACAACAGCGAAGACAACATGTTGACAAGGCACATAAACTAAGTATTGTGCATCAGTGTAAATTACTTAGTATTCACCGTAGTGGATTGTATTATAAACCTGTTGGTGAGTCAGATCTTAATCTAGAACTCATGCGTTTGCTTGATGAAAAACATATGCTTCATCCATGGCTGGGTGTTCCTAGAATGACTACTTGGCTCAATATGGACAAAGGCTACAAGATCAACAAAAAGCGTATTGAGCGACTTTACAAACTTATGGGAATCTGTGCCATTGGCCCTAAACCTAATACTTCTAAATCAGGTAAAGGAGAACTCCATAAAATTTATACGTATCTGCTTAAAAACTTAAATGTAGAACGTTCTAATCAGGTATGGGCAATGGATATTACTTATATTCCTGTTAAAGGCGGTTATCTATATTTGGTCGCCATTATTGATCTGTATAGTCGTTTTGTAGTTGGATGGTCATTATCCAATACTATGACTACCCATTGGTGCAAACAGACTTTGGATACTGCTATAGAAAACTATGGAACTCCAGAGATCCTAAATACCGATCAAGGAAGCCAGTTTACTGCTCTGGAATTTAGTAACTATGTCACTAAGGATCGAAATATCCGATTAAGTATGGACGGCAAAGGAAGAGCTATTGACAATATTTTTATAGAACGTCTTTGGAGAAGTCTAAAATATGAACATGTATATTTGTTCCCAGCTGATGACGGAATACAATGTTATCAAGGAATAAAAACATGGTTCAACTATTACAACAAAGAACGTAGACATCAAAATTTGGATAATCAACATCCAATCGCTGTTTATCAACAAAACCTAAAACCAGCAGCATAATGAAAACTAAACTGAAAGTGGAGTTGTCAACAAAAAAGGGAAGTTATCAGTCTCCCCCCAGACCCCCCTCTTTCAACATCATTAACATCTTATTTTTAAATTATTCTGTCCTATGAATAGGGGGAATTATA
>CANLYR010000115.1 GCA_947495425.1 uncultured Aquimarina sp.
ATCTTCTTACAACTATCGAAAATCATTCAAAAAATAAACAAATTGAAATTAGCGTAGCTATTTTCTGAAAGTGCCTTTGCAATGGCGCTAAATTTTTATAAATTGAATAAGAAATAAAAATGCACAGATAGATCAATTGGTTAAGGCCTGCTTGCTTCGCTCCGATTCATATATTTGGCGTTACCTTTAATTTAACCAAAAACACTTTAAAAATGAAAAAAACACAAATTTTATTAATTTTATTGTCAATATTAATTTTATCATGTAGTACTGATAAAACCGAAAATTCAAAAGAACATTATATTGATAATCAATCAGATGTAATTATATTTCCTGATAACAAGGAATATCAAATTAATTTTGATTCAAAAAACAACTTAATAAATGACAATAATTATAATGATTTCCTAATAAAATGGGACGAACTTTCTATGGAAAACGACATTGCGTTGGTCTACAATGGAAAAAACGAGCCATATGAAGTTATCTTCATTAATGATGAAAATAATAAATCTTTTACAGCAAATAAGAATAGTACTTCTTCAATAACAGAGGGAAAAGTTACTTTTTATGATAGAGATGATTTTTCTACTAGCGGTAATAACTATTCAACTTTTTGGTTAACATCTTCAGTAAATTATTATAATAAAAAATTTAAATCTATATACAGAACATATAATAATAATATTGGAACTAATGGTACAACAAACTTGAAAAGTAAAGTTTCCTCAATAAAGATGGAAGGTCAATCAAAAGTTCAATTCATATATTATTCTCCTTGCGGAGCATTAGGATCATTAGTTTTCAGAAACAATGCTAGCCTTCCAAATCCCCTAGCGACAAAAAAATATATTAAGATGAAAGATATAAGGCTATTACAATGTGGTTTTTTCAATAGACTTAATGCTGATAATAGATCATACAGAGCAATAGTAAGTTACGGATTATAAATGAAATATGCATATCTAAAAACTAAAAGTAACAATGTATAAATTCAATGGCTGCAAAAGGTTAAATTTTGTGGTCATTGAATTTTTTTAAGACAAAAACCTAAATCGAAAATTAATAATTAACAAACACGCCACTGGAATTTATACTAACCGTTATACTATAATTCCCCCCGTAATTAGGGCAGTAATTTAAGTTCAAAAATTGATTAAATTTACTGTATTATGAAACGAAGAAA
>CANLYR010000116.1 GCA_947495425.1 uncultured Aquimarina sp.
AAATATTCATACTATAATTTTAATCTAAAATAAGACTTTTTTATCAATTATGGATAATTACGGATATTCAATTAAATAATTAAACTTATGTGAAAATTTTATAATCTTCTAATTCTAATTTGATGATTTGTTGTACTAGTTTTCCTATCATTATATTTTGCGATTTTATAATTTTTATATCAAAAAATCTCCTTTTTTATAAAAATGTCTATTAATTTCTCTTTTTTAAAAACCGTAATTTTTTGGGCGAATAGAAATAATTAGTTTTTATCTTGTTAGTTTGGGTTTTTCGGAAATCCTACCAAAGAAATAAGTATTCCGTTATTATTTCTGATTTTTTGTATTTCCCAAAAAAAGCTTTTTTGATTTTCAAGTTCAGAAACCATTTGTTTTAGATCCCTAGGTTCGTAGGTTCTTAAACATGAAATCGTAGCATCCCAGCAAATTAAAAATGGTACAATAGGAATTATATAAGTAAAAAAAAATCTTTTCCAGGTAAAAGGCGTAATGAAAGGAGTGACGAACAAGATTAAAATTGGATTGATAACGAAAAAGTATAAAGTAAACAAGAGCGATCTTTCTTGAGCTTCAAAAATACCAATGGGTTCATTGTTATTGATTGAATCTTGAATTATTTCTTTAGCTTCTTTTGGCTTGAAATGATGAAATGATCTAAACATTGTTCTAAAACCAGTTAAATGATCAGGGATATTAGTAGCATCAATAGGGCACTCAGAAAATAGTATGTTGTTATTAGATTTCTTATTAATGTTGCTAAATGCTTCTAAATTTGGATTAATATCTGTTAAACAAATCATTAATCCTGGTATATCATCTTTTAGATCGTAATACAAGTCTATCATACCACCTCCGGCACCAGACCCAAGGTCGATAATTTTAGTTTTACCAGAATTTAATAATGACTTTTTCAATATTGGTATTGCGGAGTCATATAAATTAAATTTTGAAGTAACATATTGTAGAAAGTCTGTTAAATAATTTCTAAGAAACTGAGGTAGTCTTTCTAGGTCTTCAAATTCGAACAGATGAATTCTCGGTATCATATTGTTTATACTTTAGAATTATATTTCATATTTCCCTGGTGCTATTATTGCTTTTGGGTCGACTGTTTTTTTGATTAATTTCAGTGTTTTATTGATAGG
>CANLYR010000117.1 GCA_947495425.1 uncultured Aquimarina sp.
GCTTGCGCCTTAACCGACATCACATAGTTTTGGTCACTGGGTTGTATTTGTTGTGCCCAACCTGATAAAACGGATAAGAAAATAAGTAAGAAGCCACTATATAGTTTTAATGTTTGCATGGGATGTGGTTTTTTCTGTTGGATAGTTACTATTATAGGATACATTATTGGCGACGATAATTAGGGTTTATAATACTATCATTTTCTTGTCCTCCGGCTTCAGGAACCGGGTAATTTGGATCGTCGGGATCGCCGTCACCGCCGCCACCGCCGCCTCCGCCTCCGCCTCCACCGCTGCCGCAACCACGGGGGCTATAAGAAAAGCTTTGTCGCTTGCTGTGGGTTTTTCCGGTTACTCTATCAGTCACTTTACAGGTAATGCTCATGGTTTGGTTACATCGGTCCATATAAACCCTAAACTCTCTACCACGCCAGGTTCTGCCATCACTACTGGTCCAGTAATAGGAATAATCGCCCGATCCGTTGGTACCAGTAGCTCTAAATTCTTTGTTTAAGTGATACCCATTGTCATCATCAACAAGGGTGTCCCAGGATTGGCTTAAAGCTGGTGATCGTACTGCAATTCTTTCGAATACATCTATAGTATGGCCGTTTATATTATCTGTTATTTTACAAGTTATAAGTCTGTTCTCACTATGTAAACTATAGGGTATTTTGAAAGTAAAGGCGCTAGCTCTAGCATTGGCAATATTCCATTGATAACTGTAATTACCTGACCCCCCCGATATCGAAGCTGAAAATGAAGCTATATCATTTACATATACTACTCTTGGTGCCTGAATAGCTACATCATAGACTTGAACTGTTTTAGTTATAACCTTTTTCTTACCGGTTACTTTATCAGTTACTTTTACTCGTATTATATTTTTACCTTTCTGATGTGGTTGAAAGCGCACAGAATACGCGGGTTTGTTTTCTATAGTCGAGATCTTACCATCTGGGGATTCAAACTCCCACTTATAGTCATATTGTCCGGATCCTCCACTGAGTTCGATATGAAAACC
>CANLYR010000118.1 GCA_947495425.1 uncultured Aquimarina sp.
GAAACTACATGACGCAAAGAAGAAAGCTTTGCAATATCAGAAGCTGTCAATGTATCTAGTAAATCATGTAACAGTACCGGAGGCATATTAACCTTGGTAATACCATGATCTAAAATATAACTAACAAAATTCGAATGCAAATCTAATTTGAAATCAGCATCAGCAATAATACACTTAACTCCTAATATAAAAGGAAGCATATACTCCTCTAAGGCGCCATCAAAACTAAACGAACGATAAAACAATATCGAATCATTGCAATCTAAAGAATAAAAATCCTTGTAAAAAAACAAACGAGATATCAAAGATTCATGCTGTATTATTACTCCTTTTGGAGTACCTGTTGTACCAGAGGTGTAAATAACATAAGCCAAGTTTTTTGGTGTAATAGCTGGAACAGAAAATAACTTAGAATACTCTCCTTCTTTTGACCTAAAAGTAGAAAGCTCTTCTTGATCAATACAAACCTTGCATGAACTATCTGAAAGCATATAAGAAATACGATCTTCTGGATAAACAGGATCAATAGGAACATAAGCTGCTCCTGTCTTTAAAACAGACAATATCGAAACAATCATCCAATCACTACGATCCAATTTTATACCTACCAAATCACCAACTAAAACATCATAATTGGATTGCAAGTAATTAGCAAATTGATTTGAACGATCATCTAACTCCTTATAAGTAAGTGAAACATCACCAAATACAAGAGCAATAGTATCTGGAGTAGCTGATACACGATTAGAAAACAAAGTTACTAGACTATCTGAATCTGGATAATACATATCGGTAGCATTGAAATCAAATAATGTCTGCTTATCAATCTCTGGTAAAAGAGATAAAACCCCTATGTTTTCTGATGAATTAGAAACTATAGATCGTAATAAAGTCTCAAAATGCCTAGATAATCCAAAAATCGTAGACTCATTAAACAAAGCTGTACAATACGTAATCGTTACTCCTAGACCTTCCTTGTGCTCTAAAATATCAAAACTTAAATCGAAT
>CANLYR010000119.1 GCA_947495425.1 uncultured Aquimarina sp.
TCATTTGATCAAAAGTTTTGTTTTTATAGCGTTTTTTGATGTATTGCCATATTTGTTCACAAGGGTTCAGTTCAGGGGAGTATGGAGGAATGTTTAATAGATAGATATTTTCGGGTACTTTAATGTTAGTGGTGTTATGGAAAGCTGCATTGTCGATCACCACTACTTTAAACTCCCTTGGGTTGAAACTGGATAATCCTTCAAGATAAGCTTCGAATATTTTAGTGTCTACTCCGTTGATCTCCCAAACAAAACTATCTCCAGTTATTGGTGAGTAGCTGCCCCACAGATAGGTATTTTCAAACTTGTGTTGGTAATTTACTAAGGGCCTTATTCCAACTACAGAAAGGCACCTGCCTACAAAAGTCTTTAACCCAAAACGTGATTCGTCTTGGTAATAAAGGTTGATACTATCGTACTTATCTTTATTTAGACTGTTTCTAATGCCAGATAGGGTATCAGGTAGTTTTAAAAAAGGAATCTTCTGTACCTGGTTCTTTCTTTACATTGACCTTTCTAGGAACCTTTAACTTGGAGTTCATCTTTGTGGTCATATAAGCCCACAACCATTTGTAGCCAATCTTTACCTGGTGGGTCTTCTCTAGCCATTGTTGTACTTCTACGTAACCAGAAAATGGATTATCCTTGCTAAGCAGGCGTTGTTCCAATTCCTGATGGATCTGTGGGGTGATCACTTTTGAAGGCTTGTTGCGCGTCAAAGGTGATAACAATTGGTCAAGCCCCTGTTCTCTATAACGCTTTAACCAGCGCTGCAATGTCCGGTAATTCACCCCTAAGTGCGATGCAACTTCTTCTAGTGTGGTATATTGACCGGATTTTATCAGTATAAGCGCATTGAGCTGCTGCGAGGACCGATAATCGGTAATTTTGCCCTTGTATGACTGGAGATCTTCAACGCTCTGGTCTATTTTAAATTTTCTATCTCTTCCCATATAGAAAAGATATGAAATATTTATGACATTTTATCATAGAAATAGTATTA
>CANLYR010000120.1 GCA_947495425.1 uncultured Aquimarina sp.
TTGAATATCCGTAATTATCCATAATTGATAAAAAAGTCTTATTTTAGATTAAAATTATAGTATGAATATTTTCAGTTTTACAGCCCATTTTGATAGTGAAGAATCTTGTCGTCATCATTTCAAGCAAGAAAGAGATAAAATAGGTGTAAAATGCCATCGTTGTGGTTGTGCTAAGCATTATTGGATAAAAGCCGTTTGGAGTTATGAATGTAAATCCTGTAGAAGTCGCACATCGTTACGAAGTGGTACTATAATGCAAAATTCTAACCTGTCATTTATGATTTGGTATAAAACTATGTTTTTAATGACTACTACCAAAAAAGGATTTTCATCAAAAGAAATTCAAAAGCAATTAGGCTTAAAAAGATATGAGCCAGTTTGGGCTATGGTTCACAAGCTTCGTAAAGCTATGGGCAACAGAGATGCACGCTATACTTTAGAAGGTATGATCGAAATGGATGAAGGTTATTTTACAGTTGAATCCTCTGAAATAGAACAACAAAAAGGTAAGAGAGGTCGTGGCGCAGTTGGAAAACAAAATGTAATGATTATGGCAGAATCTACCCCTTTAGAAGATCTAAAAACACAAAAGAAAGATAGGCAATGCCGCTATTTTAAAGCAAAAGTGCTTACAGATCATAAAGCAAATGGAGTCAATGATACTATTGTAGAGTCTTTGGATGAAAAAAGTATTGTTTTTACTGATAAAAGTACTTCCTATGTGGATATAGCTGATTTTGTGGAACTTCATGTGACAGAAAAATCAGATAAGCAAACAACCAAAGAGACTCTAAAATGGGTTCACATCACAATCAGCAATGCCAAACGTAATTTATTGGGTAATTACCACAAAATAAAAGGTAAATACCTTCAATTATATCTAAACGAGTTCGTTTATAAACTTAATCGAAGGTATTTCGAAGAGAAGCTCTTCGATAGACTTGTAATTGCTGGAATTACAGGATTATGATTAAAAACGGATATTCAA
>CANLYR010000121.1 GCA_947495425.1 uncultured Aquimarina sp.
AAACCAGAACCGCCTAAACATAACTCACCTACAACACCAACGGGTAAAACATCTAAATTATCGCCTAAAATGTAGGCAGTACTATTATTGATCGGATACCCTATAGGAATATCCTCACTATAACCCCCTTCTATCTTAAATGTGGTAGAAAAAGTAGTATTCTCTGTAGGACCATATCCATTAACGAGTGTTAAATCTGGATAAACTTCCTTTACCGTATTTGTATACGTATATAAAACCGTATCTCCACCAACTATCAAATACTCTAATCCAGAAAAAATAGAAATATCCTGATCGACAACTTGATGAAACCAAGAAGCTGTCATCCACATCGTAGTAATGTTTTTAGATGATATAAGGGCTCCTAATTGGGAGGTATCCAATAAACTATCTGTATCCGTTAAAACTAAGGAACCTCCATTTAATAATGGACCCCAAAACTCTATGGTAGTCGCATCAAAAGAAACAGAACCCGTAGACAATAAAACCGTATCTGAATTCAACGGAATATAATCACATGTCTTAACTAAACTAACAACATTACCATGGGTAATCATAACCCCTTTGGGTGTACCCGTAGAGCCAGAAGTGTACATCACATAACTCAAATTATCCGATGATAAACAAACATCAGGAAGTAAATCAGATATAACTGATAACTCTGAAGTGAAATTATCAATCAAGTCCATATCAATAGTAACCCTACATGAACTATCATCTTCTATATAAAAAATCCTGTCCTCTGGATAACTAGGATCTATGGGAACATAAGCAGCACCAGTCTTTAAAACACCCAATATCGAAATAATCATCCAATCACTACGATCTAACTTAACTCCTATTAAATCCTCTAATGAAATAGCATAATTTGACAACAAATAATTTGCCAACTGATTGGAACGAACATCCAATTCTTTATAAGTCAATTCCTGATCACCAAAAACTAAAGCAACTTTATCAGG
>CANLYR010000122.1 GCA_947495425.1 uncultured Aquimarina sp.
AGTTGGGCTTATGTTTTATATACATCAGGTTCTACAGGAGAGCCCAAGGGAGCTATTACTCGTCATGATGGTGCGATGAACCATATTTTGGCAGAGTATGAATTATTGAATTTACGTGATGGTTTTAATTTTTTACAAAGTGCAGGTATAGGTTCAGATATTTCGGTATGGCAGATGTTGGGTCCAGTTCTTAAGGGAGGTTCTTGTGTTATTGTGGATAAGTATGATTTATTAGATTATGATAGGTTATTGGATATTATCGTAGGGCATAAGATAAACTTGGTAGAATTTGTACCTACTTATATGTGGGGATTATTAGAGCATATCAAAAGTCTTTCAGGAGCTATTAAATTACCGGATCTTGATTGGATTATGTTAGTTGGAGAATCGATTCCACCGATGTTGATCAATGAGTTAAAACGTTTATATCCATCGATAGGATTGTTAAATGGTTATGGTCCATGTGAGGCTTCAGATGATGTTGTTCAGTATGAGATTTTGGGCAGTTTAGCTTCGGATCAATTACGTGTTCCCATAGGTAAGGTTATTCCTAATATGAATGCTGTTATTTTAGATAAGAGTGGTCAATTGAGTCCAATAGGAGTTGTTGGTGAGATTTGTGTGAGTGGAGTTGGAGTTGGAGCAGGATATTTAGGTCTTCCAGAACGTACTGCTCAAAGTTTTATACCAAATCCTTTTGATGATTTATTAGGAGATGTTTTGTACAAGACAGGAGATTTAGGGAGATGGCTTCCAGATGGTAATATGGAGTTTATCGGTCGTTCTGATAATCAGGTTAAGATTCGAGGACATCGAGTAGAATTAGAAGAGATTGCTTCTTGTATTCGTCAAGATTCCAAAGTATCAGATTGTCATGTTTTGGTATATAAAACTGAAGGGAATCAAGAGTACTTATTATCTTCTGTGGTTTTGAGTCCAGATGTTTCA
>CANLYR010000123.1 GCA_947495425.1 uncultured Aquimarina sp.
GATAAAGAAAAACACCATTTAATTCATGTGGATAGTTCTATGATCAGTGAGGCCTCTGCTAAATTGTTAAAAGGTATTGATCATAAAAATGGTAAAAAATCTGTTAAATATAGTATTGCTTTTGATGGGCTATTGCCATGTAGTTCTCTAGTGTTTACCGATGCCAAGTATTCTAGTGAAGATATAGCTTTACCAGAAGTCATAAAGTCCCATATAAAGCAAGAAGCGCACCATCAAAATATCTACGTGATTGATAGAGGGCTTCAATCTACCAGAACTATGAGAGATTTTAGTGGCAATCGTATTTCATTTATTGTTAGGGCAAAAGAAAACAGAAAACACGTAGAATTGGAATCATTGCTTGATAATACCCCAGATTTAGACTTAGGGGAACTAACCCTTGTTAAGGACAGTAAGGTCAATCTATATACAGGTAAAGCAATTCATAACAAAAAAGGCAATGTACATTACAGGGAGGAACTGGTTGATGCCCCTTTTCGATTAATTATTGCTAAAACTAAAACAGAGCAACCTAAAGAATTTTGGTTTATAACCAATGAATTTAACCTCTCCGCAAAAGAAGTCACACAGGCCTATAGAAGGCGTTGGGATATTGAGGTGTTCTTTAGGTTTATAAAACAAGAACTCAATGTGAGCCATTTGGTCTCGTTAAATAAGAATGGAATAGAAGTCATGCTATATATGACTTTAATTGTGGCAATGTTAATCTTGATTTACAAGAAAGCGAACAAAATAGGCTATAAAACGGCGAAACGCAGATTTAAAATGGAACTTAGAAATTTAGCTATTGCAATGATTGTAGTGATTTGTGATGGAAATCTTAACCACTTTGAAACATAAAAAATGGCCGGAATTTCTTCCGACCATGACTG
>CANLYR010000124.1 GCA_947495425.1 uncultured Aquimarina sp.
GGTGGTGATAAATTGGCCTATCAAGATTATGAGAGGTTTGCTCAAAAGATAGGAAGTAAAACAGGAGCTCACTTATATAATTCTTATGGTCCTACGGAGAATACTATCGATTCTACGATTCATAAATTTGATTGTAGTATTGATACTTCGATAGTTCCTATAGGCAAGCCCGTAGGCAATTCGAGTGTTTATATTTTGAATGACTATTCTGATTTACAACCTTTTGGGTGTATTGGTGAGATTTGTGTATCAGGAAAGGGTCTTTCTTTGGGATATTTGAATAGGTCAGATTTAACATCAGCGAAGTTTATTGATCATCCCTTTACAGAAGGGGCTAAATTATACAAGACTGGGGATTTAGGTCGATGGTTACCCGATGGTAGTATTGAGTTTATAGGCCGGAAAGACGATCAGGTTAAGATTCGTGGATATCGTATCGAGTTGGGAGAGATCGAGAGTGTTTTACATGAACATTCTTCAATCAATCAAGGTGTTGTTTTAGCACAATCAGATAGTCACGGAGGTAAACGATTGGTTGGTTATGTTGTTTGTAATGGTGATTTTAACAGAGCAGATATTGTCGCACATTTGAAGGATAAGTTACCAGATTTTATGGTTCCACAATTATGGGTTTCATTAGATTCGATTCCACTTACCAATAATGGTAAGATAGATAAGAGTTCATTACCAAGTCCTGATTTTTCTGAGCTATTAGAGACCGACTATCAAGCACCTAGTAATGCTGTAGAAGAGCACTTGATTTCTATTTGGAAAGATCTATTAGGAGTAGAAAAAATAGGAGTTAA
>CANLYR010000125.1 GCA_947495425.1 uncultured Aquimarina sp.
ATCCTATGTAAAGCCCTTTCCCAAGTCCTAGATCTTAAAAATACAATATTTTCTTTTTTTAATTAACTCATATTGATGATTTTATATTGTTGGATTGTTGGATTGTTGGATTGTTGGCAACGCCATTAAAGCGTTGTCAATACTTCAACAATAGCCCTCTTACTCCGCATCCTATATGTGGTATGATCTAAAACCATCCACCAGCATCGCTATGATTATGATTGGCAAACAAGGCAACTTGCTATGAAATGTGATAACTTATTAATGCTTCACCTACGTTGTTTAGTTGTCCTATTTTGTGCCAAAATTGTATTCGAGTTTTTAGGCTTAGTAATCGTATTACTTTTAACTAACTACTCCTATTTCATATGGAGTTTCTGTGCGTATAATCGCGTGTATTCGACTTAGTAGTTTTCTTGCTACTTTTACTAGTATACGTTTGACATCCTTGCCTTGATGAGAACGATAATATTCTTGCATCACTGGATCAAATCGTAAGGCTTGCCAGGTAGCTTCTACCAAATAACTGCGCATCAATCGATTCGATCTAGGGGTAAGTCCAGCTGTAGTGAGAGTATCACCACTCTGATGTACCGATGGAATCAATCCTACATAACTAGCCAATTGCTTAAAATTCTTAAATCTTCTTAGATCACCTAATTCACATATAATACCACAGGCAACTATAGGACCAACTCCGGGAATCGATCTTAGCAAATAGTAATCTTTCTTATGAT
>CANLYR010000126.1 GCA_947495425.1 uncultured Aquimarina sp.
TCTAGCTTATTTTGATTCTCCAAATTATCCGAAGGCATGGATAAAATATCCTTATCATCTCGAACTATAATACCGCCCTTATTAAAATAGGACATCCGTAATTCATTACTACACTTATCTATTAAAATAATATGACTTTGAGAAACATCTCCTAAGTCTGACAATAAATCACTAGTCGTAATTAAAGTAGTCATCGATGGATTAGACAACATCAAACCAATACGATGAGATGGATTTTGAGTATCTAAAGGTGTATAAATCCCTCCACTCTTAATAATACCTAATAAACACCCCAAAAACAAAGGACTACGATCTAAATAAACACCTACACAATCTGAAGAATCAACTCCCAAATTACGTAACAAATGACCCACTTGATTAGAATAAACATTCAACTCATCATAACTCCAACTAACATCATTATGAATAACAGCAGGGAAATCTCTATTATCCAAAACAATATCCTCAAAACGAACATTAATAGGACGATCATTACCTAAATCAACTGAACCTGAATTAAAACTAACTCCAGCGTCAGTAACACTAAGACCCAAAATTAAATCACGATCAAAAGATGGCAATATCTTTAACTCATCAATACCAATACTCGAGTCAACAACAATACTATGTAATAACTCCTGGAAATGAGAGACCATATGACGAATCGTAGACTCCTTAAACAAAGAAGTACTATACTCTATATCTAGAAAAAAACCTT
>CANLYR010000127.1 GCA_947495425.1 uncultured Aquimarina sp.
CTTTCTATCTTTTTGTTTTGTCTATCTTCCCATTGGTGATCTGTAAGTAATGCCAGATACTCATCTGCAGTATGGGTTTCTACGCGGTTATCTTTTAGTTGGTTGTAATGTAGTTCTGCCATAGCTGACAATCTCATGTTCTTTAGTTTTTCGATAGTTTGATTCGTATTCATTGTTTTATAAAATTTAAGTGATACATTTTTATTTGTAATTGGATGCTCCCCGTATGTTCTGATGTTTAGGGATATGAGTCCCTTCATCTTCCAAGTCCTGAAAAAACAAGGAGCTTTTATCTAGATTGTTTTTCAAAATATTCTGGATGCGTTTATAACCCACAGCATCTGCTTGTAAAGCTCTTTTGCAAGCATTGTTTAATCGCTCAGACCCATATGATTTATGTAATTGTATAAGTCCCATAGCCCTTTTATACCCTATTTCTGGATAATCTACTTTAGCAATAATGTGTTCTACACAATTAGCAACGTAGTTCCCGTGAGGAGCAGCTTTTTTCTTAAAAAATTCAGGACTCCAGTCACTATAGTGTTTATGGGTACTACTCAAATGGTCTTTGTTGGTAATATAAGAACCTTTAGAAGGGTTGCGATGATGTATGGCAATACGTTGGTGATTGTAATACACCTCTACGATACTTTTGGTATAATGAATAGTGGTTTCTTTCCCAATATATCTATAA
>CANLYR010000128.1 GCA_947495425.1 uncultured Aquimarina sp.
ACCAGCATCAAAACAGGGTATGGAGATTATCCCAATGCCAAAGCAAAAAACACATACAGACACGGAATAGGACCTTCTATTGACGGACTCTTTACGCAATCAAACCTGGGAATAGTTACACAAATGACAATAGCCCTACAGCCGATACCTTCATACTATACAATGTTCGTATACTTTTCAAAAAATGAAGACGAACTAAAAACACTAATCAGTACTATAAGAGCACTAAAACTTAATGGTGTATACCACAGTACTACACATATTGCCAACAAAGAAAGACTAGAAAAACCAAAACAAAAATCCCCGGCAGGACCCTGGAATATAAGTGGAATGTTATCGGGAAATAAAACCTTGGTAAAGGCTCAAAAGAAAATCATACAATCACAGTTTGCAAAACGTGGCTTAAAAGGAAAAATGTACTGGATTACCGATAAGAAAATAAACCTATTGGGATGGATCCATAAAAATATCACTCCAATTAAAGCATACATAGTGTTAAAAGAAGCGGTAAAACTTAAAAAAGGAATCCCTACAGAATCCTACATACAAGATCTAATGCAAGATCCTGGGGCAACTTCAAAAAACCTACATCTATTACAACAAAAACAATGTTTTAAATGGATATCGGCTGTATCACCAGCTGACCCTGAACAAGTAAA
>CANLYR010000129.1 GCA_947495425.1 uncultured Aquimarina sp.
TATTTTGATATTGATTTTTCGTATACAATACCTACTTCAGAATTTGGTAAGTTAAGTTTTGGATTAAAAGCAGGCGGTCATTTACTGAGTGTTGATTTTCAAAGATTAACTCAATTTAACAACAATGACAATTTGTTTGAGAATAATATAGACAATAAGTTTAGCCCTAATGTTGGCGTAGGGGTTTATTATCATACAGATCGTTTTTATGCGGGATTAAGTGCTCCCAATCTGTTAGAGACAGATCATTTTGATGAAAGTGCAACTGAGAATGATAGTGATGCCGTTAGTTTTTTAGCAGAAGAGCGTATTAATTATTATGTAATAGCCGGTCATGTATTTGATATCAATCAGGATATAAAGTTTAAACCTGCAATATTGAGTAAGCTGGTGTTTGGAGCCCCGCTGCAGGTAGATGTATCGGCAAATTTTTTGCTATATGAACGTCTAACACTGGGTGTAGCCTATCGATGGAGTGCAGCAGTGACGGGTCAGATCGGTTTTCAGATCTCTGATGCTATGATGATTGGTTTTGCGTATGATCGAGAAACTACAGCATTAGGACAATCTCAGTTTAATGATGGGAGTTATGAGGTGATGCTACGTTTTGAACTGTTCAAGAAGTACAACAGGATGCTAACACCACGTTT
>CANLYR010000130.1 GCA_947495425.1 uncultured Aquimarina sp.
AGTACATTTTATAGATGAAAAGAGTTGTCGATTGCATTTTAAGGAACAACGTGATAAACAAGGTGTTATTTGTAAACGTTGTCAGGGTGCAGAGCATTATTGGCTGATTAACAAATGGAGTTACCAATGCAAATCTTGTAATTCCAGAACATCATTGCGCAGTGGCACGATTATGGAAAGTTCAAAGCTGTCTTTTATGACTTGGTATAAAACCATATTTCTTTTGAGTACCACAAAGAAAGGATTTTCTTCAAAAGAGATACAACGTCAACTAGGTTTAAAACGTTATGAGCCTGTATGGGCTATGGTTCATAAACTTCGCAAAGCAATGGGGCAACGTGATGATAGATACACCTTAGAAGGAATGATAGAAATGGATGAGGGTTATTTTACCATAGAAGCGTCAGAGCAAGCTCATAAGACTCAGAAAGCTGGTCGAGGCAGTAAAACCAAATCTAATGTTATGATAATGGCTGAAAGTGCTGTTTTGGAAGATATTAATACAGGAAAAGTAGAAAAGCACTGTAGGTACTTTAAGGCTAAAGTCTTAACAAATCATAAAGCCGATCAAACCGATGATACGTTACAATCTGCAATAGATGATGACCAGACAATTGTCTTTACTGATCAAAGTA
>CANLYR010000131.1 GCA_947495425.1 uncultured Aquimarina sp.
TAATTGACATCATGTACAGAAGCAGGGCTTATATCCATACTCTCTATAACGCCTTGTGCAGAACAAACAGCATGAAGTTTATAACCATAATAATGGCTTGATTGACTCGCACAATATCCTTTTTCAGGTAAGCTATAGTCTTGCTCCTTACATATCTTACTTCTGGAACTTCTTGATAATTTACAGACTTCCAAGGGCATGCTGTCAACAATATAACAGTGCTGAGATTGATTCAGTCTCAGAACCAATGCCTTGCGGAGTGATTCTCTAAAAGCAAATAACTTGCGTTTTCTCCTATTGTAAACACTGCGCTCTATTTTATGGGATAGATTAGAAGGCAAAATCCGAAAAAGTTGGCATTCACTATCAATGCTCATATATTCCGAAGTTAAATCAATAGCTATAAGCTCTTTATCTCGTAATTTAGGTTTGCGTATTTGATGTAAATAATCCATTTCAGAGTCTAATTCTTTTAAAACCTTGAGTATTTTATCGTAATTTGCTTGAAAGTTGTGCATATTAAATTGTTGTGTGGTAACTACAATTTACTGCCTTTTAGCAGTTTGCACAACTTTTTCTAAATGCACAACGGGT
>CANLYR010000132.1 GCA_947495425.1 uncultured Aquimarina sp.
TTACTACAACAAGCTTGCTTTAAACAAAAAGCCAATCTTGCAGATATTGATTACACCCAAAACAGGAATTTGGACAAGAATATGTTTGAACGCCTAGCAACACTCGATTTTATATCCAAAAAGGAGAATATCATCATAACAGGTGCTTCGGGAGTAGGAAAAAGTTATCTAGCACAAGCATTGGGGCATCAAGGATGTATGATGCAACACAAAACTATATATATCAATACTGCTAGGTTATTCAAAAAACTCAAACTTAGCAAAGTAGATGGCACTTATCTAAAAGAACTTGCAAAATTAATAAAGGCCGACCTATTGATCTTCGATGATTTTGGCTTGCAGAGCTTTGACAACCATGCAAGAGAAGCATTAATGGATATTATTGATGACAGGTATAATAAAAACTCTACTATCATCGCATCACAAATACCAGTATCAGCTTGGTATGATATTATTGGAGAAGGAACCATTGCAGATGCAATACTTGACCGGATTGTAAACTCTTCTCATAGAATCAATCTTGTCGGGGAATCACTAAGAAAAGGAAAATTAAAAAAGCAATACTAATAAAAATTAACTATAA
>CANLYR010000133.1 GCA_947495425.1 uncultured Aquimarina sp.
TTTATTGGTCTCAAAAGTAGTTAAAACTATGCACTTTAGTGCATTTCGCTTTAGCTTCTAAAAACCCTTATCTTTGATTTATGGGCGATCAAAGATCAAATGGTCATACAGTGTCAAGATTGACAGCGCATTTGGTTTGGAGTACTAAGTATAGATATTCGGTACTTCAAGGTGATATTCAAATTCGTTGTCGTTCATTACTGATTCAGATATGTGAATCAGAAGATGTCTTGATATTGAAAGGAGTGTTGTCCAAGGATCATGTTCATATGCACATAGAGTACCGTCCAAGTTTGAGTTTGAGTTATCTTGTTAAGAAATTAAAAGGAAGAAGTTCTCGAAAATTACAGCAAGAGTTTCCTGTTCTCAAGCAGAAGTATTGGGGTCGTCATTTTTGGGCTATTGGCTACGGTTGTTGGAGTAGTGGTAATATTACCGAAGATATGATAAATGAGTATTTGGAACATCATAGGAAGCCTGAAGATGGTGATTCGAGCAACTTCATTCTAGAGAAATGACCATTGGGTGACTTTAAGTCACGAGCCTGAAACTATGGACTTCAAGTCCATAGTGGTTCATT
>CANLYR010000134.1 GCA_947495425.1 uncultured Aquimarina sp.
AACTTCTTCTCTTTAGCCGTTTTGCCCAAACAGCTACTAGCTAATGGACACTGGCCGCAGATTTTACTCGATATACGATATTCTTTCTTTTTAGTTCCAGTACGGTAATCATTAAACACTTTTTTAAAGGGTACAACTGCATTGTTGGGACAGATGTAGTGATCTTGATCTTTGACATAGACAAATCCATCTGGACCGCCTTTATAGGTACCATGAGGCGGTATATAACTATTGATGCCTTTCTGCTCCAGATAGGCATAGTTCTCTCCACTAGAGTAGCCCGTATCTGCCAGTATATTTTCTAACCTAAATCCTGACCGCCATAAGCGCTGTGATAGTCGATCTACCATATCGGGCAAGTCTTGATTGTCCTTACCATCGGCGTGGTATGCTTTTATATCTGTAATGACATGATGTGACGTATCTACACTGAGCTGACTGTGATAGTTGAGCTTTCTGGCCTTACCTGGCTTTACACTTATTCTTGCATCTGGATCGGTTGG
>CANLYR010000135.1 GCA_947495425.1 uncultured Aquimarina sp.
TATAGTGGTCAATATGATATTTGTATAGGTACACCGATTGCTAATAGAGAACAAGAAGAAATATCAGGTTTGATAGGCTTCTTTGTAAATACGTTGGCTTTGCGAAGCGATTTGAGTGGTAATCCAAGTTTTTCATCATTATTAGATCAAATTAAAACTACGACTCTTGAAGCTTATGATCATCAACATGTTCCTTTTGAAAAAATTGTAAGTGAAGTTGTAAATCATAGAGATCTGAGTCGTAGCCCACTGTTTCAAGTAATGTTTGCTTTGCAGAATACTGTAGAGTCGGACAATAAGATAAGTTATGAGAGCGATGGGTTTAACCTACAGGAAGTTGCTCATACAAATCGCACTTCTCAATTTGATTTAAGTTTTGATGTTACAGATTCATCACAAGGTTTTTTTCTAGATATAGAGTATAGTACTTCTTTGTTTAAGGAGTCTACGATTCGTCATATGGTCTCTCATTTC
>CANLYR010000136.1 GCA_947495425.1 uncultured Aquimarina sp.
GATGTAGCTGGATTAGAAACCCTAACCACCATAGCACTCAATGCTGATAATGCAAGTATCGATTATGTGGATGAGGACGGATCAACGACGAATCTAAACCTGACTACCATTGTTCAGAACCTTGAGACACTCACAACGATTGTCCAAAACGCTAATGGTACCTTTACCTATACCGATGAAGATGGCAGTACTCAAGATATTCGATATTTAAGTACCGATACAAATAATGATATAATTGTAGGAACTGATGGTGGTTTATTCTTAGATGTTTCTTCAGTTACAGTTTCAGAAACCCTAACTACGATCGCGCTTAATGCAGATAATGCCAGTATCGATTATGTGGATGAAGATGGATCTACAACGAATCTGAATCTAACAAACATTGTTCAGAATCTAGAAACGTTGACTACTATTGTAGCTAATGCTGATGGCACCTTTACCTATACCGACGAAGATG
>CANLYR010000137.1 GCA_947495425.1 uncultured Aquimarina sp.
GTGAAAGTATTAGGAACATCGTATTGGAGTACTACAGCCACCTATTATGATAAAAAAGCAAGACCAATCTATACAGCCAGTACCAATGCATATCTGGGGACTACAGATATTGTTGAAATCAAACTGGATTTTATAGGTAAAGTAGAAGAAACCACCACAAAACATACCAAAGCTAGCAATGCACCCATTGTAACGGTTGACAAATTCAATTATGATCATATGGGAAGGCTTACCAGTCAAACCCAAAAAATAGACAATCAGAATCCCGAGCAAATTGTAGTCAATACCTATGACGAATTGGGACAATTGGTTAGTAAAGACGTTGGCGGCACTTCTAGTGGCCTCAGCGCCCAAGGAAACCAGAGCCTACAAACCGTAGACTACACCTACAACATCCGTGGCTGGCTCAAAGG
>CANLYR010000138.1 GCA_947495425.1 uncultured Aquimarina sp.
TATGATAAAAAAGCAAGACCAATCTATACAGCTAGTACCAATGCATATCTGGGGACTACAGATGTTGTTGAAATCAAACTGGATTTTATAGGTAAAGTAGAAGAAACCACCACAAGACACACCAAAGCTAGCAATGCACCTATTGTAACGGTTGACAAATTCAATTATGATCATATGGGAAGGCTTACCAGTCAAACCCAAAAAATAGACAACCAGAATCCCGAGCAAATTGTAGCCAATACCTATGACGAATTGGGACAATTGGTTAGTAAAGATGTTGGCGGCACTTCGAGTGGCCTCAGCGCCCAAGGAAACCAGAGCCTGCAAACCATAGACTACACCTACAACATCCGTGGCTGGCTCAAAGGGATTAATGACACCCATACCTTAGGAGATGACCTCTTTGGC
>CANLYR010000139.1 GCA_947495425.1 uncultured Aquimarina sp.
AATATTCATACTATAATTTTAATCTAAAATAAGACTTTTTTATCAATTATGGATAATTACGGATATTCAATTTTTTTAATTATAAAAATGTCTTTTATGTTAAATTTCTACTAAGTTATTATGAAATATTCAATCTTGTGAGGTAAATCTCCAACTACAACGTTTTCGTGTTGATAAATTGTTAGTATTTATACTGAAAGAGATTAAAAACATTACTATAAATAATTTTGAAGAAGTTTTATTAAGGCATTACTTGTTTTGATTATTTTTTTAGAAGAAATAGTTGTTTTAGGTGCTGTGTCGATAAACTGCAATGGTGCTTTTACTAGGCACCTTCATAAAACACGAAAACTCTTGTAAATATGAGGGTTTTGTTGTATATTTAAGTATAATAAAA
>CANLYR010000140.1 GCA_947495425.1 uncultured Aquimarina sp.
CACAACAGTTTACATAGGTACACAGACCTTGATTTCAATACTTTACCCGCTATTGCTCTTATACAATGTGTCTGTTGTACAAGACTTGCTAAAGGTAGTAAAATACGTTATCTTTAGTTATGCAAGGCAAAAAAACGTATCAAGAGAAGCTTTTTAATAATTTTCATTTGAGTGACCGAGTTCCTGCGACAAATTTTTACCGGCGGTTGAAAGACGTATTGCATTTGGACTTTCTTTATAAGGATACCAAGCAGTAATATGGATATAGTGGTCAAAAGAGCATTGATCCTGTGGTATTTTTTAAGCTGTGTTTAGTAGGTTATCTGGAGAATATCATCAGTGACCGCAAGCTTATTGCGCACGCTAG
>CANLYR010000141.1 GCA_947495425.1 uncultured Aquimarina sp.
GTATAGGTAAAGGTACCATCAGCATTGGCTACAATGGTAGTCAACGTTTCTAGATTTTGAACAATGGTAGTCAGGTTTAGATTCGTCGTTGATCCGTCTTCATCCACATAATCGATACTTGCATTATCAGCATTGAGTGCGATCGTGGTAAGCGTTTCTAATCCAGCTACATCAATAGTAGTTGTTGATCCATCTTCATCGGTATAGGTAAAGGTTCCATCTGCATTAGCTACAATGGTAGTCAACGTTTCTAGATTCTGAACAATGTTGGTCAGGTTCAGATTCGTTGTTGATCCATCTTCATCCACATAATCGATACTGGCATTATCGGCATTGAGTGCTATGGTGGTTAG
>CANLYR010000142.1 GCA_947495425.1 uncultured Aquimarina sp.
GGGTATCGTATCGAGTTAGGCGAGATCGAGAGTATTTTACAAGAGGTATCAGGTATAAGTCAAGGCGTTGTTCAGGTGGTTTCGGATGGTCAGGGTACTAAGCGATTGGTAGGTTATGTTGTAAGTGAATCAGATTTAGATCGGGATGCTATCATTACTTATTTATCTACAAAGTTACCGGATTATATGATTCCTCAGTTATGGGTTGAGTTGGAAGCTTTACCTTTAAATAGGAATGGTAAGGTTGATCGCAAATCTTTACCTACTGCAGAAGGTATTTCAATAGGTAAAGTAATTTATGTAGCCCCTGTTAGTGATATAGAGAATGGGTTAGC
>CANLYR010000143.1 GCA_947495425.1 uncultured Aquimarina sp.
TTATGTAGCCCCTGTTAGTGATATAGAGAATGGGTTAGCCTCTTTTTGGCAAGATTTACTACAATTGGATCGAGTAGGTATTGATGATGATTTCTTTGTTTTAGGGGGTCATTCTTTATTGGCTACCCGAGTTGCAACTTTTATCCGTGGAGCGTTTGGTGTTGATATTCGAATTCGAGACTTGTTTACGCATACAACAATACGGAGTTTATCAGAGTATATAACAAGTTTAGATTCTTCTGATGTTCCATCAATAGAAGTTGGAGATCGTCCAGAACGTATTCCTTTATCTTTTGCTCAGGAGCGCTTATGGTTTATCGATCA
>CANLYR010000144.1 GCA_947495425.1 uncultured Aquimarina sp.
TGGGAGATGGTAGTTCGAACTATCATATGCCGGGAGTTTTTGGTATTGAAGGTGATTTGGATCGCGCAGTTTTATCATTTGCTATCAATGGTATTGTAAATCGTCATGAGGTGTTGCGTACGGTTTATAAGGAGGAAGAAGGTATTCCATATCAAGAGGTTATGGCTGTTAATGGCTGGGATTTTGATGCTTCGATTGCTATAGATGGTTTATCAGAAGAGGAATTACAGGGGGTTATTGACACCGAGATATCGAAGCCATTTGATTTGAGTAGCGATCATATGTTACGGGTTACATTATTAGAGCGATCAGGTATTGCTAC
>CANLYR010000145.1 GCA_947495425.1 uncultured Aquimarina sp.
TATAAGTCAAGGCGTTGTTCAGGTAGTTTCGGATGGTCAGGGTACTAAGCGATTGGTAGGCTATGTTGTAAGTGAATCAGATTTAGATCGGGATGCTATCATTACTTATTTATCGACTCGTTTACCGGATTATATGATTCCTCAGTTATGGGTTGAGTTGGAAGTTTTACCTTTAAATAGGAATGGTAAGGTTGATCGCAAATCTTTACCTAGTGTAGATGTTAGTAGTTTGAGTGTTGCAGCTTATGTAGCCCCTGTTAGTGATATAGAGAATGGGTTAGCCTCTTTTTGGCAAGATTTACTACAATTGGATCGAGTAG
>CANLYR010000146.1 GCA_947495425.1 uncultured Aquimarina sp.
TAAACAAAGCTGTACAATACGTAATCGTTACTCCTAGACCTTCCTTGTGCTCTAAAATATCAAAACTTAAATCGAATCGTGAAGTATGATTGTCAAAAGAGATTTCTTCTAGTAAAAAATCATTGGAATCGAAATTTAATTTATCACTTGCATTTTCATTACTATCCATTGCAAACATCACTTGAAACAATGGACTACGGCTCATATCGCGATCCTTAATAACCTCGCTTACTACTTTGTCAAAAGGAACCTGTTGATGTTCATAAGCACCCAACGTAGTATTCTTAACCTGATCTAACAAGGCATCAAAACTTGG
>CANLYR010000147.1 GCA_947495425.1 uncultured Aquimarina sp.
CAGTAATTGCATCTTTACCTGTGTTTTGATCTTACGCAATTCTTTTGATAATTCATTACGGCGACGAAATAAACAACGGAGTTGTTCCCGCTCAACATCAGGAACGTGAATCCCACTTAAACGACAATCTTTCAATTCTCTACATAACAACCGAGCATCAATCTTATCACTCTTCTGAAATTGAACCTTGGATGGACGATGAACATCCGCTGGATTGACAACCATAGAATGCCATCCAAAAGATTCAAACAATCGATGATGAGTGAATCCACAACAACCAGACTCATAACAACAATAAACCTGATATCCTTT
>CANLYR010000148.1 GCA_947495425.1 uncultured Aquimarina sp.
AAGTTAGTTGTCGATCCATCTTCATCAGTATAGGTAATGGTTCCGTTTGTATTATTTATAATTGTCGTTAACGTTTCAAGATTCTGAACAATGTTGGTCAGGTTTAGATTCGTCGTTGATCCGTCTTCATCGACATAATCGATACTGGCATTATCGGCATTGAGCGCTATGGTGGTTAGCGTTTCTAATCCAGTTACATCGATATTAGTAGTTGATCCATCTTCATCGGTATAGGTAAAGGTACCATCAGCATTGGCTACAATGGTAGTCAACGTTTCTAGATTTTGAACAATGGTAGTCAGGTT
>CANLYR010000149.1 GCA_947495425.1 uncultured Aquimarina sp.
AGTTTGTTATAGATGATATATTCCTCTCCCTTGCCCGGGATTTGCTTCTTGATCAGTCGGTTTCTATGATCATAGGTGTATTGATAACAGAGTTCGGCAAGCTCGGTATCGGATACGCCATCTGTTATATCTACATTAGGTGGGAGTACATAGGTCAGGTTCCCGAAGTCGTCGTATACGTAGTAGGTATCAGCCCCCTGTTCATCCCCGCCACTGGAGGGACTTCCTCCTGATGAGGGGGAAGCGCTTATAAAGGCACGTTTTAGAACCACTCTACCTAGTTTATCTGTATACT
>CANLYR010000150.1 GCA_947495425.1 uncultured Aquimarina sp.
GGGTGTAGCGTAGCCCGGTTATCGCGCCGCGTTTGGGACGCGGAGGTCGCAGGTTCGAATCCTGCCACCCCGACAAACAAAAATCGTTCATTTTCAGTAGACAATGAACGGTTTTTTATTTCTTCACGCTAGAAGTCGGCAGTTTCCAGTATATTTAAGTTAGTATTAAGCTTGCTGGTTTGTCTTCAATTTCATAATTTTTTTAAACGAAATGAACCACTATGGACTTGAAGTCCATAGTTTCAGGCTCGTGACTTAAAGTCACCCAATGGTCATTTCTCTAGAA
>CANLYR010000151.1 GCA_947495425.1 uncultured Aquimarina sp.
ATAAAAGCTTTGGGGGTGGCTAACCTTTTATGTACTACTTACATTAGGTTAGCCAAATAATACCCTTTTGCTTTTTTTGTAAAGTGGGTGTTTTTCTCTACATAAGGATAGTCTTAATAAGTATCAGTCATAATTTAGAAATATAAAAACAATGCAAAATATAAATACTAGAAATTTAATCCTTTTTATGAGTATATTTTTTTTTGAATATCCGTTTTTAATCATAATCCTGTAATTCCAGCAATTACAAGTCTATCGAAGAGCTTCTCTTCGAAAT
>CANLYR010000152.1 GCA_947495425.1 uncultured Aquimarina sp.
CTTTGTTGGCTTGCTTTATACCGATGGTATTGATCTTACGTAGCCCCATAAACTGGGTGAGTGTCCCAAATACAGGCTCTACCGTTGCCTGTCGCTTTGCTTTCATACGCCTGCCTTTCTCGGTGGCAAGACGCTCTGCATTACGCTCATATTCCTCCCGATAGTAGGTTACGCTAAACTTCTTCTCTTTAGCCGTTTTGCCCAAACAGCTACTAGCTAATGGACACTGGCCGCAGATTTTACTCGATATACG
>CANLYR010000153.1 GCA_947495425.1 uncultured Aquimarina sp.
AAAATGTAGTGTAGCGATAGGTTTTGCGGCGATTACAAGCTGTAATAGATTTTCTAATTCATAAAACGGGTTTAACCACTTCATTGCCCAAGAATTATGTCTAAGCTTTCGAATTGATAAATTCTGAATAAAAAAATCAAAATACAAAATGAGACCTATAATTTTAGTATATTAAACCCGTTGTGCATTTAGGTAATATTAATTTTTAGATTGTTAATGTTTCTATTGAATTCAAACATATTTATATACTG
>CANLYR010000154.1 GCA_947495425.1 uncultured Aquimarina sp.
TAAACAAAGCTGTACAATACGTAATCGTTACTCCTAGACCTTCCTTGTGCTCTAAAATATCAAAACTTAAATCGAATTTGGTGCTATTCATATCAAAGGATACCTCTTCTAAGCTAAATCCATCACTATCATCATTCATATCATCATTTGAAGTCATGTTGTTCTGCATCGCAAACATCACTTGAAACAATGGACTACGACTCATATCACGATCCGTGACCACCTCACTTACAATCTTCTCAAAGGGAA
>CANLYR010000155.1 GCA_947495425.1 uncultured Aquimarina sp.
AAGTTCTGTAGTTCTGTTTGTATCACGTCACGATCACGATCCTCTGCAATGATTCCGGTATAGGCAACTCTGCCAAAGGCATCATATTTTGTAAATAACCACTCATCCAAGGATTTTCCTGAGTTTTCTTTGCGCATATTGGCATCTTGGGTGAGTACGGGTTGATCTAGTTTGTTATAGATGATATATTCCTCTCCCTTGCCCGGGATTTGCTTCTTGATCAGTCGGTTTCTATGATCATAGGT
>CANLYR010000156.1 GCA_947495425.1 uncultured Aquimarina sp.
GAGGCTAATTGATTTCCTTTGTCATATTGATATACTAAATCATCCATGAATTGAGGTTCAAATTGGTCGGGAAGTAAATCACCACCAATACTGTCATTATTAGGGGCATTTACTCCTCCAGGGTTAATGCCTCCTATTCCACTAAGACCTATTACGACGTCATGATCAAAAGGACCTAGACGACGTAGATGCGTAATATTTCCTACTTTATCATATTTCA
>CANLYR010000157.1 GCA_947495425.1 uncultured Aquimarina sp.
GTTTTATTATACTTAAATATACAACAAAACCCTCATATTTACAAGAGTTTTCGTGTTTTATGAAGGTGCCTTACTATGGTTGCAGCGGTCAGAAGAGCATTGATCCCGTGGTAATTTTTAAGCTGTGTTTAGTAGGTTATCTGGAGAATATCATTGTCGTGTCCTAAAAAGTATCTAAAATTCACTAAAAAACTAGTCCAAGGTGGTT
>CANLYR010000158.1 GCA_947495425.1 uncultured Aquimarina sp.
CAACAGGTTCCTTTTGAGAAGATAGTAAGTGAGGTGGTCACGGATCGTGATATGAGTCGTAGCCCATTGTTTCAAGTGATGTTCGCAATGCAGAATAATGAAGTTTCAGATAGTGATACAGATCAAGATAGTGATGGATTTAGCTTAGAAGAGGTATCCTTTGATATGGTTAGTGCTAAGTTTGAGATGACTTTTTCTGTATTAGA
>CANLYR010000159.1 GCA_947495425.1 uncultured Aquimarina sp.
ACCGTACGCAATACTTCATGACGATTTACAATACCATTGATAGCACGTGATAAAACTGCACGATCCAAATCACCTTCAATACCAAAAACTCCCGGCATATGATAGTTCGAACTCTCTTGTTCTAATTGATCGATAAACCATAAGCGCTCCTGAGCAAAAGATAAAGGAATACGTTCTGGACGATCTCCAACTTCTATTGATGG
>CANLYR010000160.1 GCA_947495425.1 uncultured Aquimarina sp.
TTTGGCAGAGTTGCCTATACCGGAATCATTGCAGAGGATCGTGATCGTGACGTGATACAAACAGAACTACAGAACTTCACTAACAATCTATGGGTAGCACGCGGTAGTGCTGTGATGATTGGCGAGGTAACCATGTATTATACCAATGGAGGATATCCTAATGTGCAAAATGCAGAAGTACTGACTGTGAATTACTATGATG